>NZ_JBIWEV010000004.1:0-109946 GCF_044762725.1 Peribacillus sp. NPDC096447
GAAGAAATGTTTGACTTGCTCATTTGCTTTTTTGATAGTGTGTGCTCACTTAAAATTTAACGTTGGCGCTTTGTTTTGTTCAGTTTTCAAAGAGCGATTCGTTGTCGTTTCTCTCAGAAGCGACCTCTATAATGTAACACATTCCGTCACGTTTCGTCAACAACTTTTTTTAAAAATGTTTTTCACAGCTTGTTAGCTGTTTAAGTTGCTGTCTTAGCGACAAGAAATAATATACCATGTACTAAAAATGTTTGCAATATGTTTTTTAAAACTTTTTCAAAAAAAACGTTTCACCTATTTTCTTCTATATATTCTTTACACCAACACACCCTTATCCCTGCTTTCTGGGCCAAGCTAATTGTTTATGAATAAACGAAGCATATTTCCAAAGAAACACAAATAGTCATATATAGATATCTTTTTCCATGAGGTGAAGCAATGAATCTGCCATTAATCGGATTACTCATTTCTTACAGTATGACCCTTTACTTATTCAGTACCGCTTATTATGAAGCCATCAAGTTCAGCAGAGAAAAAGGCAAGGTGAATGGTACGACGTTTTTATTCAGCTTTACTTTCGCTTTGGTTTTCACACGGATCACCTATTTGTTTCACCCCTATTAAATAAAAGCAGTAAGTCGGGAGACTTACTGCTTTTATACGGAAACTTGCGCTTCTTCAAGTACCTTGCTTTTCTTTTCATCTTTTAAGAACATCATCAAACCACCCAATATGATGGTACCTCCCAGGACCTGCGTCCAGAGTATCGGTTCATCTAATATGAAGTAAGCCAGAATTGTCGCTCCCACCGGTTCAAGTAAGATTCCCATCGAAAGCGTCGAAGTGCTTAACCACTTTAGTGACCAATTGAATAAAGAATGCCCTAATAAAGTCGGGAAAATCGCAAGCAAAACGAAATAGACCCAATCGGAAGCAGGATAAGGCGCCAATGCCTCTCCCTTGAAGATCACATAGAAAAACAATGCGGCAGCACTGATTGCATACACGACAAATGTATATGTTATAGAAGAGATACGTTTTCGAACATTTTGACCAAACAGTAAATAACCGGTTACCAGCGCACATGCAATAAGCGAAAGAATATCTCCCCAAAGCGCCATACCGCTAATTCTCAAATCGCCCCAGCTAATGACGAGGCTGCCTGCTATCGCAATGATGCCGCTCAATATCGCCTTCATTGAAAATCTTTCTTTAAAAAACAGGTAAGCTCCGGCAAAAGCGAATAAAGGCTGGAGGGTGACAAGCACAGTTGAACTCGCGACCGATGTGTAATTAAGCGATTCAAACCATAAAATAAAATGAAAAGCCAAAAACACTCCTGCCGCAATCGAATACAGCCAATCCTTTTTTTCAATGAATTTAAGTTCATGACGGTATTTCATCAAGAAAACCGGCAACATAAGTAGGACGGTAAATAATAAACGGTAAAAAGCGATAACACCCGATGGAGCGGTCGCCAATTTAACAAGGATGGCCGAAAACGATACGGATGCCACACCGATTGCCAATGCTACATAGGGATTCACTTTTGGCATTTGCACTCAAATTCCTCCTTTCAAACGGAATTACATTTCATTGAACTCTATTCTACTATGTTAAAATCATTAGGGTAGTTTTTTTTGAAAAACGGGTATATGGCAACAGACGATCTTATTCTTCGATAATAATTCGGAAGTGGTGAAACAAAATGGAATGGACATTCGACCCTCAATCGGAACTGCAAATCCTTATCAAATTGGGAATTTCAGCTCTCCTTGGACTAATTATCGGACTCGAGCGAGAAATGAAACGAAAACCCGTAGGATTAAAAACAAGCCTGGTCATTTCAATCGTGAGCTGTTTATTAACGATCGTTTCCATGGAATCCGCTTATAAGTTCCCGGGGAGCGATGACGTAAATATCACAATGGATCCCTTGCGTCTAGCGGCCCAAATCGTTTCTGGCGTAGGCTTTATCGGTGCTGGCGTCATTCTCCGGCGGGACAACAACAGCATATCCGGTTTAACGACAGCCGCCATCATCTGGGGAGCTGCGGGAATCGGAATCGCCGTTGGAGCTGGATTTTTCCTCGAGGCCATAGCGGGCGTCTTCCTATTGATCATAAGTGTCGAATTGGTGCCCGCAATCGTCACCTGGCTCGGACCGATGAAGTTACGGCAAAAAGAAATCTTTCTGCAGCTGGTCGTACAAAATAAAGATGACATTGCCGTCGTACTGAAAAAAATCAAAGACGAAAAAATATTCATCAAAAACCTCAGAATCAAAGATGTCGCAAATGACAATCACCTTTTGACACTTAAAGTTCTGGTCGATCATAAAGTCAGAACATCGGAAGTGTATTACACCGTTTCCAACCTTAAGGAGATTGAAAGGGTAGAGATCGAAAATGCATAATTAAAAAACCGTTTGATTACCCTCAAACGGTTTTTTTATCATTTTTGCAAAAATCTCATATTTTATATTGACTTTTCGCCAAAATCCGATAAAATAATTATTGTACCTCAATTCGGGGCATTAGCTCAGCTGGGAGAGCGCTACGCTGGCAGCGTAGAGGTCAGCGGTTCGATCCCGCTATGCTCCATATCCGAAAACCCTTGCGTAGCAAGGGTTTTTTTCTTTGGCTTTAAAAAAAATACTTCATTGCGATCATATGAATCATCATAATCTACATAACATATTATAGGTTGTGTGCTTCAGCAGTGGGCTTTATCTACGGTGCTTAACCTTTCCGAAAGTATGAAACAATTTGCGATAAAATCATCGCGAAGGAGTTAAAGAATCCTTTCATTAACAAAGTGCCTACCTCCTTTAGAAAGTAGGCTCATTCAAATCCATTTTCAAAAAAGCATCGAAATAACTTATAGTGTTAACCATTGCAATGATTAATCAACTAACAATCCTTCAGGACAATCTATTCAAAAAGATGCGATAAGCTGTCCTAGTCTTCGAATTCCCTCGAATATTTCTTTCTCATTGGCATAACTGAACGAAAGCCGAACAAACTCGGTTCCATCGTTTTGATCCAAGAAAAAGTATTTCCCTGGAACATATGAAATACCCTCAGACAGAGCTTGTGATAATAAATGCGACGTATCCACACCTGGAATTCTCACCCATACAAAGTAACCACCATCTGGCACATACCATGAAACGGATTCTGGAAGAAATTGTTCCATCGAACGGATTAACGCATTACATTTAGAACGATACACATCTTTTAGTAGGTCAAGCCGTTTATCAAAATCGGCGTTTTCTAAGTATACAGCCATTGTACTTTGAGAAAATGGATGGTCTAAATCTTTTTTAAACCACTCTAAAGCCTTAATGAATTCACTTTCTCCTGCTATCCATCCAATCCGCATTCCTGGCGCAACAACCTTGGATAAAGACCCAACGTGGAGGACCCGCCCGCGTTCATCAATAGATTTTATCGGCACCGGATTTTTATCGAAGGATAATTCTCCGTACGCATCATCCTCTAGAATGAGAAAATCAAACTCGATGGAAAGTTCCAATAAATGCTTCCGGCGCTCAATTGTCATAGTCGTGCCAGTTGGATTTTGAAAGCTAGGGATAGTATAAAGAAAACGCGGGAGGGTTAGACCTGTACGCTTCCTTTCATCCAGCATTTCTTTTAATCGGCATGTTTGGAGCCCCTGTTCATCTATAGGTATACTGATAATCTGCTTCGTATAGTTCTGAAAAATCTCTAAAGCCTCCATATAGGTGGGAGACTCGACCGCAACGACCGCTTTATCATCAAGAAGAATGCGGGCAATGAGATCAATCCCCTGGCAAGCTCCTGATGTAATCAAAAGCTGTTCTTCCAAAATACAAATTCCACGCTCTGCCAATCTTTTCTGGATTTGCTGCTTCAGTTTTGCAATTCGTGGACTTCCAAGATAATGGAGCGGCAAATCCTGCTCCTCATCAAGAAGTTTTGCTACAGCTGCCTTGAGCTCCCCAGCAGGAACGAGTGCAGGATCAGGATAGCCTGAACTCAAGCGAATACAACCATCCGGCAGATCTGGCATCCATGCACCGGGCGGATCATTCTTAAGTGCCGCTTTAATGTTTTCAGAAAAAAAAGATTCAACATTCACTTCAACCATACACCTTTCCGTCAATGAAATCTTAATTGATACTCGTGATTTTTGAAGATAGCTCCCTTATTTTATATAAGCATAAATCTTTTGTAGAAACACTCTAAATTAATTTTAAATTTTCTCTAATGAGAGACAACAATCACTCTTTGCAAATTCCGGTGTCCCTTTTACAAAGACTTTCTTGGTCGCTCCAATGCAATCATAAATTATGTGTGTATGGATGAGGTCGTTATTTTTGTCATCAGTATCTGTTAAGCTGATTAAAAGAACGAAAAAATAAAGAAAGGCAGATCGTCCGCCTTTCTTCACTTTTTATGCAACTCATTGCATTTCTTAACCAATCGCTTCGGTGGCCGCACGTAAATAGGGCATTGCGACCTTGCCGCCATTCTCAATAATTTTAGCTTCCGTTAAATCGTAATTTTCCACTCCCATGGTACAAGCAAATGCATTTAACGCTTGGTGTGTTTCCGGCGGAGCACTATGACGCTGCATCAAAGCACCATCGATCCCAGGTTCATTCTCATCGCCAGTTACTGCTCCAAAGTAAGGCACTCCTGCATAATCACTCCAGTCTTGAAATGTCCATCCGAATACCTCTCCATAAAACTTCTTTGCCCGTTCCATGTCATTCACATGAATTTCGAATTCAAATTTCGTTTGTTCCGACCAACCGTTTGTATACCAAATATTTGCGAAACTATGCGTATATTTTTGTGAAAGTTGGACGAGACTGCTAGTAAATAATTCTAGGAGGTTATCAAAATGTTTAGATTCGGGAAGAGAAAGCCGCGGAGCAAGGTCGGTAAATTAATAGATAAGCACGGATATACACAAGAGGAGTTTGTAAGTGCGTCCGGAATCTCACGCAATACGATAAGCAGAGTTTGCAGCGATCCTAAGTATGTGCCGTCAGCCGGGGTTTTAAAGAAAATCATGAAGGCGGTTCGAAGTATAGAGGCTGACGCAAAGGCAGATGATTATTTTGATTTATGAACGAATAAAAAGCCCAAACAACGAAGGTCAGGGTTTTGTCTCATTCCCCGCTTATCTTGCGTACTGCTTCGGAAGGTACCCAGCCAACATCGCCAGTTTTCGTTAATTTAATCTAGGGCTGTGTACCTTCTCGTACGATGAACGTGAACGGCATTACTTCGTCTGTAGTTATTGGCCTCTCATCGGAAAAAATAAACAAAGATTTAAACACTAGAATTTCCATGCGAGTAAGCTTATTTAAAAAAAATGATCTACAACCTTTATTTTAATTTTTGAAGTTTACTCATGCACGACCTGCTTTATCAGGATAAAAAATTGATCATTTTTCCATTGAATGGATTGAATAAACTTACTAATCCTGATCCGCCTCCCGATTTCTAACTTTTCTGATTAAAGATGTTAGGTCGCTAATTTTCCCGGCTGTTTCCCGTTCCAATACCAGCTGTTGCCCAATGACGAGGGCTAATCTTTCTCCTTTTGCTCTTAATTTTGGATCATTTATGCTTTCCAAATCAGGAACATGAGCTAAACCCACCACTCGACGCATCATTTCACACCCCGCGTATCCAAGGGAATCCTGAAGCAAACGCAGCAAATAATCATCTTCATATCCCAGTAAGGACACATAAGAATCCCTTGCTTTTTCCTTCCACAAAGTTCTAAATTCTTCTTCAAAGATTGTCCAAATTTTCTCTACTGTATTTAATAAATAATCTTGGTATTCAATCCGTTCCTTTTGAATGAGAGTATGTCCTTCATGAGAGCAATAGTTGAGTAATAGATTAGCAATCACAGCTCCAATATCAAAACCCATCGGTCCATAAAAGGCGAACTCTGGATCAATCACTTTCGTGTCCTTTTCCGTGACCATAATGCTGCCTGTATGAAAATCTCCATGGATAAGTGCTTGAGTACGAGTGAGAAATCCTTCCTTTAACTTCGTGATTTCAAGTTTAAGCCGATCATGACCCCAAATTTCTTCTACAACTGCCTTAATTAGCGGGTTGAATTGATTCGTTTTTGCATCGTAATATGGATCAGTAAACACAAGATCTTCTGTAATTCTGCACATTTCAGGATTTATAAACTGCATTACTTTCTGCTTTTTACATTCAGGATCTAACGCTAAATCGGAAGTTAAAAACAGAGTTCTAGCTAGAAAAGCACCAATGTGTTTTGCAAAATAAGGATAACGATTACGGGCAATTAGGCCTTTACGCATAATGATATGTGTAGATAAATCTTCCATGACAGTTAACGCCAATTCTTTATCATGATGATAAACTTTTGGAACTGAACCAGGACAAATTCCATTTTGCATCATTAATGCTTCACTCTCAATACGTGCCCTGTCTAATGTTAATGGCCAAGACTCCCCAACTACGCGCGCATAAGGAAGTGCTTGTTTTATAATTACACTTTTTTCCGACGAATCTTGTTCCGTTATACGGAATACTAAATTTAGATTCCCATCCCCCATTTCCTTGCAAATTAGTTGAGCAGTCTCCGAAAATAAACCCGGAATCTTTTTAATATATTGCATTGTTTCTAGCTCACTAAGTATATGATAATTTAAATTTGCCATTAATCCCCTCTCCCCTTTCTAAGAGCTCTTTTCCTGAGTAAATTCAACTAGGGGTGAGCAACAACACTATTATAAGTAAGTTAAACAATTGTTTTTTTGAATTTACTCACTAAAAGGGTTATGTCATCATATGTTGTTTTTAAGAGAGTGGTGATTAATTATTCAAAATAACAATTTTATAATCAAAGCATCCCACCAAACGAATCACCTGCCAAATCAATTTTTCTCTATTATTCGGAAAAGTGAATGGGTTTATTTATGCGGGGTATGATGTTATTAATTTTGGACAAGGCATCCCTGACCTTCTCACAAGAAGGTTTCAAGAGCTTGTGGATACTTACGAATTACGATAGTGCCTTTTTGAAGAGCTAAAAATTCAATCGGCATGCTCCGGCTCCTAAAGGACCCTACTTTGCCTAACTGCCAGTACGAAAGGGATGGATATACAGCATTTACCGATGCCATTCAAGCAGTCGTTTCAGGTCGTTCACTGAAGGAAGCAGCAGAAGATTCTCCTGCACTTCGTTCGGCACTTAAAAAATGGGGTGCATGATAATCGTGGGTTCTTTCAAAAAAATTGTCATTTTTTGCGATTTTGATGGAACAATCACGAAAAATGACAACATCATCAATATTATGAAGTACTTTAATCCTCCTGGCTGGGAAAGAGTCAAGAATGATATTTTGGCTCAACGAATTAGTGTCCGAGAAGGAGTAGGACGCATGTTTTCATTATTACCTTCATCATTTCGAAAAGAAATCATCGATTATGCAATAGAACAAGCGGAGATTAGACCAGGATTTAATGAATTTATTCAATATTGCCAGGATAACAATATCCGCCTTCTGATTACTAGTGGAGGAATTGATTTTTTCGTTCTCCCTATTTTATCGAGTTATCCTATCCCCAAATATGATATCTATTGCAATGCCAGTGATTTTAATGACAAACAAATCAAAATCCTATGGCCCTTTTCTTGTGATTCAAACTGCAACAAAGACTGTGGAATGTGTAAACCTACTATTCTTCGTTCGCTTTCAACTAACGATTATATGAAAGTTGTAATTGGAGATAGTATCACAGATTTGGCAATTGCCGAATTGGCTGAACTTGTTATTGCACGAGATTTTCTTTTAGAAAAATGTAAAGAGCAGTCTCTTCCTTGTAAAGAATTTGAATCATTTTTTGATGTGATTAAAATTTTAAACCAAATTACTAATAAGTGTGGTGAAGACCCATAACTAAAAATGATTTTGAAAAAATTACTCTCGAAGCAATCGAAAAGGCCTTTAAAACATTACAAACAATTAAAGGAAGCTTATCGGAAAGAGGCTGGTTTCCAGCAACCAGCGGGAACCTGTCCATTCGTGTAAAAAATTCTTCGTTAGAGCTTGATCAGCCTATTATAGCAATAACATCTAGCGGAAAAGACAAATCGATAGATACTCCAGAAGATTTTATTTTAATTAATTCGCATGGGAATCTTGTGTTTCCTACCAACTTAAAACCTTCTGCCGAGACCTTGATTCATACTGCTATTTATCAATTAATCCCTAATTGTGAAGCAGTTTTCCATGTCCATACCATTTACAATAATCTCATTTCAGATCTTTATGGCGATCATGGAAAAGTTACCTTCACGAAACATGAAATCATTAAAGCATTTGATATTTGGAAAGAAGATGCTTCCATAACAGTTCCAATTGTAGAAAACTATGCTTCCATTCCTAAATTAGCAGAAGAAATCGGCAGAGTTATCCAACCCGGGGTACCCGGTGTATTAATCCGCAACCATGGAATCTACGTTTGGGGAGATAGTGACTTTACTGCTAAGCGTCATTTAGAGGCATTTGAATTTCTATTTGAATATCAAATTAAAATGTTTTTTCTGAAAAAATCCAACCAAACTTTTTAAAATTTTCAAAAAGGAGAATTTTACGATGGCAACAATTCGAATGCGCAATACCAATAGAAGATTAACACAAGAACAAGAGGTTAAAAGATTTTTGGATGAACAAGGTGTCCTTTATGAACATTGGGATATGAAAAAATTACCCAAGCATCTTTGTGATGAATTTATACTTTCGGACGAGAAAAAAGAAGAAATTCTTAGAGTCTTTGATGCGGAAATTAAATCCCTTGCACATCGACGCGGTTATAAAGAATGGGATATTGTTGCATTATCCGATGCCACTCCTAATTTAGACGAGCTTCTAAAGAAATTTGAACAGGTACATGTTCATACCGAAGATGAAGTTCGTGCCATCACTGCAGGAAATGGCATCTTTACTATCAAGGGGGATTCTGGTTATTTCGACGTAGAATTATCTGCTGGAGATGTGATTTCTGTTCCTGTTAACATCCCCCACTTCTTTACTTTATTGGAAAACCGTCAAGTAGTGGCCGTTCGTTTGTTTATTGATGCTTCAGGCTGGGTTGCCCACCATTATGATGATCCGGACTTCAAGTCGGAATAGTAACTGATCTATCGATTTAATCTAATTTATCTCTGGCAGCCTAGAGGCCAACGGTTTCCCCCGCTATTCTCTATACTTGTAAACCTAGTACAGCAAGGTTTTTTCTTGTTCTTGAACACATGAAAATCCCCCGCTTCCATTAGAAGCGGGGGATTTTCATCATTCTCGGATAATATGCTTATAGCTTGCGGTTCTTTTGTCCCTTTTAGACAAACCCTGCAGGGATTGTTTAAAAGGGACAAAAGGTTATGAATTCCGCCTCAGCTATTTTCGACTAACCATTTTCTTTATGAACTGAACCACAGGTGACACAATGGATTCATGTACATTCGTAAGGGCATAACCGATCAGCCCCATTATTATCAGGGCCAGTATTAATCCTATTATCAATCCTGATGTTTCTCTAAGTTCTTCAAGTACAGCATCCATTCCTTATCCTCCCCGGCTTGCCGATGCGGTTTTTTCACCCATTTTACTTCTGAAAGCTTCATTTATCGTTTTTTTCATCGTACATTGCACTCATTCCGTTAAATAAGGTTCATTATAACGTATTGGATGATTATGGTCGAGCTGCCACCTTTACACGCATTTATTGAGGTCTTTCACATCATCGCTTCCTGATGAAGTCTTTATTTCTAGCGTTTCTCTTTAAGTTAAAATATAAACCTTCGTTTCATCCGAACATTCAAGAAAAATTGTAAACCTTTTCATTTGTCCAAAACCGACAAACAAATGACACAATTATTGTTTTTTTAGAACATTGAGAATATTGTCGAAAAATCGTAAGCTTAATTTATTGAAATACATCTTCTTAGGGGGTGCGCTTTATATGGAAGCCATTACAAGGGACTTTTTCTTATTTTTATCTAAAAATAATCTGCTTAATAATATTGCTAAAAAAAGCGGAGGAAATTTTGCTGCTGGAAAGATCATTGGGGGAACTGATTTCCAAAGTTCCATTAAATTCATTAAACAACTTAATAATAGCGGCTTGTCAGTTACAGTCGACCATCTTGGGGAATTCGTTGATTCCAAGGAAGTGACCCTGGAACGTACGGCAGAATGCATCGAAACCATCGAAATGATCAGCAGGGAAAAACTTGATTCACAGGTTTCTCTGAAGATGACTTCTTTGGGACTTGATATCGATCATAAACTCGTGATTGAGAATATGACGAAAATTCTTGATACAGCCGAAAAACATAAAGTCATGGTCACGATCGATATGGAAGATGAAGTTCGCTGTCAGGCAACAATCGATATCTTCAGGCAGTTCAAAGAAAAATACAGCTGCATAAGTACTGTTCTACAAGCATATTTATTCCGCACAGAGAAAGATTTGGAGGACCTTGCCCAATATAAGCCATTCCTGCGTCTCGTAAAGGGTGCCTATAAGGAATCTCCCGAGGTGGCCTTTCCTGAAAAGGATGATGTAGACGAAAACTATAAAAAGTTGATCAAGCAAAGTCTTCTTAACGGAAATTATACCGCCATTGCCTCACATGATGACAAAATCATCGAATATACAAAAGAGCTGGCCAAGAAGTTTGACATACCAAATACACAATTCGAATTTCAAATGCTTTATGGCATGAGAAACAAGACCCAATACGAATTGGTCAAGCAAGGTTACAAAATGCGCGTCTATGTACCATATGGTCTGGATTGGTATGGATACTTCATGAGAAGGCTTGCAGAAAGGCCATCCAATATTGCCTTTGCCTTCAAAGGGATGGTCAGAAGCTAAATATACATTCAACATTATTAATTGCTACAAAAAATCTATTAAAAGGTGTGATTATCAATGATTTCATATAAACACGAACCATTTGTCGATTTTTCAAACGAGGAAAACAAAAAAGCATATCAGGAAGCACTTCAAACTGTTGAGGGCTACTTAGGGCAAGACTACCCTCTTTATATCGGGGCTGAAAAAGTGACGACCGATGAGAAAATCGTTTCATATAACCCTGCAGATAAGCAAGAGGTCATCGGCCGAGTATCGAAAGCGAACAGGGATCTTGCTGAAAAAGCCATGCAGGAAGCTGTTACCGCTTTTGAAAGCTGGAAAAAAGTGAAGCCGGAAATCCGCGCTGACGTTTTGTTCAAAGCGGCTGCCATCATTCGCAGACGCAAACATGAATTCTCTGCGTTATTGACGAAAGAAGCGGGAAAACCTTGGAATGAGGCTGATGCGGATACAGCGGAAGCAATCGATTTCCTTGAATTCTATGCCCGTCAAATGCTGACACTTAAAGATGGTGTGCCTGTTCAAAGCCGTCCGGGAGAATTCAACCGCTATGATTACATTCCATTAGGAGTAGGCATCATCATTTCTCCTTGGAACTTCCCATTCGCTATCATGGCAGGTACAGCTGTTGCCGCTATCGTTACTGGTAACACAATCCTGTTGAAACCAGCTTCGACTACTCCTATCGTTGCTGCGAAATTCGTTGAAGTGATGCTTGAAGCAGGCCTTCCAGCAGGTGTGTTGAATTTCGTTCCAGGAAGCGGAGCCGAAGTGGGCGACTACCTGGTTGATCATCCAAAAACACGTTTCATTTCCTTCACAGGTTCACGTGATGTAGGTCTGCGCATTTACAAACGTGCTTCAGAAGTGAACGAAGGCCAAATTTGGCTTAAGCGTGTCATTGCTGAAATGGGCGGAAAAGATACTATTGTTGTCGACAAAGAGGCAGATCTTGAATTAGCCGCTCAATCGATCGTGAAATCTGCATTTGGCTTCTCTGGACAAAAATGTTCTGCTTGTTCACGTGCTGTCATCGTCGAAGATGTATACGATCAAGTATTAGATCGCGCTGTTGAATTAACAAAACAACTTACAGTTGGTAATCCTGTAGAAAATCATTTCATGGGTCCAGTTATCGATCAAGCTGCATTTGACAAAATCATGAGCTATATTGAAATCGGGAACCAAGAAGGACGCATTCTGACTGGAGGAGAAGGAGATAGCTCTACAGGCTACTTCGTTCAACCGACAATCGTTGCTGATGTCGATCCGCAAGCCCGCTTGATGCAAGAAGAAATCTTCGGACCAGTCGTTGCCTTCACAAAAGCGAAGGACTTTAACGAAGCTCTTGAGATTGCCAATAACACTGAATACGGTTTGACTGGGGCTGTCATTACGACAAATCGCCTTAACATGGAAAAAGCACGCGAAGAATTCCATGTAGGGAACTTGTATTTCAACCGCGGCTGTACTGGTGCAATCGTAGGTTATCAGCCTTTCGGCGGGTTCAACATGTCAGGAACTGATTCCAAGGCAGGCGGACCGGACTACTTGCAGCTTCATATGCAAGCCAAAACAACATCCGAAACGTTCTGATAATGTTCCATTGAGCAATTTGGAAGATGATTTGAACCCCCTATGGTTTCCGTATCCTCCATTCTGGATACGGAAACCAAAATGAAGTTAAATGGAGGAAGTGACACATAGGTTGCTTCCTCTTTTAAAACAAAAAATTATATATTTCAACATGAAGGGAGTCTTTTATGGATTACGCATTAATAATTTCGATCAGCATTTACATGGCTGGCATGCTTCTCATCGGTTACTTCGCTTACAAAAGGACTTCCAATTTAAATGATTATATGCTGGGCGACCGGGGTCTTGGTCCTGCTGTCACTGCATTGAGCGCCGGTGCCGCTGATATGAGCGGTTGGCTTTTAATGGGTATGCCTGGTGCCATGTTCGCAACAGGACTAAGTTCAATTTGGATTGTAATCGGTCTCACATTAGGAGCCTATATGAACTGGCTGTATGTTGCACCTAGATTGAGGACCTATACGGAAGTCGCCAATAACTCGATTACGATCCCCGCTTTCTTGGAAAATCGTTTTGGCGAGGGCTCACAGATCTTAAGGCTCATTTCAGCTTTGGTTATCCTCGTATTCTTTACCTTTTATGTTTCTTCCGGAATGGTATCCGGCGGAGTCTTATTCCAAAGTACATTTGGCCTTGATTACCATACAGGCCTATGGATCTTGACAGGCGTCACCGTTGCCTATACTTTATTCGGTGGATTCCTGGCAGTAAGCTGGACAGACTTTGTTCAAGGGATCATCATGGTTGTCGCCTTGGTTCTTGTACCAATCGTCACCCTTTTCCACGTTGGCGGTTTCGGTCCTGCGATTGACACTCCACGTTCCATTGATCCTGCTCTGTTGAATATTTTCACGGGGACGAGCTTTTTAGGAGTCATCTCATTATTTGCTTGGGGACTGGGTTACTTCGGACAGCCGCATATCATTGTCCGCTTTATGGCCATCAGTTCTATTAAAGAAATCAAGAAAGCCCGTACTATCGGGATGGGCTGGATGATTTTCTCCAGTATCGGTGCCATGCTGACTGGATTCATCGGTATCACGTATTTCCATCAGAACAACCTGAAGTTAGCTGATCCTGAAACGATTTTCATAGAGTTAGGGGAAATACTATTCCACCCGCTTATCACTGGTTTCTTGATTTCCGCAATACTGGCAGCCATCATGAGCACGATTTCTTCGCAGCTTTTGGTTACGGCCAGCTCATTAACGGAGGATATGTACAAAACCTTCTTCCGTCGTTCCGCTTCAGATAAAGAGCTTGTTTTCCTGGGCAGACTTTCCGTACTGACCATATCCGTCATAGCGCTCATTCTCTCTTGGGAACAGAATGACACGATTCTTGGACTTGTCGGGTATGCTTGGGCTGGATTCGGATCTTCATTCGGTCCATTGGTCATACTGAGCCTCTGCTGGAAACGAATGACAAGATGGGGCGCTTTAGCCGGGATGATCGTTGGTGCCGCTACTGTAATTTTCTGGTCGATGGCAGGATTATCCGATATGATGTATGAAATGATTCCTGGTTTTGGCGCAAGCTTGATTGCCATCATCCTGGTCAGTCTTCTAACAGCGAAACCATCAAAAGAAGTAGAAGCGAAATTCGAAGAATTCGAAAAAACTTTAAAACAAAAATAAAACCCCTAAAAGGAACGGTATTTTTCATATACCGTTTCTTCTTTGTTCTTCTTCCCCCCTATACACATCATCCGTTTAAAAGTATTATTAAACTAAGTTGTCATATACTTCAAAAAATAACAGGGGGCCATATATGTCATTAGAAAAAATTCTGACTCTCACAAACATCAACGATATAACGGATATGGTCAGCACTTATTTAAAAAAACCAGTCGTCATCGAAAATGACCAATTTTTATTGCTGGCATACAGTTCATATTATATCGAACACTTCGACCAAGCCAATCGGCAAACCATCTTCACAAAGCATTGGCCGATTCCAATTCTGGAAAAATTTATGGATGAGGGCATTGTCGAACAGCTTAAAACGGTGGAGCATCCATTTAGGGTCAAGCAAATCGAGGAAATCGGATTAAATCAAAGAGTCGTAGTGAGCGCCGTTCATAAAGGACAAGTCTTCGGATTCATTTGGGTCCAAGAAACGGAAATGATGACTGATTCCGATTTGGAATTTTTACATGAAGTTTCCCATCATATCGGCAAGCTCCTTTATCAGAAAAAACAGATAAACATGAAAAAAGATGAAGAAAAAAATGAGTTTTACCAAAAGGTCATTGATGAAGTCTATCAAACGGAAAACCAAATAAAATGGGAAGCCGCCAATATGAGTCTTCTCATCCCGGAAACTTTCCTTGTCAATGTCTTTACCATCGCTCAATCCGATGCGGAACATTTCGATGAATTAACGGATACAGTCAGTCTATTCGCCAATGCATTGAATCATTTTACACATGTATTCACAAACCAATTGAAGATTATCGTCTTAATTGGCAGCAACGGAAAAGGGAAAGACCTGCTTACCGATAGCGCCAATGATTTAACGAACACCGTTCTTTCCCAATTCAATGACAAAAAGGTATTCCCGGGAATCGGAAATGAGTACTCTTCGATTCTTCAATTAAGAAAATCCTATCTCGAAGCCTTGGAAGTGATCAACGCAGCCAAGTTCATCGGTGAACCTGAACAGCTTCCCTTCCAATATAGCAAGCTTGGGATTTTCCGTTACCTCGAAATGATCTCCAACCATCATACTAAAACGAATTATATCAATACGGATTTAGAGCTTCTTCAAAAGAAGGACCAGGAAAGCCAGACAAAACTCCTTCAAACACTGGAAATATATCTGTTGAACAATTGCCGGATCAAACCGACAGCTGAACAGCTATACATTCATACCAACACATTGAAATATAGATTGAATCAAATAACCGATCTCACCTCCATCGATTTTGATGACTTTCATTCGAGAATGCAACTATACATCGATTTACAGCTTATAAAGCAGAGATCTTAAAGACCATCCTGTTTTTGGGTTCGGGAGATTAAATAAGCTAAGGAGAGAAGAAACGCGGCTGGGTCTGCCGTTTTCCTCTCTCCTTATACATTGTTGTACTTCTTTAACGCTAAGTTTAAGTTTTTATATAATTTTATGGAAAGATTCATTTTTTATGTTTAATGGAAATCGGTTACCATTTATACAAGTTACCTTCCAAGAGATCTTTCAAAGTGGTATTATCCAGCAATTCTGCCACTTGATCTCTGATCAGTGCCCAAAGAGGTTTTAATAAACAGTTATTATCTTCAAGGGGACAATATTCATATGCTGTAATGCTTACACAACTCATAGGGGCAAGCGGTCCTTCCAAGTCCCGAATTACGTTTCCAATGATAATCTTATTGGGCAATTCCTTTAAGGTATACCCTCCGCGGACTCCCCTTTTACTTTTTACATAACCGTGACTTTTCAAATGCAATAGAATTTGTTCCAGATATTGGGGAGACACTAATGTCTCATTCGCAATATCTTTTATCTGCATGAGTTCTTCTTGGTTCTTTGCTAAAGCTATTAAAGCTCTTAATGCATATTCCCCCTTACTTGAAACCTTCATATGATGATCACTCCCAGCCATTCCCCTTTATATCAGACTATTTTATGGTTGACGATTATATACGTGGAAATTTGTGTCTATTTCATTATTGGGAATGCACATCTATATCATTTATTCATACTATATTTCAGGAAAGTCGACAAAGTTAATCATGTTACTTCGGAATCAATTTAAATCATTAAAAAGAAAGGAGTCGAAAAGATTTCAGATTTAATTTAACTATTAACCCCCTCAAATAAAGGGGACAAGTCCAGCTTCCTGACATTGAAAAAATGAACGCTATCTTATTTGTAAGGAGACGAGAAAGAATGGATTTTTTAGAGACTATCAAATGCACTTTCGATAACTTATCCTCGTATAATGAGGTTAATATAGTACATGCCGTTCAATCTTTAAATCTAACATTTAATGATGTTTCTAAGTACGTTACTGAACCGAAGGATTTAGAATACGGAAGAAATGTTATTTACAGATCCGAAAATGTCGAAGTAATTGTTATTCATTTACCTAGTATGGCCAAAACTTTTATCCATGATCATGGATTGTCTATTGGATGCATTTTTGTAGTGGCTGGAGATTTTCTAAACGTATTATATAAGTTAGAAAACAAAGAATCTTATCCTATTTATGATCGAATCGAGGAGTTTTCCCAAAATGAGATCCTCCTTGTTAAAGAAGATACCATCCATATGATGTATAATCCCACCACTTCACCTGTTATTACATTTCATATATACACTCCACCATTAAAAGGCGGAACAACTTATCCTTCCCCATGAAACAATCCCCAGATTCATTTTCACTCAAATATACGAGCGTATTGAATAACCTTATAAATATAAGAATGTCATTTTCACAATCAAAAAAATTCCCATAGTTTCACAGGAGGATGCTATGAATTCGCAAAGCAATCAATTTATTCAAAGCTTGCAAGACGGAAGAAGTGTTTGGTTAGATGGAACAAAAATTGATGTCACAACCGATGAGAACTTCATTGGTACTTTAACTACGATTTCCAATTTATTTAATATGATTGATGATCCGCAAAAGAGAAACTTGGTAAGCTATCCTAGCCCCAAAACGAAAAAGTTCGTCCATTCAGCCTTTTTAGTTCCACACTCTTATGATGATTTACTGCAGAGGAGGATAGCTTTTGAAACTTGGAGTCAAACAACTGATGGTGTGATGAGCCGTTTATCAGACTATGCAAGATCAAGACTAACAGGATGGTATGCATCGCGAGAGGACTATAAAAAGTTTGATGCACACTTTCCACATAAAATTAAAGCTTATTATGAAGAAGCAAGAGATAAGAATCTTTTTTTAAGTGTCGTCCAACGAGATCCTCAAATTAATCGTGCCAATCAATCTTTCAAAGATATAAATGATCTAGGATTATTAAGAATTACAAAAAAGACGAGTGATGGTGTTTTCTTAAGTGGAGCCAAAATGATTGGTACTGCAGCACCATATTCGAATGATATAATCGTTTATCCCCTCGCAAATCTGCAAGAAGAACAAAAATCCATAGCTCATATGCTTATTGTTGCGGCCAACTCTCCCGGATTGCATATGGTTTGCCGGGAATCATTTGCTGCAAATCAAAGCAAAACAGTAGATTCCCCTCTAAGTTCAAGGTACGACGAGATGGATGCTTTATTAATTTTTGATAATGTATTCGTCCCTTGGGAACGTGTTTTACTGTACGACAACCCAGATGCTTTGTTACAAATTAAATTAAATTCCGCATCAAATGGCTTAGCATATCATCAAGCAATTGTTCGATTATTAACTAAACTGGAATTCGTTACGGCTATAGCTTGCGAAATTGCTGAAGCAATAGGGGCCGATGTTTATCTGCATGTTCAAGAAAAAATAGGAGAACTACTAATCCAAGTCGAGACGATCAGAGCTTTATTGATAGCTTCAGAAAGGGAAGGAAAGCTAGATCAATATCAAACGTTCATCCCAAATTTTACGTATATTGAAACAGCCAGAAACCTTGGGACCAAATATTATCCCCGTGCCATAGAGATCTTACAACTCATAGGAGCAGGAGGATTCATTCAAATTCCCTCAAGTGTCCAGGATTTTCAAAGTCCCTTATCAGATTTGCAGAAAAAATATTATAAAGGAGTGAATCTGGAAGCAGAAAAGAGAACAAAACTATTTAAATTAGCGTGGGATCTTGTTGGGAGCCCTTTAGGGTCAAGGCATGAATTATATGAACGTTTTTACGCAGGAGATCCAATACGTAATATAGCTAATCAGTATAATAATTATGATAAAAAAAGATTTAAACAAATGTTAGAAAAGTATTTAGATGATTAATAGATTTGCTGACAAAAATCTTCGCTTGAATCTAGGCGAAATCGGTAAAGGTATTTGGAAAAGCTTGTTTAAGTGTAGACAAGCTTTTTATTAATGGACATATTTATCCTTTGAGTAAAGTTTCCGACTGGCGGCGCTAACCAGCTCCTTCAAAAAACTTATAAAGCAGAGATCTTAAAGAGCGTCCTGTTTTTGAGTTCGGAGATTCAATAAGCTAAGGAGAGAAGAAACACGGCTAGGTCTGCCGTTTTCCTCTCTCCTTCTCATGTTTCACCCATTATCTTTCTAAAGGTTTACAGTTTCGTTTTGTTACGATTTACTAGATTCACCTTATACGGAAACTTTATGGGTCCCAGTACGAACGAACTCCATGATTTCCTCTTTCGATAGTTTACTAAGACCTAACGTTTCAATGGTTCTTCCACTTTGCGGAGTGCCGCCAACAAGAATCCCCCCCAAGGTGATCATGGAATCCATCATTGGTGTGTCTAATCCAATATGGTCGGCAATTGAAGCGAATGTTCGCAAACCAAAAGGAATGTCTTCGGATAAATAACGTGATTGTAAAGAAGTCGGTCCTTTAATCGGTGTCAAACTGCGGCTTCCATTTAACACTTCCCAGGTTGTTCCTTTTGGACCATACCCTGATGTATGGAGAAGTTCAGCGATTGTCATCAGTTCCAAACCAAACCACTTCCCAATTTCCAATCTCTCTTGATCCAACTGCTCCATCACCCGAATGACGGATGGAGTCATCCCTTCTTCGTATATATAGAATTCCCCGTTTGAACGCTCAATTCGACCAGCATTCAAAATCGTTCCAGGCGGATGATCGATTGGGTTCATACTGCTCAAACCAGCCTCAAGCACATTGCTAACAGGTGTGATGGATAAAATATCAGCAAGCAAAGCCGTTGCCCATTCAGTACGAACGGAGGGAAACACCCCTATTTGCACATTGATTTTCACATTCACCCTTACTTTACCTGGTCCCTCAAGTCTTGTCGCATATGGAAGGGTATCCGATTCAGCCAGCACAACATCCCGATTCACCCCTAATTCATTCCAGATCCTCACAAACTCCAAAGATCCCAGCGTTCCTGGCAGGAGAACAACCAATTGATCTGAATTCACTTTATCCGCCAATAAATTCGCATAGTCTTTATGTGCAAAAGCCGGTACTGCAACAAGGATGATTTCTGCCCCTTTTAATGCTTGGTCGATGTCACTTGTGACCATGGCTATTTCCGCTGTTCCCTTTACTACTTCACCAAGGCATTCAATCCGTTTCGTTGTAAATACATGCTGCATGGCATGACTGAATTTCTCCATTTCAAACAGTCGAACTTCATGTCCAGCCAAACTTAAATCAGCCGCTAATGTATGTCCTCCATTACCCCCACCCAAAACAGCCACAGATCTTTTCATGAACATTTCCCCCTTCATATTTTTCATCCATATTTCATGCTTGTAATTGTTCTCTACGCACAAATCTTTTTTCACTTCTTTATGACATCCTCTATATAATGTTTTGTACAAACTATACCTGTCATAAGAGTGACTACGATTAATAACGATGGAATGAAATAAAGCAGAAAACTATATAACATCATTTTCAAGCAGCTCCTTATCCACCTTATTTGCAGGTTTTCCCGCTTCGTTGTTTTTCGTTAGTGAAAGGGCGATAAAAAAGGAAATTGCATTCGCGGTGAATCCCGGAACGACCCCAGATAAACCAAAAGGTTCATGCAGGGCAAAGGTCCAAACCAAGGTGATGACCGCCCCAACGATGATCGAGCATATACCGGCTGCTGCATTACGGATCTGCCACATGATCCCCATCACCAATGGGCATACGATGGTCGGTGCCCAAAGGTAATAAGAATATTCCAAGGCAGCGATTATACTTGGAACATTGATGGCAAAAATTAAAGAAGCGACCCCAACGGCCACAGTCAAGACTCTTCCCATGAATAATTCTTGCTTATCCGATATTTTTCTCCTTCTAAAAAAAGGATAAATATCCCGCATGAAAGAAACCGTTGTTGCATTTAAAAAGGAACTTGCCGTGGACATGATGACCGCTAATAGTGCAGCAACTGCCAATCCGGTCACACCCACAGGCAAAAGTTCTTTCACTATCGTCGGCAAAGCATTATCCGTTTGGATTCCAGGGAATAACACATAGGCGATTAAACCTAGTGAACCTGTGATGAAAAAAAATCCAAAAGAGAAGAACCCCGAAATGATATAACCTTTCCTGGCTGTTTCCGGATCTTTTGACGAGAAAACTCGTTGTGTGTAAGGAGGAATCAGCGCTTCTCCTAAGAGAAAGGTGACGAACAATCCAATAAAGGTAGCTAGTTCCCAATTGCCTAAAAGGGTAAAATGAACATCAGGGATTTTTTCGATTAAAGTTTCAGTACCGCCCACCGCAAACAATCCAATGATAAGAGAAAGAGGCAATATGACACCTAGCAGGACAAATTGAACGACATCCGTTTGAATGACCGCCATGACTCCTCCAAAAGAAGTATAGAGAATCACCGAGCCCATCCCAATCAGTATCCCTATGATCGGAGGTATATCCAGAATTACATTAAGCATGGTTCCTAACGCTAAAGCCTGCCCCCCTATAATCCCCGTACATAACCCCACTGAGAGAATCCCCGTCACTAACTTCGCTTTTTTGCCATAATGCCTTTCCATGATATCCCCAACGGTTTGAGCTCCTTTATAGGCTTTTAACCGCGGTGCAATAAAATAGCCAATTAATATACTGGCAATCCCATACGCACAAAAAGCGAACATAAAGACATACCCATCTTTATAAACATTTCCCGCCATTCCCGTTGAGGCCCCTCCACCTAATACGGAAGCTGCCAAACTGGCAAAAAGAATGGTCCAAGTCACTTTCTCTCCTGCAACATTATAGTCTTTAACGGTTTGGATACGCTTACTTGTTTGATATCCGATAATGCCTATGATTGTGAAATAACCCACAACAAAGATCCAATCTACGATTCCCATATCCCTTCACCCCTTTATTCTATTATTCCAAATCAGTTTCTCCCTCTCTCTAATTTGAATTATAGGGGTTCGGTGCCTCTCAAGGCATCGTAATGACCGCCTAATTATCGCTTTATAAATGAGGCGTTGGATTGTGCTATCAGCACAAAGCTAATCCGATTTTCTTTCCGGTTCAAGTATCTGCATCAGTTTAACCGCAAGGTAAAGCTCCAACGCCTCTTTGAAGTTCCGTAAATTACTTCCTGTTATTTGTTCTATTTTGTTCAATCGATAAAATAAAGTATTACGATGGATGTTCAATTCTTTGGATGAATTAATCGGGCTCAAGCTAGATTCACACCAAGCTGTAATTGTACGGAATAATTCATCATGATCTGGGTACTCCGTTAATTTCGTAATGGTTTCTTCGACAAAATGCTGTGCAGTACTTTTATGTATATAGGATAACAACTCTTCCAAAACAAAATCTTTTATATAAAAGATATCCGGGTGATCCGTCATTTTCTTTCCGATTCTAAGTGCCCTCCAAGCAGCATGGTAGGATTCATTCAGATCGGTTAAGTTACTTCCAATGGTTCCTATGCCGATTGAAGCGTCAATTCCCAACTCCTTTAATACTGCAATAAGCAACTTACATTTCTTTTTAATCATTTCAGGAATATCTTCATCATGGATTTCACCATCCAGCATATGAAAGACAACATATTTATCAGACCCCAAAGACACCGTTATATCCTGATTATTCGAGAAGATGTTTTTTATTTTTGATTCTATGTTTATCTTTAAAGATTGAATATATATTTCAGGTGAATCCATCTTTAACGCTTGGTGATGAATTTCGCTGGTAATGTGATTGAATTGAAAGAGATCGATAACAAACGTTATCCGGGGCGGTTTTAAATCATACCCCAATTCCCTGCCGCGAGTCAGCAGTAGCATTTCATCAATTTGGTCATGGTCAAAAGCGGCGATTTCATTAACGAGACTCTGTAAAGCCCGTTCACGCAGCAGGGAAGATTTATTGATGATTTCCTCTCGCAATAGAATCTCGGCATATTTTTTAGCTAACATTCCAAACTTCGATACTTCATTAGGATATCCCGTGATGCCTAATGTCCCAACATATTCCCCTGATAATTCAATAGGAATAGTAATTCCAGGTTTCACTCCCTTTAATGTACTCGATACCAGTTCATTGTGAGTCATTTCCTTACGACGAAAAATGGCTCCAAGAGAAGCTTGATGCAATGTGCCGATTCTCGATTTATCACTTGAACCAAGCACCATTCCGTCTTTATCCGTAATAAGCACATCATGGCCGATTACTTCACTGGTTATGTTCGCAATTTCTTGAGCTAGTTTAGCTAACATATTATCCCCCTAGTTTATGGAAAAACTATAAAAAACCAGCTCTCAATTACCTTGAGCTGGTTTTTTATGTATCTCATTATATTAAATTATATAAGGGCATCCTTAAGAAACATTTTCCTTGTCACCGGTGTATTCATGCTCCCAAAAATCGGCGTTTTTTATGCCTAAAGCTTTGGGATTGAAAACCGGATCGACCCCTGCCTTCTTTTGCTTTTCGTAATCCTTTAACGTAATAAGCGCCGGTTTAGCAAGAATTAAAATGGCAATGACATTGAGCCATACCATAATGCCTAAACCCGCATCCCCTAATGCCCAAGCCAGCTCTGCCGTACGGACGGATCCATAGAAACTAGCCGCCAGGATGATGAGCTTCAAGGCGAACATGGCCCATTTACCATTCCGGTTGCGCATTAAATAGGCGATATTGGTTTCAGCAATATAATAGTAGGCCATGATCGTCGTAAAGGCGAAGAAGAAAAGGGCGATTGCAACAAATCCAGCACCAAAACCTGGGATAACGCTATCGATTGCCGCTTGTGTATACCCTGGACCAGGTGTTACATCTCCCAAATTATTGACGATATATGAACCATTTTCCGCTTGTGTATTATACATGCCTGTAAATAAAATCATGAAGGCCGTAGCGGAACAAACGAACAATGTATCGATATAAACCGAGAATGCTTGGACAAGTCCCTGCTTTGCCGGATGTGATACTTCAGCCGCAGCCGCCGGATGAGCGCCTGTCCCTTGGCCGGCCTCATTCGAATAAACGCCGCGTTTCACTCCCCAAGCAATCGCCATGCCAATGATCCCCCCAAATGCAGAATCCAACCCGAAGGCACTTCTGAATATCAAAGAAATGACTCCTGGTAATTCAGTGATATTCAATAGGACGATGACAACAGATAGCAATATATAACCTAGAGCCATGAAAGGCACGATTAAGGTTGCAGCATTAGCTATCCGTTTTACACCGCCGAATATAATGAAGCCCAGTAAAAGGACGATTGCCAAACCAGTGAACACCGGTTTGATGCCGAATGCATTTTCCACCCCGGCAGCAATCGAATTGGATTGAACACCTGGCATAAGGATTGCCATGGCTATAAGGGCTGCAAATGCAAAAAGAACAGCAAACCACTTCCACCCTATCCCCTTTTCAATATAATAAGCAGGGCCTCCCCGATATTGTCCATCCTGTTTGACTTTATAAATTTGAGCTAAAGTGGATTCCACAAATGCACTAGCCGCTCCTATGAAGGCGATGGCCCACATCCAGAAAACTGCACCGGGACCGCCAAAGGCGATAGCCGTTGCCACTCCTGCAATATTACCTGTACCCACCCGCCCTGAAAGGGCTATTGATAAAGCCTGGAATGAAGAAACCCCCGCTTCCGAACTTTTGCCTTGGAACATCAAAACGACCATTTCCTTAATATGCCTCACTTGCAGAAACCGGGTTAAAATAGTGAATAATAAACCTACTCCCAATAAAATATAAATGACTGGTGCACTCCATAAAACCCCATTTAAAGCCGTAATAAAATCAGACAATAAAGCTCCCCCTTTATATTTTGAAAATTCTAATTTATCTTTTAATGATTATATTTCATCTTGATGGATTAAACAATAGTTTTCGCGTCAGGAAACCTAACATGAACATTTTTATTTTTCCACTTGCAAATGCCCCGATAATCACATTCCGAATTCAAAAAAACGCCAGCGATTCCGCCGGCGTTTTTTACATATAGGTCAAGATACTTTAATCGCACCCAATATTTCCTGTTCCAATTGATTGGTTCTCTCCATTTTTGTTGATTCCGTCCATCCAAAATATCCAGCCATATAATCGATCACTGCATGTTTATGCGTTTGGACTAAATCGATATCGAATAACAGTGTCCCCGTCCTGCGGAAAAAGAAATCCACTGGAGTTGCGGCCATTTCATGATCTAGTGCGTATTTCAGCTGTACGAACAATTTCTGCGGAAGGCCGCTGCTTGCTCCTCCGTCTCCTTCGCTTTTTGCGATATCGAATAACACAGGTGCGTTGGAGCCGTACATGGCCAATATCGCTTCGGAGTCCTTTACAGGGAGTCCTGAGTCAACCCCCATTTGAATATGTTGCTTGATATAATCGGAGAAGTTGCTTGATCCCCCGACATCCCCTCCCGAAATCGGCATGCCTTTAGTGCTGCTGGCTGGGTAAGTTTTATTGGATTGCTGGGCAAGCTTCCCTGCCAAAAGGTCGACCGTCGTTTTTGCCATTTTGCGATAACCGGTCAATTTCCCTCCCGCAATCGTGATAAGGCCAGAATCGGACTCCCATATTTCATCTTTCCTTGATATCTCAGAAGGATCTTTCCCTTCTTCAAGAATCAACGGCCTTACCCCAGCCCAGCTAGATTCGATATCATCATCCGTAATGTTCACTTCCGGAAACATATAATGTATGGACTTTAATAGATAGGCACGGTCTTCGGAAGTAACGGTCGGCACTGCAGGATCACCATCATAAAAAGTGTCCGTAGTCCCTACATAAGCTTTACCGGCTCTCGGGATGGCAAAAATCATCCGGCCATCAGGCGTATCAAAATAAAGCGCCTGCTTCAACGGGAACTTCGATTGGTCGATGACCACATGAACACCCTTGGATAACTTCAGCGTTTTCCCTTGTTTCGATTGGTCCTTCTCACGAATGGAATCCACCCACGGACCCGCTGCATTAATGACTTTGTCTGCGTATATTTCATAAGCATCACCTGAAAGTAAATCGGCAACTTGGACGCCGTTCACCTTACCATTTTCATATATCAATTGGTCTACTTTTGTATAATTTATCGGTGTTGCACCTTTATCGACCGCCGCCTTCATGACTTCAATCGTAAGACGTGCATCATCTGTACGATATTCAACATAGTAGCCTCCGCCCTTCAGTCCCTCTTTCTTAACGAGAGGCTCCCGTTCTAGTGTTTCATCCACCGAAAGCATTTTCCTGCGTTCAGCTTTTTTAACCCCCGCAAGGAAATCATATACCCGAAGTCCAATAGAGGTACTGAATTTCCCGAAGGTGCCACCTTTGTGCATCGGTAACAGCATCCATTCCGGCGTGGTCACATGCGGTCCATTTTCATAAACGATTTCTCGCTCTTTACCAACCTCGGCAACCATTTTTATTTCAAATTGCTTCAAATACCGCAATCCGCCATGAACAAGTTTTGTCGAGCGGCTTGAAGTACCTGCTGCAAAGTCCTGCATTTCAACCAAAGCCACTTTCATTCCACGGGTCGCTGCATCCAGGGCAATCCCTGCACCGGTAATTCCCCCACCAATGACAACCACATCATATTTCTCTTTTTTAAGAAGTTCGATCGTTTCTTCCCGATATATATTTGAAAACCTCATCCCTGATTCCTCCTTAAAGTATTGCATTCTATAGTTTTTTGTATGAATTCTGCGTTTACAGGTGAATTCTGCACTTTTACTCGTGAATTTACACGGTTTACTCGTGAATTCTCGCTGTTTACTCGTGAATTCTCGTTATTTACTCGTGAATTCGCGCTGTTTACTCGTGAATTCTCGCTGTTTACTCGTGAATTCTTCTCTTACTCGCGAATTTACGCTGTTTACTCGTGAATTCTTCTCTTACTCGTGAATTCACACGGTTTACTCGTGAATTCTCACTGTTTACTCGTGAATTCTTCTCTTACTCGTGAATTCTGCACTTTTACTCGTGAATTAGCGCTGTTTACTCGTGAGTTCGGTCATTATATTCAATTGGTTCATTTGTTCGCAAAGTTTATATAGATATTAATATCCCTAATCTGCCATTAAAAACAAAAAAAGAGACCATAAATGCACATTATCGAATTAACGATAACGCATTCATGGTCTCTCCTGTTCTCCGGCCGAGTTATTAACTTGATTTCATTATAGCATACTCCTGCTCATTTGAGAAAGAATACATCTTGTTTTTTATTTAAACGCCATAGCGGCATGTACAGCTTTTTTCCAGCCTTCATATAATTTTTCACTATTTTGCTCTTCCATGGATGGTTTAAAGGTTTTGTCTACCGCCCATTGCCGGGAGATTTCTTCTTGATCCTTCCAATACCCGACAGCAAGGCCAGCTAAGTATGCAGCACCTAATGCTGTAGTTTCGTTTATGGTCGGCCTCTCGACGGGCACACGTAATAAGTCGCTTTGGAATTGCATCAAGAAGTCATTCTTGACTGCCCCGCCATCAACTCTTAATGTCTGCAGCTCGATTCCTGAATCCGCCTCCATTGCATCAAGGACATCCTTCGTTTGATATGCAAGTGATTCAAGTGTGGCACGAATGAAATGTTCTTTGGATGTGCCGCGCGTCAAACCAAAAACGGCTCCCCGCACTTCGCTGTCCCAATATGGAGTACCAAGTCCTACAAAAGCCGGTACCACATATACTCCATCCGTACTTTCCACCCGTTTTGCATAGGCTTCGCTGTCCTTGGCATCATGCAGCATCCGCAGACCATCGCGCAGCCATTGGATGGCGGAGCCAGCTACGAATATACTGCCTTCCAGTGCATATTCGACCTTCCCATTCAATCCCCAAGCAAGGGTCGTCAATAGTCCGTGTTCGGAGCTGACAGCCTTGGCTCCTGTATTCATGAGCATGAAGCAGCCTGTTCCATACGTATTTTTAGCCATTCCTTCATTAAAACAGGCTTGGCCGAATAATGCTGCCTGCTGATCACCGGCTGCCCCGGCGATCGGAATCGATTGGCCGAAGAAATGATATTCGATCGTACGAGCATATTCCTCAGAGGAAGGCCTTACTTCCGGCAGCATCGACTTTGGTACAGTCAATATCTCAAGCAGTTCTTCATCCCATTTCAGTTCATGGATATTGTACATCAATGTCCGGGATGCATTGGAATAGTCCGTTACATGAGCCTTGCCTCCTGATAGCTTCCAGATCAGCCAAGTATCGATGGTACCGAATAACAGCTTGCCTTCATCCGCCTTTTGTCGTGCCCCTTCCACATTATCGAGGATCCATTTCACTTTCGTTCCGGAAAAATATGCATCTATCAACAATCCCGTTTTATCCCGGAATAGATCATTAAGTCCCTTTTCCTTCAAATCATCACAGATTTCACTTGTTTGCCTGGACTGCCATACAATCGCATTATAAACAGGGGTACCTGTTTCCTTATCCCAAACGACTGCCGTTTCACGCTGATTAGTGATCCCGATACCGGCAATTTGCTCTGGCTTTACACCGGATTCAGATAGTACACCTGCAATCACCGCCAGGATCGATCCCCAAATCTCATTGGCGTTATGCTCAACCCAGCCTGGTTTAGGGAAATGCTGCGTGAATTCCTTTTGGGAGGAATGGACGATTTCCCCCTTTTCATTAAATAAAATCGCCCGCGAACTTGTTGTTCCTTGATCTAATGATAAAATGTATTTTTCCATTGTGTATGCCCCTCCTTTTAATTAACTGGCGATATTTCTGCTATCCAATTCATGTGACTGTTTTTTACCAAAAGCATAGGCTAATATCAATAGTACCAGGCTTGCACCCAAAACAGACCAAAATCCTGCTGTTATTTCCCCCATAAAGAATGCTTTATAACAAACGGCACCAAGTGAACCTCCAACAATCGGTCCAATGACCGGAATCCATGAATAGCCCCAATTGGAATTGCCTTTACCCGGTATCGGCAGCAAAAAGTGAGCGATGCGCGGCCCCAGGTCCCGGGCCGGGTTAATGGCGTATCCTGTCGTTCCCCCAAGTGACATCCCGATCACGACAATCAATAACCCGACTGCGAATGGGTTTAGACCCTCTGTAAAATCATTGGCACCTATAAATAATAATCCAAGAACAAGGATGAAAGTTCCAATCATTTCACTTAATAGATTTGAAAATGTGTGCGGGATCGCAGGTGAAGTCGCGAACACACCAAGCTTCGCTCCTGGATCATCCGTAGCTTTCCAGTGTGGCAAATAGTGCAGGAATACTAGAGTTGCGCCCAGGATTGCGCCAATCATCTGGGCAACGATGTAACCGGGCACATCACTCCAAGGAAATTCTCCAATAATGGCAAAACCTACTGTGACCGCCGGGTTTAAATGCGCCCCGCTTATGGACCCCACTGCAAAAACACCCATAGTAACGGCCAATCCCCACGCAATCGTGACAACGATCCAGCCGGCATCTTTTGCATAGGAACCCTTTAAGGATGAACCAGCCCCAATACCTGCTCCGAATACAACTAATATCATCGTGCCTAACACTTCTCCCCAAAATGGAGTCATGATAAAACCCCTCCCCTGATAAATTTTTAAACCTTGCCAACAAATAAAAGGAGATCCACAGCAGAACTATCTTCATAAATAAATTATGAATAGATCTGTTGTGAATCTCCTAGTCTCCGTCACATATATTAACTTGTACTGTAAAATATACTAGGTTATGAAAACGCTGTCAATATTTTGTGAAAAATTAATCTGTTTTTCTGTAATTTTTTTCAATTTTCCCCTATTAGACGATATCCCATAATTCAGTTTTGGATGTGGTGATCGACGAAGCTCCAGCATCAAGGGCATTCAGGACTTCATCCGAAGTACGTATGAGGCCGCCTGCAAAAATCGGTGTCTGCAATCGTTCCTTCACTTCTTTTATCATCCATGGCATGGCGCCCGGCAATACTTCGATATAATCCGGCTTGGTTTTCTGCACCAGCTTATAACTTTTCTCAAGCGCATGTGAGTCTATTAAAAAGATTCGCTGGATGGCAATGACCCCCTTTTGCTTCGCCTTCAATATAACGCTTGATTTAGTCGAAATCAGCCCATAGGGATTATATTCCTGGCAAATGAATTCTGTCGCGTACTCATCACTTCTTATGCCATGGATCAAATCGACATGATAAATCATTTTCTTATTATGCTGTTTTGCCATCATACTTACATTTTTCAATTGTGATATATGCAAATCAAGAAACACACCTATTTCATAGGAACTTTCTAGAAATCTTTCAAAATCCTTCATGCTTGCTGAAGCAGGCAAAATCTTTTGATCCATCATTATCCTCCTCATTCCCAGAAAAACTCAAAACTTCAAGTTATTTAGTATATTTTAAAGAGCTTGATTTATCAATCACATTTTTTTCATGCCCAATCTCACCATAACACTAAAATACCTGGCACTCCCTTTATAGATTACGGATAAGGTTGTATGTAAAATATCCCTTAACTCATAAAGAAAGTTTCATTTTCAATGCACCTTCGACAAGTTCATACGATTTAATTGTACCCACCGGAATTTTTCTCACGATGTTCCAAGCATTAACATTCATTTTGATCGTTCTTTTTTCAAATTCAAAAAATGGCGGTCTGTTAAATATCCTTTGGTTGATGAAATTCCTGTCAATTGGTTCCATTTCCACTAATTCAAATGAAATCGTTCTTTTTTCCACATGATCCGGTTTTAATGTAATCCGGAAAGCTACGTTTTTCTTAAACATCATTTTTTTCACTTCCATCGTTCCGGAAAGCACCATATGCTTTGGCGTAATCTCGACTTTAATATCCTGACCAGATGATTTCATTTTTATGATTCTCTCTATCATAGCTTCAGTTACCGTTATCGGTATGCCACTTTTGAATGGACTCATCCTTGCATTCCCTCCCCACTCAAAGCATATGCCTGATTCCCGGGTGCCGTTAACATTTCAGCGTGAATTAATAAACGGTATATTCTAAATATTCAACCTCCAACGCTTGACCTTTGTAAAAACTACCTGTATAGTCATAATTAATTTAATAGACAACTCTTATCCAGAGAGGTGGAGGGACTGGCCCTTTGATGCCTCAGCAACAGACTGATCATGTACTGTGCTAATTCCAGAAGTGTAAAAACTTGAAGATAAGAAGAGTATATAGCTTTGTTGCCAACACCTCTTCTTATTTTTTAAGAAGAGGTTTTTTATTTTTAAAAGGAAAGAAGGAATGCAACATGTCAATCACATTAACGAAAGCACCATTCAGGGCCGATCACGTCGGAAGTTTATTAAGACCGGAACGTTTACATATTGCCAGAAAGCAATTCAGGGAGGGTACCCTTTCAGCAGAGCGGCTTCGTGAAATTGAAACCGAAGAAATCAAACGGATTGTCGATAAGCAAATTGAAGTTGGATTAGAGGCTGTTACGGACGGCGAGTTCAGACGAACATGGTGGCACTTTGACTTCCTCGAACATTTAAATGGCATCGAGGGATATGTGACTGAAAAAGGTCTCACATTCGATGGTGTGGAAACAGAGAGATATAACGTTCGCAATACCGGGAAGGTTTCATTCAATCCTGAACATCCCTTCATTAGTGATTTCATTGAATTGAACAAAATCGTGAACGGACGTGCCATTGCCAAGCAAACCATTCCCAGTCCGAATCAGTTATTTGCTGCAGGCATTCATAATGAAGACATCTACCCTGATATTGAAGATTATGCAAATGATATCATTAAGGCGTATCAGCATGCTTTGAAAGCCTTTTATGAAGCAGGTGTGCGTTATCTTCAATTGGATGATGTATATATTGCCAGACTTTCAGCTCCGGATTTCCAGTTCAAAGATGGAAAATATACGAGGGAACAGTTAATTGATCTTGCACTTCGTGTCATTAATGGAGCATTGGAAGGCAAACCAGAAGACCTTGTCGTCACTACCCACCTATGTCGCGGAAACTATCAGTCGACTTGGGCGTTTGAAGGAAGCTATGCCCGTATCGCCCCAACTTTATTGGCAAAGGAAAAAGTGGATGGATTCTTCTTGGAATATGATGATCAACGCTCAGGGGATTTCAAACCATTGGAATACATTCCAAATGGCGGTGCACAGGTTGTACTGGGTGTCGTCACTTCAAAAAATGGCGAAATCGAAGACAAGGAAGCTGTTAAGGCACGCATTAAAGAAGCCTCGCACTTCGTTCCTCTCGAACAATTATGCTTAAGCCCGCAATGTGGCTTTGCCTCCACCCATCACGGCAACAAACTGACCGAAGAACAGCAATGGGAAAAGCTGAAATTCGTCGTTGATGTAGCAAAAGAAGTATGGGAATGATTTTTTTGCGGAAACTTTAATACTGATTTACAAGATTCAACAACCTAATCGGCATTATATAAGCGTGCCGATTAGGTTTATACTTAAATCCTAAAACTGAAAGCAAACAAAAAAAGAACGGCCAGCACGTTCCCTTTTTTACTTGCAGCTATCATCATCAGCATCATCCATTTTCTTCACAAATATATCATCCGTCACCCTATCTTCCAGCTTGTTCCTCAAGGCCAATTCCGCAGCCTTCCCATCACTAGGCGATCCGTCCGAGAAATACATCGGAAACAAGGAGAAAAACATAACATAGAAAGAAAAATAGATGAATTGATACCAGATTACCGAGCTGTCCAGGATATTCTGATACACTAAGCTATATATGATCAGCATGCTGATTAAATTAAAGATAGCCCCCCCTAAATATATCAGCGTATTCGTCAATCGATTATCATGTTTCAATCCCTTGAACTCGCAAGTCCCATTCCAAAAATAATATTTCCTCACCTCTATGTTCCTAAAAGCAAAAAGTTTATTACCACAACCGATCAAGATTTTCTTTTCTGATCCCCCAAAGATCGTAACAAAGAAAATATGCCCGCTCAAATGTATCAGCGTAACGATCGGCATGATCAAAAAAAAGGAAAATAGAAATTTAATGATATCAGAGAGACCAAACATGTTTAATCACCCCTCCTTACCAGAGCATTTTCAGGATGCTACTCTGATACCCTGCCCACACTAGTTATAACTAGTAAATTTTCACAGTAGTAATATGTTGCTTTCCACATGTGATAAGAGGATAATTTGTTCTCTTCTGCTTAATCCGGCCTACCACCGATTAATTCGACCTATCTCCAGCTATATTCGACCTATCTCAGCTTTATTCGACCTTCTCCCAATGATGTCGACCTTCCTCCTGCTTTTTCCGGCATTCAAAAACAGGCTATCTCCTTCCAAAAAACTCGGAAAAGTGATAGCCTTTACATCTTTATTTAGCGATTGGGGGTGCGAAGAATTTCTGCGTTGTTTTGTCCTGGCCTCAAGCCTGCATGTTTATATTCAGGGGTGAAAACCGATGTTTTGATCGGGCAGGCGATTTGCTTCTGGACATTTCCTTTTCCGTCAGGTACCTCGACGATCATTCCCCTCTCCTTCAATTGGGGGTGTTCGGCCGCTTCGGTGAAGGTCAACACTGGTTCTGCGCAGGCCTCAAAATCAGCGAATATTCCCTGCCATTCTTGAAAATCTCTTTCAAGGAAAGCAAGTCGGATGGCCGTTTTAAATCTGATTCCGCTTTCTTCATCGCTTTTCATGCTCAGTTCATACAATTCGGGTGCACCGATCGCTTCGCATAATGCTTTTCGAAATGGGGGCTCAAGGCTCCCTACCGAAAAATGGCGTCCATCTTTCGTTTCGTAAAAGTCATAAAAGGACCCTCCGTTCAACATCATTTTTTCTGGTTCAAGCTCGAGGCCCCCTTGTAAATTCAAAGGTGCGGATATGGCATTCAAGGTAAAACTGCAGTCGGTCATGCTGATGTCGATGGCTTGGCCGAATCCCGTTCTTTCCCTGTGAATGACTGCAGATAATATACCGATAACAGCATGCAATGAGCCTCCGGCAAGATCTGCTATTTGGGTTCCGTTTTTTGCCGGTCCGCCCTTTTTCGTACCGGAATAGCCTGATAAGCCAGCAATCGAAATATAATTAATATCATGTCCCGGTCGGTCTTTATAGGGACCAGTCTGGCCGAAGCCCGTGATGGAACAGTAAATCAGCTTTGGATTGATTGATTTTAATGCCTCATACCCCAGTCCCAGACGTTCCATGACACCTGGACGGAATTGTTCAATGACGATATCGTATTCCTTCACTAGGTTTTTTACGGATTCGATTGACTCAGATTGTTTTAAATCCAGTGTGATCGACTTCTTCGATCTGTTAAGATATTGGTTCACACCCCATGAATCCTTTGCTCCCGGCCTCTCTACCTTCAAAACATCCGCTCCTAAATCCGCTAGCATCAAAGTGGCAAATGGGCCTGGCAGTAACGTTGAAAAGTCCAATACTTTTAAATGAGTCAATAAGGTCATCAGCCGTGCACCTTCCCTTTCCATTGAAAATATTAAAAGCTTTCCCCGTCGTTCTGTACATTCAATTTTGCAGAGATTACGATTATCATATAACACCTCTCATCGGATATGTATAATTTTCCATTCAACAAAAATAAAAGCGGAATCGGCTTCCTAGCTTTTTGATTATGAGCCTAAAAAGTAAAAGCCGGACAATTTAATACTGCATTGTCCGGCTGATTTCACTTTAAGGTAGTTCATTCATATTTTTTGTCAAAGTCAAATTCGACTTCATCAAGTTTAACGAATTTAGTTTTTCTTATCAGTTTATAGCCAAACCATAAACCAAGGAAAAGCGGGATTCCCAGGTATGCAGCTATAACACTGCCCCAATCGATCTGGTCTGAGAAAAAGGCTTGGATATTTTGGGACAGGATGACGATCATGCCAATTGCAATGGCAAAGATCGGACCTATCGGAAACCATAATGCCTTATATGGCAGCTTCTCCAATGAATGGCCTTGAGCGATGAATGCTTTGCGGAAACGATAATGGCTGATGGAAATGCCCAGCCAAAAGATGAATCCTGTAATTCCAATGGCATTCATTAACCAAATATACACTTTACCATCACCGAATACGGAAGCTAAAAAGGCTAGCATACCGATGGAACATGTCAAAATCATTCCTGCAACCGGTACCCCTCGTTTATTAAGTCTTGCAAAAATACGCGGTGCTTGGCCATCTTTTGCCATGGAATATAGCATACGCGTAGATGCATATAGACTAGAGTTACCTGCTGATAACACCGCTGTTAAAATGACTGCATTCATAAGTGAAGCTGCAAAGGCTACTCCAGCCTTTTCAAATATGAGCGTGAATGGGCTTACCATGACGTTATCGCCTTGTAAACTTGAGCTTGTATAAGGGATAAGCAGTCCTATCACAAAGATTGCCAATACGTAAAAGAGCAGGATTCTCCAGAAGACACTTTTAATGGCCTTCGGTATATTCCGTGCAGGATCTTCACTTTCACCGGCAGCCACGCCGACGATTTCAGTACCTTGAAAAGAAAAGCCGGCCGCTATGAACACGATGAAGACACCCATGAACCCACCCGGGAATGGCGCGTCATCGACGGTGAAGTTTTTAAATCCTACTGCTTCGCCGCCCATAATGCCGATAATCATTAATATCCCAACGATTATAAAAATAACGATGGCTGTAACTTTTATGAAGGAAAACCAGTATTCGCCTTCACCATACCCTTTAACCGATAAATAGTTTAATAGGAAAATGAGCACCAAGAATGATGAACTCCACAACAATGATGGACTATTCGGAAACCAGAATTTCATGATCATTGTTGAGGCTGCCAACTCTGCCGCTATCGTCATCGACCAATTGAACCAATACGTCCATCCCAAGGCAAACCCAAATGCCGGATCGACGAATTTCGATCCATAGGTACTGAATGAGCCGCTTGTCGGCATGAATGCTGCCAGTTCCCCTAAGCTCGTCATCACAAAGTACACCATTGCCCCAACTAAGGCATAAGCAAGTAATGCGCCGCCTGGTCCAGCTGTATGAATGGCTGCCCCGCTGCTGAGGAACAGCCCGGTGCCAATAGCCCCTCCAATGGAAATCATCGTTAAATGGCGGGATTTTAAACCGCGCTTTAGTTCTTGTCCTTCTTGCTGTGGAGGATGCAAGATGTCATGTTCTTGTTTTGGTATCATAAATTTTCATCCCTTTCTATATAAGCGCTTTCAATATGGAGAAATCCATTTAATAAATTTTCCTATTTCATAGACTTTCAAATAGACCTAATTTACAATTCGAATTCCTTTTCTGAATATATGCAATTTTCATGCCAAATTTATAAAACGCAATATTCAACAAATCATCAAAAAAATCGCCTTAAATAGACAAATTCTTTTGCACTTTACGCCACGTTTTTTTGCACATTACGCCATGTTTTTTTGCACTTTTATTCATTTGGTTCAATTTTAATACATATTACTAAAAGAATATATTCAAAGAATATTTCTACTAAAAACCATTTTTCTCCATTTTATTCCTTTAAATGTCATATTTTTTTCAAGTTTTCTCTATTTGATAATAAATATGAAACGATGTAAAAATGAGGTATTCTCATGAAGGAGTTGAGTGTTATGAAAGGTAAGGTATTTTTAGGAACTGCACTATCCATCGGTCTATTATTTTCTGCTATTCCCCATCAAGAAGCCTTAGCGGCAAAAAATGTGTTAAGTGTTGAAAAGTACAATAAGCATAAGGATTCGCTAGAATACAAGTCTGGGAAACTTACGGACCCATCAAAGCAAACGGCAGAAGATATCATTCTTACCTTTTTTGATGAAAACAAAAAGTCTTACAAGCTAGAAAAGCAAAAGGCGAAAGACTCCTTCACGATTCAGAAAGAAAGCAAGGATGAATTAGGCAATACCGTCCTTAGATTGCAACAAACCTATAAAGGCGTACCTGTATGGAATTCCACACAAGCAGTATTGATTGACGCTAAAGGTGTATTGACCGTCGTATCCGGTACGGTTGAAGCCAATCTAAACACGAAATTAGCCAAAAAGGCTAAAAAAGGCATCAGTAAATCCGAAGCTATCAAAATAGCGGAAGCGGATCTTGGGTTCACTCCTGCCTATGAACAATCACCTGAATCTGACCTATATGTATACGCAAATGAAGGCAAGGCCGATTATGTATATAAAGTCAATTTGAAATTCTTAAGTCCGGAACCAGGAAATCATAATTATTTCATTTCAGTCAAAACGGGTAAAATCCTGAATAAATATAATACACTAGATGAAGTGACGGGAACCAATTCCGTCGGAACGGGCACGGGCGTCTTAAACAACACCGTGTCGCTGAACACTACCTTATCCAACGGTCGATACTACTTACAAGACAATACACGCGGTAAAGGCATCTACACTTATAATGCCAATAACCGTTCAAGATTGCCTGGTACACTCTTTTCCAACACAACAAATGCTTTTACCACTTCTGCCGATAAAGCTGCGGTGGATGCCCATTATTATGCGGGTAAAACCTATGATTATTACAAATCGACATTTGGACGGAACTCTTATGATGGAAATGGAACCATCCTGAAATCAACCGTACATTATGGCTCAAGATACAATAATGCTTTCTGGGATGGTACCCAAATGGTTTACGGTGATGGAGATGGCACGACGTTCATCCCATTGTCCGGGGGTCTCGATGTCGTTGCACATGAACTGACGCATGCGGTGACTTCCTCGGAATCGAATCTTACCTATCAATATGAATCCGGTGCTTTGAATGAAGCGATATCTGATATTTTTGGCACCGTTGTAGAATTTAAGAATCAAAGTGCCAAAGCCGATTATTTGGTCGGGGAAGATATTTACACTCCTAACATTTCCGGTGATGCACTCCGCTCGATGGCTAATCCAACATTGAATGGTGACCCTGACCATTATTCGGACCGTTATACAGGAACGGGTGATAATGGCGGCGTTCACACGAACAGCGGAATCATTAATAAGGCAGCTTATTTAATCTCTGCAGGCGGAACCCATCATGGCGTGAGTGTATCCGGGATCGGCATTGATAAACTAGGAACCATCTTTTACCGGGCAAACACAACTTATTTAACTACCTCGTCGACTTTTTCACAAGCCAGAGCGGCAGTCATACAATCAGCCTCTGATTTATACGGATCAAGCAGTGCTGAAGTCACAGCAGTCAAAAATGCCTTTACAGCTGTCGGTGTGAATTAAGAGATTTATCTATATGACCGGCACCTCCCTAGCTTCACTTCTAGCGGAGGTGTTTTTTCTTATGCGGGGCTATCCCGATAATTTGAGCAGTTCGCTACCTTTTTTCGGCCTTCAAGTGAAGAATTCCGTCCTTTGGTACGGGGAGAGCCTCAATAAAAACAATCTTGTCGTTTGCTAAAAATGATTAATTCCGTAAAATAGTTGCTTTTCTTCTTATTAACTGTCAAGCTTAGATGATCTGGACTATATTGAATAGAACAAGTAGGTGACGAACATGATTGAAGTTAAAACTTCCACACTCAGTGATGGTGAGTTCAATAGAGGCGTATTCGCAACACGGGATATTAAAAAAGGTGAGCTTTTGCATGAGGCACCTGTCATTGCATATCCAAACGAGGAGCATGTTTTCATAGAGAAGACATTGCTGGCTGATTATGCGTTTGAATATGGTATAAACCATACTGCCATGCTTTTAGGCTATGGCATGTTGTTTAATCATTCTTATACACCCAACGCTACGTATGACATAAACTTCAAGAATCATACGTTTGATTTCTTTGCTTACACCGACATAAAAGCAGGAGAAGAAATCCTGATTAATTATAATGGTGAAGTCGATAATGAGGATCCGCTTTGGTTCAATAAAGAAAATGATGGTGAAGATGAAGCTGAATGATCATTGATCATTCATGAAAGCACTTGTACTTTTGAAAGACCTGTCCAAGGGTCTTCAAAAGAAGCGGGTGCTTTCCTTTTTCCTTTTACCTGCTTGATGAATTCACTGCTGGATTTTACTAAAAGGATATAAGCAATAAAAAACCCCATTAAGAATAACTTAATGGGGTCATTTCACGTTAACGTACGGATGGGTTACTTGATTTCGTTTTGGTTATTGATTGGAATTGGCCCTTAACCTTATCAATGGTTTCTGGTGTGGCTAGAGACCTTATTTGACTCATCGTTTTTTCACGGGTTTTCTTATTGCGCATTAAAAATGCGGCTGCTCCTATCAGGACGGTTCCAAGCATTTTGTTTGATGGCATGTTAGTTTCCTCCTTCAAGTTAGTCCTATATAGTATTCCCCCTATCAGCTAATTTAAACAAAAGCATATTTTTGAGAGAGCGGTTTCGCTTTTATTCATCCTCGCTCAGGCTTTCGATAAACTTTATGCTTTCGGGATTTTTCACGACTTTTTCAGCTTGATCCGGGTCAGCTTTCGTTTGCTTCATGTTGTTAAGTTTATATGTCAGCACTCTTTTCACTGACTCGTCAATTCTATCCATTGGAACTTCCCCTGCTTTTACTGCTTGCAGTAATCCGTTATAAACCTCAAGCTCATGGGAATATTCATGACAGACAAGTAATAAATCAGCTCCTGCAAGGATTGCCTGTTTCCCCATCTCTTCATAGGAGAAATACTTGTTCACAGCACCCATTTCCAAATCGTCTGTAACGACAAGTCCTTCATATTTAAGTTTCCCCCGAAGCAGGTCTTCGATGATGATTTTGGAAAGGCTTGCTGGTTTTTCTTTATCATAGGCTGGATATTTAATGTGGGTCACCATCACGAAAAACTTTTGGTTATCCAGTTCACTTATGATTTGCTTGAAAGGATAAATATCCGAATTTTCCAGATCAAGTTGGTTTGCCTCCACGGATGATGTTTCGACATGCGGATCGATTTCGCTGCGTCCGTTTCCAGGAAAGTGCTTCAATGCACCAGTTATCGATACATCGTTCAAGCCTTGAATGGCTTTCTTTCCGTATTGATACACCTTTTCCGGATCTTGTCCCAATGAACGCTTATCCGTTTTCGATAGATCAAGAACAGGGGCGAAATTAATGTTAATCCCCATGGAGCCCAGTTCTGTCCCATTCAATTTGGCCACTTTGTACACGTCTGTAACAGATGCATTTTTTCCAAGGTCCTGTTGCGCAGGGAGGGGCGATACCCTTTCCTTCATCCGAATGATGTCCCCGCCTTCCTGATCGATGGCCACCATCAACGGAAGCGAATGGGTACTTCGATCGGCCGTTTGCTGAAGCGAATTGGATAGCCTAGCCACTTGTTTAGGGGATTTCATATTGCGGTCAAAATAAATGACGCCCCCTATATGTTTTTGTTCGATAAGCTCCGTAATTTCACTGCTCTTTTCGGTTCCCTTGAAACCGACCATCATAAGCTGTCCGATTTTTTCTTCAAGCGTCATTTTTTTCAGCAATTTTTCTATTCTCTCATGATTATCCGCACCGGCGTCTTTCCCTTTTTCCGCTCTGGAATTCACATCCATATTCAACTGAATGAACACCACTGTAAAAGCGAGAATTGCGATGAGGAAAAGACCCCAATATATATTTTTTTTATTCTTCATGCTTTGACCTTCATTGACATTTTCTCTGTCCTTCCTTGATAGCCCTTTTATTGATTTCGCTGCACACTTCTTAATCATGTTCATAAAGTGACAATTCTATATCATCATTGCGGATTTTTTTGAATAAAGCATTAGCCGCGTACCATACTACAAACATAGCCTAATTAAAAGGAGATGCCCCCATGAACGGAATCTTTAAGAATATTGCCGTCACCTTCAGTCATGCAGTCGATTATGCAAAAGAAAAAATAACGGCCATTACAGGAACAACTTCTGTTACGATAACGGAATTGAGTGAGCACATCATCAATCAGCCTGAAACAAAACTAATCAGGAAAAACCTTTTAGGTATACCTTTTTCTTTTTATCATTTACAAAAAGAAGACGTTACGTACTATTTGGAAATGAAAAGCTCACAGGTTCTCCAGTTGGATGTTCAAGCGCATAATCATACGATTGTGTCTTACAGGTCTTATAGAGATAAATCCAGCTTGCCCACGGCCATTAGATTTCCTAAAACCCTTCTATCCGAATGACTTCGTTACAAAAATAAAAAAGCTGATATCCCCTGCATATGGGGTTATCAGCTTTTTTCAAATCTTATAGGGAGAAAAAACGGTCTCTTTCACTTGAAATCCATTTCTCTGCATCTTCTTCATCCTTTTTAACCAAGCGGTTAACGAGGATATCATGCCAAATGTAATTTTCGAGAAAATTGATATGAATGGGATCATCTGTGTAAAACGCCGTTTCCCTCGTTTCGGGAGAAGGGCCGTAAATCGTCTCCTTGCCATCGATGGATAAGATGAACCATTTATTTTCTCCGATATTTTCCACATAGCTTGTTTTTCGATGTATATCTATACCTGATAATGGGTTTTCAACCTGAAATGCAATCCCCTTGAGAGTGCAATGACCGGCGACCCCTTTTAGTTCTTGTTCAAGTTTTCCATACATCTCGTCCCATAAGGAAACCACCACCCTTTTCTCGGCTTTGTGAATCAAAGTACGGCAGAAGGATAGGATGTGCCCTTCACCCTTAAGGGTCATTACACGATTGTCAGACATCGGTTCGATTTCCTCGAATTGCTTTAGTGTATGGCTGATGGATTGATAGGTATTGTTCCATTTTGATTGAACCGATTCCAAAAAAACATCGACTGGTAGCGGTGAATATTGTATCGAGTCATTGATTTCCTCTTTTAAGACGATTCCTTCTTCTTGCAGTCCATTTAATATTTCATAGATACGGGCCCTTGGAATTCCTGATTCCTTGCTTACTTGATAGGCACTGGTTGGGCCTTGGCGAACCAAAGAAACATAAGCCTTTGCTTCATATTGACTAAACCCGAGAGACTGTAGTTTTTGAATGATATCTTGCATAGTACCTCCTAGTGCTTTTAGTAAGTTATATGCCTATCATACCAAATCTCTTATCGAAATCTATTCGATTTCAATCGGTATGACTCATAATATTCTTATTTACAGAACGGTTTCTATTAGTTACTATCTAAATAGTGACTAATTAAAAAACTTGGGTTATGACTTCAGCAAAACAAGCAATCCAGCCATAATGCCATTGATACGGAGGCTTCTTAGATGGAAGATATACAAATTTCAACACTTTTGCTGCTGATGTTTTTCGGATTTTTGGCAGCATTCATTGATTCTGTGGTCGGCGGCGGTGGCCTGATTTCCATACCCGCTTTATTATTTTCAGGACTTTCCCCGTCAGCAGCGATCGCAACGAATAAGTTAGCAAGTTCCATGGGGTCTTTAACAAGTACCATTGCCTTCATTCGCTCAGGTAGAGTTGATTTCAAATTGGTTTCCAAGCTTTTCCCACTGACTTTCATAGGTTCCCTGCTAGGGGCTTGGGTCGTCAATTTCGTCTCACCTGAATTATTAAAGCCAATGATCTTGGTTCTATTAATAGCTATTGCCATTTATACCTTTTTTAAAAAGGACTGGGGACAGAAATCGACTTACCATAAACTCACATGGCAAAAGACTGCACTATTTGCGTTCGCTATATTTGCCATTGGTTTTTATGATGGTTTTTTGGGCGCTGGAACGGGATCTTTCATTTTGTTTGCCTTTTTAATGATTGGCTTTGATTTTTTGCACTCTGCAGGAAATGCAAAATTTTTGAACTTCGGAAGTAATTTGGCAGCACTGATCATGTTCATATTCCTTGATACCGTCAACTTTTCCTATGGAATACCGATGGGGATCTCCATGATAGCAGGAGCATTGGCCGGTTCTAAATTTGCCATTAAGAAGGGAGTGGCATATGTAAGAGTATTATTTATCATAGTAACCGTCATTCTGATCATGAAAAATATAATGGATTACTTAATGGGCGGCTAATTTTTTAAAAAAATAGAATTCAGCACCTGATTCCCGCCACAGTATGTGACATATAGGAATTATTTGGGTATATGATAGGTATAGACTGTGTGGAAAGGTGTGGTTGGATGATTGAAAAGTGGAATGGCGAAGAAATGGCAGATGTATCAGGGCAAACCATTGTGATTACTGGTGCCAATAGTGGGCTTGGCTTCGAAACGGCTTTTGCACTGGCTGGTAAGGGGGCAGAAATCATCCTTGCTGTCCGGAATGCTTCAAAGGGAGAAAAGGCGGTCGATAGAATCTTATCGGTCCACCCTAAGGCAAATGTACGTGTGATGCAGTTGGATTTAAGTGACTTAAGCAGCATTCGTCATTTTACTGATTCCTTTCAGGAAAACTATGACTCACTCTCCGTCCTCATCAATAACGCAGGTGTGATGATTCCGCCATACAGTAAGACGAAAGATGGTTTCGAGCTGCAATTCGGCAGCAATCATCTCGGACATTTTGCTTTGACAGGTCTCCTTCTTCCGCGAATCCTTTCTACGCCAAAATCGCGTGTGGTCACATTGAGCAGTTTGGCCGCCATCAATGGATATATAGACTTTGAAAATCTAAATGGTGAAAACGGTTATAAACCAATGAAATACTATGGGCAAAGCAAGCTTGCCAATCTACTCTTCGCCCGTGAGTTACAGAACAAATTCAACCAGCATGGTGCAAGTCAGATCAGTGTTGCCTGTCATCCGGGCCTTTCCCATACTAATCTCATGTCACGCGGATCGGGCAAACCCATAAATAGATTCGTGCATTTCCTTTCGAAAACCATCACCCAGCCGGCAAGTATGGGAGCATTGCCTACCCTTTATGCCGCAACGGAACCTACATTAACAGGCGGGGAGTATATCGGACCCGATGGAAAGAAGAGCAGAAAAGGCTTTCCTAGAAAAGACGATATCATCGATACCTTATATAATGAAGAAACTTCGAAAAGATTATGGGACATTTCAGAAACCTTGACAGAGGTCAAATATCGTTTCACTGTAAGCATTACGCCAAATTGACTCTATATTTCCCCTGTTTCCTCATGTACAGTGCAAAAAAAAGAGGGAGCATCATGCCCCCTCTTTTCGCTTCCATCATTCAGCGTCAAAAACTTCGACTTTTTCCATTTTGTCGCCATTTTTCATAGCTTTGGCTGTTTCAAGTCCAGATGTCACTTTACCGAATACTGTGTGAACACCGTTAAGATGCGGTTGTGGTTCGTGCACGATAAAGAATTGGCTTGAGCCTGTATCTTTTCCGGCATGTGCCATAGATAGGCTTCCTGCCTCATGTTTATGAGGGTTTCCTTCTGTTTCACATTTGATTTGCTTACCGCTACCGCCTGCGCCTGTTCCTGTTGGATCTCCGCCTTGGCTTACGAAACCAGGGATGACACGGTGAAAGACCACGCCATTATAAAATCCTGTGTTTGCCAAGTTTTCGAAGTTAGCCACTGTGTTCGGTGCTTCGTTCGGGAAAAGGTCGAATTCGATTTTTTCTCCATTTGCCATAAGTATGTATCCTTTTTTAGCCATGTAAAACATCTCCTTTAATATGAACTGAATCAAATCTAATAGTACCATTTTTAGAAGCAGAAAGAAAAGCAAGCGCTACTTATTTCGAATTGTATCATTATACATTCCTATATTTTTTCTTTTATAATGGGGTAGATTCATCATTATAAGGGGGAACGTACCATGATTCAGCAATTTGATGCTTTAGTCGTGAACAAGCAAGATGATCAATTCACCGTTAACATTCAGCAACTATCACTTGATGATCTACCTCAAGGCGAAGTGCTCATCCGTGTTCATTATTCCGGTGTGAACTATAAAGATAGCCTTGCAGCCATTCCGAATGGAAACATCGTCAGCAGCTATCCGATCGTTCCGGGCATTGATATGGCTGGTGTTGTCGTTTCATCTGAGGATTCCCGCTTTAAAGAAGGAGACGAAGTCATTGCGACCTCCTACGGGATTGGCGTTTCCCAATCAGGAGGCTATAGTCAGTTTGCCCGTGTTCCTGCAGAGTGGATCGTCCCGCTACCTAATGGCCTTACAATGAAAGAGGCGATGATCATCGGAACGGCCGGTTTCACTGCAGCACTATCGGTTCTGCGATTGGAAGAAAATAACCTCACCCCTGAGCAAGGGAGCGTTCTCGTCACTGGTGCAACTGGCGGGGTTGGCAGTTTCGCTGTCTCGATCCTTTCCAAACTTGGCTATTCCGTTGAGGCGAGTACAGGAAAAGAAACGGAACATGGATACTTGAAGAAAATCGGTGCGGCGACCATTGTATCGCGAGAAGATGTATATGATGGCAAGCTGCGGGCACTGGGCAAGCAGAAGTGGAGCGGGGCGGTAGATCCCGTCGGCGGTGAACCGCTAGCATCGGTCCTTAGCCAAATCAAGTATGGCGGGGCTGTGGCGGTCAGTGGATTGACAGCTGGTACAAGCCTTCCTGCCACCGTCTTTCCTTTCATCCTAAGAGGGGTTAATCTTCTTGGGATCGATTCGGTCAATTGCCCGATGGATACAAGATTGAAAGTTTGGCATCGCCTTGCCACCGACTTTAAACTGGAGCATTTAGAACAGCTCGTTCAACAGGAAATTACACTTGAAGAATTGCCTGACGTCCTTCCTACCCTATTAAAAGGGGAAGCAAGAGGCAGAACGATCGTTAAGCTATGAACCAAAAAGTGACGAGAGCATGGCTTCTCGTCACTTTTCATTGTGAACTTTCATTGATAGGGAGACTGATATCTACAATCGTCCCTTGTCCCACTTCGCTGCTGAAATGAATTTCCCCATTATGCTCATGGATGATTTTAGTGCTGACCATGAGCCCAAACCCTGTTCCTTTTTCAGATGTGCTATAAAAAGGCTGGCCTAGATGCTTCATGCGCTCATTTGAGATTCCGCAGCCTTGATCAATGAACCGGATCATTGCAGAGTCACCTTCATGGTTTAACTGTATATGAAGTTTGCCGCCATTCGGCATGGCTTCTATCGCATTATTGACGACATTCGTGAATACTTGTTTTAACTGATTCGGTTCGCCAAAGACAGATGCCGAATCCGCATTATATTCCTTGATGATTTCGACATCATTCAATATCGCTTGAAACTCGGCTAAAGTGATCACACTATCCAAAATATCGTTAAGCTGAAAGAATTCACAAACCTTCGCTTCTGGCTCTGCTAAACTTAAAAACTCATTGGCCAGGTTTTCGATTTTTTCTACTTCACTGACGATCATTTCAAGATAGTCCTTTTGCTCAGGGTCTTCCCTTAATAATTGTAAAAATCCTTTGACCGTAGTTAATGGATTTCTTATTTCATGTGCGATGCCCGCAGCCATCTGTCCTACCGCCGATAACATATTGGATTTACAGAGCAGCTCTTCGGTCTTTTTACGCTCCGTAATATCCCTGCAAAATACCTGTATGGCCGGTTGACCTTTATATATAATCGGAAGACCGAGTGTTTCTCCATAAAATACTTGTCCGTCAAGTCGAATGAACTTTTGTTCCAGTAATCCAACCGCCTGATGATCGTCCCTCATGATCTCGATTCTTTTTTGTACACTTTCCCGGGACTCCAGGTGAACGAACTGAAAAACCGATTTACCGATAATATCTTCCACACCATCCATCCCAAGCATTTTTGCCCCCATGGGATTCATATACTCTATTATCCCATTGCGATGTACAAAAATCGCTTCAGGTGACACCTCAACTAAACTGCGATACCTTTGCTCACTTTCCTTCAAGGCAGCTTCAGCAAGTTTTTGATTCGTGATGTCCCGATAAACGAAAACGAGTGCACACGGCTCATTTTCATCATTACGGATATTGAACAGGGAAATGCTTACATCGATTAACTGGCCATCCTTCCTTAACCTGACCGTTTCAAAGCCTTTCCTTTGTACCCCTGCCTTAATCTGGTCATGCAATTCATTGACTGAATCCTTCAAGAAATCAGGAATAATTGGAAACGGCATGCCTCTGAGCTCATCATTCGTCCAACCGAAAAACTCTTCAAAAGCTTCATTCACTTGAAGGGTCTTTCCTTTCAGATCAACAATGGAAATGGCGTCCGGGTTGTTCTCCATGAAAGACCTAAATTTCTCGGTATTATCCTCCGGCTGTTCTCCCATTTGCCCTTGTCCATAATTAATAAGCCTTTTACTCATCAATTTTTTTATTCCTTTCTTATCCGGAAATTTACAGTCTCAATTTTACAGTATCAGTAAATCATTTGCCAGTTTTATCATATGATTTTTCCAACTTAAGGATTGATGCACAAAGAGGCTAAACCCCAATAAGGTTCAGCCTCTTTCTTAAAATGTATTATAAATATTTGGACATTCTGTACCTGTTGGTTCATAAAAGCAATGGAGCTTGAAACGTCCAACCAGCGGCTGATTATACCAGGTTGCCGGACAATCTCCCGGTGGCCTGAAATACCAAAGGCTAAATTTCGAGGGCCATATCCTTTCACCATTTACACTGCGGCGTGCAAGCCTTTTTTCCCTGTCCCTTGCCCGCTGATAAAAATACCCCTTCTGTACAGCTTCGAAGGCATGCTCCTGATAGATCATGTCTGGAATCGTCCTCAGCCCTTTGAAATCGGAACAATTCGACCTAATCCGATTGATCCCTACATTACCGATCATCAACATGCCCTGATCACCTTCGCCCTCGCCTTCCGCCCTAAGCAATCTTGCCAATAAGGCTATATCGGCATCAGTGTGCTTTACAACGGCCATTCCATCACCTCCACTTTTTTTATCCTATGCCTCGGAGATGGAAAAATACTCCGTTTATTAACAAAATCTTCATATGGAGTACACGTCCTATCAATAATACAACCCTATACTTAAGTAAGGCTGGATAGCACGCGTGGCTATCATGGTATTTGGCGAAGGCGGGGCCAATACTTTCTTTATACATATAAAAAAGGCGGCACATATTGTGCGTCTCGGACTGTAGGCAAACTCGATGAAAGTCGAGTTTATCTACAGTTTTTTAAGGGTTTGTACAATTTGCCTTCAGGCACTCGCTTAACACAAAAAGGTTTCGGAATGGTGTCATTCCGAAACCTTTTTGTCTGCAAACTGAGGCGCACACATTGTGCCGTCTTTTATCTTGTCATTCTTTCGCTTCAAATGCCGCTTCAAACGCCAATGATACCTTTTCGAACTCTTCATCCGATTCGATATCGAGCAGTTCACCTTCGCCTTCGACCCTGAAAAAGAAAATATCTATATCTTCATCTGTATCCTCTTCAATATCTTCAAGCAAACCTACTGCAACATATTCCGTTCCTTCTACATCCAATGAACCTAAAACCTCAACTTCATGGCCTTCATCACTGTCATCAGTAAGGGTGAAAATTTCACCTTCACGAATTTTTCCCATACTACCTCTCCTCTCATATCCATTAATAATGGAGTTGTTTCCATAGTATATCTACTATTCCATTTAGAAACAAATTTTTGCCCCGGAAAATGTTAAATTTCATTCCTACACGAAAAGAATCATTCAATAGTTATTATGGAAGAAAAGTATTATCCTATAAGCCAATTCTCATTTTTCATTATTTACCAATACTTTACCTTTTTTAACATCATTTAAAAAATTATCTAAAAACGGCTATAAAAATGTAATTTAATTCCGAATAATCTTATATATACTAATATTAGCAAATTGAATCTGGATTTAAAGAAGGAGGAAGATTTCTTGGCTGTGAAAAGGGTCGATCACATTGGCGTTGTTGTAAAAGATCTTGAAAAATCCATCGCCTTTTATCAAGATGTACTGGATTTAAAATTAAAAGCACGCATGACTCATACTAATGGGGTAATCGAACTGGCATTCCTGGGTTACGAAGAGTCGGACGAAACAGAAATAGAATTGATTCAGGGATATAGCGACACACTGCCATCCGAAGCAACGATCCACCATTTTGCCATTACTGTGGATGATATCGAAGAAGAATATGCCCGGATCAAAAGCTTGGATAACACCGAGTTGATTGATGAAGAGATCGTCACCCTTCCAAATGGTTATCGCTATTTCTACGTATATGGACCGGAAAAAGAGTGGATTGAATTTTTCCAAAGGTAAAAAGCATACTAAAGCAGAGTCTTAAAGACTTCTGCTTTAGTATGCTTTTTCAATATTTTAGCAAAATTCACAGATAAAAAACCTTTCTTTACCTTAACTGAAGTAATTTCTTAATATACTGCATTTATCCTAAAAGTAATAATATTTTTGGAGGTATGCATTTTGGGGAAAATGAGCAAAAAGGTAGCAGGAATTACGTTAGCGGGAGCGGTAGCCATTTCATCACTGGGTATTTCAACAATGAAGGAAGATGTTCAGGCAAAAAACAAGAAAAAAGAACCAACAAACGTCATCATGATGGTGATGGATGGCACAAGCACAGGAGCCACAACCCTTTCAAGGTGGTATAAAGGCGATAATCTAGCCATGGACGAAATGCTTTCAGGCGGCATGCGTACATACTCTGCTGAATCGGCCATTACTGACTCAGCTCCTGCAGCAACAGCGCTTGCGACAGGAAATAAATCCAATGATAAATTTGTCGGTGTCCTGCCAGCCGTCGTTAATTCTCCAGGGCTCGATCCGGTAAATCCGAAAAATGCCCATAAACCAGTCGCTAACGTTTTGGAGGGTGCGAAACAAGCCGGAAAGGCTACTGGCATCATTTCTACATCTGAAATCCAGCATGCTACACCTGCAGGCTTCTCCGCTCACGTGACACATAGAAGCAATTATGGTGATATTGCGGAACAGCAGGTTTATCAGGGGATTGACGTCGTTTTGGGAGGGGGCAAGGAATCCCTTTTACCAGGTAAAACAAAAAATGCAAGAATTGATGGAGAAAACCTTTTGGAAGTGCTTGATGAAGACAAATATGATTTTGTTGAAACCCGTGACGAGCTGTTAAACTCTAAATCGAATAAAATTTGGGGAAGCTTTGCACCAAGTTCCCTGGCATATGATTTAGATCGTGAAACAACAAAGCCAAGTGAGCCCTCTTTGGCTGAAATGACCAATAAAGCCCTTAAAACCTTGAAAAAAGATAAAGATGGCTTCTTCTTATTTGTCGAAGGAAGCAAGATTGACTGGGCTGCTCACGGAAACGACACGATTGGAATGATTAGTGATACTTTAGCTTTTGATGATGCAGTGAACGAAGCCCTTAAGTTTGCAAAAAATGACGGAAACACGATGGTCATTGCTGTAACGGACCATGGGAACAGCGGAATTACAATGGGTAACGTAAACACGAACTCCTCCTACCCTGAAACACCCGTATCAGCCTATATCGATCCATTAAAGAAAGCGAAGATGACTGTTGAAGGAGCTTTAAGTAAGTTAAAATCAGATCATTCCAATCTAAAAGAAGTTGCAGCACTGTATGGACTTGATGATCTGACTTCTGAAGAAACAGCAAAACTTACCTCTTCTAAAAACGTAGGTGCTGAAATGACAAAGCTGCTTGCTAACCGTGCCAACATTGGCTTTACAACAGGCGGTCATACAGGGGAAGATGTTTTCCTATATTCTTATGGCCCTTCAAAACCGACTGGATTAGTGGAGAATACAGATCTCCCTAAAAAAATGGCCGAATTCATGGGCTTTGATTTACAAAAATTATCGAATAAACTATACATGAATGCTAAAGATTCCTTTGAGAAAAAAGGATATTCTACCCGTATTGATGTGACAGACCCGAATAACCCAGTTTTCGTAGCGAAAAAGGGGCAGCAAAAAGTGGAGTTGCCTGCAAATAAGAATATCGTTATCAGTAAGACTCCTAAATCCACTAAACAAAAGAAAATAAATGCTATCACCGTTTACAACGGAAAAGACTTCTATATTTCTGAACAAGCATTAAAGGCAGTCAAGTAAGCATCACTTCTTTATAATGATGTAGGAGCCCTTGTTTAACAAGGGCTCCTTTTCTTATGAATGATCTATGCAGTACTTGATCTCTTCTAATGAAAGACTGACTTTAATCCTTAAATCACCTTTCTTCTCCCCGCTTCACCAGCTTGACTTTTTGACACCCGGCAGTTGCCCTTTATGAGCAAGTTCCCTAAAAACGATACGTGACATGTTGAATTTGCGCATATATCCACGGGGCCTTCCCGTTACTCCACAACGATTGTGAACCCTTGTCGGCGAAGAGTCACGAGGGAGTTTGGCCAATGCGGCATAATCCCCTTTCTCCTTCAATTCCTTTCTAAGTTTTGCATACTTTTCGACCATTGCCAGCTGTTTTTCCGCTTTTATCACTTTGGATTTTTTCGCCATTTTAATTCTCCTTTTTTAAAAATCTTGATTTTATAAAATCTATAAACTATTCACAATTCGTTCTGCTGCCTGTCTTGCTCCCGATATATTCCTCGAAATTGGTCCCATTTCAAGTTCAGCCAATGCGCCCGTGACATATAAACCAGGTCCCCACTGCAACGACTGCGATACAATCGGATAACCACATTCCGCACAGCGTAAATCATGCGACCGGATGACTGGCGTCAGCCAATCCTTCCCTGGCATTGATGACTTAAAGCCGGTCGCTAAAAGGATCGTCCCTGTTTGTTGAATGAGCTTTTCGTTTTTATCCCTGAGGCTAATATGCCCGTCCCTCCACAAAGCGCTTTTCACTTCTTCATCCATGACACGCAATAATCCCTGTTTAACCTGATTCATCAGCGCTCTATGTAAGTCAGGTGGTATGGAACCCTTATTACGGGCCTTGATAATGGTCTCGCGTCTTTTTTGATAGCTTGTTATAGCACGGAAAGGACGCTGTTTTTTCGGCCCCAACCAACCAGGATCACTGTCGAAATCATGAATTCTAAAAGGATGCCGCTTTAGCAGCGTTACGTCTTGGGGATAGATATTACTCAGCTTCAAAGCAAGATGGATAGAAGATATGCCTCCCCCAATGATCGTGATTGGTCCTTTTAATTGTGTCAGCTCCGGAATATTTTCATCGAATATGTGATAAACGGAACCCTCATGCTTTTGTTTTAATTGCTGTGCCCACTCAGGCCAATAAGGCTGTTCACCAATACCAATTGAAATCACAAGTTTTTGTCCTAAAAGCCGTCGCTTGTTTTGCAATTGGATTTCCCAGCCCTGTCCCGTTTTGCAAGCAGAGGTGACTTCCCCTTGCACCCATGCCTGCTTAATGGATAAATCATCAGCCAAGTGAACACAATGTTCATTGAAGGATTGTAGGGATGGCCGCTTATATTGGCCGTAAAAGTTATTGTTCCAGTCTGCTTTTTCCACATATTTCTGCAGGCTGAATGGATTTACATCCAGATGATGTACGGATGGTGAACGTAAATATGGCATTGAAATGACTTCCGTACAATGCTTCCATCTTGCCAATGGTTCTTCATTTCTATCCACAATCGCCAGCTGGTCCACTGTCGTTTTTCCTGACTTAAGTAAAAATGCAGCCATCGTCATCCCTTGAATGCCTCCGCCAATAATGATCCATTCCAACATGAACTTCACTCCTTTTATATCCATCCTCTTCAATAAAACATAATCATTACGATTTAAGCCTCAAAATTACTTCGTTTCACGGTGAAGCGTGTGTTTCTTTAATCGCGGGCAGTACTTCTTCAATTCGATCCTGTCCGGGTTATTCCGCTTGTTTTTCGTTGTGATATAATTGCGATCCCCTGATTCTGTGCATGCTAACGTAATGTTTACTCTCATTTTTATTTCCTCCTAAAGTTTTTTAATGAACGCTTTCCGTAAATGCAGGCAATCGATCTTCATACAAAGACCAATCCTGCTGCAACTCTTTTTCCGTCAATAAGCATTGATCTAATTCAGTTTCGATTTCCTGTTGATTCATTTGAATGCCAATCATCACCAGCTCCGTCATCCTGTCACCGTATACTTCATTCCACCGTTCCAATAATTCAGGTGCTTCCTTTAAAATTTGGCGCTGTTCATCCTCAGGGTATGCTGCGATCCATTTACCGGCGGCTTGTAAAGTTAATGACGGTCCTGCCTGCGATAGCAAACCTGCCGTATCATTTCTCGATGCCAGCCAAAGGAAGCCCTTTGCCCTTACCACTTGTACGGGCCAGTTTTCTAACCACTCCATCAGCCTCTCGGGATGAAACGGTATTTGCCTTCTGTAAACGAAGGATGAAATCCCGTACTCCAGGGTCTCCGGGATATGCTCTTCATTCAATTCCTTTATCCAGCCAGCCCCTTGGCTTGCCTCATCAAAATCAAATAAATGTGTATTCAATACATCCTTTAGCGGTACCTTGGAATGGTTTGTTTCGATGATCCTCGCATTCGCATTCATTTTATGAAGAACCGCTTTTAATTCCTCAACGGCGTCAGCGTCCATTAGATCGATTTTATTTAACAGGATGACATTGGCGAACTCTATCTGATCTATTAATAGATCGACCACTTCCCTGCCATCGGCAGCATCAGTTGCCTGCATCCTGTCAATAAGTGTTTCTCCGGAAGTGAAGTCTTGCCAAAAGTTATACCCATCAACAACGGTGACCATCGTATCAAGCCGGCAATATTCCGATAAATCAATTCCCATGCTTTCATCAACATAGGTGAAGGTTTGGGCTACAGGTACCGGTTCGCTTATCCCAGTCGATTCAATCACGATGTAATCAATGTCCCCTTGTTTCGCCAATTTCTCCACTTCAATCATCAAATCCTCACGAAGCGTACAGCAAATGCAGCCATTCTGCATTTCCACCAGTTTTTCATCCGTCCGGGTAAACCCTCCCTGTTTGACCAGCGAAGCATCAATATTGATTTCACTCATATCATTAACGATGACGGCAACCTTTAGGTCATTCCGATTTTCAAGAATATGATTCAAAAGCGTCGTCTTTCCCGCACCAAGGTATCCACTCAATACCGTAACCGGAATTTTCTTCATCTCCATCCCTTACCACTCCTTTACCTGATTTCTTTGCTGCACATAAATCAAAATCATTACGATTTAAACATCGAAGCCATCACACATGTAAAAACACTCTCTAATAATAAAACGTAATCATTACTATTTGCAAGTTTTTTTCAAAATTGCCTCCGAATACTTTTTCTGAACAAATGTAATCACTATTGCTCCGACACTGCAGCATGTGCAATCACGGATAAATGAAAGGTGCTGACATTCTTAATGAAACTAAAAACAAAAATTAAATGGAAGCCCAATCACACAAACATCATGTGTAATGAACCTCCATTGCAGTTTTATCATTTATTGTACTTCCATATTGACAAGCTGCTGTACAACAACGTTTCAATATCCAATACATTTTTCTTTTTCTTTGTTGTAATTCAAAAAAATTATTGGTTAATGAGCTTATTCCGCCATTTCCCACCCTGAAGATGTTACTGTCTTTTGTTCAAAAGTTTCAATCTCTCTCTGTTTCGCCAGTTTAGAAGCTTGTGACATGGACCACGTTAAATTCCCAAAGGCAATCACTGTCCCGATCGAGATAACTAACACCTTTTTACAAAGTATTTTCTTCAATAGCTTCCTCCTGAGAATGTATTGGAATACTCTAAATATAAACCAACATTGTTAACCTAACATGTAGCTGCTGTAAATGTACGAAATTATTTTTGTACATATGTAAACACAAAAAAGCTGAGTGCATATGCAGTCAGCTTTTCATAGGTATTTCTTATTTATAAAACGCTTTGTCGACGTTGTATTTGGCATGAAGTTTATTGATCATGTACGTTTCATAGATTTCACGTTCCATAGCGTCTTCAACTATAAGAATGTCAATTTTCTTGACTTCATTACGATGATCTTTAATCGGAGAAACATTATCCTCGAAATGCTTCTTGACCCTTGGTCTTAATTTACGAGCTTTCCCGACAAAAATCAGCTCATCGTTTTCATTGTAAAACAAGATGATGCCGCCTTTATCACGGGGAATCAAATGAAAATCGATAAACCCGTAAATTTCAGGAATGACAGGTTCGTCTCCTTCTATAACTTGCTTTCTTTGTTTGATGCTTATATCCGCTGCAGGGATTTCAATTTTAATCATTACAATTCACGTCCTCTATTTGTATAAGGTGAAACTTTCAATCGGAATCAAAACTCCGGTTTCACGCCAAGCTCATCACTTTAATCTTAAAGGTAAATGGTATCATAATTTTGAATGAAAAGCCATGTATGCCTTGATTTGTTTAGATGAACTATATTTAATATAAAGAAGAAGACTCGCTAAGAGTCTCCTTCTTTGTCGGGAATATCCGTTACCACCTGTGAGCCTTTGCATTGCTTCTTAGTATAATGTTTGTTTGCGATTCTTGCGTATGGCCATTAACTTGAGATTTTGAACGCTTAGGTCTTGTCCAATTATGGTGAAACTTTTGAGAATGTGGATCTAATTGATCTTTATAGCTCATTCTGTGTCACCTCATCATTAGGATTTGGATATTCCGTTCAGTGATAGTATTCCCCATCACTTGTTCTAGTATTTGATTTTTATAAAGATTCATACGCCATATTCTTTAAAAAGCGAATTCAACTGATTTGCCTTTTGCAAGGACTTCCCCTTCTTCATTTACCGCATCACTTGTCATGAGGGATATGCCCTTTATGTTTCCATCATTTAGAATGAAACCAATGTTTCCGCTTTTTGAACCGTTTCCTTCTATTTCACCAGTAAGTTCTTCCAAGTAAAACTCATCTTCCCATGTCAGATGTTCTCCTCTGTCCGTTTCAAGGAAAGCAACTGGGGAAAACTTAATTTTTTTATCCGTATTGTTTTTGATTTCCACGTTCACTTTTACGATATCGAAATCTTCATCATGCGTATAGCCGTGGAAGAAATCAATCATGCTGTAATCCGGAGTGGCATGCATCACTTTCATTTCTTTGACTTTAACCTCGATCGGGCCAACATTCAGCGTTTCATTCACTTTTTTATAGGCTTTCAAAGTTAATTCGCCTTTGGCATCAGAAACATTCTGACCGATTTGGTTCAAGTTTATATCATCAGGAAGCTGTGGATTCGGAACATAGACATCCTTTTTTTCCAGTGGTCGTGCAATTTCCTCTGTTTTATCTTTAGCTGTCGTTTCTTCTTCGTAAGCTGGTTGGGTATTAAGAGCGCCAAATGCCGTTAATAACAGGGCACCAATCATCAGTCTGTTCATTGAATTCCTCCCTGAAGTGTAATTACTTCTTTAATAGTTCAAAGATGATTTTGGCCTGATCCGTGTTATCGACCTGCCCCGCAAAACGTTCTTTATATGGGCCGTATGCGTAGACCGGAACATCTTCACCCGTATGTCCCCCAGTAGTCCATGCAGTATTGGTCCGATTGTCGAATATGGCTTCGATGGCATTATCGACGTTCGTCACATTTTTTGATTTGGCAGCTTCAGTAACCGTTTTGATTTCACCGTCAGTTAGCTTCACTTCATTTTGGTTAATATATTGCTTTAACGTCTTTTCAACATCGGCCCCTTTGACGATGGCATCCGCCATGAAGTCAGGAGTGCTTTTGGCTGCCTTGATCGGCTCACCGTACCAGTTATATATTCCTTTGGCTCCGATCGAGAATCCTCCTGTAGAGTGATCCGCAGTAGCCACCACTAAGGTATGTTTGTCTTTCTTCGCGAATTCCATGGCTGCTTTGCATGCTTTTTCAAAGTCTTCCATTTCACTCATTGCACCTACGATATCATTATCATGTCCGGCGTTTCACTTGGGCGGTCAATCATTTTCGGGAGTCCTTCAGAAGCGAATAAACCAAGGACCTGTTCATTTTTGTCCTTAAGCATTTGATTTTTATCAGTCACATAACTGTAACCGTCTTTTTCGAAGGCTTTCGCCAAATTGACATCAGGCCGGACAAAATTGGACTTCCCACCGCCCAATAGGACGTCAATTTTATGTTTGCCCTTGATGCCAACCAAGTACTTATCAAAATCTGTCCGTTCTGCCACCTTCGTACCCGGGTTAGCTTTTAAATACCGGTAAGCGGAGGTATAGGAAACACCCATGCCGTCACCGATCAGGAAAATCACGTTCTTGATTTCCGGTTCTTTTTTTGCGTTATCCTTTGCCGAAACACGATCCGCAGCGGACCATGATAAACTTCCAAATGCTAATGCCGAAACGAGTGTAATGGGTAAAACCTTTTTACTCCATGTGCGATTCAAATCTTTTCTATTTAATTTAACTATAGGTGAAGAAAATGAACTCAATGTCAAGGCTATGTAAAAAAGCAGCAGGATAATTGTTAAAACAAGGTAAAGGCAGCAATGTCACGAATTGTATGCACTTTTATGAAGTTGTTGGTTATTCAGGAAAATCATCAGTAGTGGGGGCATTTTACAGGCTTTAGAGGGAATGAAAAAGATTTGGTTAACACCAACGTGGGTAAGTGATCTTGAACAGGGTTCTTTACAATCAATGTCTTCAAATCGGGGGCATTTGTTAGGATTTTAAAAGTGCTAAAGGGGAAAAGAAAATAAAGCATCCAATCAGGATGCTTTAGAGTCAGACTGTAGGCAAATCCGATGCCTACAGTTTTTTCTTTAATAACGTTCCAGTCGTTTTCAGAAATCCGCTCCCTTTTCGCGACTGACTGAAACGCTCCATTCAAAGAGCGCTTTTTTCACTATTATTTCTCTACAACTAAACATTCCAAAGCACGGGCCGCATTCACTCTCGCCACCTCGATTGAATCGGCAGATGACAGGGCGACTGCCACCCTTCTGCCTGCCTTTGTAACAGGTTTTCCGAAAAGACGCACTTGTGTATTAGGTAAAGCCAAAGCCTTTTCAACACCGACTATAGAATATTCCGATAACTCTTCTTGAGCTTTTAATGGACGGCTGGCACCTGGGCTGATCAGCTTGATTTCCGGGATGGGAAATCCTAGAATCGCCCGAATATGAAGGGCGAACTCGGACAAATTCTGAGTCACTAATGTTACTAGTCCCGTATCATGCGGACGTGGGGAAACTTCACTGAAATAGACTTTATCCCCTGAGAGGAAAAGCTCAACCCCGAATAATCCGTACCCACCAAGTTCATCCGTAATGGCATGGGCAATTTTTTTCGCTTCCATTATTTGCGCTTCAGTCATATTATGCGGCTGCCAGGATTCAATATAATCCCCGCCCTGCTGAATATGGCCGATTGGAGCACAAAACATGGTACCATTTACAGCCCGGACAGTAAGCAGCGTGATTTCCGAATCAAAACGGATAAATTCTTCAATGATCACCCGTCCATTTTGAACCCGGCCGCCTTCCATCGCGATTTTCCAGCAATCCTCCAGGTCACCTTCCGTGCGGCACACACTTTGTCCTTTACCTGAAGAACTCATCAGCGGTTTGACGACATTGGGAAAGCCAACTTCCTTGGCAGCTTGGACAAATTCTTCATATGTATCGGCGAATTTGTAGGCTGCGGTCGGAATCTCCAGAGTTTCAGAAGCCAATCTCCTGATTCCTTCACGATCCATAGTCAATTTAGCCGCTCTTGCCGTCGGAATGACATGAAAGCCTTCCTCTTCCAACTTGACTAATTCGGATGTAGCGATGGCCTCGATTTCCGGCACAATCAAATCGGGTTGTTCTTTTTCTACAACTCCCCTTAGTTGTTCCGCATCCAGCATATCGATCACATAACTGCGATGAGCGACTTGCATGGCAGGGGCATGTTCATAGCGGTCTACAGCAACGGTCTCGACACCAAGCCGCTGTGCTTCAAGTATGACCTCTTTCCCCAATTCACCTGAGCCCAATAATAAAATCTTTTTTGATTTATACATTCAGTCTCTCCTCCTTAATTCCTCAAAATCATTATATACGAACTATAAATGAATAAACATAAATATTTATTCGTATTTTCAATCAATTCACTCAGAAAATATAGAGTAAACATATCTATTTCAAGTATTTCAAATACCAACTTGACAAATTGGATTAATCTGTTTTATGCTACTTTTATATAAGGAAAATATATAAGCTGACTAGTTCACTGGAGGCTCTCTATTCAACAAGGATAGGGGGTTTTTTCGTTTTTATCAATGAGGGAGGATTACACTATGCAAAAGGAATCGCTACGGATTATTTCCCCTATCATGAATGAGAAGCAAAATGGGGGCTTAGAAAATATGGAGTACCTTAATCTGCCGGACAGAATATTTTTCCATTGGTGCCAGCAGCAATATCGACTGAATAGAGGGATTTACAACACGATCGATCATTGGTTCTATGAATATGGCATTGTCCATATCCTTTACCGCCGGATCAACCTTTTAGCCTTTTTGGAATTCGCTTCTACCCCTGAACAAGATGCCGGAAAAACAAAGTTCATTAAATTCGGCAATGGTGGCCTAAAGCAAAAGTTGCAGGAATTCATTGCAGATTAACCTGGATCTTATAAGGCCCTTATCAGTAAAATGCCCATTCTCCTCCTACTGGTAAGGGACACTTATGCGAATGTCGAAATTTGCAATACGATTATTTTTGTAAATGTAAGCGCTTTCTATTATAATGAAATTAGGTTGGATGGCATGCGTGGCCGTCAAAGTATCTGGCGTAGGTGGGGCCAATACTAGCGCTAAGGAAGTTAATCTTCTTTACCGCAAAACTATTAGAATCCTTTTAATAGGGGCTGCATATTACTGGGACATGGAGAATGTCCGTTAATTTTAGGCTAAAAAGCGAGTTAATCATGCAATCGATAAGTAAAGCATAACTTTACTTATTTTTTGCAGCAGCCCTCATCGTTTCAAGTCTAATAGTTTATAAGACTAAAAAGCTCTACCCCATGGAAACGGAGTTGAGCTTTTTCATCTGGTCAAATTTCACATATATAACCCTGCTAAGAAAATTCCAAGCGACTTCTGATAAATTTCATCGAACTGTGATATTGGAAGAGGATTCGTTCCTTTGCCCAGCTCCACGGTAAACCCCGGCCTGCGCCAATCCTGAATGTACCAATCCTTATACCCTGCGTAACTACCGGCGGATTTGACAGGCTCATATCCACTGACCCTCGCGAACTCATTGACTATCGTTTCTGACTCGGGTGGTTCCAAACCTTCAAACCCCCAATAAATGACCTCTCCTTGGGTGTGGAAGGCAAGGACTTTGCCAAAATCACGTTTTTTTGTCAACTCTGACATTGCAATAGCCTCTGGCTGTGTAAGCGGCCCTTCCCCTGGATAATTTGCCGGACCTGGCTCCGTTACATTATTGCGAGCTTGCTCCAGTTCCCATTTGGCGGGAAATTGATCATTCAGATCCACCCCGTTAATATTGGCTTTCCAGCCAGAGAAGTCTTCGCTGCCATTATTCCATTCCACGAGCCGTCCTCTCAATGACTCATCAGCAGGCGGGCCTTTCAGAACCAACTCCACTCCGTCCGGATTCACCATTGGGACGATCGACAGCATCGTCTGTTGATAAAAGGGAAACAGAGATAGACCGCGGATGTCAGCCTGATTCGTGATTGCGAGTAAATAATCATTTAAAAAGGTCATGATCACAGGCGTCGTTATCCACTCATTCGCATGAAAGGAACCATTATAGTGAACTCGTTTGTTACCATTCCCAATCAGCACTTCGGGGATATCCCTTTCAAGCACCGAGCTCCCGATGAGGGAGGTTTTAATAAATGGATAGATAGTTTTCAAACGTCTTACATCGGTCATCATCGTCTCATAATCATATTCCCGATTTCCTTGAATTAGCCTCCACGTAATCCTTAATGGCACAGAAATTGTCTGACCGACTTGCAGGGCATTCGGGTTGAGATTGGGGTTAGCCAAAAATAGGGCATCCAATGAAAGATTACGTGATCTGGCAATTGCCCATAACGAATCGCCTTGCTTAATACTATAGCCGGTCGTCGTAAAGCCAGGAATTTTGATTTGTTGGCCAATCATAAGCCCAAGTGGATCAATCCCACTATTGGAATCAATGATAAGTTGGTAATTCACCTTGAATAATTGGCTATAATACCACAAGGAATCATTCTGCCGCACAAAAACGTCCATACTGCGCCTCCTCTTAATCAAATGTATGCTGACTCGATTTAATTATTGCCAACGCACCCTGACCTTTCTGGACTTCATGATTATAGAAAAGTCACTCCTCAAAACGAACCAAATTGGGGGCATCATCCAGAATGCTTAGGTATTGCTCAGTGCTTCCATACGTACCTTCTGGGTCTAATTCCCGATATCTTTTGAATTTCGCCATACGATCTTCTTCTTTGACCCAGCCCAGATACTTCAAGCGAATGTCGGATAACTTGTGAGGCAATTAAATTGGACTGCCTACTTTATCCCGATTCTTTTTACTAGTCATTAATTTCATCCTTTACCGATATCTAAGTAACTGGCCCTCAATTAATCTGACAGCATGACTTCCTTACAAACCATTTATAACTATATATTCATACCGAACTTGTCGGGTGTCATTTATATAATGGAGCCCTGCATAAAACAAAACAGGCATCCATTCATGAATGGATGCCTGTTTGCATTTACTAAATTGGTAGTCCTATATTTTACGCTTCTTGCGGTACAGGTAAACCTAAACCTTCGGCTATGCGCGTTCCGTATTCCGGATCGGCTTTGTAAAAATGGCCGATTTGACGAAGCTTGATTTCTTCCAATTCCACAGGTTTCATTGCGCCCACGATCGTGTCAACAAGGCGAGTTTTCTCTTCGGCACTTAATAGACGGTATAAGTCACCTGCTTGGGTGTAGTGATCATCACTATTATGACCGACTTGTGCAGCTTGCCCAGTCACCTCGAAAGGAGTGACTTTATTTTCCGTTGATTCGGCAGGGCCTCCAAAACTATTCGGCTCATAATAAACAGATCCCTTGCCATTGTCATCTGCACGCATGAAGCCATCACGCTGATAGTTATTCGCTTCCACTTTCGGACGGTTAACCGGAAGCTGGTTATGATTCGAGCCCACACGGTAACGGTGTGCATCTCCATATGCGAATAGGCGTCCTTGAAGCATCTTGTCTGGGGAAGCTTCAATTCCCGGTACGAATGTTCCTGGTGAGAACGTGGCTTGCTCTACTTCAGCAAAGTAGTTTTCAGGATTTCTGTTCAATACCATACGACCAAGCTCGATCAGCGGATAATCTTTTTGAGACCATACCTTCGTCACATCGAATGGATCGAAACGGTATGTATCCGCATCTTCCAGAGGCATGATCTGAACATACAATTTCCATGCAGGGAAGTCCCCTTTTTCAATGGCATTGAAAAGATCTTCCGTATGGTAATCAGGGTTTTCACCTGCTAGTTTTGCAGCTAGATCCACATCAAGGTTTTTGATGCCCTGTTCTGTTTTGAAGTGGTATTTCACCCAAACGCCTTTTCCTTCAGCATTCACCCATTTAAATGTGTGGCTTCCGAAACCATGTGTATGACGGAGTGTAGCAGGAATTCCCCGGTCGGACATCAGGATCGTCACTTGGTGCAGAGATTCCGGTGAATGTGACCAGAAATCCCAAACTGCCGTAGGGTTTTTCAAATGTGTTCTAGGGTCTCTTTTTTGTGTATGGATGAAGTCGGGGAATTTAATCGCATCGCGAATAAAGAATACAGGCGTATTATTACCGACGATATCGTAGTTTCCTTCTTCCGTGTAGAATTTAACAGCAAATCCACGCGGGTCACGGACTGTATCAGCAGAACCCAATTCACCTGCAACTGTGGAGAAACGGATAAAAAGATCTGTCTTCTTGCCCACACCATTGAAAAGTTTAGCTTTCGTGTACTGAGAAAGGTCGTTCGTCACTTCGAAAGTTCCGAATGCACCGGCACCCTTCGCATGAACTACACGTTCAGGCACACGTTCACGGTTGAAGTGGGCTAGCTTTTCCAATAAGTGTACATCTTGAATGAGCACCGGGCCGCGCTCGCCGGCAGTGATCGAGTTTTGATTATCTCCAACTGGCGCTCCCCAGCTTGTAGTAAGGTTTTTCTTATTTGTCATAATTGAACCACCTTTTCATTATTATTTATGTATATAATGATAAAGCTTCTCAGAAAAAAATCAATACTTATTTATAATAATTTTAATATAATAATAAATTCATTATTTATTTATTAATATTATAACTTTAACTGCACCCTACATATGGAAAATAATAATGGTATAAACCATTTAAGGAACAGCATATTGCCATAATCACATTCCTAATAATGGTATACGACCCTTATAACCAATATTCCTTCACGACAAGTGATTTTATCATTTCTCCTACCAATGGTTTAGTAATCGAGAATGATGCCGAATATTCATAGATACTTTGCGCTACTTCACCCATCTCCTTCTATTTATCTTATAACAAACCGAAGTGTTCTCCTGTGACTTTGTTCACTTCATCTGCCTTTATTTACATGGTGAATAGAAGGATGCATAGAAACGATTTTTCATCGCTTTTGTTAACCCTATCTTCAGCAGAACACTTCATGAATTGACTGAAACAAGAGGCCTTCCCCCTTAATTTGCTAGAGCAATTGTAAACATACTGGTTTGTGTTCGTATAGAAAATAAGATACTATTACGTTAAAATGACCGTCCAATAAGAGTAAGGGTGATATATATGAATGAGCGCAAACAATTGGTAGTTAAATATGCACACCAATTATTTATTGAAAAGGGATATCAAGCAACTTCCATTCAGGATATTTTAGATTATAGCGGCATTTCAAAAGGAACATTTTATAACTATTTTTCTTCTAAAAGCGAATTGCTTAAGGCAGTCTTCCTAACTTCGCAAGAAAAATTCGAAAAAGAGCGGAATGAATTGCTGATTGGGCAAAACCTTGCAGATATTGAGATATTCATCAAACAATCGGAATTACAAATGCACTCCAACAAAAACAATAAAATCTTTTTCTTATATGAAGAAGTAATGATTTCGAATGATACCGAACTTAAGAACTTCATCACACATGCTAAATTCCAGCATATCCATTGGCTATCAAAACGGTTTCTGGACATTTTCGGTGCTGATAAAAAACCCTATATTTTGGACTGTGCCATTCTTTACTCGGGAATGATGCATCAAACGATTCATTTTAATGCTTTGGCTAAAGAGCCCGATTTCAACCCTACTGAAATTATCCGTTATTGCGTCGATAGGATTAAATCGATTTTCGAAGATGTCAGCCAGTCAAATGCACAGCTTTTGGAACCCGATCTCATCAAGCAATGGCTGCCAGAGTGCTTCCATTCACAGCAGGATTTTCATACTGCACTCCTGCACTCTGCAAACGACCTAAAAAAGATGATCCTAAGGCTATGCCAAGATGATGAAGCAGAACGGGTTAAAAACCTAAAATTGATTCACTTTATCCAAGAGGAATTATTACAAAACGTTGAACCGCGAACCTTTCTCATTGAAAGTGCCCTGCTTTCCTTAAACACCAATCCAAAATTGAAAAACACATTGGAATTAAGTGAATTCGAAAAGATCATAGCCAACAATTAAATAGAAAAAGAAGACAAATGGGGTTCGGAATGGTCTTATCCCAAACCTTGATTTCACAACAAGACTAAGTTATACTAAATGGTTTTTTACTGTTTTATAAAATCCTCAATGTATTGAAGAAAACTAGCTGAAACGTTCTTTTTGAGGGATTGTAAAATAGAACGTTGATTTCCTCTACAGGCACTCGCTTTCCGCGGGCGGTCCGGGAGCCTCCTCGGCGCAAGCGCCTGTGGGGTCTCCCTTGGACGCGTTTTCCCCACAGGAGTCTCGAACACCCGCTCCAATCAACTGGACTGTTTTTAAAGAAAAACTGCTTTAAGACCCTTTAATGGGCCTTTTTTCACTCTGAGGGAATACATATCGTATTCCTCTTTTTTTTGTGACAATTCTGCAAACATATAACTGAAATTCATGAAATTTTAGTATAATGACTTGTAGTTAAGGTGACTTCAGGAGGAGTTTTTCATGAACATAATAATGCGTTTTCTTATCAACGGGCTGGTATTGCTCGTTATTGACTGGCTTCTCGACTCCATCACGATTAAATCTTACGGAACAGCCTTGCTGGCGGTTTTTATATTATCAATCATGAACTTGCTGGTTAGGCCCATTCTCCAGCTTATCACATTGCCGATCACCATCCTGACGTTCGGGTTGTTTTCTTTCATTATCAATGCCTTCACATTCCAAATCACTTCCTATGCCGTCAGTGGCTTTGTAATAAATTCTTTTTGGGGAGCTTTAATCGGATCATTGTTATTGAGTTTCATTCAAAGTCTTCTTATAAAACAGAGTAAAAAAAAACGTCAGTAGCATACTGACGGTTTCAGCTGTAGACAAACTCGATGAAAAATCGAATTTGTCTACAGTTTTTTTGAGTTTATACATTGATTTCCACTACAGGCACTCGCTTTCCGCGTTCAGGGGAGCCTCGAACACCCGCTCCAATCAACTTTGTTTTAAAATTTAGATAGAAATCATACCTTGGGCCAATTGGTTACTGAAAATCATTTTGGTAAAAGGTACGTATTCCGAAGTCGATCGCCAAAGTTTAGAACCTGTATTTTTGTTAAAACTTCCCTTCATTTCAAATAACGTACCCCTTTTTTCTACAAACTGAATCAGTAAGTTGGATACTGACGGTTTTTCGTATCATTTTCATTTCCAAAACAGCCTTCGATATTTCCCGGGCTATTTCCCTAAATTCCGCTAAGCTTCACTAGCTGTATTCGCTCATTTTTGACAATGCAGAAGGAGAAAGCGCCTCAAATCCATAACTTTACATATACATGCCGATTTCTCTCGAAATGGGTATGAATCGATTTATGGAGGAATGACATGTTCACAAAACATGAACCAAGATTTTCACTGCCCATTTTACTCGTGCTTGCTTTCTTTATTCCCACTTTTTTCATTACCCCATCATTAGCCGCGGCTGGAGATGGCAGCTTGTCATCTCCTTACTCCGTTTCCCAAGCCATTGCGAATCAAGACAGCACGGTTAAAACGGTCAGTGGCTATGTGACGGGACAGCCCACTTCAGCCAATAACGTCATCACGAGCGGCTATCCGAATGATTATGCCATAGCATTGGCAGACAGTTCATCGGAAACAAACAATGCCAAAATGGTATATGTTCAGATCCCATCCTCCCTCCGCCCTGAATTTGGCTTAAAAACAAATCCTTCTTTAAAAGGAAAAAAAGTCACCGTAACTGGCACACTGAGTACCTATTTCACTCATCCAGGCTTAAAAGATGTATCTTCCATGTTTTCAGGGAATGATTCACCAGAACCGGAGACACCGGGGGTTGGCTCATACTATGATTCAGCCAGCGGAAAATCAGGGTTGGCGCTAAAGAATGCCCTCCATCAAATCATCGATGACCATTCGGAAATATCATATTCAAATGTATGGGACGCTTTACGGAAAACCGATGAGGACCCGAATAACACCAATAATGTCATTCTTCTTTATACAGGGCGTTCCCAAGGAAAAACGATGAACGGATCCGGTGTTAATGATTGGAATCGCGAGCATGTATGGGCAAAATCACATGGTGATTTTGGTACCACTTTAGGTCCCGGCACCGATCTGCATCATCTTCGGCCGACTGATGTCTCTGTCAACAGTACAAGAAACAACCTGGACTTTGATAATGGAGGTTCTGAACATACCGAAGCGATAGGAAATTACTATGATTCTGATTCATGGGAACCTCGCGATAGTGTCAAAGGTGATGTCGCCCGGATGCTGTTTTATATGGCGGTTCGGTACGAGGGTGATGCAGGGGAAGTCGATTTAGAATTAAATAATCAAGTGAACAATGGTACCGCCCCATATCATGGTAAATTGGCTGTTTTACTGGAATGGAATGAACAGGATCCTGTAGATGCCTTCGAGCGTAACCGGAATGAGATCATTTATAATGAATATCAGCATAATCGCAACCCTTTCATAGATCATCCTGAATGGGCCTCCGCCATCTGGCAATGATAAAACGAACAAGCTGTTCCTTATTTTTGGGACAGCTTTTCCACTGTTAAATATCTAAATTTTTAGAAAAATCACATAATTATATTTTGGTTAAATAGCATTCCGATTAGTTTTGAAAGTTTGTTAGACGATGATAACAGATAGAATCACTTCCGTGGTAAGCGTTTTCATTTTTTTCTTTACATTCTGACTATTAAAATATATTATTTAGTTGTAATATTATGTGAAAAACCAATGAATAATATGTATTCTGCTCTACTAGTGATAAAATGCTAGATAGAGAAAATTAAACTCCAACATAGAAAAGGGGAAAATTATGCAAAACTCCAAAGAATCTCAACTGCATAGAGGTTTGGAAGAAAGACATATAGCATTAATGTCTCTTGGCGCAGCTATTGGAGTCGGTTTATTTCTCGGCTCGGCATCTGCGATTAAATTAGCCGGTCCAGCCATCATCATTTCCTATGCAATTGGCGGGCTTATGATCTATCTTATCATGCGGGCACTAGGGGAAATGGCGATAAAAAATCCAGTTGCTGGATCTTTCAGTCGCTATGCAAGTGAATTTGTCGGTCCTCTTGCCGGATACATAACCGGATGGAATTACTGGTTCGTGTGGATCGCCACCTGTATGGCTGAAATTACCGCAGTCGGAATCTATATGCAATTTTGGTTTCCTGATACTCCGCAATGGGCTTGGGCGTTAGCCGCACTTGCCATCATGACAACGATTAACTTTCTTGCTGTAAAAGCTTACGGTGAATTGGAGTTTTGGTTCGCCCTTATTAAAATAGTAACGATCATCCTTATGATCGTCCTTGGCTTCGGAATGATCATCTTTGGACTGGGGAACGGCGGAATCGCGGTCGGATTCGGCAACCTTGTTGAAAATGGAGGCTTTTTCCCGAATGGGATTTCTGGTGTCATCCTCTCGTTCCAAATGGTCATGTTCGCCTATTTGGGAATTGAAATGCTCGGTGTAACCGCAGGTGAAGTTAAAAACCCTGAAAAATCTTTAAAAAGAGCCATCGATACCGTTTTTTATCGGATTTTACTTTTTTACGTTTTGGCTCTGACAGTCATTTTATCAATCACTCCATGGGATGAAATGAATGGAGAAAACAGCCCATTCGTTATGATGTTTGATAAAATCGGTATTCCAGGCGCAGCAGGGATCATTCAGTTTGTCGTACTGACAGCGGCCCTTTCATCTTGTAACAGCGGGATCTTCAGTACAGGAAGAATGTTATTCAACCTAGCGCAGCAAGGTGAATCACCAAAAAGTTTCGAGCGTACAACAAAGTCAGGCGTTCCTGGCGTTGCCATTATCGTTTCAGCTATCGTGCTTCTTTTCGGTGTTTACCTTAACTACATGGAAGCCGATAAAGTTTTCACTTACGTCACAAGTGTCGCTACATTCGGTGCCCTCTGGACATGGGGAACCATACTTGTCACACAGATTATGTCTAGGCGGAAAATGAGTCAGGGAGAAAAACAAGGCTTGTCTTACAAGATGCCTCTTTTCCCATTCACTTCTTATTTAACTTTAGCCTTTTTAGTATTCGTAATGGTAGTACTCGGTTTTTCAGCAGATACAAGAATCGCTCTAATCGTTGGTCCGATTTGGATCTTACTGTTGGTAGCCCTGTATTATGTGACCGGATTGCATAAACGGAAAAGATAAATGCCAGAGGGTGCCAATCTAATTGGCACCCTCTAATTCTTGCCTTCACCTTTTACCCCTTCTTTTGATCACCCAATGGACCGCCGCACCAGCTCCGCCTAAAATAATGAGGATGGGCAAGTTTCCTATTATAAAAACAATGATTCCTGAACCCGCTTTAAGTAATAGATTCGCACTTGTTGCAAGTTGTTTCTTCGTTCTTTCCCATGTATTCAATTCCTTATTATCAATGCCCGGCACAACTATCCCGTCCTGTGATAACGTGATGGTAACCGTCGAATAAGAGGTCTGGTTCTCAAGATACTTCATTTGCCCGGTCAGCTGCTCTATTTCTTCTTGCACCACGGCAAGATCGGATGATATTTTCAGCAAATCTTCCGTCTTCTCAGCATCCTTCATGAATGCAAGCAATCTTTCCTCTACTGCCCTCTTTGACTTCAATCTTGCTTTTAAATCTACGTATTGTTCCGTTACATCCTGTCCTGTCACATTCCTTCCGACCACTTCTGAAGCCTCGCCCTCGCTATCGGCTAGAAAATCCTGAAAATGGGCTTCAGGGACCCGAACAGTGATCGTTCCTTCCACCAGTTCTTCATCTTCCCTGTATACATTGGACTCGACAACATATCCGCCATATTCAGCCACCTTATTCTCAATCTTAATTTGTGCCTTTTCGAGGTTCTTCACCTTCAACTCAAGCTGAGCTTGATGGATGACCTTTCTCTCATCCGTCACCCCTACTTCCGCGACTTCTTCCGGCTCCTTATTCCCAGAAAAGGAAGCGTCCATTTTACTGATCGCCTTTTCATCCTGTGATTCAGATGTTGAATCATCTTTTTCATTACTGCTGCAAGCAGCAAGTAAAAGGAACAAACTGAACATAAACATCATTGTTTTACGGTTCATCGACACTCCCCCTTTTCTTAATAGTACCGACGTAAAGTTTGGAAGAAAGTTACACTTCTTGATTAAAGGAGATGTTTTATTTTTAGATGAGAAGGTAAAGGTATAAGAACATACAAATAATGAAGAAAGAAGAGGATTGCATTATGAACTAAGGAAAATTAGCCAAAAGTGTATTGGTACCTGTGGTCGGAGGCTCACTTGTGGGGATATTCGCCACAAGGAATTCAAAAGAAATTTATGACAAACTCAAGAAACCTGCTTTTGCTCCTCCTTCCTGGACTTTCCCCGTTGCTTGGACCAGCCTTTATACAATCATGGGAATAGCGAAATATCGCATTGCATCCAAAGAAAAAGAATCGAAGTCCGCTGAAATCCTCTATGATACTCAACTAGGGTTGAATTTCTTATGGTCTTTTTTATTCTTCAAATGGGGCTTGCGCGGAACAGCCTTTATTGAAATGGCTGCACTGCTGACCTTGATTACATTAACCGCATTCGAGTTTTATAAAATAGACCGTACATCCGGTTTAGCGATGGTTCCCTATATAGCATGGGTCACCTTTGCATTGGGATTGAACTTTTCCATTTTCAGAAACAATTAATCACAAAAAAGGAAGCGCCCCTTATATTAAGGAGCGCTCTCTTTTAGGATTCACGAGTAAATGTTGAAAACTCACGAGTAAATGTGCAAGTTTCACGAGTAAATCCGCTTAACTCACGAGTAAATGCTCAATTTTCACGAGTAACCCGCTTAACTCACGAGTAATTCTCTATTAATTATTGATATTCGTAATTCTGCCTTCAATTTCGGCCGTGATTTTTCCGCCTTTGAACGTTTCTTTTACATAGTTAACGAAAGCTTCCAGATCAGCATGTCCAAACACACGCTCTTTTCCTTTCAGGACGGTATAGTTATCACCGCCGCTTGCCATGAAATCATTGACGGCCACCGTGTATGTTTCGGTATCCTTGATAGGTGTTCCGTCCGCTTTCTTCAATAAAGTGACACGTTCCGTGACAGGTTTACTGAAGTCGGCTGTATAGCTCAGTCCAGAAATTTGCAAAGTTTTCGGAGATCCTTCAACGATCCATTGCTGTTGAAGCAGCGTTTTCACTTCCGCTCCAGTCAGTTCCAGCTTAACCAATACGTTTCCGAACGGCTGGATTTTTGCTAAATCTGAAAAAGTGACTTCCCCCTTTGGAATATCTGCACGAATTCCGCCTGGATTCATGAAGGCAAAATCGGAATTCAAATCTGCCTTCATTGAATCGGCAATTAAATTCCCAAGGCCCGTTTCCTGCGTATACGCATTGGTTCTTAAAATTTTCTCATCCGTTGTCCCAAGCGGGGCTTTCAACTCGGGGAACATGTCTAGATAGTCGTTAATGAATTTTGTCGTCCCGGCATCCGGTGTGATGCCATCTTGTGTAACCGTGACAATCTCAGCTGACTTTTTGACAATATCCTTTGTGTTTGGATTGATTTCCAAATCCACATCTTCAAAAGCCGTTCCATAAGAGTAAGCTTGTACAATCAATTTATTATCCACATAGTTGTTGACCTTTGCATGATTATCTCCTGCTAAAATCACATCTACTTCATCATCCACAGCATTAGCAAGATCAGCCACTTCGCCTGTGATGACCCCTTCCTTTTCAGTGCCTGGGTCATGTGAGATGATCACAATCGATTTGACGCCTTTTTCCTTCAACTCGTTAACCGCCTTATTTACGGCAGGTGCCTGTTCTATGAATTCCACATTCTTAATGCCATCCGGACTTACTTTTTGAGGTGTGGCATTCGTGACTACACCTATGAACCCAATATCAACCCCGCCGACCTTTTTTATGACGTAAGGATCCAAAATCGGTTTTTTCGTGTCTTTATATACGACATTGGCAACTACATATGGAAAGTTCAATTTATCGAATACCACATCGGATATTGGCGACTTTCCGCCATTGATTTGAGCCATCAGGGTTTCTACCCCTTTGTCGAACTCATGGTTCCCGACAGTTCCGACATCGAATTTCATATTATTCAAAAACTGAAGCGTCGGTTTGTCCTGGATCAAAGAAGAAACGGGTGCACTTGCCCCAACAGCATCCCCTGCCGAAAGTAAAAGTGTATTTTCAGGGTTTTCAGCTTTACGCTGCTTCAAGTGCGCAGCTAAATAATCGGCACGCCCTTGTTTGATACCGCCAAAATCTGAAGTTGTATCAAGCTGGCCGTGAAGATCATTGATACCGAGCAGTTGCACCTTAACGTTTTCTTTCCCCAAATTATATTTGTAAATGCCAAAGCCTTTATCATCCTTTTTGCCTGTATAGGAAATCGGGCTGTCTTCATTTAAATATTCCGCACCTTTTGGTGATGAGGTGAAAGTAACGTTCACCTTGCCTGAAATTGGGGCAATCGACCAGTTATTATCAGCAGTTGGATTGATCTCACCCTCTTGAGTGATGTAATCCATCAAGATCTGGCGATTTTCATCCGCAGAGTCAACTACATATTCGCTGCCCTTGACTCCCGGGAAGTTCCCCCCGCCCGAAGCACGGTAATTATTCGTCACGACGATGAAATCTTGATTCGGGTCCACTGGTTCACCATTATATTTCAAATCTGCAATCCTGCTTGAATCCGACACTTTTATCCCTTTTTCATCATAGCGCGGAGCCTTGGTGACATCGATTTGATACGTAACGCCGTCAATCACATCAAAATTATAAACGGCAAACTTTCCATTAAGCAGCTCCTGTTCCTCAGACTTGGCAGGATCGATTGTATTATATTTCCCGGCAGACATTTCTAGCCACTCTTTAACAACTGACCCTTTGACTTTGATTGCCTTCAAGGTATTATCGTATAAATATAAATCACCGGCGCTGCGAATGGTCAGTCCGCCTTCCTTGATTTCGGTGAATTCCTCGACTCCATTGCGACCCGCTTTGAAAGGGGCTCCTACAGAGAGAATCGGCAAGTCCTTGTATTCAGGACGGTTGCTTTGGATGTATTTTTCTACATACCATTTCTGTGCGCTCGTCACGACCTGTACGGAAGGATCGTCTTGCACAAGGGCGAAATAACTATGAATTGGAGCTGTAGTCGTTCCAATTGGCGTGTTAACATACTTGATCGTTCCTTCGTGATCCTTCTTCACGGCTTTTATGACAGATGCATCTTCAGCTGCTTTTTTTCCTGTTATTTTATCGTTGATTGCACGTGTTGATGAATCGGAATTGACGACTTTCCATTTCCCCTTGATATTCTGGATATCAAGATCGATAATCCCGAGATTACTGCCGCCATATCCTGCTTGAACAGCTGGTACACCATTGATGGTACCCTTTTCATTATCCACGCCTTTAAGGACTTTTCCTTGGCTATCTTTGAATAGGCTGTCTAAAGAAGCCTCATCTTGTGCCGGAAAGACCTTATGCGTGTGGGAGAACGTGATGGCATCGATGCCGGATACCTTGCTTAATGAATAGATGACATCCTCGGTATTCTTGATATCGCCATTAAACCCGGAATGCGTGAGCGCCACGATGACATCCGCACCCTTTTTCTTCATTTCAGGTACATATTTTTTTGCAGTCGTGATGATTTCTTTTGTAATGACCTTACCTTCAAGGTTCGCTTTATCCCAATCCATGATTTGCGGAGGGGCAAATCCAATGTAGCCTATTTTTACTGATTTTTCTTTTCCATTGATGTCCTTTACTTTCTTTGTGACGATTTTATAAGGAGTATATTTATTTTTATCATTCTTTGAATTATTGTCTTTATCTTTTTTATAAACATTGGCATTGACATAAGGGAAGTTCGCATCGTTGATGGTCTCGTCCAAATAAGCTAAACCATAATTGAATTCATGATTGCCGAATGTGGCTACATCATAGTCAAGCAAGTTCATCGCTTTATAGACGGGATGGACTTCACCTTTTTTCAGTGGCGCTATTTTTGCTTTGTACGTACCTAGCGGCGTCCCTTGAATAAGGTCGCCGTTATCCACTAAAACGCTATTTTTCACTTCTTTTCGTGCCTGTTTGATTAAAGAAGCCGTGCGGGAAAAGCCGACAGAGTCCGATACGGCATCCTTATAATAATCATAGCTCACCAGATTAGTGTGTATATCTGTCGTTTCCATGATCCTTAGTTCAAAAGGCGCATCCGAAACGGAGGCTGCCAGGCTGTTGCCGAATTTACTCGTATTGCCGTTATACTTGGAGACAACCGATACTTTGATCCAATAACCCGATTTGTACGAGTTGAAGTACGCAGAGAACTTTTGGGCCGATTTAATATCCGCCTCAATGGCTGACTGTGAAATGACCTTCGTCCCATTCATTAATTGGAAGACAACGGTTTCATTTCCTTTGTTTCCTTTTTTCGGTGTGACCGTTACAGTCGCTTTGGTTCCTTTTGAGTAATTAACAGTAGGAGCTGAAATGGTAAATGGTTCAGTCTTGACCGGTTTCTTATTAGACTCTTTGGCGAATGTCTCCCCCGGTACGGTAAATGGGGCTGTAATCAAACTCACAGCAAGAATCGGGGCGAGCATCTTATTAACATGCATTTTGAACGACATACTTCACAACCCTTCTATTTTTGTAAAATGCTAGAATAATATATCATGATTTTGTCGAATAAACGCCAAAATTTACCGTAATATTACGAATTTTGAATAATTGGTACCCTTTACCCATTTTCATTCAGTGAACATGGACCTTTTTCCCTTCAAATATATATAAAAGGCTGGCCCATGAACATGGACCAGCCTGCTTACACCGTATGGGATTTCAATATCTTTCCTTCTTTCTTGGATGCTCTCTACTTCAGTGAAACCGTTTAACAGTAAACGGAAGCGCCGCTGAAGTTAATCCGCTTGATAATTATAAGACCAAGGCAATCACCCCAGCATACTCCCAATCGATAATGAAATGCTTACTGAAGAATCTAATAAATCATCAAAGCCATTGAAACAAATTAAATTCGTTATTATTCTTTATGGTTTTCTTTATCTATTAATTTTTCTCATGCGTTTTTTTGCAAAGTCTCTATAAACAAGGTTTCATCAAACAAAAGTGTAATTTAACGTAACTCAAAATAAAAGTCATAGAAATGTCACTTATGTAAAAATTTCCTGGCATATATAATTACATTTATGCTTGAAAAAAAGGATGTTTTTATTTGCCTAGTAATAAAAAGGAAGGCATAATCTTTGGACTTTTTATGTGTTTTGGTATGGTCCTTATTATGTCAGTTTACAACACAGCTTTACACGGCTTTTCATCGTTCACAGTAGGGGGTGCAGTGATTCAATTTGCGGTAACATTTATCGTCGCTTTTATTGCAGAGTCAGTTGAACCGAAGGCGCGTAAACTTGCATTATCACTGCCTTATGATAAATCGAAAGAAACCAACTTTATTATTGCAATTGCCTTTTGTATGGTCCCTGTAATGGTCCTTATTATGTCAGTATATGGGCTTATTTTAACTAGTTTAATGATAGGGATTGAGGGTTCAATTTTCATAGCTTACCTTAAAACAGTTGGTCTAAACTTTATCGTGGCGCTACCATCACAGTTACTAATTGTTGGACCAATCTCACGCTGGTTATTAACTAAATACATTAAACCAGCGACACAAAAGCCAAAATTAACAAAAATTTGAGCGCGTAAATATTAATATATATGACAAATAAATAAAAAGGATTAAGCTAATACGCTAATCCTTTTTATTTAATATGTTATAACCTACTGCGTTAATACGAAAAATTCCTTATATTATGAATTAAATGTCCAATCCAGATTATGAATTAACCTGTCCAATCCAGATCAAGGCGTTATCCTGTGAAACGACCATTATACCCAATATGGATTCCCTGCTTGTCCTCCCTCCATAATCCCTTTTTTTATTACCAGTTTTTAAAACATAAAGCCTATAAATCCCGATCTATTAAACTGGCGGATACCGGTTCGATGCCCATTTCCCTCGACCAGATGGACAGCTGGCCTATATGGTGAATTTCGTGTGCTATAAGATGACTTAGTATCCTGCCTTTTTCGTATGTCCCCTCCATCCAAGATGGCTGTATCATTCCTTGCTCATCTTCAATGGAATGGGAATTCAAATAGTCCATGACCTCAGAATGATAACGGATAGATAGATCTTCCACTTTTTCGATCGTATCATAGGCGTCCAAATCGATCGCGACATCAGGCTTCCCTTGTACGGCCTTGATCCAGCTGCATTCGACATCGATAATATGGGCAAGAGTCTTCAATATATTACCCATCCCTCCTGTTCGCTGCCGTTTCAGTTCCTCACTCGGTAAGGCCCTGCACCATTTGAACCACTCACTTCGCACCTGCCAGTTATAAATGAATAATGTCAACATCATCACAGCCCCTAACTCTTTGTCGTCCCTTTGTATTGATAATAATCCTGTCTTTGGATGGTTTTGAATCCACAAGATTCATAGAGTCTTAAAGCATGCTCATTAGTCGCCTCGACCTCGAGAAAAATATCATATCCCAGCTGGCATTGTTCGGCTACTACCTTTTTCAATGCCTTTCTGCCAAGTCCTTTTCCCTGGTATTTTGGCAAAATGGAAAATCCATAAATCCATGCTTCCCGGTCTGAGTGATCAACACGGATCTTACCGACTGCAAGGCCATCCTTTTCAATCATCATGGTTTTCAGAGTATCCTCATATAGGATTCGCTGATAATAATCCTTCGCCTCTTGTTTCGTAAATTGAAAACATTGAATATCCAGCTGAATTTCCGTTTTCTCATCATCTCTCCTTGAAGGGCGAACGACTGCATCGCCATAATCGTCAAGCTCCGTTTCGGACCACTTCATTTGAAACTCAGAAAAAGCAAACTCACATGGGAGCTGTTTCAAAAATCCTGTCCCTGAATGGGATTGGGCAGGTGAGTTCAAGAGAATCAACTTATAGTTGCGCTCCACGACACTCCTTATAGCCTCTTCCAGCAGCTTTGTAAAAATGCCTCGCCTCCGGTAATCAGGATGCACCATCCCGCACATCTCCACTTTGTTTCCGAAATCGTAAAGACCAATAAAACCAACAAGCTTCAATCCATCATAGTGAAAAAAGTCATTCTTTTGCACACCATTTCGACTGCGAAGCGTTTCCCAGTTCAGCTTTAAAGTAAAACCTTCACGTTCACATTCTTGCTGTAGGATTCGAATATCTTCTAGCTGTTTATCCTTCAAATTATCCACCCCTTTTCCATATTATCAGTTTATTACCAAAAAAAATAAGAAAAGCAGCACCCTTTTACTTGGATGCCGCATACTATTCATAAGTTTATTGATGAATGTTGTTTTTTTAAAAGTATTTTCACTTTAATCCATAAAACTAAAATCGTACGAGGGGAGGATTTCCTATCTAATTCTATTGTCGGATGAATTATAGTAGTAAAATGATTCCAAATGACGATTGTTTTTTACCTATTTTGTGCTATATTCCAAATAATGGTTTACCATTATTTTACTTAGTTTTAAAGGAGGGATTTAACTAAGTCTTGATTTTTTAAAGTACCCATTTCTTTATACCCGAATTCCGGACCCTTTTTAGAATAGAATCCGAAATTCGGTGTTTATCACCTGGCACATTACGTCCTGAGGTTATCGTTTTTTCGTTTTATGAGCGGACTTTTTTAAGTTCTCTACGTCCGTTGTCAGTTCTTTTAATTGTTTACCGAAGCGGAAGAGCAAAAACATAGAAACGACGAATGGATAGCCAAATTCGCTAACTAATGAAACCCACATAGTAGCATCCTCAATCATCATCCTCTTCACCCCTTTTCTTGTATCTGATATCTAAAGTGAAACTTGTCAAAAAAAATCAATCTAGCACTATTGATTTATGGAAAAAAGAACGAATGTTCCTATATAATTGATTTATTCCCCTTGTCTATCACTTTATTAATAAAAGGAGGGATAACAATGAACCACTTAACTTCTCATTTTTTTTCTCATTCATTGGAGTTTCTGCAGCAACAGTACTCATCTTTCTTTGCACAACCGATCATTCATTTATTTTTACAGAACCCAGAGCATTTAAAGATTTTCACTGAAACTCTTGATTCCCCTTCTTCCCACAACATTGATCATCTCAACGAGACTTTCAAAATTTTCTATTACCGGGCTAAAGTATACAAATACATGTGCTCCTTAATTTACTTTTTCTCTGTTGATTTTGATAAAAGGGCACGGAAACAGCGGGAACGCTATCGAATGGTACTTGATGCGACACCAAGGGATACTGGCGGATTGATCGATCGAGTCGGCACTATGGACGTTCAACTTGAAAAGATGGGGGAAACGAATGAACTCGCTTCACACATAAGTGATGAAGAGATGATAAAAGCCTTGAAAAAGTTAACAGCCAAACAAAACCTGGTGCTCACCATGATCTTTTCCTACGGCCTATCCAACAAGGAAATTGCTGCCTATTTCCATGAGTCGCCACAGAATATCTCAAGCATCCGTAAACAAGCTTTAAAAAAACTTCGAAAGCACTATATGGATGAGGTATATGTTAGAAAGGAGAAAAGCCATTGTGGATAAAAAACTGTCAAAAGAAGAATTGTTGGATCTCATAGACTCTTTGAATCCTAAAATAAAAAAATCGTTAAAAAACACGAACTATCAAGACCGAAATGATCTGGAGCAAGAAATTAAACTCAAGATCATTGAATCATATGAAAAAATCGCAGCAATCGAGGCCCCTAATTTTGAGGAGTTCCTTGCAGAATTCTTTACTAAGCAAAAACAATGAAAAAGTACCAAGTCCAGAGCAAGAATGCTGGACTTGGTATTTTTTTTCTGAATATCAGTATGATGGTTTCAATGTTAGCTTATCACCTTTTGGATCATCCATTGTGGTCTTGTGATAAGTACCTTCTGCCCAATCATCAAGCTGATCATGGTACCACTCACTTTTCACGTTACCTGATTGACCCGGGCCAACGAGGTGATATCCTTGATTCATGTCGGCTAGGTCGATGACGAATCTCCAGGAGCCACCGTGATTAACGGTTCCATCATCTAAAAATGCCGCCGCCTGTACGGTGACACTGCTGCCGCCTACCGGTATTCCGCCGCCGCTGTTAAATAAATAATTTAACGGGGCGACACTCGATAACGGGTGATTAAACCTGACCTGATGATAGTCTCCCCATTCCCAATCAGCTATATTGTCACCTTGTGATTCTTCCAGTTCCGTTAACGTCATCTGTAACGACTTGGCAAGCACCTGCTCAAGTCCGCCTGCCTCTTCAATCCAAGGGCCCGGTTTACCGTCCAGCGCCCGCCTTAGTAGTTCATCAACGGCCGAACGCCTTCCATTAAAGAGGTTGAGGGTTTCTTCCGGTATTTCTTCCGTAAGCAGAACATCCCCTATTTTTCGCATCCAGACATTGAAAATCATCGGTGCCGCTTCATCAACGGAATCAATATGATTCCATTTCTTCAGAATCGTTAGTGCCTGGTCTTCCTGTTTCCCCGATGGACCTTTCAATACATCCACGAATTGAGGAACAAACTCCTTAGCTTGCAAATTCACCTTATCCATCTGCAGGCTTTGCATATCCTCGGCCGTAAGCTTTTTATTGGCTTTTAAAAACTCCTGTATCCTCATCTGACGGTACGGCTGTGCCCAGTTATTGCTGATGTGGTAAGGGTAATCATCCGAGATGACTTTATTATTCGCTGTCGAAATGAATCCCTCTTCCGGATTCACCGTTTTTGGAAGTTCATCAAAGGGAATAAAGCCTTTCCACTCAAATTCATCCGTCCAGCCAGGTACAGGCAGCATACTATCGCCCTTTTTCCGGATTGGGATTTTCCCATTCGCCTTATAGGCAATCGTCCCGTCGACTGAGGCAAAGACGAAATTCTGGGCCGGCGTTTCGAATTGCAAGAGGGCCTTTTCGAATTCTTTCCAGCTTCCCGCTTTATTCATATTCAGTACCGCTTCAAGCTCGGCAGATGGATCAAGTGCCGTCCACCTTAATGCAAGCACTGTATCTTTTCCGCTTTTTCCGGCAAACTCGGAGACAACCGGTCCATGGCGGGTAACCGTCACTTTATAATCGAGTGTTTTACCATCCTTCACCTTGATGGGTTCGTCCAAGATTTCAGCTTGTTCCCATTTACCTTTGTAGGAGAATTCTTTCTCGTTTTCCGGGTTTCTCCTCTCAATATATAGATCCTGTACATCCGGACCGGTATTGGTCACACCCCAAGCCACCTTTTCGTTATGACCGAGGATGATTCCCGGAATCCCGGCAAAAATAACACCGCTCACATTGACCGGTGGGGCCTCCAAATGCATTTGATACCACACGGACGGCGTAGCTAATCCCAGATGGGGATCATCGGCCAATAACGGCTGACCGGAATCCGTTTTCTTGCCTGAAACTACCCAGTTATTGCTGCCATTGAATTCATAAGGAATAACGGCCCCGGCAAAACTTTTTTCAATATCCAGTTCTTCTTTGCTGATGATATATGGAGCGTTCTTTGGATAATCAGGAAATAAATCATATGCTTTTTCCTTTGGGAACGTTTGCAGCAAATACTGCCTAAACGCCTGATCTTCCCAGTTCCCGCCTAAATCAAAGGCCATATATTTACCGATGGTCAGTGAATCGACGGGTGTCCACGGCTCTGGTTCATATCCAAGCAAAGTGAACTCCGCCGGCCATTTCCCATTCTCCTTCAATTCATCGATATAAAGATTTACCCCCTCGGCAAACACATCCAAAGCTTCTTTCCCATCACTTGTATATGCTGCATAAGAGGCTTCAGCTGCCCGCCTCAACCCAAGTGTACGGAAATACTTATCGTTTTTGACGGTTTTCTCACCAATCACTTCACTCAATCTTCCTGAAGCCTGACGCCTGCTTAAATCCATTTGAAATAAACGGTCCTGTGCTTGGATATACCCTTGGGCTAAATACAAATCATGTTCATTCGCTGCGTTGATATGCGGGACCCCACTTGAGTCCCTCACCACCGTAACCGGTTTCAAAAGACCTGGAAGCGATATTACCCCCTTCGTTTCCGGCAAGGATCTTGAAAGAAATACATTTGCAGCAATCAAGACAGACAGCAAAAGTATCATCACGATTCCAAAACTCCATAGCACCCGCTTTCTCCACTTCCGTTTTGGCTTTTGCTGAGGTACGGCAACTTCCATCGATTCATCTCCCTCTCTCTCCCCATAAAACTCTCTTTCTTTCTATTTAAGATATTCCGCGTTTCCACCTATCTTTCCTACCAACATCCTTACATTCTCTCTTTTTATTTCTGTAAGGTTGGAAAGGTCCAAGGACGAATTTCTACCGCGAAATTGCTCCGATAAACATTAAATCAAATGCAAAAACACCGATACAAAGTATCGATGTGGCAGGGGATGCTAGCTATTTGCAATAATGTATTCAATGACTTTATCTGCATCGTCTGTATAAAAGAGAGCTTTATCAAAGTCATGGGCCGCCTTCGTCTCGGCTTCCATGTATTCAATTGGGGAGAGGAGACCAAGTAGCCTCTTCCATTTATGAGTTTTCTCGAGAAGTTTTCTTTCCTTTTTTATATCCTCTGGTATGAATTCATTAATGATAAAACATGGGTCGGAAAATGAGGGGTCCCGAAAACGCTCGTTCAAGGCTCGCAATTTATCCCGGTCCCATTCGACCCTTACCAAGTCCGATATGACCGAGACATTTTGGACCGAGTTGAGGATGCGCTTGGACAAAATATCATATTCTTCGTCCTCCAACCCTATATCCGTCATGATTCCTACACAATACCATTTTTCGTTATGATCAGGTTCTCCATTTTTCTTAAAAAACACTCTTCGTCCACCTTCCTCACACGCTTTACATTATTCACTTTACTTAAATGAAAATCAACATGCCCTCACGCCATTTACTATATCATGAAGAAATATCAATGGCCGATAAAATTTGAAAGCTTCCTGGGAACTACATGACATAGAAAAAAAGATACCCTAAAAAAGGATACCTCCATTATACTGGCTTAACAGCCAGCCCTCTTTGTTTAAACAGATATTCCAGTGCCTGCCTGAATGATAGGAAGGCTTTTACCTGATTTACGAAATCAAGTTTGACGATCTCTTTCACGGCATCAGGGGTAAAGCCGACAAACATCGTTTCCGTACCCATCAACGCCAGTGCCCCCACTAATTGATCCAGCAGGGAGAGCATATTGCTTTCCTTCGTAAAGGTAATTCCGGAGAAATCCATGATCAATACTTCCGCATGCAGATCTGCACATTTTTGCAGTACCGTCGATTGCATCGACTCCATTCTCCAATCGTCAATTCGTCCGATCAACGGTAAGAGCAGCACATCCTTTAATACGGTCTGAACGATCGGGGTGGACAATTCTTCCATGACTTCTTGGTTTTCTTTTATCTTCTGCAAAGAATCGTTTGCCATTTTCGCCATTTCTTTATAATGATTCACGTAACTGATACTCACACAGTGTATGAACTGGTCCAGGATTGCATCAATTATCGAGCTTGCCTTTAGCAGAATTTCAATCGAGTAATAGCGATTGCTTACTTCTTCTTCAATGAAACTCCAGAAAAGGTTACGCACAAGCTGAGCTTCCTCAATATTCTTATCTAAAGGAATGCCCATATCCACGATGCGCTTACCTATTTCCATACCCGTTATTTTCATACTTTCCATTGCTTGTGCCTTTCCATGAATCAAGGCATCTGCATGAATTTGAATAAGCTTTGACCGTACCTCTTTACTGGTTTCAAAATCATAGAGCGGTTCCTCTTCTTCAAACAACTCGATATGCTCCACTAAGATATATTTAAATTTTTCAATTTTTTCACCGATCATTCTTAATTCTTCCATGTAAACCTCCCATACAGGGCTTTTATCACATTTTATCAAATAATGAATGGTTAAGGATATAAAATCCTTCTATTACCAATATGATAATAGAAGTTTACCCTTTTCTTTATAAGGGTATTATGATATATGACTTGGAGGGATTATCATGAAAAAAGATCAACAAGACTTCGAATCTGAAAACATGAGCGATTTAGTAGAACTCATAAACAGTAAAAATAACAGCCGCAGAATCTTGGATGTACTTCGGCGTAATAAAAAGGATAAAAGTAAAAGCAAAGATAAAAAATGAAAAAACCCAGTCCAAAATGGTCTGGGTTTTTTCATTGGATAAAATAAATGTGCTGAGTTTGTTTATTAAGCAAACTCAGCTCTCCCGTCATTAACTATTGAAAAGCCACTACCTTTTTCTCCGGATTTCCTTCACATGGTTTCCTTCAGTGGTAATATAGACTGTTTCATCAATTTTGTATGTTAAATAACGGTCACAATCAATTTCCAACGTTTTCCCATTACTGAATTTCATTGCGCAATTGGATCCCTCTTCGGTTTCCGTAACATCAATGACTTCGTTCGTCTTAAAACCGACTGCCTTGCCATCGGAGAAATGGGGATAGTATTTTTCAACAATCTCCACCTTTTCCAATCTGCCCGGACTTGTTAAGTATACAACGAATAATATAATTAAAACGGCTATTAACCCAATGAGAATTACTGCTTTTCGATTCACTCTATCTATTACCCTCTTCTCTTATCAATCTATTATTCAATATCCATTTTCACTAGATTATATTCAGCATTCCGGAAAAACATGATAGAAAAGATCATTTTATTTAACGATTTTCTTTTCAACCATCATCACACAAGCGGCAGCCAGGATGATCAGAATCGATACAGCCGAGATGACCCCTCCCCAGCCGAACTTCATCAGGAATAAACCGCCTGATGCCCCCACTATACTTGATCCCGCATAGTAAAACAGGAGATATAAAGAGGATGCTTGTGCCTTTTCACTCTTATCAGCCAAGCTTCCGACCCAGCTGCTCGCAATTGAATGGGCTCCAAAAAAGCCAAATGTAAACAAGGCAAGCCCCATTATTTTCAGCAAAAGCGGATCCAATAAGGTTAAAAGGGCGCCCATCAGCATGATAGCGATTCCGGTAAGAAGTACAATCCTCCGAGTATATTGATCGGCGAGCTTTCCCATCCATGTAGAACTAAATGTCCCCACAAGATAGATTATGAAAATGAAGCCAATCAATGTTTGTGATAAATGATATGGCGGTCCCATTAACGGTATACCCACAAAGTTATAAACGGTAACGAACGAGCCCATTAATAGGAAGGCCATGCCGAATAAGAGTACTAGTCGGCTATTCCTTAAGTTATTGATAAGGGAGGTTTTGATTCTCGACAATGAGACTCCTGCGCGGACGGCATGCTGTGAAGGCGGAAGCATCCACCAAAAGGCCAGACTGATGATCAAACTTAAAGCCCCAAGGCTTCCAATCGCTATGTTCCATGAGAAATGGTCGGTCAGCACGCCGACAATCAGCCTGCCAGCCAATCCGCCGATACTCGAACCGCTTACATAGATCCCCATCACATAGCCTAGGCTTTTCGGATGAAACTCTTCATTGATATAGGCCATCGCAATTGCAGGGAAACCTGCAAGCACCGCTCCTTGAATCGCCCGTATTGCAATCAGGATGTATAGATCATCCTGGATGAAGCTGACACATATGGATAACAATGCAGACAGAGTGAGCGCCGTCCCCATTATTTTTTTCCTATCGATATTTTCTGAGAAAAATGAAACAAGCAATAAACAGAGTGCAAGAGTTCCAGTTGCGAAAGATAATGTAAGGCTTGCCATTGCAGGAGAGACTCCGAATTGCTTTGCGAAAACCGGAATGACCGGTTGGGTACTATACAGATCCGCAAACGTTACAAAGCTACCAAGAAATAAAGCCAAGATCGTTTTCCTGAATGATTTACCAGCAGGCTCGATATAATTCACTTTTGTTCAGACCCTTCACTATTTAACTTCCCCCCTATGTTAATACGAACTTCCCGAGTTGTCTATTTCATCACTTTTGTCCAAAGGGAAAGTTATGTTCCAGCAAATCACAAAAACCCTTCACTGCATGCAGTGAAGGGTTTTTCATTAATATGACCGTTTATCATTCCGCTCACTTTTTTTAAGCAGCCAGTACACAGGCATTCCTATAATGAGGATGATCACCGAGTACAAAGCATTTAAAGGTGTTTGGATTAAAGTGCTTAAAACAATGTATATTGCACCAGCAATCGCCACGATGGGGATGAATGGGTAAAATGGCACTTTATACGTTTTCGCATCCGGATCTTTCCTGCGTAAGATGAAGACCGCAAAGAAGGCTAATCCATAAAAACAGAAAACAGAGAATACGGCCATATTGGTAAGTTTGTCAGGGTCTGTTGCAACCATCATGATGATTGCAATGATCACTTGCAATACCGTCGCATTTATAGGCGTTTTAAACTTGGGCGATATTTTTCCGATTTGTTTATGGCCTGGTATCATTTTATCAGTCGCCATCGCCAAGGTAATGCGCGGAAAGGTCAAAAGCTTTCCGTTCAAGCAACCGAAGATTGAAATCGCTATTCCGATTGATATCAATTTCCCGCCCAATTCACCAAATAGAAGCGTTGCGGCAACATTCGCTGCATTCGTACCATGAGCTATGACTCCCTCCGCCCCCAATACATGAAGCATCGCAAGGTTCACAGCCAAGTAAGCGACCATGACCACGACCAATCCCGTTATGATTGCCCGCGGCAGCGTTTTCTGCGGGTTTTTCATTTCCCCTGCCATGAAGCCGACATTCATCCAGCCATCATACGCCCAGAGCGTAGCCAAAATCGCACCGGCCATACTGATTTTCATTGAACTTTCACTATTGATATTGAATACAGGCATATCACCTTGTGCGATACCGAACACCGCTATGAAAATGATTGGGATCAATTTAGCAACGGTCGATAAGGTTTGGATGATACCGCCGTATTTTGTCCCCAGAAGATTCATGCCTGCTATAAATACAATCGTAAAAATCCCTATCGCCAAAGTGTAGCCTGGAGCGATATTAAATATTCCTGCAACTAATATCCCGAAGTATAAACTGAGTGCGCCCATGACTGCAGGTCCATATACCAATGTCTGAACCCAGCCGCATAGGAATCCCCATGCTTTTCCGTACACTTCTTCCATATAGACATATAAGCCGCCCGTTTTAGGAATCCGTGTACTCACTTCCGCAATCGTCAACCCACTTGCAAGGGTAATCAGACCGCCTATCAGCCAAGCTAATAAGGCCATGGTTGAATTACCGCTTAACTCAAGCACGTCACCAGGTCTCATGAAAATACCAGAACCGATAACTGTTCCAACTACAATAGATGTTCCAACCCAAAAGCCAATCGTTTTCTTCAATTGGTCATTCCCCATGTTGTCCTCCCCAGGTGTACACATGTACTTTATTTATACTAAAATTATATCATATAAATTATACGGAAATAGTTTATGTAATCATTTGAATATTGCAAAAAATAACCAAACACGTTGGTATCATTACGCTCAGGGAGCTTTATTACATTTATATTTTTTTTACTAATTATGTCTGGAACTACACTAAAAACCGAATATTTTTTTATTATAAAAAGATTTATTGATATTTTACTCTATAATAACGAATTAAAAACTACAAATCTCAATTATCATTCGTTATAAACTTTATGGTAATTCTGCTTATTTTCGGACGCACAAAAAAACCACCCCGAATCAACGGGGCGGTTCCTCTCCTCTTTCAAGCTTCATTTCGTATTACCAAATAATGAATAGAAGCACAACCGCCAAGACGATCCGGTAAATGGCAAAAGGAGTCAATTTAACTTTATTGATTAAAATCAAGAAAAAGCGGATACAGAATAACGCAAAGATAAATGCACTGATGAAACCTGCAATAAAGAATGGCAGAACTTCAGGTGTGAAGATTTCCCAGTATTTCACGATTTTCAACAAACTGGCACCAGCCATGATCGGCACTGCCATGATGAACGTGAAATCGGAAGCCGCCCGGTAGCTCATTCCTAAAAGCACCCCACCGGAAATGGTCGAGCCTGAACGTGAGAATCCCGGCCATAGAGATAAACATTGAATTAACCCTACACCGAAGGCTTGTTTATAAGTGATTTGGTCAACCGTTTCTGCAGTCAGCTTTGGACGGAATTTATCCGCAGCAATCATCAAAAACGCGCCTAAGAACAATCCGACGATAACCGTCTTCATCGTAAATAAATGTTCATCAATATAATCTTCGAATAATAGACCTAAAACGCCCGCCGGTAACAATCCGACAAAGATCTGCAATAGGTTAAGCTTTTGGCCGTTCACAGCGGATGTGCCTTTAAGCTTCCTTAAACCAAGCAAGTCCATGAATCGCCCCCAGAAGAGCACGACTACGGCGAGTATCGAACCAAGCTGAATGACCACCTTAAAGGCGTTGGCCACTTCACTCCCAAAAAGTTCTTTCGAATTCAGCCATAAATCATCGACGATAATCATATGCCCTGTAGACGATACAGGAGCAAATTCAGTTAATCCCTCTACAAGACCAAGGATAACTGCAACAAAAATTTCCCACATATTCATTTTATTCACCTCATAATTCGAACACCTATTTATGGAAATATCATATGTATTTTACTCGTTGTTTAAAATATTGTCTATTAAACATTGCTGAAACAATTTAAGCGTACATGTATGATAGGGTTCAAGATAAAGTTTAAAGGGGAAGTGATGATTTTGCAAAACATACTGATTTTCGCTCATAGAGGGTCCAAGGGGACCCATCCTGAAAATACCATGGCAGCCTTTCAAAAGGCGGCAGAAATCGGGGCAGAGGGGATCGAGTTCGATGTCCATCTCAGTTCTGACGGGGAATTGGTCATCATCCATGACGAAACACTTGATCGAACGACCAACCTTACTGGTTATGTAAAAGATCATTCGGCACAAAAACTGAAAACGGCTGATGCCGGAAGCAAGTTTTCCTATGAATTCCTTGGGGAGCGGATTCCTTTTTTAATGGACGTTTTCGACTGGGCTAAAGGAAATGCTTTATTGATGAACATCGAAATCAAAACGGATAAACTCGCATACGAAGGAATTGAACAGAAGATCATTGATTCAATTCGTCAATATGGAATGGAAAACCGGGTCATCCTCTCTTCCTTCAACCATCAATCCATTGAAAAAGTGAAGATGCTAGCCCCAGACCTTGAACGTGCATTATTGTTCGAGGGGCTTCCTGAAAACTTCGAAGAAATCTTACGTGATAAAAAAGAATCGGGTTTTCATCCAGATAAAAACAGCCTGACTCCAGCCGTTAGTGAAAAAGCGAAAAAACTTGGATATAAAATCCGGCCTTGGGTCGCCAATGATGAAACTGACATCGTCAAGCTGGCGGATTTGGGAGTCGACGTCATCATGACCGATTTCCCTGAAAAGGCAATCAGGATTTTAAAAGCTTGGCAGTCATATGGCTGAACAATGTGAAAGAGAAGGAGCGATGCTCCTTCTCTTTCAAATCCATATTTATTCAATTAATTAACGAGAAAAGTTTGAACCGCCTAGTTGTTGCTCAGCCATTTGCACTAAACGTTTTGTGATTTCCCCACCAACAGATCCGTTAGCGCGAGAAGTAGTGTCAGCACCTAGGTTTACACCAAATTCACTAGCGATTTCATTTTTCATTTGTTGTAGAGCTTGTTCTGCACCAGATACTAAAAGTTGATTGCTGTTATTGTTGTTTGCCATGTGTTTTCACCTCCTACTAATATTAATTAGCATTTTAAGCTTAAATTATTATTGCCAATTTATTGCATTTTTTTGTTTGCGTTTCTCTCAATCCTAAGCTCTTTATCATGAATTTCTTTTTATGCTCATAAACTGTTAGGAAACTTTCAGTAGGAGGGAAAAGAATTGCAAATACATGTGGTTAGGCCAGGCCAGACGTTATATGGCATCGCCCAGACTTACAGCGTAACCGTTGACAGGCTCGTGGAATCAAATAAGATCCCTAACCCAAATAATCTTGTTTCGGGGCAGGCCCTTGTCATTCCAATCGTCGGCAGTTATTATTTCGTACAACCGGGTGATAGTTTATATTCGATATCTCAAAAAGTTGATGTCCCTGTTCAAGAATTGGCAAATATAAATGGCATTTCCGAAAATCAAATCCTATCCGTTGGATACCGGCTCTACATTCCGGCACGAAAGAAAAGGACCGCCGAATTCAACGGTTATATCGAGCCGCGGGGTACGACGGTTGCACCGGCCCTTGAAACGGCCGCCAGGGAAGCTGCGCCCTATTTAACCTACTTAGCCCCTTTCAGCTTCCAGGCGCTACGAGACGGCTCCTTAAAAGAGCCTTTGCTCAATGACTTCCCTGCCATCGCCAGAGAAAATAAAAATGTCCTGATGATGGTGATCACGAATCAGGAAAATGACCAATTCAGCGATGAGCTCGGGCAAATCATCTTAACGAATACTTCCGTTCAGAATAAGTTCCTGAACAATATCGTTACAACGGCTAAGAAATATGGATTCCGGGATATCCACTTTGACTTTGAGTTTTTAAGGCCGGCCGATAAAGAAGCCTATAATCAATTTCTCCGAAAAGCCAGGGATCGTTTCAAGAAAGAAGGATGGTTCATTTCCACGGCACTGGCACCTAAAACAAGCGCTGAGCAAAAAGGCCGTTGGTATGAGGCACATGACTATAAAGCACATGGTGAAATCGTCGACTTCGTTATCATCATGACTTATGAATGGGGATATAGCGGAGGACCGGCAATGGCCGTGTCTCCTATTGGACCTGTTCGGGAAGTTCTCGAATATGCCGTCACCGATATTCCCTCCAACAAGATCATGATGGGGCAGAATCTATATGGCTATGATTGGACCCTGCCTTTCGTACAGGGATCCACTGCCACGGCCGTGAGTCCGCAGCAGGCCATCCAGATTGCGGCGGCCAATAATGTTGCCATCGAGTATGATGAAACCGCACAGGCCCCGCACTTCAACTATACCGATATTGAGGATAAGCAGCATGAGGTGTGGTTTGAAGATGCCAGATCCATTCAGGCAAAATTCGATTTAATCAAAGAACTGAATCTAAGGGGAATGAGTTATTGGAAGCTCGGCTTAGCCTTCCCTCAAAACTGGCTGCTCATCAGTGATAACTTTAACGTCCGGAGAAGGGTTTAAGAAAAGATAAAGGAATACCGAAACGTAAACGGGCATATAATCAATCATCGAGCATGAAGTCCATTTAGGATATGTGACTCAGCACTAAAAGCCTTCCGGCATCTTCCGGAGGGCTTTTATCATTTTCCCGAAATCGAATGGCAGCTTTCCAGGTAATATGCCGATATTCATAATCCAAAGTTTGTCTGTACGCAACCTTATGAGCCAAGCCTTTTTTGACCATACTAAAAGGAACAGCTTAAGGGGTGTGAAAAACATGATTCGAATCGGTCCATTCATCAGCACCGTTCCTAGATTTCCGCGTTTCATCAGATTGCTTTCTATCATCGCATTATTTTTACTCTCATTCGGCGTCTTGATCCACCTTGTGGAGCCGAAGAGATTCCCCACTTTACTTGATGGCATCTGGTGGGCGATCGTGACTATGTCAACGGTGGGTTACGGAGACTTCACTCCCGTTACCAATCTTGGAAAAGTCATTGGGATGGTCCTCATTTTGTCGGGAGCCGGCCTGATTACCTCTTATTTTGCGCACATTGCTAAAATTTCCATTTCCAATGAACAGCAATTTCTAACAGGAAAGAAAGTATTCGGCGGCGGCGGGCATATTATCATTGTGGGCTGGAATGGCCGTTCCAAGAGAATCATCCAAAACATTCATGATCGTAAGCACCATCAATCCATTGTCCTTATCGATGATACGCTGCAAAAGCACCCGCTTCCAAGAACGAATATCCACTTTATCCAAGGAAAAGCTACATTGGATTCCGTTTTGCAGAAGGCCAATATTAAACAAGCCATGCGCGTCCTTATTACGGCTGACCTCAAGCAAGACGAGCTGCAAACGGATATGTTCTCGATATTAACGTTACTGGCCGTCAAAGGGATGAATCCGCATGTGTATTGTCTTGTGGAAATATTGACGCATGAACAAAAGGAAAATGCTTTACGGGCTGGAGCGGACGGTATAGTGGAAACGAATAAATTCGCGAGTGAATATATGCAGGATTGCTTATCGAAGGGGATCATTGCGGAAGCTAGGGAGCAAAAAGAGTGGGATGAATTGAACCTCAAACAGCTGCCCATCCAGGATGACTGGGTGGAATTGACGTTCAAACAGTTGAACGTTAAGCTATTCGATCAAGACATTTTATTGGTCGGCATCATTTCAGGAGGCAAGACCTTAATCAAGCCCCCTGGAGATGTAATCATACATCGTGATGATACCCTGCTCATCATTGATGATTAATGTAATAATAGCTTTTCCAAATCACGGACAAGCGTTTTTCCATATGAAATATAGTTTTCCGGAAATTCGGCATCCGGATTTTCAGGCTCGGCAAACTGATTGAAGGAAGCGGAGAGGTTTCCGATATTTCCTTCATCGTCAATCCCGTCCTCGTACTGATGAGATAACAAAAACGGTTGTAAAAGTTCGACCATTGCCCCGTCCTGATCGAGTGAACCATCAACAGCCTTGAAAGGGACTCTCAAGAATTGGTAGCCATCACTGTCATCAATCTTATAATCAAAAGACCCGTGGTCATAATCCCATCCTCCGCCAATCGCATATCCTTCCGGTTTTAACTTCGTCTCCAGATCGAACAACCCGAATGTTTTCCCTTCCAATTGAGAAGAAATTTTAATCATTGTATAAAACCTCTTTCGCTAATTTTCTATTAGCTTAACCAAAGTGCCATAAAAAAAACCTGGCCTATTGTTCCTTCAATTGGAAAAAGGAATTGGAGTTCCAAGCTGCCCTTATGCTTTTGTGAAGTTTCTTTCTCTTCGCCTGACACTACTTTAGCTTTTCAAACAGAAAAAAAGGCATCATGCTGGATGTAATTCCAGCTTGATGCCTTTTTTATTATAAGCGCTGTTCGAGCTCAGCTTTTTTCTTTTCATAACCCGGCTTGCCTAAAAGAGCAAACATGTTCACCTTATAAGCTTCCACTCCAGGCTGATCAAATGGATTTACACCCAATAAGTATCCGCTCATCGCACAAGCTTTCTCGAAGAAATATACAAGGTAGCCAAAAGTATAAGCATCGAGTTGCGGAACCGTTACGATCAGGTTTGGAACGCCACCGTCCGTATGGGCTAACAGCGTACCCTCAAATGCTTTATTATTCACGAATTGCACCGATTCACCTGAAAGGTAATTCAGGCCATCCAAATCATTTTCCGCTTCTTCAATCAAGATTTCATGACGAGCCTTTTCCACTTTGATGACTGTTTCAAAAAGGTCACGCCGTCCTTCCTGAACATACTGCCCTAATGAATGCAGGTCAGTCGAAAAGTTGGCCGATGAAGGGAATATCCCTTTTTGATCCTTTCCTTCACTTTCTCCAAATAATTGTTTCCACCACTCAGAGAAGTATTGAAGTCCAGGCTCATAGTTTATCAGCATTTCAATCGTTTTCCCTTTATTGTAAAGGATATTCCGAACCGCCGCATATTGGTAAGCCTGATTCTCACCTAGCTCGGAAGAACTGAAGTCCGCCCTAGCACGCTCGGCCCCCTCCATGATTTGATCGATATCCGCCCCGCTGACCGCAATCGGAAGCAGTCCTACAGCCGTTAAGACCGAGTAACGTCCGCCAACATCATCAGGAATGACGAAAGTTTGGAACCCTTCCTCCGTTGCTACCGTTTTTAATGCGCCCTTTTCTTTATCAGTGGTCGCATAAATGCGGCTCTTAGCTTCTTCAACACCGTATTTTTGCTCCAGCAGTTTCCGGAAAATCCTGAAGGCCAGTGCAGGCTCCGTGGTCGTACCGGATTTAGAGATGACATTGATCGAGAAATCCCTATTTTCCAATAGGTCCATTACGTCCTGCATATATGTAGAGCTTATATTATTACCCACAAATAAAATTTGCGGTGCATTTCTTTTATCCGACGGTAGAATGTTATAAAAACTATGTTGAAGCATCTCAACTGCCGCTCGTGCTCCCAGGTATGATCCGCCGATTCCGATAACCAGCAGCACATCTGAATCTTCTTTTATTTTCGCTGCCGCTTCTTTGATCCTTGAGAACTCTTCTTTATCATAATTGGCGGGTAAATCAAGCCAGCCAAGATATTCATTGCCTGCCCCTGTCTGCTCATGCAGGGAATGGTGTGCCACTTTTACAGCATCCTGTAGATATGTAATCTCATGCTCCCCGAAAAACGGCAGGGCTTTTGAATAATCGAAACGAATATGGGCCATTCAAATTCCTCCTTGGATTCTTTAGTTTCCCTTTCACTTTATCTGATGTAATTCTCATAATCAAGAAATCGATCAAGTAAATAACGAATTATGCCTATAAAGTAATCTCCCACCTGAAAAGGCGGGAGAAAGGATCATATCACTTTTTTATAATGAAGCCCGTAAAATGGCAAGGACATCTTCTCGGTTCAGGACTTTGAATCGTCCAAATTCCCCTCTGCTCATCGCTTTATCAGCCATGACTTCCAATTGTGAGTCATCGATGCCATAGTCCGAAAGATTGGTCGGCGCCCCTAAGCTGCTCCAAAATGACCTAAGTCTTTCAATGCCTTCAAGGGCCGCTTCCTCATCCGTTTTACCTTCCGGATCTACATGGAATACACGGACTGCAACTTGTTTAAAGCGTGCGACATTTTCATGGAGCACATGCTTCATCCAATTAGGGAATAAGATGGCCAATCCTCCTGCATGCGGGATGTCATAAACAGCTGAAACGGCATGTTCAATGTTATGCGTTGCCCAATCACCGCTGTAACCAACCCCAAGCGACCCGTTCAAGGCTAGGTTTCCAGCATATAGGATAGTGGCCCGATGCTCGTAATCTTCCAGGTTTTCCAATAACTTAGGTGCGGTTTCAATTACCGTAGATAACAGCGATTCACAAAAACGGTCTTGAAGCGGCGCATGCGTTTCCGGATGGAAGTACGTTTCGAATACATGTGACATCATATCGACCATTCCGTATACCGTTTGATCTTTTGGTACCGAAAAAGTGTTTTCAGGATCCAAAATGGAGAATTGCGGAAATACCAATGGACTTCCCCATCCATATTTCTCTTTCGTTTCCCAGTTTGTTATGACAGATCCGGAATTCGCCTCAGAGCCGGTTGCAGCTAAAGTCAGCACCGTTCCGAATGGAAGGGCCTCTTCCACTGGCGCCTTCTTGATGACAAGATCCCATGGATCGCCCTCATATTTAGCACCTGCAACGATGGCCTTTGTAGCGTCTATGACGCTTCCTCCTCCAACTGCAAGGACAAAGTCGATACCATATTCTTTACAAAGGTCAACACCTTTTCGGACTGTTGAGATGCGTGGATTCGGTTCAACTCCGGAAAGTTCGTGCACCTCTGCATCGATCTCTTTCAAGGTATTGACCACTTTTTCATATAAGCCATTTTTCTTTATGCTTCCCCCGCCGTATACAAGTAAAACTTTATCGCCATACGCAGGAAGTTCAGCTTTTAAGCTTTCAAGCTGACCTTTCCCGAAAATTACTTTAGTAGGATTTTTATAAGTGAAATTCTCCAATGGATATCTCTCCTTTATGCCACATTGACTCCGTTTTTGAATTGTCGACAGTGCCAAGTGCTAGTTTTTCTTTTATTCATTATGACCAATGTTCCAATTAAATACAAAATATCCGCCCGGAACTTTTGAGTAGATGTATATTTACATGATGAAAAAGCATGATAAGTAAAGAACTGATTTTTTCAAAAAAAAGGAGGCTGTACAATGAGTGGAATACAAAGAACTGCACTTGTTCTTACAATAATTGGGGCAATCAACTGGGGTTTAATAGGTTTTTTCCAATTTGACTTGGTTGCTTCGATTTTCGGAGGGCAAGATGCTGGATTGGCCCGTATCGTTTATGGATTGGTTGGAATTGCCGGTCTCATTAATCTTGGTCTTCTCTTCAAACCAAGTCCTGAAATTTCCAGAGAGCCTGAAACCAAACCGACTCGTTGAGATCATGACAATGGACAATGTTTCTATTCGATAAAATAAAGCCGGACCATGGATAAACACATGACCCGGCTTTATTTCATTCATATCCCCGCTACCTGCCATGACAATGGACAAAAAAAACCGGCTGATCTAATGATCGGCCGGTTCTAAAAAATTATTTTTTGATTAAGTCTTCGCGTTGAGATTGTTCAATCCACTCTTGAAGTTTGTCTTTCAATGTGTTGAAACCTTCAGTAGATTCGATGTGAGATGTCGCTTTAACAGATGCTTGGCGTTTTTTCGGAGCTTTTTTCGGAGCTTCAGTACGCTCAGGAGCTTCTTCTGTAGCGCGGATCGATAAGCCGATTTTTCCAGCAGCTGAATCGATGGAAAGCACTTTAACTTTCACTTCATCGCCCACTTTTAAATGTTCGTTGATATCTTTAACGAAGCCGTGAGTAATTTCAGAAATATGAACTAAACCTTGAGTTGAATCGTCTAGAGCAACAAATGCACCGTATGGTTGAATACCAGTTACTTTACCAGCAACTACCGCACCAATTTCGAATTTTTCAGACATGGTAACACTCCTATTTTATATATATTTTTTCGTCTTTTCACGCAATAAAAAATTATATCACATAATTGGAAAATAATCAAAGTTAAGTATACCATACTTTTTAGGATTTTACTCATTAAAAATGTTTGTTTTTTGGAAATAATAAATATTATAAGATCTTTATTTATAATTTATCCTAATAATTTGCAAATAACCTCTATTTCCCTTAATATATTTACTCATTTTTCTAAAGATTGTAATATTAAAACACTATTCAATTCCACATAATCATAGTAAGATGAGAAAATGTTTTAAAAATGTAATATGCAGCTAGATATTTTTTACATCTAAAGGAGTTTTTCCATCATGTCAAAACAAGATCAATGGACTTCAAAACTTGGGTTCATCCTGGCAGCCGCGGGATCCGCTATTGGATTGGGCGCCATTTGGAAGCTCCCATATATGACTGGGCTAAATGGAGGAGGGGTCTTTTTCCTGCTCTTCATTTTATTCACCCTGCTAATCGGTGCACCGATATTAATAGCGGAATTCACGATTGGCCGCAATGCACAGAAAGATGCCATTAGCGCATATAAACATATCGCCCCGGGGAAGCCTTGGGCATTGATCGGATATGGCGGTGTCGTCGCTTCCATCATTCTGCTATCCTTCTTCAGTGTTGTTGGTGGCTGGATCATCTCTTATTTAGCCAGAAGCTTTACAGGTTCCCTCTCAAACTTGACTCAAGAAGAATATGGAAACTTCTTCAATAAGATAATCAGTAATCCTTATGAAACGGTTATCGCTCAGTTATTATTCATGCTCTTTACCATTTGGGTCGTGCAAGGCGGCGTTTCCAAGGGAATTGAAAAGGCCAATAAATATATGATGCCTTCCTTGTTCATCCTTTTCATCATTCTTCTTATCCGTTCCTTGACTCTGGATGGAGCGATGGAGGGTGTTAAATTTTTCTTGAAGCCGGACTTTTCCGCATTAACAGGGGAAACGATCCTATTGGCACTCGGCCAATCCTTCTTTGCACTAAGTGTCGGTGTTTCCGTGATGGTAACCTACGCATCCTATTTAAGCAAAAAAGAAGATATTACAAAATCGGCCTTTTCGGTAGTTGGACTGAATATCTTCATTTCCTTGCTGGCTGGTTTGGTCATCTTCCCGGCTGTTTTCGCACTAGGCTTCAGCCCTTCAAGCGGGCCTGGACTAGTATTTGTCGTGTTGCCAGCCGTTTTCAATGAAATGGCGCTTGGCGGGATCTTCATGTTCATTTTCTTCATATTATTATTATTTGCCACCCTTACGACGGCATTCTCCATTCTCGAAATCGTCGTTGCCGCCATGATCAAGGGTGATGCTGCAAAGCGTAAGAAGGCTTCTTGGATAGCTGGTATCACCGTTTTCTTAATTGGGATTCCAAGCGCATTATCATTCGGGGTGCTTTCGGATGTGAAGATTTTCAATTTATCCATATTCGATTTCGCTGATTATCTGACAAGCAATATCGCGCTGCCAGTCGGCGCCTTGTTCATATCCCTTTTCATCGGCTATCAAATGAAAAGGATTGAGGTACAAAAGGAGTTCGAATCCGGCGCTGATCCCGGCGGATCACTTTTTAAACTTTGGTACTTCCTGATTCGCTACATCGTGCCGATCATGATCATACTCGTATTCCTTAAGTCAATTAATCTCATTTAACATTCAACGTGCCGTTTCGATATATCTCGATGCGGCATTTTTTCACAAAACCTACATATTCCATTACTCCCCTTAAGTAATAATATGGTAAAATAATTACATAAAGAAAATATATTTCCTGAAAAAGGAGTGTCTGACTATGTCAAATATCGCGAAGAATATCCGGCAATACCGAGAAGATCACAACCTCACTCAACAGGAACTGGCTTTGAAATTACGAATCGGCACGAAGAAAATTGAAAAGTATGAATCAGGTGAATCGGTTCCTGATACACAAACCATTTTACGGCTTTCCACCGTTCTTGACATTCCGGCTTCAGAATTCCTGAAGGATGCCCAAACCGGTAACGCCGTGGGTATCGACGAGGACATAAAAAAACTGATTGAAGAAATCGGAACCAAAAAAGCGGAGCTCATTCTAAGAACAGCTAAGGACTTTAGCGAAGAACAAATTCTGAAAGTTATGCATACTTTATATAATACACAAGCTTAATTCAAAAAATGGGTCGTAGTATGTGTATTTTTTTTCAAGGTACTGGATATACTATGATTAACACTTTCTATGTTAATCCATTAGATTAACTCTTTTTTCTAATTCCCCCTATGGAAAGGGATCCGGCTGTTAAAGGCCGGATCCCTATTTTTTTGCTTTTATTGGCAATGATTCTTCATGAAACGTTCCATTCTTCTAAGCGCCTCTTGAAGCTGTTCCATGGAGGATGCATAAGAACAGCGGATATGGCCTTCACCGCTTTCCCCGAACACATCTCCCGGTACAACTGCAACAAGTTCTTCCGTCAGAAGTTTTTCAGCAAATTCCATCGAAGTCATCCCCGTTTTCTCGATTGATGGAAAAGCATAAAATGCCCCGCCAGGATTATGGCAATCCAGACCCATATCGTTAAATGATTTCACGATATAATTTCGTCTTCTCCGATAACTGCGACGCATTTCTTCCACATCCTGCATACCGTGCTTTAATGCTTCCAATGCAGCATGCTGCGCAACGGTCGGCGCACACATCATCGCATATTGATGAAGCTTAAGCATCGCTTCGGAAATTTCCTTAGGTGCACAAACGAACCCAAGACGCCACCCTGTCATCGCAAACCCTTTCGAAAACCCATTGATGACAATTGTCCGCTCAATCATGCCGTCAATGGCAGCGAAAGAAGTGAATTCCTCATCATAAGCAAGTTCAGCATAGATTTCATCGGAAATCACCAGCAAGTCATGCTTTTTAATGATGTCAGCAAGCATCACTAATTCTTCCTGCCCAAGCTGGGTTCCCGTCGGGTTATTCGGTGAACAGATTAAAACGGCCTTCGTTTTAGGCGTGATCGCCGCTTCGAGTTGTTGAGTAGTCAACTTAAAATCATCTTCCTTGGATGTTTGGACCGTGACCGGTATTCCCCCTGCCATGGTCACAAGCGGTGCATAGGCGACGAAACAAGGTTCGACGACAATGACTTCTTCACCTGGATTCAAGATGGTCCTCAGGGCAATATCTAGGGCCTGGCTTGCTCCGACCGTGACAATGATTTGATCGTCCGGTCTATACGAAACATGGAACTGCTTCTCCATATACCGGCTGATTTCCGACCTTAATTCAAATAATCCGGCATTGGCCGTATATGAGGTATATCCTTCCTCCAAGGAGTTGATCGCCGCTTCCCTTACTGCCCAAGATGTAACGAAATCCGGTTCACCCACACCAAGAGATACGACCCCTTCCAAATTGGCTGCCAAGTCGAAAAAGCGGCGGATGCCTGATGGTTTAAGCTCTGCAATCGTTTTTGAAACATAACTCGTTTTAATCATGGTGACACCACTATCCGCTTATCTTCTTCAGTTTGATCAAAAATGGTGCCATCATGCTTGTATTTTTTCATGATGAAGTGAGTCGTAGTAGAAATGACGGAATCCAGTGTCGAAAGTTTTTCCGAAACGAAGCTTGCCACTTCATTCATCGAACGTCCTTCGACAATGACCGAAAGATCATAAGCCCCTGACATTAAATAAACGGACTGTACTTCTTTGAATTTGTAAATCCTTTTTGCGACCTCATCAAAACCGACACCGCGTTTTGGAGTGACTTTTACATCGATCATCGCTGTGACACCATGGTATTCATCCACTTTTGCCCAGTTAATGACTGTTAAGTAACGTACAATGACCCGCATATCTTCTAATTTCTTCAATGTTATTTCAATGTCCGCTTCTGATTGATCGGTCATTTTAGCCAAATCCTTCAGATCAATCCGGCTGTTATTTTCAATGATTCTCAAGACTTCCAATTCCTCTTCATTCAAGTGCATTGGAAAACCCCCCTTTTGGAATTCACTAATTTAGATATGATGGTTCGGCTGGCAGATAGTCTCACGAATTACCTTATTAGACTCTTTTAAAAATCCTATATGACAATATAATTTAATAAGTCCTATGCTGTCAGGATAAACTTACACTATTATATCAAAATTGGTTGGTGACCTGTTATAGTAATTGTCTTTTTTCATCGTTATTATTACAATTACTGTTATGCAACAGTATTAAAGGACCTTTTTTGGAATATTCAGGGTAACACAGGTTTGACCAATAACGGAGGAGGAGGAGCTTTTATGGAAAGTCATACAATCAAAGATATCGAACGGGTGGGTGATATCGAAATCTATTTTGAATATGACAGAATCGATGATTCCCTCCCCAACCTTGTCCTGCTTCATGGATTTTTGTCATCGAGCTTCAGTTTCCGTAAATTAGTCCCCTATTTAACCAAGGAATACAATGTGATCTCCATAGACCTCCCGCCATTCGGGCAAAGCGGAAAAGATTATCGATATACATATTCATTCCGGAACATCGCTAAATCCGTCGTTCTATTCTTAGAGGGAAAAGGCATCAGGAAATTCAGTATCTGCGGCCATTCCATGGGCGGGCAGATTTCCCTGCAGCTCATCAAATCATACCCTGATCTTGTCGACCATGCCATTCTACTTGCCGGTTCAGGCTATCAGCCCGGATATTCGGAAAAAATGAAGCTGGTCAGTTATCTGCCTTTCTTTTCATACGGGATAAAACGGTATCTGCAAAAATCAGGTATCGAAAAGAACTTGAAAAATGTCGTCCATGATCCGGCGATGATTGACGATGAAATGCGGCAGGGATATCTAGGGCCATTCATTAAGAAGCATGATATTTTCCGGGCATTGGGGAGGATGCTTCGAGATAAGGAAATCGATTTGTTGAAGGAGGACCTTAGTGGTATTCATACACCATGCCTGCTTATTTGGGGAAGGCATGATCGAGTGGTGCCTTTGAGTATTGGTGAAAGGCTCCATGATGACCTGCCTAATTCCGAACTTGTAGTCATTGAGGATTCCGGGCACCTTCTTCCAGAGGAGAAACCGGAAGAAGTGTATCAATTAATTAAGGGGTTTATTGGAGTGGCCACCCCAACTTAAAAATGCAATACTTACAAGTAAACAGCGCAAACTACGAGTAAATCGCTGAAACTCACGAGTATTCTGCGCAAACTCACGAGTAATTCACTGAAATTCACGAGTAATTGCACATTTCACGAGTATATCGCTGAAACTCACGAGTATTCTGCACAAACTCACGAGTAATTCACTGAAATTCACGAGTTTTCTGCGCAAACTCACGAGTAAATCGCTGAAATTCACGAGTAATTGCACATTTCACGAGTACATCACCGAAATTCACGAGTATTTTGCGCAAACTACGAGTAAATCGCTGAAACTCACGAGTATTCTGCGCAAACCACGAGTTAACTGAACAAACTATGAGTATTAGCAAAAAAACAACGTAAAAAAGGTGCCCCTGATTTCCGGGTACACCTTTGTCACCTTTAGATCGAACAGCTGGCATCATTCTTAATGATGAGCAGCTTTTGAGCAACTTCCAGGCACTTATCCATCTGAACGGATTCATCGAACGAGAACTCGTAAATAGATTTTATCTTTTCCGCCAGTTCCTTTGGATCATCTATATCGCGAATTGCTACGACCGTATCGGCAATTTCCGGCTCATATAGATCCCATCCTATCTTGAAAGGGTCCCATTCTTGCAAAACGGCAACCAACGCTAAATTCATTTGCTGTGTATCCATAAAATCATCACCTGCTCAATATTTTCAAAGAACATGATATCATAGTATCATAACAACAGGCTTTTCGCGAAGACGACAAATTTTTATTCGGTGGTGGATATTTTGAACAAGTCAATTTTTGAGGAACAAATCAACAGGGAAAATTCAGGGTCTGCAAAATGGGATAAAAACTTCCTCACATCCTTATATGGGCGCGAGGATGTTCTGCCAATGTGGGTTGCCGATATGGACTTCCCGTCTCCTGAGGGCATTCAAAAGGCATTGATGGAACGCTTGAATCATCCGATTTTCGGTTATACCGTCCCTTCTGAAACGGTCTTCACTGAAATTCAAAGCTGGCTTAGAGACCGGCACTCCTGGCAAATCGATAAAGATTGGATTTCATTCAGCTCCGGCGTAGTTTCCGCAATCGGTACAACGATCCAAGCTTTCACGAACCCGGGCGATAAAATATTGTTACAATCCCCCGTTTATACACCATTTTTTGATATGATCAAAAATAATGACCGGGAAGTGGTCAATAGTCCCCTTATCATTGAAAATGACCGCTTTGAGATTGATTTCACTGATTTTGAGGACAAGCTGAAAAGCGGAGTGAAACTATTCCTTTTTTGCAGTCCGCATAACCCCGGCGGACGCGTTTGGACAAAGGACGAACTCTTAAGGATCGGGGAGCTATGTGAAAAATATGATGTAGTCATCGTCAGTGATGAGATACATGCTGATTTGTTCCATACAACATCAAGGCATTATCCGATCGGCTCGCTTTCAGAAAAATTAGCGGACATGACCGTTACATTGATGGCGCCAAGCAAAACCTTCAATATTGCCGGCCTTCAGGCTTCATTCCTGATCACAAGTAATGAAAAATTGCAGAAGCTTTTGCAAAAGGCGCAAACGAAACTGGCCTTCCATGGTCTTAACATCTTTGCCTTAACAGCAATGGAAGCCGCGTATCGGGAGGGCTTGGAATGGCTTGAAGACATGATTGGCTACATTGAGGAGAATATAAAAGTGGCAGAGGAATTCATTGCAGCCGAAATTCCTTCACTGCATGTCATGCATCCGGAAGCCTCTTACCTTTTATGGATTGACTGCCGTGATCTTGGATTTACCGACAAGGAAATCAAGGATCGACTTATCCATCAAGGGAAGCTCGCATTGGAGCCTGGTTCTAAATACGGACCTGGCGGAGAAGGTTTCGTCCGAATGAATCTCGGTTGTTCACGCAGCGTCCTGATGGATGGGCTAAACCGTTTGAAATTGGCTTTTTCTTAAATAAAAAAAGAACCAGGCTTAGAATCCTGGTTCTTCTTTTTCAATCTTTTTCTTCATCCACATAAGGATCATGCTCATATCGGGGCAAATCCCCAAATGAGGTTTGGATATTTTCTTCAAAAAGTTCTTCCTTCAATTCTTCATATTGTGAGTTCGGATAAACCGTTATTTCCTTACCGTATATATCCACACCAACGAAATTTTCATAATCTTCGACATATCCGATATTTTCCTCGGACTCGACATACATATCTTCGTAATCGCTTGGCGGATTTACAAAATCGGAAGGCGATTCAGATGTGCCATAACTGGCAACATCCTGCCAAGAATCTTCCGCATCGTATGCAACCGATTCGTGACGGTCGTCAAAATCAAACCTTCCAAACGGCGGTCCCAACACTTCCTCTTCGACCGGCCGATTGTCCGAAGTTTCCTGTGATGGGGTATGCTCGACACAATAAGTCGTAGTAGGGATGGCGTTCAAACGTTCAAGAGGTATTTCCTTTGAACAAACCTGGCACTTTCCATACTCACCCGCCTTGATGGCAGAAAGTGCCCTTTCAATATCCCTTATTTCATCTCGGTCATGCTCGGAAAGGGCCAAATCCTTTTCCCGTTCATATAACTCGGTTCCTTCATCTCCGGGATGATTATCGTAACTCGATAACTCACCTGTCGAATCCTCCAAGCTTCTTCTTAAATCGTGGTTGCCTGAATCATTTAATCGCTCTTCCAACTCTTGCTTCGTTTGCTGCAATTGCTGTTGAAATTCTTTAAGCTGCTGATTGGATAGCATGTGCAACATCCTTTCAAAATCGTTCTTCCCTCTAGTATTTCTCTCTTCCCGCCATTCCATAAAGGTACTTTTTACCTTAGGAATAATTTAATTTAGATAACAGAAGCTAAATTAGAAATATTCATTTCAAGGAGGGCTTCCATTTGTATTTCTATAAAGAAGATTTAATCAATATGATCGTTCCCGATAAGCCTGATCCGAATGCAGCAAAAGTCCTTCAGGAAACACTTGGAGGGCAATTCGGTGAAATGCGGACGATGATGCAGTATTCTTTCCAAAGTGCCAATTTCCGTGGCAAAGCTAAACAATATCGTGATTTACTCCGTGGTGTTTTCTTGGAAGAAATCAGCCACGTCGAACTTGTCCAATCAACCATCAACCAGCTGCTGAATGGTGCTGGCGGGGAAATGCCTGGAGATGTCGCTATCGACGGCGCCCCATTGGATGAAGTCATCAAAAGCGGCGCAAACCCTCACCATTTCATCATCGGTGCAAAAGCCTCCCTGCCTGTCGATGCTGGCGGCAATCCATGGAATGGATCATGGGTTTATGATCACGGTAATCTTGTAGCGAACCTTTTGAACAATGTCATGCTTGAATCTACGGGTGTCCTGCAAAAGTCCAGGATTTATGAAATGAGTTCCAATAAAACAATGCGCGAAACACTGGCATTTTTAATGGTTCGCGACAATGCCCACCAAAATGCATTTGCCAAGGCATTGGAAACACTTGGGGTCAACTGGGGGAAAATCTTCCCTGTACCTAATTATGATTTGAACAAATATCCTGAATGCCGCAAATATGTGGATTTAGGCTACCATAATGCCCAATTCAATTTCAGATTGGATCAAACTCAAATCGGCGAAATTTTCAAAGGGGAAACACCGAGCCGAAATGGCGGAAACCTTGCTGTTACCGAGCCGCCAAAAGGATTCCCTGTCCCAGAAATGCCGGATATGCCAAATGAACACAGCCCTGGCTTGACTGATTTGAACAATTAAAAAAGAAGGCGGACACATCATACAGTGTTCGCCTTCTTTTTTAATTATTGATATATTTTTCAAAAACAAAGCCAAAGTCTTTTACATGGTACTTTTTCCGGCTGTCCATCAACCATTCGAAAGCGGCGGAATTAATTTCCTTGAAGCTTGCAGCCATTTGGCTTCCATCTGTGCGAACCTGGTTCAAAGTGGAAGAAGCAAGGTTTACGCTTTGCTGGGCATATTGAAGGGCATACTCATTCTCATGGCAAATTTCCGATATTTTTACGAGTGATTTAAACAAGTCCTTTAATTCTTCAATGAATTTCTTATGAACATCAATGGAGAAAGTCTTTGCACCGATCGAAAATTTTATTTCTGCATCCAAATCCACGGTCCCTGCTGTTTCAAGCGTGGCGTTGGAAATAGTATACTGGCTGTAGCTATATCTTGTTAGTGTGCGCTTTTTGCTTATCGCACTTGTACCGTCCAAATGTATGAACGCTTGATTCGTGAAACAGTACTCATCCGTTTTTGATTTAATCAGGAAATAAATTTTTTCCCCATCTTCATGCATGATATAGTCATCTGCATCCACCTTGTCATAATCTGCAGGACTAATCACACTTCCAATATCACTAAGACCAAGGGCATCAGCCGCCATTTTCTTAAACATCCCTATTCCCCCTATCAATATCCAGGTGAATTACACCTTATTATAAGTATTTCTCCAGTATTATCTCGTCTCGGATCGGAATTCCCTCAAAACTGTAAAATGGAATTTCCGGCTTGATTTTCCGTGATTCTTCCACGGCATTTTTAACGACTTCCGAAATGACATAACCACGCTTTTGAAAAAACTTCAATGCCTGTAGATTATCGTTCGTTGTAATCGCTTTAATAGTATGGCAATTTTTTTCCTTAGCGATATTTTCCATCACATAAAGCAATGATGAGCCAACACCTTGATTCTCATGCTCACTGTTCAAAGAGATGATCTGACATACATGGTCGGACAATTTGTATGTTCCCAACCCCGTGATTTTTTCATTCTCGTCCATCACCCCAAAGCCCTCAAGTTCCGCATAATGAAACAAGCCTCTTGAAAAAACGACTTGGGTCGTCTCCCAGTGCTGAATGAAAAAATCCTTGACCGTATCTGCCGCAATCATTCTTTTAGCTACGATTTGCATAACCAATTACGCCCCCAAAATTTCTCTCTATGCTTATAGTATAAAATGCTTATGCTGATAAGGGAACATTTAATTCCTTACGCCCTTCTAACAAAACATAATACCATTCATATTCAGATAATCAATATTCAAAAAACGGGGGCACCCCAGTGATACATGGCATCTTCCGGAATCAAGAAATGGTATCATCCTTTATACGCTGGTTCCTTCTGGTGACCTCATCTTCGAATTGCTTCGTTTTCATTTCTTCCTTCTTTGAATATCTTATAATTGCCCTCATCGTAAAAACGGCTGCCACTAAAAATATGAAGCAAGTTATACCAGCCGAGATATATTCAGTCTTGTCTTCCGGAAAGTAAAGAAACAAACCTAGTAAAGCATGATTGAGATAGTCCATCCGATACATCCTTCCTGATAGGGAATTAAACTGCATTATCCCATTATATCAATTACCAGAACAATCCACTAGTGGGATTAATCCACTAAACCCCGAAAAAAAAGAGAGGCACTGAGCCCCTCGCTTCTCTTTTATTTATAAAATGGTGATCCCTTTAATGACCACGTCCACTGCAGGCTTGTCTCCCGCAACTGTCTCTACGTTAGCAATCGTATCAACAACGTCCATGCCTTCGACCACCTGTCCAAAGACAGAGTGTTTATGATCCAGCCATGGTGTGCCGCCTTGCTCCATATAAGCACTGATGATTTCTTCCGGATAACCGGCTTGCTTCATTTGCTCACCCATCCTGTTGTCCACATGCTGGGCTTGTACGACGAAGAATTGGCTGCCGTTTGTTCCCGGGCCTGCATTTGCCATGGAAAGAGCCCCGCGCAAATTGAATAGTTGCATGGAGAACTCGTCCTCAAATGGAGTTCCCCAGATACTTTCTCCACCCATTCCAGTGCCTGTCGGATCTCCGCCTTGAAGCATGAAATCCTTGATGACACGGTGGAAGATGATTCCTTCGTAATAACCGTTTTCAGCATGTGTCAAGAAATTCTCCACTGTCTTTGGAGCCAGTTCAGGGAATAGTTTAATTTTAATATCGCCCATCGTCGTTTGCATGATGACCGCTTTTTCATTTTCCAAAACTTCACTTGTTAATTGTGGAAAGTTTGTCATTTTACATAACCTCTTTCTTTTTAAAATTAAATGGCATGAAACACCATTTTTTCATCTTCATTTGTACACTTTACACGATTTTCATAAAAAAAGCATCTTTACGAAATTGAATAAATTCGCTGTGAAAAATCGTCGTTCTTATGTATCATGAAGGAAGTTAAAAGAAAGGTGGTAGGGAAATGTCAGAACAGGATTTTAAAATCGGCGATAAGGTTACCGCCATATATAAAACTGGAAAATACATCGGGGAAGTCACCGATATCAGACCTGCTGCATATCTTGTTAAAGTGTTGGCTGTCTTGAAGCATCCCATGCAGGGAGACCTTCATAACCCGAAGCAAACGGAAGTGTCCATGTTCCATCAGCGGCGTGCTCTAGCTTTCCGGGAGCAAACCAATGTGCCAAAGAATATGGTCAGGAACTTTAATGAGGAGATTCCTGAGTATAAGGAATCCTTAAGAGAAGCTGTTGAGAAAATGAAAGGCACTTTAAGCGAAGCCCAAACAGAGTGGAATGATAAAAGCTTACAGTTGCTTGAAGATCTAGCGGCGGATTATTTTAAATAAAGCATGATAAAAGCCAAATCAGTAATATATGATTTGGCTTTTATAACGCTAAATGATTCAATACTTTTGATAAATCAATGCGATCGCCAATTGTCGTCGGTTCATGATTTTTCATATAACTTTTATCTTTCTCCACTAACTTAAAGATATTATATGTCGTAATCGCATCATCCAGCGCCCGGTGATGCTTGCCTGTCCCTTCTTTGCCATAGGCCTGTACAGCTTTCCAAAGCCCGGTTTGATTTTGATCCCCGAAAAAGCGTTTATACTCCAGGCAAAGATCACTTTGTTTCCCTGTAAAAGGGAAATCCAATCCTGCTTTCTGACAGTTCTGGCGAAGTACCTTCATGTCCATATTTCCCCAGGTAACAATCGTCGTCGGGTGCTGCTCATCTATTTTCTTCAATAAATTAACCAGCTCTTCGAATGAAATCCCCCGGTCCACCTGATCCTGGGTAATGTTCAAGAACTTTTTGCATCTTCCCGTTAAGACTGGAAATTTCATTGGGTTAACAAAAGATGAGAATTGTTCCTGAATGGTCTCATTAATGACGGTGACTAAGCCAACCTCAATGATTTCCGGATAAAACCCTACTGGATTGGCTTTTCCTTCCGGCATCGTAAATTCAAAATCAATGAATACATATTGCTGTTGTTCCTCCATTTTTATGACCCCCTTCATATTCCTGACATCAACATATAAACAAAAAATGGTTTTTTCTCACGAGACTATTATAACAGAAGATTTAGAAAGTTTTTCGTAACACCACCCGGATACGCTTTTGCCATCATACCTAATTTACCCAAAACTCTTTATTGTCTACCTTATTTGGATTATGGTGGATGAATGAACCAAAAGTACCATTTTTTCACCCCTTCAATCCAAGGACATACTAAAAATATATTAGTTAGGAAGTTGAACTATGCGCACGTATCTTGGTTATATCACGATTTTCCTCTTGATTCCCGTATTGATCCTTTTCATTTTCCTTTCCTATCAGGAGTGGTCCTTAGCGCAATCTCCCTATCATGTACTCGACGAGCGAATTCCCATTGAATCGATAGAACTGGCTCAGAATAGTTACATGAAGGCCGCAAATGGAAAGGTCATCAGTGAAATTTCCACTGGTGAGAAACGGACTTACCTAAAACTTGAAGACATCCCCCTATTCCTGGAAAATCTATTCATCGTTACAGAGGATCAGAAATTTTATGATCATGCAGGCGTTGACCTATCCGGCATAAGCAGGGCGCTTCTTATCAATTCACAAAATAAAACAATCGAACAAGGCGGCAGTACCATTACCCAGCAACTGGCCAGGAATGTTTATCTTTCACATGATAGGACGTATAACCGAAAACTCAGTGAACTCATTTACGCCTATCAGATAGAGCGAAAAAAATCAAAACCGGAAATCACGGAGTTGTATTTGAATGCCATATATTTCAGTAATGGAGCGTATGGAGTCGAAGCTGCTTCCCAATATTATTTCAGTAAACCGACTGGAGAGTTATCCAAGGCGGAACTTGCCTTCCTGGCCGCAATCCCTAATAATCCGGAAAACTATAACCCTCTTAAACATTTTGAAGCGACGAAAAAGCGTCAGGAGAGATTACTGAAACAAATGGTGCCGAAGGTGATTTAGAACAGGCCGAGTACGAGAAGCTTATTAAAAGTACGATTAAATTAGACTTGTCCACCCCGGTCGACTTATATCCCGATTATGTGACATATGTTCATCAGGAATTGAAAAACCTGGTGGCATCCTCCGAGGGTCTTGACAAATCTCTGCAAAGCCCTGGAGTCGCCATCCGTAAGAAAGCGGAAGCTGAGCTGGATAAAAAGGTCAAAAAGCTTTTGGATTCCGGTGTAACCATCCATACCGCACTCGATACCAAGCTGCAATCACAGTCAAAGACTGCTGTACAATCAAAAATCGGTGTCAATGATATCGAGGGAGCTTTAGTGGTTATACAGCATCATACGCACGAGCTTGTCTCTTTGATTGGGGGAAAAGATTATAAAAAAAATTCTTTCAACCGTGCATACCAAAGCTATAGGCAGCCAGGATCAGCCATTAAGCCTCTTCTCGATTATGCTCCCTATTTGGAAGAAACGGATGCTGACATCAATCAGCTAGTTAGCGGAGCAAGCTATTGCAGCAATAGCTATTGTCCAAAGAATTATAGCGGCTACAGCTACGGGATGGTCACACTAGGAACTGCCTTCGCTCAGTCCTATAATACACCCGCCATAAGAATTTTTGAAAAGACGGGGGTGGAAACGAGTTTCAATTACCACGATGCTTTCGACTTTAAAAAGGTGAGCAAAAAAGACCACCATACGAGTTCGGCCATAGGCGGATTCGAATATGGCATGAGTCCCCTTGAACTGACAAATGCCTATACGTCCTTCAATGACGGAAACTATCAGCCAGCCCGCGCCATTATTAAAGTCACCGATCAAGAAGGTAAAGTCCTTTATAAATGGAAAGACCGCTCCAAGGAGATATGGAGCAAAAGCACCGTAGCCAAGATGCGGCAGCTGCTCCATGAAACGATCATTTCCGGGACAGCCCGCAAAAGCCTACTTTCCTACAGAATATGTCGGCGGTAAAACCGGTACGACCAATGATGTGAAAGACATGTGGTTTGTCGGCCTGACAGCAAACTATACAACGGGGGTTTGGATTGGAAGGGACAAGCCATCCAATCTACAATCCATTTATTCACATACACCCCATGTATTGATTTGGAAAGATATCAGCCAGACTGCCGAGTGAAAAAAGAAGGTGCCGCAATGGCACCTTCTTAGTTTGTCGATAAATTGAGGTTTGGAACGGTCTCAATCCCTGATGCGATTTGATCATGGAATTATTACTATGAACATGCTCCTACTCCATGATTTGTTTTACATGGGATGAAACCTCACTGGATTGAATAAAATTGCGACACTCCTGCCGAATAGCCTGCAAGCCTAGACCCTGCTAGATGCTTGCTTTATGGGGCTTGGCAGAAAGTCGGCGGAAAGGGAGTGCCTGGAGTGGAAATCTATGTTCAATTAATTTTACACTCCCTCAAAAAAACTATAAGGCAACTCCATTATTATCGACTTTCTGCAGTCTGATGGCACCTTCTTGTTGTGTAGACAAAAGACTTTC
>NZ_JBIWEV010000004.1:110043-387017 GCF_044762725.1 Peribacillus sp. NPDC096447
TACCATCTAAATGTTAAAACAAAGTTGATTGGATTGGAACGGAAGGTACGAGACTCCTGCGGGAAAAGCGCGTCAAAGGGAGACCCCGCAGGCGCTGGGGCCGAGGAGGCTCCCGGAACGCCCGCGGAAAGGGAGTGCCTGGAGTGGAAATCAACGTTCAATTAATTTTACACTCCCTCAAAAAACTATAAGGCAACTCCATTATTATCGACTTTGTCTACAGTCCAATGGCACCTTCCTGTTGTGTAGACAAAAGTAGTTCCATCTAAATGTTAAAACAAAGTTGATTGGATTGGAACGGAAGGTACGAGACTCCTGCGGGAAAAGCGCGTCAAAGGGAGACCCCGCAGGCGCTGGCGCCGAGGAGGCTCCCGGACCGCCCGCGGAAAGCGAGTGCCTGGAGTGGAAATCAAATTCAATTAATTGTACATTTCTTCAAAAAAACTGTAGGCAACTCCATTATTGTCTACAGTCTGTAAGGTCCGATGATGCCACCTTCTTTTTTATGGCTATATGGGAAGGCTTGCAATGACGCTGTTATAAAGCTTCAATCCTGCATAAGCGACTATTGAAATCAGTGCTGTCCAAACAAAGATTGGAAAGAAAACCAATCCCACTAACCTCGACAAATTCAAGCTCGGGCTTAACTTATTGACAAAATAAATTAAAGCCACGACATTCGTTGCGATAAAGATGGACCCAAGCCCGATGATGAATTGAACACTGAACAATGAACAGGCACCGCCAATCACATATATGACAGACCCCTTTCTTACACTGTTCAGGGCTTTACCTTCAGAATCCTTGGAAAAGAATAATAAAGACAGCTCCAATATCGTATCGGAGATAAGCTTCAATGCGGCAAAAACCATGAAGAATAATAAGAGCAATACGATCAGCAGCGCCAGCTTAATGCCGGTTTCAGAAAAAAACTCCAGCATCCCTTGGTAGATTCCCAAATTCCCAAATAAAGAGAGCATTTGCATTTCCCCATAAATGGCAAAGGAGAGGCTGAATAATAGAATTGAAATGATTGGTAAATAGCTAAGTAAATATGTGTTTTTCATGGTTTCTCCATCCACGCGTCTTTTATCCCATATTATGCAAGATAATCCACCATTCACAATGATACTTTCCTAATTCAACCTGGAAAAACTTTTTTCAATAAATTTTTCAGGTGGGTTTCCCCTCCTTTTCTACCTATATATAAAACATCATTCAAGTTGGCCTTCACCGTTTTTAATGCCATGCAAACCCACATAAATTGCGTTATAATTTTAAGCGAGACAAGCATTCGATAATAAAATACATATTCAACGAAGATTTCCTAACGTCTAGGATTGCGCGAAAAAAGCATAATAAGACGACTGACTTCGTTTTAAAAAAGGGGGGAGTTTATGTCTTTACTTCATTGGGCGGTATTATCACCGTTTCTATTAGCACTTATTGTACCAATATTGTACAAACTATTTCGACAAATACACACAGGATGGTTTGTTTTGATTTTACCGATTCTCCTTTTCACCTATTTTTCAAGGTTCATTTCCTTGACCAAACAAGGGGAAATCATTATGGAAAGGGCAACATGGATTCCTTCTCTCGGAATTCATGTTGATTTCTATGTAGATGGACTAGGGCTTTTGTTCGCCTTGCTCATTACAGGTATAGGTTCACTCGTCGTTCTGTATTCAATTTTCTATTTATCGAAAGAGAAAGAAAAGCTGAACCAATTTTACGTCTTCCTTTTGCTTTTCATGGGAGCAATGCTTGGTGTCGTCCTATCCGATAACCTAATTGTCCTTTATTCGTTTTGGGAATTCACGAGTTTATCATCTTTTCTATTGATAGGATATTGGAATGAAAGGGAGCGTTCACGTTATGGAGCGCAGAAATCCCTGCTGATCACTGTGCTTGGAGGCTTAAGCATGCTTGGTGGCATAATTCTCCTTTCCGTTATGGGGAACACATTCAGCATACGTGAATTGATTGCCCAAAGCGGGGAACTTATGGACCACTCGCTCTTCGTTTCTGCACTTTTGCTTGTGCTGCTTGGCGCGTTCACTAAATCCGCACAGTTCCCTTTCCATATCTGGCTTCCTGACGCCATGGAAGCCCCGACACCGGTCAGTGCTTACCTTCATTCCGCCACAATGGTCAAGGCCGGAATTTATTTGGTTGCCCGATTAAGCCCTGTTTTTGCAGAATCAGGATTATGGTTCTGGCTCGTTTCGATCGCCGGATTGATCACCCTGTTCTGGGGCTCATTCTCTGCTATCAAGCAGACTGATTTAAAGGGGATTCTCGCTTTTTCCACCATCAGTCAGCTCGGATTGATCATGTCGCTTTTGGGACTAGGTGCGGCGGCCCTTCACTATGAATCTTTAGGGGAAAATATATACTTGGCAGCTACGGTTGCAGCAGTATTCCACTTGATTAATCATGCGACCTTCAAAGGCAGCCTTTTCATGGTTGCAGGCATCATTGATCATGAAACCGGTACACGTGATATCAGAAAGCTAGGCGGATTGATGCAGTTGATGCCGATCACTTTCACTGTCGCTGTCATAGGTGCTTTTTCAATGGCTGGACTTCCGCCCTTCAATGGTTTTTTGAGCAAGGAAATGTTCTTGGCCAGCATGGTGGATGTATTGGAATTGAATATCTTCAATATGGAGACATGGGGGGTTCTGTTCCCTGTGGTGGCATGGGTAGCCAGTGTATTCACTTTTATTTATAGCATGATCGTTGTGCTCAAACCCTTTACAGGCAAACTTCAGTTACAACTATTGGAAAAGAAGCCCCACGAGGCGCCAATCGGGATGCTGATATCCCCGATCATCCTTGCTTCGTTGGTCATCGTTTTCGGTATTTTTCCAAACTTGCTATCTTCATCAATCATTAAACCTGCGGTAGCCGGCATACAGCCAAGCTTGGCGGGACCGGATTTCCAAGTCCATATCGCCTTCTGGCATGGATTCCAACCTGAAGTATGGATGACCATCGGCATCATAGTATTTGGAATCCTTTTATACAAAACGCTTCCGAAGTGGCAGAAGATCACTCAGTGGATTCCTGAACGTATATCCCTGAATGCTTTGTATGATAACGGGGTAAGAGGGCTCGAACGCTCAGCTTCCATCGTCATGAAAGTATTAATGACAGGTTCTATTCGGACGTATCTGCTTTCAATTTTCCTTTTCTTCATTCTTTCCTTGGGCTTTACGCTCTTTTGGAAGGATGCATTTAAAATGGATACAGGGAATTTTGCCCGGATCGGCATATATGAATCGGTATTAGCTGCTATCATCGTGATTGGCTCGGTCGCCATTCTGTTTGCAAGATCCCGTTTAACTTCCATCATCATCTTAGGAGCTGTCGGTTATACGATTTCCCTATTTTTCGTTTTGCTGCGGGCACCGGATTTAGCCTTGACTCAACTAGTCATCGAAACGATTTCGGTATCGCTGTTTTTGCTCTGTTTCTTCCACCTTCCTTTAATGGCAAGCAGAAAGGAAGAACGGATGACATTCAAGCTGAATAATGCCCTGATATCCATTGGTGTAGGGATCATCGTGACATTGATTGCCTTATCGGCACATAGCAATAAACTATTTGATTCCATATCCAATTACTATCTTGAAAATGCTTATAAGGAAGCAGGCGGGAAAAACGTCGTAAATGTCATTCTCGTTGACTTCCGCGGACTTGATACGATGTTTGAAATCAGTGTCCTTTCCATCGCTGCGCTCGGAATATTCGCGATGATCAAATTGCGTTTGACAGGGGGGAAAGATAAATCATGAAGCAAAATGACCTGATTCTCCAAACGGTTACGAAAGTCGCCGCCTTTGTTATCTTGCTGTTTTCGGTAGCCATCTTTTTAGGCGGGCATTATTCGCCAGGAGGCGGGTTTGTCGGCGGGTTAATGACTTCAGCCGCCATTGTCCTGCTGTTGCTCGCTTTCGACATTAAAACCGTCACAGGCATCTTGCCGATTGACTATAAATTAATGATCGGGTCAGGCTTGTTCATATCAAGCCTGACCGTAGCCGGTGGGCTATTTTTCGGGGTGCCCCTCATGACACATGTTTATCATTATGTTGATTTACCGCTCCTTGGGCACATCTCGCTTCATACCGCGGTACTTTTTGATCTGGGTGTTTATCTTGTGGTTGTTGGTGTAACGATGACCATTATTCAAACGATAGGGGAGAGTGAATAATGGAACTTTTAATGGCCATTGTCATTGGAATACTATTTATGTGTGCGACCTATTTAATGCTTTCCAAAAGCATATTAAGAATCATAATCGGTACTGGGCTGCTCAGTCACGGCGCTCACCTTTTGATTTTGACGATGGGCGGTTTGAAAGGCGGTTCCGTTCCATTGCTAAGTGATGAAGCTGCATCCTATGTCGATCCGCTTCCGCAAGCGCTTATCTTGACGGCGATCGTCATCAGTTTCGGAGTCACTTCATTTCTGCTGGTACTTGCTTATCGGACCTACCAGGAACTCGGTACGGATGACATGGAAGAAATGAGAGGTACGGAAGCGAATGAATAATCTTACTTTCATGCCTGTTTTATGGCCGCTTTTCACAGGCATCCTTCTCATTTTCTTAGCCAAGAAAATCACGCTGCAAAGAGGTATATCCCTTACTTCCTCTCTTATCGGGATTGCGATTTCCCTTTATCTAGTGTTTATGGTCCATACTCAGGGGATCCTGACTTTAGGTGTCGGCAGCTGGGATGCCCCATTCGGGATCGTGATCGTCGCAGATATGCTTTCTTCGCTGCTCGTACTGACCACGAATGTCATTGGATTTGCTATACTGCTTTACTCGTTTTACTCCATAGGGGAAGAACGTGAAAGACATTATTATTATCCTGTATTTCAATTTTTGCTGATTGGAGTAAACGGTGCCTTCCTAACGGGGGATCTTTTCAATCTATTCGTATTTTTCGAAGTCATGCTGATGGCTTCCTACGTGCTGCTTGTACTGGGAGGGACAAAAATCCAACTGAGGGAATCATTGAAGTATATCATCGTCAATGTGCTTTCCTCTTCCTTTTTCGTCATCATGGTGGCGTATCTTTATTCAGTTCTAGGCACATTGAACATGGCGGACATCAGCCAGAGGATAACGGAAGTCAACCAGCCTGGAATCATCTCGGTGATAGCGATTGGCTTTCTGATCGTATTCGGTTTGAAGGGAGCCATTTTCCCGCTCTTCCAATGGCTGCCCGGTTCCTATTATGCTCCGCCCATTCCAGTGATGGCCCTATTCGGGGCATTGCTGACAAAGGTCGGGATCTATTCTATTTTCAGGACCTATACACTCATGTTTTATCATGACCAGGATTTCACCCATACTTTCCTTGCGATACTTGCTATCTTGACCATCATCATCGGCGTCATTGGTGCTATAGCCTATTGGGATGTAAAAAAAATCATCATTTACAATATCATCATCGCCGTCGGGGTTATCCTATTCGGAATCTCCGTCATGAATGAACAGTCCTTATCGGGATCCATTCTATATATCATTCATGACATGCTGATCAAGGCTGCACTCTTCCTGTTGGTTGGCATCATGATCAAAATCAGCGGATCGGATGATTTGCGGAACATGGGCGGCTTGATCAAGCAATACCCTGCCGTTGCATGGACCTTCTTCATAGCTGCCATATCATTGGCGGGAATTCCGCCGTTCAGCGGTTTTGCCGGCAAGCTCCTGATTCTTCAGGGAGCAGCAGAAAATGGGGCCTACTTAGGAATGGCCGTTGTCTTGCTTTCGAGCTTGATGGTCCTATATTCCGTCATGAAAATATTCATGAATGGCTTTTGGGGAACTCCAAAAGCTGATTATGTCTTATCTAATGAAAAGGTAAATAAAATGCTGGTTCCTGCCGTACTCCTTGTCATCATTTCCGTTTTATTCGGAGTAGGAACAGAATCGATATACCCATTCATAACACAAGCTGTAGATTCATTAATGAATCCCGAAATCTATAACAAAGCGGTTTTAAAGGAGTAGTGCCTGATGTCATTCCAAATTTTACTGAATGTGTTCCTTGCGGTTATCTGGATGTTTTTGAAAAATGAGTTTAACGGGAGCACTTTTATCATCGGATATATATTGGGACTCGGCATCATGTTCGTCTTCCGTCATTTTTTCAATGATCGTTTTTACTTGAAAAGGGTGAATGCCGTCGTTCTATTGCTGCTCATATTCGCAAGGGAACTCATACTTTCCAACATTAGCGTCCTTAAGGCCGTGCTTAAACCGAACCTGGATATGAGACCTGGCATATTCGCATTTGAAACCGTGCTAACCAAGGATTGGGAAATTACGATACTATCGAATCTAATTACACTGACACCAGGAACACTTGTCGTTGAAGTATCGGAAGATAATCGGATTCTTTATATCCACGCGATGGATATTGCCGATAAAGTTGAGGCCGTGGACAGCATTAAAAATACATTTGAAAAAGCGATTATGGAGGTGAGCAAATAATGTTCGATCTAATGCTTAAAATCTCGCTGCTAGGTGTTTCGCTTTCCATGATTGGATTCTTATACCGTTTAATCAAAGGGCCTTCCGTACCGGATCGGGTCATCGCACTCGATGCAATGGGAATTAATCTTATCGCAATCGTTGCACTTGCTTCCATTGTCATGGATACAAGCGCATATCTGGAAGCCATTCTTCTGCTCGGAATCCTATCTTTCATTGGAACGGTCGCTTTCGCCAAATTCCTTGAGAAAGGGGAGATAATCGAAGATGACCGCAATCGTTGAAATCCTATCGGCCCTATTCCTTTTAATGGGAGTCTTTCTCTTTTTAGTCTCGGCTTTCGGCATCATCCGGCTGCCCGACGTCTATACAAGAAATCACGCTGCCTCAAAAAGCTCGACACTTGGAATCATGTTCATCCTGATCGGCACCTTATTATATTTTTATTATAAACATAGCCATTTCGATTTCCGGGTCGTGCTCGCGATCATCTTTATCTTCATGACCAGCCCTGTTGCCGGACATTTAATCATGCGCTCAGCTTATCATACTGGCGTAAAAATGTGGGATCGGAGTGTCCAGGATGATTTAAAGAAAAACCGGTGATTCCAGCCATTGCAAAAGAGCTGCCCTGATTACAGGGGCAGCTCTTTTCTGTCTCAATCCTTTAAAAATACCTCATCGCCCACTCTGATTTCACCTGTTTGCATGACCGAGGCATATACGCCAAAATGATTTTTCCTTTCCTTGACCACAGTTTTCAGAAGTGATGGATCTCTCTGGGAATCGCTTGGATCGACAGTTATGATCATACAGCGTTCACAATGCCTTTTAATCTCCAATTCCACTTCATTTCCGATTAGAATCCTTTTTCCGAACCATTTCTCTTCTAAAAAGGGCGTTTTGTTCACTAAAGATAGCACCAAATTTTGCCTGAATCTCCTGCCATCCAGTTCTTTTCCCCAAAGTTTTGTCAATTCGCCAATCGAGGCATCACTGACAAGCAGGATGTTTTCTTCTTCAATCGCTCCTAACGGAATATGTGCAGGGTGATAAACAACGGGTTCTGCCTCCTGTTTTAACAATCGGTCCATTTCCTCCTGAAAGGCTTCCTCTCCCCATGTCAGCACGTTTCCTGAAGGTGTATTCACTTTGATTTCCGGATATTGGCCAAGGGTTTCCTCACCAGAAAAAACAGCTTGATAACGGACCATTTCCGGGACTTGGGTTATCGTCAGGAACTTCCCATTTTTATCTTTAAAGGCATGACTGCGATCTCCATATAGTCCATAGTCCATCACCTTCGTTTTCTGTACCTGTTCACCAGTGAATGATTTTACGGGATGACGGGTGATTTCTTGTATATGACCCACCAGCATAAAAAAACCTCTTTTCATACAATAGTCTACTGCCATCTTACACTTAAACCGGACACTGTAGAATCATTGCGTCCATTGAAATCTTCTTTTGATTCACTTTGGCTTTGGTAAGTCGATAACCGCCAATGTACAGCGTGAAATGCAGATAAGATGATCCTCTTCATCACGGATTTTCACGTCCCACACCATCGTCGTCTTCCCGCGATGGATGATGTTCCCTTCTGCGGTAACAACACCGGAACGAACGCCCCTAACATGATTGGCATTGATTTCAAGGCCGACGACAGCTTGTTTAGTACTATCTACCAGCAGCATTCCGCCAAAGCTTGCAACGGATTCCGCAAGGGCAACGGACGCTCCCCCATGCAATAAACCATACGGCTGCCTAGTTCGTTCATCCACCGGCATCGTCGCAATGACTTTCCCATCACCGACTTCTTTCATTTCTATCCCAAGCGTGCCTATCAACGACTTTTCAATATTTCTCTCCATCCCAATACCCCCGACCCTCATGTTTTTTCCTGCTATTTACATCAATAAAATGAATCGCTATTCATATTAGTATACAAAAAAAGGATGACCCAAGTCTATCAAGTCATCCGTCAATAATGTGAATTGTATTATTTGGAGAGGATTTCTTTTAATTCAAACCAGTTTGTCAGTCTTGGAATATCCAATTCCCTGTTATAGGAGTTATCCATTGCATACACTTTCGTTGGAATATCCAATAACGTTTCCAGCACTGCCGGTTTATCATCAAAATAATAATCCAATTCCAATTTGCGGATCGTATCAATTTTTTCATGATCCTTCATCCCGCAGTAAAAATGGTCATCCTTAACCGGAAAGCCGTTTTCAATCAGCCATTTCTTCGTCCGTTCACCATGCTCCGCTTTTCTGGCGGTGATGTAATAGATTTCATGGCCATCGCGTTCAAGCTCCTGCAGCGTTTCCACTGCGCCCTCGAAGGCTGGACATGATGAATAGTACACTTCATCGGCAAGGCTGTTCCACATCTTGCCCCCAGCCTCTTTATCAAGCCCGAAAGCTTCATGGATCTCCAACGTCTTTAAAGCTCTGAATTTCGTTAACTCTATGTTCGTATTAAGCTTTTCATTATAAAGATGGAACGCGAACTCCCTCAAGTTAATAAGGGTATCGTCAATATCAAAACCGAATTTCATATCCTTCACTCCTATTTAAACATAAGCTGCGGCAAACTGTGATTCGAAGGAAATTTCCTTGTCCACCTGAATGGCCTGTAATCTTTCAATCTCGGCTTTTCTTTTTGGCTCAGCCATTTTAAGTCCAAGGAAGCCAGTATCCTCCTGCCGGATGCATCCAGAAATAAGCTCGGCCAATATATCGGCATCCTTCATGGCACAATTGAGGCCGAAAGCACCTGTAGGTGTCATCGTATGGGCTGCATCACCTAATAAAGCAACGCCATCCTTTGTCCACGTTTCACAATAGCTGCTGTAAACATCCAATAAAATGAAGTCCTGCCAAGAGCGGATATTTTCATACACAACCTTTTTTAATTCAGGAAAGGCAAAAAGCAAATCTTCTATGAACGGTTCAAAATGCTGCTTTCGCAAATGGGGAAATGAACCATGTTCTATATTCCAGCCAATTTGGATGAAACCTCCAGCCTGGGTAAAGAGGGCAACCTGGGAGCCATTGACCAATGCCATCTTGATCGAAGGCTTCCATCCCTCCGGAGCAGGAATTTTTGCCCACAGTAAATCATAGCCATGATTTTTAATCACGACTGGTATCTCAGCTTTTTTTCGAACGATGGAAAATCTGCCGTCCGCTCCGATTATCAATGAACTTTGCACTTCCAGGTCATTTCCGCCCTTTCGAGCCTTGACACCCGTAAACCGGCCCATTTCATCCTGTATCAAGTCAGTAACCCTCGTATTCATCATCAATTGAAAAGAGTCCAGCTTTTCAGCTTCATTCAATATAGCTGTAAGCAGATGATTTTGAGGGACATGTATCCCAACATGGTCTATAGGAAATTCCGGGAAAATCCTTTTGAATAGTTGGCCGTCATGCCAATATTCAATTTGTTCCATCCTTAGCAAGCCAAGTCTTTCCACACTCTCGAATAAACCGTACTTTTTAAGAATGCCCTCTCCTTCATCGTTCAGGAACTCGCCCCGGAACTCCCTTGAAACCTCAGAATGCCTCTCAAGCAGGACGACTGAAATGTCCTGCTTGGCCAATAGGTAAGCTAGCAGCGCTCCTCCTGGTCCTGATCCGACTATGCATACATCTGATTTAACCAACATGCCTCTTCACCTGTTGTCTATTTTTTATTTAGGATAAGCCGTGATGCGTATGTCCTCACCAAACGTTTCCACGCCAGAGAAGGAAACATCCATCGCTTCATCCATCGTATCCACATTCATTCCAGTAAACGGTGTTAGTGAGTTTCTTCCGCCCAATAGTTTAGGGGCTATATAAATCAAGAATTTATCGATGAGCCCTTCCCTAAGGAATGAAGCATTCACTTCGCTTCCGCCTTCCAGCAAGACATCCGTAATCCCCTTTTTATACAGCTCTTCCATCAAAGCCCTTAAATTCAGTCCCGTCTCGTTTTTGGGGACAAAAATGAATTCGATCCCTCTTTCACGTAAAAGGTCCATTTTATCCGCAGGTGCATTTTCCTGCGTTACGATCAAGGTTTTCGCATCTGATGCTTGTACAACATTGGCATCCAAGGGAACCCGTAATTCACTGTCTAAAATGATCCGGATCGGATTTTCCCCTCCACCCTCCGGAAGTCTGGTCGTCAGTGATGGATCATCGGCCAACACAGTCCCGATTCCAACGAGAATGGCATCCACCTCATCACGCAGCAAATGAACGGAGTGACGTGATTCTTCTCCTGTTATCCATTTTGAATGACCTGTGTGGGTTGCAAGTTTTCCATCGAGCGTCATCGCATACTTCGATATGACAAATGGACGATTAGTCAGCATATTGTGAATGAAACGTTCATTCAGCCTTTGAGCTTCCTTTTCCAGGACACCAACTTCAACCTCAATGCCTGCCTCCTTTATGATCGATATCCCCCTGCCGGCTACTTCCGGATTCGGATCTTGAGTAGCCACGACAACCCGCCGGACACCTGATTCTTTCACCAAATTTGCACAAGGTGGAGTCTTCCCATAATGGGAACAAGGCTCAAGAGTCACATATAGCGTTGCACCTTCTGCATACTCACCCGCCATTTTGAAAGCATGTACTTCCGCATGCGGTTCACCCGCTTTACGGTGGATCCCTGTCCCGGCTATCACACCGTCTTTGACTATGACTGCTCCGACCACAGGATTCGGATTCGTCTTTCCTTTTGCACTGGCTGCCAAATCCAGTGCCAGCTTCATGTAATATTGATCATCATTCATACTATAGCTCTCCTTATACAATCAAAGTTGGCTTCTTTTCGGGAATATGTCCAGACTTCTTAACCTTTGTATCGAGATAGAAACTATTATCTTCCGTCAAACCGCCCCAAAGCGGAATATGGTCCTTCGCCGCAAGTCCATGCTTCGTGAGGGCGTCCAGCTTTTTGGGATTGTTCGTGATTAAAGTCACCGGATCCTCGCGCAGTTCCCTCAACACGCGGATGGCTCCCTCGTAAGATCGCGTATCGTCTTCGAATCCTAAAGCCTCATTCGCCTCGACCGTGTCATAACCTTCCTGCTGAAGCAAATAGGCAAGAGATTTGGAAAACAGGCCGATCCCTCTTCCTTCATGGTCCGCAAGGTAAAAAATGGCCCCGCACCCATGCTCGGCTATCATCTTCATAGATTGGTGGAGCTGGTAGCCGCAATCACAGCGTTTGCTGCCGAAGATATCACCTGTGTGACAGATGCTATGCATCCGGACAAGTGCATCCTCCGACTTTTTAAAGTCACCATACACCAATACGGAGGATTGCTGTCCGAAAGCGAGGTTGGCTTCAGAAAGCGAATCAAGCACCGCTTCCTTGTCATTATCCGCGCCGTCAAGCTGTAGCCATGTATACCATTGGAAAACCGTTGAGAAATCTCCTTGCTCAACAGGCAGGTTCACAGGCCCTACAAGGCATATATCAGCTTTTCCCGGTGTTTTTATGATATTCATTTTATCTATTAAAAGGTTTTTTGTTTCCTCGGTTATTTTCATGTTAACATCACCTATTTTATAATTTATAGTGTGCCTTCTCCTTACTTTAGGTAAGTAAGTATATTACTATACACTATACCTGTCAATGAAGCAGTTTACAAATAATAGTGTGTCTTTATCATAATTTTCAAGAAGTTTTTTTGCAGAAGAAAGGTCATTCCCAAACCGCTATCATATCGGCTGGCCTTTATACATATTTTAACGTATAACGAAAACGTGTCTATAGACAGACTTAAGGAAAGGAAGGAAACCTTTTGGAGGATTTCCCTTATTTTTTATATGACCCTATCCTGTTTCCGCCTCACGCCGGAGCAATGAATATGAATCGGGAATGGGAAGGAACACTGCGTCCCTACTCGGCACCCAATCCGGATATGCTAGTTAAATCGGCAAAGACCTCGCAATCCTTAATGGTTGATGTAAAAAAAGTCATGGATACTTTAGCCACATCCAAACCCTTCTCGAACAGGTTGATGACTGCTGCCCAATCATCGAAAATGAATGTCGTGATCGATATGATCAAAAAGATAGGAATTAAGAACGAACCTGATATCACGTATAACCCCGATGGGATCCGTTTTGATTTCTATCCTAAAGCAGGGGAAGAAAACTGTCATATCATCGTCAGCTTGAAATGGAGGGATATATAACGTCCAACACCTTTTTGGTAAAAAAACCGAAGCCTTTTTTCGGCTTCGGATATTTGGGTTCATCTTGTTTTCGATTCAAAGGTTTCGACCAATAGTGCAAGCGTTCGTGCCATGACACCGGTAGCCCCCGCCGTGCACAATTCAGAGCTGCTCGATGTTGTGGATGTTCCGGCAATATCCAGATGGACCCACGGAGTGTCTTCGGCAAATTCGCCGATGAAGGCCCCGCCCATGATCGCATGTCCTGCTCCTCCAGGTGAATTATTCAAATCCGCTATTTTACTGTTGCGTACCCGCTCTTTATCCTTTTCTGTAATCGGCAATCTCCAAATGGGCTCCCCGGCCTCCTCTGAGGCTTTGACCACTTGTTCATAGAATTCCGTGTCATTTGTCATTGCACCCGTCATATCCATGCCCAGCGCGGTTATGACACCACCCGTTAAAGTGGCAACGTCAATAAGATAGTCTGCACCATGATGTTTAGCGTATGTCATGGCATCCGCCAAAACCAGCCGGCCTTCCGCATCCGTATTCAATACCTCTATCGTCTTGCCGCTCATGGCAGTGATCACATCATCCGGCTTGAATGCATCACCGCTGATCATATTATCAGTGGAAGGAATGACAGCCACGACATTTTGGTCCGGTCCTAACTCTCCAATTATTTCCATCGCGCCCAAAACAGCTGCCGCACCGCCCATATCCGTCTTCATTCCAACGATTCCGGCCTTCGTTTTCAATGAGTATCCACCCGTATCGAATGTTATGCCTTTACCTACCAACCCGATAACATCCTTCCATTCATCCTTACCTTGATACTTCAGGACGATCATTTTCGGAGGCTCGACCGAACCTTGATTGACGGCAAGGAGTGCACCCATTCCCAACTTAAGCATATCTTCCTTCTCGAGGATCTCCACTTCAAAACCATAACGTTCACCCAAGGCAGATGAATAATCCGCCAAATCCGTGGAAGTCAATAAATTGCCTGGCGTGTTGACCAATGTCCTCGCTGAGTTCGTCGCCCTTCCGAAGATTTTCCCTACATGAAGCGCGGCACCGACCTCTTCTTGATCATATTCACTGTAAACCGTAATCGATTCAAGGCTTTTTTCGACCTGGTTCGACTTTTGCTTGTATCCGTCAAATTTATAGGAAGCAAGTTCGAAAGCCTCAGAACAAGCATGCGCTGCATCCAACGCATCCAGATTTTCAGTCGTGAATGTATCCAAAGCGATCGAAAGTGTCGTAATCTTGGATTCTTTTATCGTCTTACGAGCTTTTCCCAACGCTTCGCGGAGCGTTTCAAAGGATAGCTCCTTTTCCTTGCCCAACCCTACAAAAATCAATCTCTTTATGCCTAATTTACCTAATGTATGTATTTTGACCACTGATTTTTTCCTGGAAGAGATTTCTCCCTCCTTCACTAACTCTGTTAGCTGGCCGTCCAATCGTTCATCCGCTTCTTTTCCTATGCCTGAGAATTTTACGGGTCTGTCAAATACGCCTAGAATCAGGCATTCGTCAATCAAATCTATATTCAAGGAATCTTTTACTGTGAACATTCTGCTACCTCCTCCATTCGATTACATCCATTATAACGAAATCTTCAAAAATTTTCGAATAAGGCCCGCGAAAATAATAATAACAAGGGATATTGTTTAGAATGAGTGACTTTAGAGTAATAGTATAAGAAAGATCATATTTATACTTATACCAGCAGGGAATCGACAGGACTGAATGGAACTAATAATAAGGGCCTTATTCCGAGCAGGATGTAATTACCCATTTATGGATTTCATCTTTACTTATAACTAGAAAGAAGGCTGATACTCTTGGAATTATTACTCAACTTCCCTTTAATCGCAGCATTGATTGCCATTTTCTTTGCTCAATTCATTAAAGTGCCCATCCACTTCATAGCATTTCGTAAAGTGAACTGGTCACTCATTAACTCAACAGGCGGTATGCCAAGCTCCCACTCTGCGGCCGTTTCAGCCCTAACCGTAGCGGTAGGGATCGAAACCGGTATGAATTCCCCTGTATTTGCCGTTGCCGCGATTTTTGCAGTCATCACGATGTTCGATGCGACAGGAGTGAGACGGCAGGCAGGAGAACAGGCAGCCGTCTTGAACCAGCTCGTTACGGACTTCAATACATTTGTCGAGCAAGCAAAGAACTGGCAGAAAAAAGCAGATAAACAGAAACAGCAACAATTAAAGGAACTGTTGGGACATAAGCCAATCGAGGTATTTTTCGGAGCCTTGACCGGAGTATTCATTGCGCTGGCACTTCACTTTTTCATCTTTCAAGGGTAGGTGTTCAATTTGAAAATAATCTCTCTTTGCCCCAGCAATACGGAACTCTGCACATATCTAGGGATTGAAGATCAGCTGATCGCCATCGATGACTACTCTGATTGGCCTGAAACCTTACAGCACCTTCCTAAGGTAGGGCCCGATTTATCGATTGATATCGATCGTGTAGAATCACTAAAACCCGATTTGGTGCTGGCTTCGCTAAGTGTACCGGGCATGGAAAAAAATATTGAGGGGCTAAAAGAACGGAACATCCCTCATATCATCTTCAACCCGCAATCACTTGAAGATATCGCAAAAGATTTACTGACCTTGGGAGAGGCCATGAATCTTAAGGAAAAAGCAGAGGAACAGGCTGCCAAATTCCGTGATGCCATCCTTCAATATAAAAACGTCGCCGACAAAATCGAAACAAAGCCTTCCCTGTATTGGGAATGGTGGCCTAATCCCTTATTCAGCCCCGGGGGAGTTAATTGGTTAACCGAGATCAGCACGCTTGCGGGAGGATATAACCTTTTCGAAGATGTCGACATGGCAAGCATTCAAGTCACTTCCGAAGAGATCCAAAAAAAGGATCCCGACCATATTTGCTTAGCTTGGGTCGGTGTCCCTTTACGAAAAGTAAACCCGGAGCTGGTCAAGAAACGGAAAGGGTGGACTGATATGAAGGCAGTCCGGGATAATCATATTCACATCATGGAAGAACCTCTATTCTGCCGGCCCTCTCCGCGTTTACTGGATGGGCTGTCCATATTGGCAAAGATTCTGCATCCTGAAGCCTACAAAGGCATGCCTTAGGGCGTCCCGAGGAAAACAGACAAGCAAAAAGGCTGCCTCAATTGAGGCAGCCTTTCGCTTTCACCTTTGTCCATCATTAAAAAGCAAAGGAAGCTACATTCTCGTTCAATGTTTTCTGAGCGATTTTAGGCTTGAATACCTGTTTGATCTTGGTTTCATTCAATTTGCTTAACTGTTCTTCGGATAACTCGCCGTTCCCTTTTTGGACAACATATACTTCAAGGGTTTTCTTCCCCCAATTATCGTATACATCTTGTACCGTTTCGTAGTATAGGTCGAGGTGGTTCCCTTTGATCGCACCACCCTTGTCCGCTACAACCCCATATCCATAGCCCGGAATCCAAAGGATGGTTCCGAGAGGGAATACGGCAAGGTCGGCGGCAATGGTGGAAAACAGATCCCGTTTCACCTTCACCCCTGAATAAGTGATTCCATATGATGGGCTTTCCGGGTACTTTCCGGTTGATTCATACCCTGCTGTATATCCTGTAGCCAAAACTTCATGCTTCGGGTATTTCGAGAGCTCGATTGCCTCCGCTATCGTCGTGGGACCATCGCTCGCGGAGGCCGATGCCATTAGCGTTGCCACTTGACCTCCACTATGGATCGCTTTATATTCGAGACCAAGCATTTGATGTTGTCTCATTGCCTCCTCAAAAGGATGATCCTCAGGCACAGCCCCAAAAACATGATTTAAGGTCGATTCGATGGCCAAGATAAATAATATGATAATAGCAACCCTCAAAAATAATGCCTTGACAATCTTCATATGTATTAGTTCCACTCCTCTCACAAGGATATTTGTTCCCCTTCCAGAGTGAAAGTATTCATAAAGCATGAAAAGATCGAATTTTTCATACAAAAAAAAGGCCCGTCCATAAATGACGGCCCTTCTCATTATTAAAACATTTGATATCCTTTATTCCTTAAAATCCTGATGACCACACCAGCTAAAACCGCGCCAAGCAGCCCGCTTGATAAAATAATGATGTCTGCCGTATGCAAGGAAGTGAGGTTCGTTCCAAGATTGGAAAAAGAAATTCCCGGATTTCTAAAATATTCTATTAGCTTTGTTTCATTGACAATGATGATGAAGACGATTGGAAATAAGATGACCATGATCCACGAAGAACGAAAGAGCATATTCAGCAAAAAGCCAATTCCGAAAAACAATATGAAAAATAAGAGTATTGAGATAATTAAAACAGGCAATGGCATGTTATTCTTGACCCTCCTTAAAAAGCGACACCTTTAGTTTACTGAAAAAATAATTGCTGCGTCAACGACTTATACCAAATAATTCCGAAGAAAAGATAATTACCCAAATCACATGAATAATTTATATGATGTATACCCAAATTGATCTCCCGGGTTCAACCCGTCAAGCATCGTCTGCATTCTTTCCTTTTTAAAAGCTAAAAGCTGTTCCAATAGTAATGAATGCTTCCCCTCCTGCATGAGTAAATCAGGGTCATAAAATTTAGCTTCATATAGTTCATCCAACTGAGCGGTTACTTCAAAACTGACCGGTTTAAGTAAAAATATCAACATATTATCACTAATATTCCCTTTGATGACTCCGCTTCTCACTCCTACAATGCCTTCAATTTCTGTATGAATACCCGTCTCCTCCAACACTTCCCTTACGACAGCTTCATCGACGGTTTCATCATTTTTGACAAAACCTGCCGGAAGCGACCATTGCCCTTTCAATCCGCCATACCTTTTATTCACGACCAGCCATTCACCTTTATCAGATATCACAAGGCCGGACACTGCAAGCCAAACATTTTTGCATCGTTCCACAAGACCCACTTCCCCCTATATTCATTATTATTGTAAACTTCAAACAGAAGAAGAACATACGATTAAGCTTCGTCATCCTTACCCCATTATATTCCACATAAGAACCTTGCATACTCCAATAGATGGCACACCACCCATTGATGGGATGTCAATGAAAAAGCCATTCAGGGAAAATCCCCAAATGGCCTTTATTTGTATATAGAAAAAATTAAAGGACGTTGAATTTACCTTTTTTAGCAACAAGTGAAGCTCCGCCAATCATTAACAACGCTCTGTTATCAACCATTTTCTTCAAGAATGATGCAGTCTTACCTGTAACTTTCTTGCCGAATACAACACCAATCGCGTTGTCTTCACCAAGTGAACATACCGTTCCTTTGTTTTCGAAAGTGAACGTTTCAAGGTCGCTTTCGTTACGAACCAATTTAGTCAGGTTTTTCGCAATGACCTCACCTTGCTGCATCGCGATTTGTGCGGTAGGTGGATATGGACGGTTAATTTCCTCGTTGATGATCAAAGCGCAGTCCCCTACGATAAAGATATCGTCATGACCCGGTGCCCGCATGTCAAGGTTCACTTTAATACGTCCGCGCATAGCTTCAAAACCGGAAGCCTCTATCACGGAGTTACCACGTACGCCAGCTGCCCACACTACGGTTCCCGCTTTGATTTCTTCCACTTCATCTTCGCCTTTTGCCACGATGATGCCTTCAGGAGTCGCCCCCTTGATCGGTGTACCGATTTTGAATTCGACTCCTTTTTTCTCAAGGTAAGATACTGCATAATCCACCAATTCCGGGTCGAAGCCAGGGAGGACGGCTGGTGCTGCCTCCACACAATACATACGAACCTTTTGGAAATCGATGTCGTATTCTTTACAAAGTTCTGGGACACGGTTAGCCAATTCGCCCAGGAATTCGATTCCCGTAAATCCTGCTCCTCCAACAACGATCGTCAAGCGGTCTTCATTCTTTTCGACCTCAGAACTGTACGTAGCAAATTGCAATTGGATATGGTCACGGATTTTACGTGCCGTGTTCACGTTAGAAATAGAGAAAGCATATTCACTTAGCCCTTGGATTCCGAACGTTTCCGATTCAGGTCCAAGTCCAATCACTAAGTAATCATAAGAAATTTCGCCGTTTTCAAGGATGACTTTTTTGTTCTCTGTTTTCACTTCCAAAACAGAATCCTGGATGAATTTAACTTTGTTGTTAATGACACTTTTGATTGGATATCGCACACGATCATGATGAAGCGTTCCAGCCGACGCTTCATGCAGCCATGTTGTTTCATAGTGGTAATCATTTTTGTTAACTAATACGATTTCTGCTTCATTTTGACCTAATGCCTTCTGTAAGCGAGTAACAGTCATCAATCCACCATAACCTGCTCCTAAAACAACGATAGTTGGCTTTTTCAAAAGTATTCTTCCACCTTTACGATATTTTCTTGTGATGCTTTCCATAAGTAAAATATATTGTCTATCTTATTAATTTCCATTATAAAAAGCACTCTTATACATTTGTGACGTATTTCACGTAACACTTCGTAATTGTCATGAAAAATTCATAAAAATTTTACCAAATGATGTCTAAGTAAATATTAGTCTTTTTCCATACCTTTTTCAAGTAACAAACCGAACTTTTTCGGGTTTAAACCAAGCCGAAAAACGTTACTTTTCACCCGGATTCTATCCATATTTTTACGAAATGCTTTACATTGGTAAAGGGCAATTTTACCCACTTTTGAAAGAGGATAAAGAACATTCATCATGAAACCGCCCTTATATAGTCAAAACTTTCCCACTTTTCTAACTTTGTCCGTTTTTTCAAAGACCATCTATGTTAAAATAAGAGAATAAATTTCAGCAAACCTAGTATATCGGAGGGATAACGTTGGAAGTTAATGAAAAAGTTTATGATATTACCATCATTGGCGGAGGCCCAGTTGGATTATTCACTGCATTTTATGGAGGAATGAGACAGGCATCCGTAAAAATCATCGAGAGTCTGCCACAATTAGGCGGACAATTGTCGGCCCTTTATCCTGAGAAATACATCTATGATATCGCTGGTTTCCCCAAAGTGCGTGCTCAGGAGCTAGTGAATAACCTGAAAGAACAAATGGCAAAGTTCGAGCAGGATGTTGTCCTGGAGCAAGCCGTTCAAGAAGTGGAAAAGCAAGCTGATGGAGTTTTCAAGTTAACGACTGATAAAGAAATTCATTACTCCAAAACGATTATCATCACAGCTGGAAATGGGGCTTTCCAACCCCGCCGTATCGAAATTGATGATGCTAAAAAATACGAAAGCGGCAACCTTCACTATTTCATCGACGACCTCAATCATTTTGCCGGCAAAAAAGTGGTGGTCTTCGGAGGTGGGGATTCAGCAGTGGACTGGGCCCTGATGCTGGAGCCGATCGCCGAGAAAGTGAGCATCATTCACAGAAGGGATAAATTCCGTGCCCACGAACATAGTGTAGAAACACTTAAAAATTCAAAAGTTGAAATAAAGACTCCTTACATACCTTCAGAGTTGATTGGTACAGACGGACGGATCCATACAATTGTCATCAAGGATACGAACGGTGAAGATACAGAGACGATGGAGGTGGATGCAGTCATCGTCAACTACGGCTTCGTTTCTTCTCTTGGTCCCATCAAGGAATGGGGACTTGATATCCAGAAAAACAGTATTTTGGTGAATTCCAGAATGGAAACGAATATCCCGGGAATTTATGCAGCAGGTGATATTGCAACATATGATGGCAAAGTAAAATTAATTGCAAGCGGTTTTGGGGAGGCCCCCACTGCCGTCAATCATGCCAAACAATATATTGACCCAAAAGCAAAAGTTCAGCCGATGCATAGTTCCTCCATGTTTTAAAATCACGCAAAAACCCGACTTTCATAGCCGGGTTTTTTTTATTGTCCCCAATTCGGTTATTGTGGATAACTTTTTCCATTACTTATCCACAGCGCTTACCCTTGTCATTCTAAGGGTAAAGAGTAGGGGGAGCCATGAAAGGAGAATGCATATATGAATATTTTAATTGCAGGAGCCAATGGAACGACAGGAAAGCAGATTATTGGGGAATTATCAAAAAATCCGCAAATGACTGTTTACGGAATGATCCGGAAAGAAGAACAATCCCAAACGATAAAAGCACTCGGCGGGCATCCAATCCTTGCCGATTTAGAGGGAAATGTGGATAAAGCAGTGGATAACATGGAGGCCATCATTTTTGCAGCCGGATCTGGACAGAAAACAGGGCCGGATAAAACGACAGCTGTGGATAAGAATGGAGCCATTAAACTGGTTGATGCCGCCAAGAAGAAGGGTATCGATCGTTTTGTCATGCTAAGCTCTGTCGGTTCCGATAATCCGGAACAAGCCCAAGAAGGAATGCACCATTATCTCGAAGCAAAGCATGATGCCGATGAACATTTAAAAGCAAGCGGGCTGACATACACGATTGTCCGTCCGGTTGCTTTGACAAATGAACAAGCCATCGGAAAAATATTTGCGGATGAGAAAGTAGATCATACTGACAATTCCATTCCAAGAGCCGATGTCGCCGCCGTTCTTGCCAAATCAATCACAGAAGAAAAAACATTTAATAAAACATTCGAGATTTCCAGCGGCACCCTCCCAATCAAGGAGGCTCTGCACAATATTTAAAGCAGCAAATAAGCATGAAAAAGGGCACTTTTTTTAGTGCCCCCTTAGACTGTAGTCAAATTTGATGTTTGCCTGGTTTTTTCTTTAATAAACGCTCCAGCTGTTTTCAGCTGGAGCACTTTTTATTCGACCTTCCTCGAACTTTATTCGGCCGTCCTCGAATTTATTCGACCGTTCTCGAACTTATTCGACCTTCACGGCACTTTTTTCGACCGTCCACGTACCTAGCCCTGTTTTAGAATCATGGTTCGGGATGAGACCATTCCAAATCCCTTTTGCCTATAAACTAAGGGGGCACTTGTTAAAGTGCCCCCCTTTTCTCAATGATAAGAGTTCTTAGCAGTTTTCCGGCGTACCGGCGTTTTTAGCCGTTTTGAAGGAAGACCCGCAACCGCATGATGCGATAGCATTTGGGTTTTCGATCGTAAAGCCTCCACCCATCATCGTTTGTTTATAATCAATTACCGTTCCATTCAATATATCTGCATCCTCGGCATTAACAAGGATCTTAATTTCAAACTGTTCCAGCTGGCTATCTTTTTCTCCGGGCTCTTGTTCAAAACCCATTCCGTAGGATAATCCACTGCAGCCTCCGCCTTTAACGGCCACTCTTAAAAAGGAACCCTCTTCACCATTTTGTTTCATCATTTCTTTTATCTGAAAAGCGGCAGCTTCCGTTATTTGAACAACTTCACTCACAATAAACCCCTCCTTCTTCTGATATGTGAGATAGAACTATTACTCTTTATAGTATATACCAAAGAAATTCCCACGCTCAATTTTCCAGCTTGAAAAATTCATATTCCCCCACCTATTTTACCAACAAAAATTAGTTTATAATAAAGGCTGCAGGTATATAGAACCATTCCGTTGGACCGATCCTAAATTACAGTAAGGGGGTAATCACCATCGAAGGCATACATCCTCTATATGATAAAAGCATGGAATGCCTTTTATGCAAGCAAAACTCAACCACTAAAAAGGTACGGTCGCGTTTTGTAAAGGTTGCTAAATATGACACGGACTTTTACCCCATTTATGCTGATTCAGCCGTTAACGCACTTTACTATAATATCTTTGTTTGCCCTCACTGCGGCTTTTCGTATTCGGAGGATTTCTCCCGGTACTTCCCCCCCTACAATGGAAATCATTATGGAGAAAGTAAGCTCCCAGTGGGTTCCCCACCATTTTAGCAAGGAGAGATCCATTAAAGACGCGATCAATACATACAAGCTGGCGAGTTATTGCGGAGCTTTAAAAAAGGAAAAACATATAATCCTTGCCGGAATCTGTTTACGGATAGCATGGTTATATAGGATCAACAAAAACAAGGAGCAAGAAGAAAGATTTTTGAGGTTCGCCCTAAAGGAATATGAAGCATCCTATTCAATCCTCTATCTCGCTGGCGACATCTCAAAGAGTATAGGAAATGAAAAGGAAGCCATCAAGTATTTTTCATTAGTGTCCGAAAGTCAAAACAATGCCCGGGAAGCCTCCACCATCCAGATGGCCAGGGACCGCTTTCAGGAACTCAAGCAGCAACGAACAACCCACTCGTTGCTGCAGCACTGATATTAAAAGGCTGTCCGCAAAGGAACAGCCTTTTTGTTCGCCGTTGATGATTAAAACATTTCAAATTCATCAATGTACTTATATATTTTATCAACCAATTCATCCGTTGTGTCACCAAAAACCACTTCACCGTTTACAAGCGCATATAAGTTACTGGAGCATCTGCCGCAATAACCCAGACAACCATATTCTATGATATCCAAATTCGGATCCCGCTCCAATCTTTCCAGAGCCTCCTGAGCGCCGCTGGCCAGATTGCTTACACAAAATTCAATAATCGGGTACATTGTTTCACCTCACAGTTACTAACAAATCATCTTATTACTTTTCCCTCTTACAGTCAATATTTACGCATAAAAAATCAGCCGATTTCAAGATATCGGTTGTGATTTCCTGTTATATTCGTTATACTTTTGTCGGGGTACGTAAATAAAAGAAAATTATTTATTTTTTATTCTTGCTACTAATTGGGGTATATATATTTAATTAAACTTTAAAGGGGACCATTTGGGGGAAACCTATAGTTAAATGCTAGTCAAATTTTTCAAGAGATCAAATAAAGGGGAAAAATCATATGAAGAATCTAGTCATACTTGGTGGCGGGTATGGTGGTATGCGCATGTTGCAAAGATTGCTGCCTAATCAGCTTCCTGAAAATGTGAGCATCACGCTTATCGACCGTAATCCTTATCACTGCTTAAAAACGGAATATTATGCTTTAGCAGCAGGTACCATTCCAGATCAGCACATCCGTGTTGCATTTCCTGAACATCCTCGCTTGAAGAACGTATACGGAGAAGTACTTTCCATCGATATGGAAAATAAACAAGTCATTATAGAAAATCAAGATCCTGTCGTTTATGATGATTTAGTCATTGGCCTTGGCTGCGAAGATAAATACCACAATATTCCTGGTGCAGACACACATACCTACAGTATCCAAACAATCGATAAATCACGCCGCACATATTCAGCCTTGAATAATTTAGGTGCCGGTGCAACCGTTTCTATCGTTGGTGGCGGACTGAGTGGTGTTGAGCTTGCAAGTGAATTGATTGAAAGCCGTTCAGATTTAAACGTTAAGCTATTCGACCGTGGACCGCATATTCTATCTGCTTTCCCAGAAAGATTAAGCACCTTTGTCGAATCATGGTTCGATAAACATACAATCGAAATCGTCCATCATTCAAATATAACGAAAGTTGAGCCAAACCTTCTTTATAATGGCGACGAAGCCGTTCAAAGCGACGTCATCGTATGGACAGCTGGAATCCAGCCAAGTAAGATCATCCGCGATATGGATATTGAAAAAGACCGTCAAGGAAGAGCCGTTCTGACTCCTCAGCATTTCCTTCCTAATGATGACAGCATCTTTGTGGTCGGCGACTGCGCGAGCCTGCCTCATGCACCTAGTGCTCAATTAGCGGAGTCCCAAGCTGAGCAAATCGTACAGGTTCTTGTAAAGAAATGGGCAAATGAACCACTTCCTGAAAGCTTCCCGACAATGAAATTAAAAGGGACATTAGGTTCTCTTGGGAAGAAACAAGGTTTTGGTCTTGTTGCAAATCGCCCAATCACCGGTAGAGTGGCACGCCTGATGAAATCAGGCATTCTCTGGATGTATAAATACCATAACGGTTGATTCCAACCCATCTATGCTACATTTCAAAAACTGGCCCAATGAGCTGCATGCAGCTCATTCATGGGTCAGTTTTTCTTATTTCTTCCATTATATATCATACTTGTATTGTATATCCGTATTTTTCCATCGTTTCCACCACTTTTTTGAGACGCACATTTCCTTCTGCGATGATTTCTCCTTCGATGAGGACCAGTGGATAAAATAAATCTTCCTCGATCATCTTCGCGGCAAAGTTCTTTTGCGTTTGCGTTTCTGGAGGATTAAACATATCTATATAGGATATTTTGAATTTCTGCTCAGGAAACTTCCTCGTTAAAGCGGCTTCAAGCCACTCGCAGGTATCTTTCGAAGAAGGGAGATTCACACAACTCGCGCAAATTTGCTCCGCGCCATACACTTCTATCTCAATTTCTTTCATTACCATACTCTTCCTCCTTCATTTTAGTATATTTGCTTCATTTTGAATAATGTTTAAAAACTTCACCTGTTTCCATCATACCAGAATAATATAGATTATATTTCCGCAAAGTTACAGTTGGATTTTTTACTACCTTCGCTTTATAATATGATTAGGAAAGGAGTCGATTGCAATGTCTGAACAAACAATGGAAGTTCAAGTTCAAGAAGTCCTAGATAAGCTTCGTCCGTTTCTTCTTCGTGATGGCGGTGACTGTGAACTAGTTGACGTAGAAGATGGAATTGTAAAATTACGATTACTAGGAGCCTGCGGAAGCTGTCCTAGTTCGACCATTACGCTAAAAGCTGGGATTGAGCGTGCCCTTCTTGAAGAAGTTCCTGGTGTAGTGGAAGTTGAACAAGTTTTCTAATGGCCCTTTAAATAACATGCTGCGTATGGATGAAGGCTCACTTCATCTATACACGTACAACCTTTTTATTCAGGCCGGAATCTTTTCTGGACTGCAATAAAAATAAAGCTGACTCGGCTTTTGCCCTATCAAATTGATACGGCTTGACGCGAGTCAGCTTTTTTATATGGACAATGAATGAAGCATGGCTCACGATTTCAAAAATTTCAATTCCTTTTTTTCCTGTTCTGAAAGGGTTGCCGTATAACTGCCTTCATTATCGATTTCCAATTCTCTCACAAGAAATTCCGGAAATGTTTCCTTCAATACTGTAAGCAAACTTTCACTATTTTCTGCGGATGATAAGCATAAAACAGTTGGACCTGCTCCGCTTAGGGCTGCACCAAATCCGCCTTCATTGAGGACAACTTCTTCAATAAGCGCTAAATGCGGGACCAACTCTGCTCTAAATGGTTGATGGAAACGATCACTTTGCATCATTTCACCAACAAGCTTCCAATCTTTAGATAGAACTCCTGCCAGCAAAACATTTGCGGCTGCACTTCCGCTTATCGCCTCTTTATAGGAAAGCGAATTCGGAAGGACATTTCTTGAATCTTCCGTAAGCAATTCAAAATCAGGAATGACAGCAATCACCTTAACTCCCTCGATTGGAAACGACACGACATCCGTTCTTTCCTCCGTATGCAGGCCCACAACCAATCCACCATACACTGATGCCCCCGCATTATCCGGATGCCCTTCAAAGAGGGAAGCATGCCGATTCTTCTCCTCATCGGATAAATGAAGTTCACCAACGATGTTCGCCAATTCAATCCCCGCCACAATGGCAGAGGCACTGCTTCCAAGCCCCCGCGCCAGTGGAATTTCGCTAGAGACGAAAAGCCGGCATGGGGAAAGTTCCTTTCCATAGGATGCCGCCGTTTCCTTGGCAATTTGGACGATATAATTACGATCATCCGTTGGAAAAACAGACATTTCCTCTGAAAGGGGAACGACTTCCCAATGATCTGATGAAGATCCGTGTATTTCCAAGTAAAGTCCTAGCGCCAAGCCGATGGAATCGAATCCTGGTCCTAAGTTGGCAGTACTTGCTGGTACACGGATCAAGAACATCTCTGATTCCGCACTCATGCCTGCTTCACACCCTGCAGATGTTCTAAAATGACCTCTTCATCCATTGGCAGCAATGTCGGCTGAATCGTGCTTGTATTGACTGCCACATTCGGATCTTTCAATCCATTTCCAGTCAAAACGGCAACAATCTTACTTCCTTTTTTGATTTCACCGCTTTTTAATTGTTTATAGATGCCTGCAATGGAAGCACATGATGCCGGCTCTGCAAATACTCCTTCTTTTTTAGCAAGGAAATGATAGGCTTCCAGAATTTCTTCGTCCGTCACCTCATCAATTTTGCCTTTGGATTCATTTGCTGCTTCCACAGCAAAGCTCCAACTTGCTGGATTTCCAATCCGGATGGCTGTTGCGATCGTTTCTGGATTTTCAATAATGCTATCCCGGACAATTGCAGCCGCTCCTTCAGCTTCGAACCCTCTCATTTCAGGAAGGCCCGTTTGTTTCGATTCGTTATATTCTTTAAACCCTTTCCAGTAAGCCGTTATATTACCTGCATTCCCGACTGGAAGCGCCAAAATATCCGGTGCAGATCCGAGGGCATCACAAATTTCAAAAGCCGCTGTCTTCTGCCCTTCAATCCGGTATGGGTTGACCGAATTCACAAGGGTTATCGGTGAGCTCTCACTAAGTGAACGGACGATTGTTAAAGCCTGGTCGAAGTTCCCTTCGATCGAGATGATTTCCGCTCCGTACATGACTGCTTGGGCAAGCTTGCCCATGGCTATTTTCCCTTCCGGGATGACAACGATACAGCGCAGGTTGGCACGGGCTGCATAAGCGGCTGCAGCTGCCGATGTATTCCCAGTGGAAGCACAGATGATCGTGTCGCTGCCCTCTTCTATCGCTTTAGCGACGGCCATGACCATTCCGCGGTCTTTAAACGACCCAGTTGGATTCGCCCCTTCATATTTTACATGTAAGTCGATTCCCCACTCTTCGGATAATCGATTCAGTTTGATTAAAGGTGTATTACCCTCCAAAAGGGTTAGTGCAGGTGTGTTTTCATTAACGGGTAAAAATTCTTTATACGTGCTTATAAGTCCTTGCCAGCTCATTTGATGTCCTCTCCTTCAACTCTGTATGTGCTTTTCACTTCTCTTACCATATTGTAATCATGTAATTTCTGTATTATTTGCTCAAATGCAGCCTTTGTGGCAGTGTGCGTAACTAATACGATTTCGGAAGATTCCTTTTCATCCAGAGGCAATTGAAGGATTTTATCGAATCCTACTCCATGCTCGGCAAATAAATTCGTGATTCTGGCCAAAACGCCAACTTCATCCTGAACATGTAATCGAATGAAGAACTTAGCGAAAATCTCAGTGGCATCTTTTAATTGTTTCGGGTACTGAGGTGAAACGGCACTGCGGCCATTTACGCCCAGCCTCATATTCTTGATGACCGTCACCATATCCGAAACGACTGCAGTCGCAGTAGGAAGACTGCCGGCCCCCGGTCCGTAAAACATCGTTTCCCCTACGGCTTCCCCATAAACGTATACAGCATTATACTCATTATTTACCGATGCTAACGGATGTGCTTCCGGAAGAAGTGCAGGCTGGACACTTACTTCGACCCTATCCCCTGCCCTGGAAGCGACGCCGATCAACTTCATTGTATAACCAAGCTTCTTACTATATCTCAAATCCTCTTCGGATATCTCGGTAATGCCCTGTACCTCAACATCATTCAAACCAATGTTCATTGAGAACCCGAGTGTTGATAGGATCGCCATTTTACGGGCCGCATCCAATCCACCTACATCGGCTGTCGGATCGGCTTCAGCAAATCCCAGCTCCTGAGCTTCCTTCAATACGTCATCATATGCTCTGCCTTCCTTGCTCATTTTCGTTAAAATGAAGTTTGTCGTTCCATTGACGATTCCCATCATTTTCGTGATGCGGTCAGAAGATAAACCATCGACAAGACCGCGTAAAATCGGAATTCCCCCTGCAACACTTGCTTCATAGAATAAATCACATTGATTCTCGGTGGCCAATTCCAGCAGTTCCGGTCCATATAAAGCCATTAGGTCTTTATTGGCCGTAACGATATGCTTTTTATTTTTTATAGCTTCTATCAGATAACTGCGTGTTTCTTCGATTCCACCCATCACTTCTATTACAACATCAATCTCGGGATTCGAAAGGATATCCTCAGGATTGTCAGTTAACATTTCTTTATCGACCTCGACAAGCCGCTCCTTCGTCGTGTCTTTGACTAGTATCTTCTTAACGGATATGGAACAGCCCACTTGATGCATGAGCTTGTCCTGATGGCTTTCAATGATTTGTACGACTCCTGATCCGACTGTACCTAACCCCAATAAACCGATCGAGATGGCTTTCATAATTTGGTTCCCCCTTAAAAACTGTTTGCCCGAAGAAAACATTTGTATTTGTATAGTAGACATTATAAGTTTAATTCATATAATTATCAATAGTTAGAAAAGATGGATGCACGAACTTTTTTCTTCCATCCCTTGAACGAGTAAGAACGGGTAAAGCTAATTTTTTTATGGGAAACCATTTTGATGATTATTATTTAACGCTCTTCAATGAATCATTTGTACCCATTACAATATGTGGTTTTTGCACGGGATCCATCCATTTCAGTAAACTGAGGACATTCTTTTCGGCTGTGGCTGTACATCCCGCCGTCGGCTTTGTATCTCCTCTCCATACATGAAGAAAGATTGCACTGCCTTTTCCTTTTATGATGGGATTCGTATTATAATTGATGACCGCGCCATACTTATAGAGTTCATGATTCATCCTTTCGAAGGACTTCCATTTAACTGCAGGATTTCCTTTATAGGTTTTCCACTTGTTATAATCCTTGGATGTCTGATCATCAATCCAGTAGTCATATTTGGTCGTTTTCTTATAACTCGTTTTCATTCCGGCTGGCTTCGTTCCACTTCCAAAGGCCGTACCGAATGAATAAATTCCAACCGGGGATTTTCCATCACCCTCTTTTTTGCTCTTCGTGAAGCCGTTCTTTCCAATGACACCCTCCATCTTCTTCAATGCCCGGCGCCATTCCCCTTGTTTCTTTTCATACGTTTGGATCGTGACCTTTGTATCACTCATCGCTTTTCCTGTCACCGATACAACTTGGTTAACGCCTTTTCTACTATCGAATTTCTTTAGAAGGGCTTTTTCACTGGTACCGAAAACCTCTTTAGCATCTGCCATATTGATATAGGCTGTCTTTTTCGAGTGACAGACCTTATACCAGTTTCCAGTTCTTCCACTTGCCGATAATTCTTTGTTTTTCTTATAAGTTATTAATGTTTTGCTTGCAGCCGACGCCTTTTCCTTCACATCCGCAGCAGACTTCATGACAATCTTGAATTGATTTGCTTCGCAACTTGTTTTCGTTTCAGCTTTCGCAAGATTTGTCGTTTGGATGATTAAAAGGGCTAAAAGGGCGGCCAACATCAATCTTTTCATGGTCCCATCCCTCCGTAGCGATTAAATATCTAATTATTCTAAAAAATCTTGTTATCATCATAACATAGTAAGTAAGGATGAATCATATTTCTTTCCCGATTTTATCTAAATCCAGTCAATTTTAGGCAAATCATATTGCTTGGCCGGGACCTCCGCCAATTCATAAAAATGTTTGAGGAAGGACTCATATTGTTGGGAGGATTTCGTGATTGAAGATATTTTATCCTCCAACTCATTCGACCTTGATTCAGTCGTTTTTGAAAAATACTCTTCCACCGTTTCAAAATAATGAATGGGAAACAGCATCCTCGAATATAACAACCGGGCTGAAAAGCTGGAGAATGGTTCTATGGATTGATATTCGTGAAAGAAATGGCTAATGCCCCGTTGATGGGTATGCACATTTTGAAAATAGTGTTCCCTCACCCATTCCGCGACATCCCTGGTTCCGTGGTCGAATACCCAATCGAACGGATTTTTCATCCACTTATTGCTTTTCCAGGTATCATGTAAAAAACGTTCATAACATACCGTTCCACTATCGACAATTTGCGGGGTATCATCAATTTCCGTGTCGACTAAATATTGAATCGCATTTTCACCTAGGACCATATAATAGGGAAAGGTTTCTATAAATAATTTTTCAAACTGGTTATCAGGATGGGCGTTGAGCTTATCCCGCCAAATCTTTTCTAACTGATCGATCCTTTGTTCCCAGAGTTCTTTCCATTTACCTATCCTTGAACATGTTCGAATCGTTTCATTAATATTTCTCCCACGCTGATGAAATCTTGCCAGACGTCTTCCTGGATTGAAATTTTTCGGACCTTCCAATGCCTGATTGGCAAGAAGAATGAATAATTGTTCATCCGCTTCCGAAACATAACTTCCATGATTGGCAAGGACAAAGGCGGATACGTGACGATCTCCTTGTGAAATCAGATGTTGAGACATTTTATACCGTTCCACTAATTCCTCCTGCTCCATATTTTCAATGGGAACGATGCTGTAAACCATATTTCCTGAACGGAAGCTTGGAAACCTGCTATTGGCTTCTTCAAGCTCCACCTGTATGCCATAATTATTAAAAATGATTTCTTCTATCATGGAATGGCCCCCTTCATCAAATGGATATAATAGAAATATTGGACATCATATACTTATATATATGTGGAATAACCCGTTTTCTGAATGATTATCGAAACCTTATTAGAAATTCGGATCAAAACACCCTTCATGGGTTTTCATTTTAATCAAATCAAACTACCTGCATTAGAACTATCCCTTTAAAATATAGAGAAATGGGTGATGACATGGCTAATATTGAACAATCAATGTCTGAAAAAACGGCTCGAAGATGGCTAATTGAACGAGGAGTGAAATTGGAGGATATCGCTGAGCTTGTCATGTATTTACAATCCGGCTACCATGAAAATCTCCAAATGTCCGATTGCCTTCACAATGTCGAACGGGTCCTTTCAAAACGCGAGGTCCAAAATGCCATCCTTACCGGCATTCAGTTGGATATTCTAGCTGAGAAAAAACTGCTCGAGGAGCCTCTGCTGAGCATAATTGAAATAGATGAAGGCCTATATGGGGTCGATGAAATATTGGCTTTTTCAATTGTGAATGTATATGGATCAATCGGCTTTACCAATTATGGTTTCATCGATAAACAAAAGCCGGGGATCTTAAAATATCTAAACGATAAAAGCACAGGTAAGGTGAACACCTTTTTAGATGATATCGTTGGGGCGATTGCAGCTGCCGCTTCAAGCCGGCTTGCCCATAGAACCGAAAATGCAGAATAAAACGACATGAAAAAAACAGGACTGCAATCGCAGGCCTGTTTTTTTTCATTCGAAGCGCCATAAGTCGAGTGTGTCCACCACATGCGTAGGCTGCTCCTTATATTGCTTCAGGCGTTCTTTTGTCGTCACGCCAGTATGTACAAGCAGTGTATCGATCCCTGCATTAATGCCGGCAAGGATATCCGTATCATAGTTATCGCCAACCATGATTGTCTCTTCTTTAGGTACCCCTAATACTCTTAGTGCTTGCTCCACTATGACGGATTCAGGTTTTCCAATGAAAATCGGCTGTACCTGAGTCGAAACGGAAACAACGGAGGTCAAGGAACCATTCCCAGGCAAAAGGCCTTGCTCAGTAGGAATGGCAATATCACCATTGGTCGAAATGAAAACAGCACCATTTCTAACAGCAAGACAGGCTTTTGACAACTTTTCATAATTGATGCCGCGGTCAATTCCCATTACCAGAAAATCTGGATGCTCTTCGACAAGCTTCATTCCTTTTTCCTTAAGAGCCTCGATGATGCCTTCTTCACCCACCACATAGACCGATGCATCCTTCTTTTGTTCGGCTATGTAATTGGCAGTGGCCATGCTTGTCGTGAAAACCTGTTCATCCGCTGTTGAGATGCCGATGCTTCTTAACTTATCCGCTACTTGTGCCGGAGTCCGGGATGAATTATTGGTGACGAATAAATAAGGGATATCCCTTTTCCTTAGGTCATTAATAAACCCTGCCGCTTCCGCAATTTGTTCAGTTCCGCGATACATGGTGCCATCTAAGTCAATTAAATATCCTTTATACGACTTCATTTGAATTCGCCTTCCTAACGCTGCTAGTTTTTAAAAGCTGATACAGGTCCCAATTCATTTGTTAAATAGTTCCTCACCAAATCAGGGAATTGCTTGAATGCCCCGATATTTTCCGAAAATACGGCATGCAGTTCTTTGTGATTCACTTCAATGAAGTCTTGAACCAGCATTTTCCTTAATGGCAAAACCTTTTTGAATTGTATCGCTTTTTCTTCTGAAATCACTTTTTCATCTTGAAGGATATCGATAATATCTTCATAACTTCCTGGATCACGCATAATGAAACCATCAATTACCGCATTTCCTACATCCAACACGGAATCGATGGAAGTTTGTATCAGCCTTTCTGCGATAAGTTCCGAAAGGTCTCCATCCCAATTATCATGCCCTTCAAAAAGTCCAAGCTGCTTTTCAAGAAAACCTAATATTTGTTCAATTTTTTGGCGGTCTACAAAGTACATTATTTCCAGATCCTTTCTGATCTAAGATGATATAGGGAATCATTGGTTGAATGATCGGCATAGGTAAAACCCTGTGCCTAACCAACCTTATTCATTGATAATACCATAGCTTCTCCCATACTCTCAATTCCTTCAACCAGAACCATTGCACCATCCAATTACTAACAGGAGCGCTGACTTACACATTGCCTTTTCTACAGGGGGGCATTTTCCGACGTCCACTCCAAGAATACCAATTCATGATCCCATTTATATTCTTAACCATTTTCATTTAATCGATGAACGCAATGATTGCTGGAGGTTCATGAAGCATCATGAGGAGGGATTAATTTCTCCAGCCGGCAGCCCAGAAAAATGTCTGTTCCCCTATTGAAGTCACTTTGTTATGATGGAACTACAAATGTGAAGATAAGAAGGGAATGAGACTATGGAAGATCGTTTTTATTTATACAATGACGTCGTTGATTCAAAAACCCGGTTCATAAGCTTCATGGGAGAGGAATCGAGATTCGATCTGGCCATTACGACTACCGATCGATTTTATGGAAAGAAGCTTGTTTTGAATATGCAGAGTAACCGTTTCGCGATTATTGGGCCTGATGATTTAGAAGAGGAAGGCTATCTTGAGCATGCCTTTCAGTTGTCAGAAGCGGAAGCCGAGGAACTACGTCACTTTTTAATGGAAATCGTCTGAGTGCTGAAGTTTTTTATCTTAAACGGGAAAACCTACTGAATGTAAGATCGATTACATGAGGGGGGATTATCTTGGACAAAGAAGAATACCACGATTTTTCCAATGTCGAAAAACAGAGGGATTATTTAATTCCTGAAGAATTTCCCGAAGGACCTTTTGGATCACCCATTGCAAAAGATGCACCAGTCCAGAATAAAAACACACCGTGGCAGGAAGGGCAACGATATCAAAGTGCCTTCAATTATGAAAATAAATCGTTGCACGAAGGCTTACCTCGACAATATCCTGGTGCTCATCCGACACATGATGATCAAGAAAAAGATGAACAGCCTCCATATAAAGGATATGGTAACTCTTAACATGGAAGGCCAGAGTGAATTCTGGCCTTTTTATTTCTTTACTTTCTTCACGACGAAATAAGGACAGCCGAAATTGCAGTATTCATATAAATATTCACTAAGCGTGCTTATTTTCGTATCGAAGGTCGCTTTCTGATTGGAATCATCAAAAAATCCACGCAGCCTCAATTGCCCGTAACCCCAATCCCCTACTATATAATCATACTTCGTTAAAATCTCACTGTATCTGGCTTTGAACGCTTCTTCGTTATAGCCTTCCCTTTCATCCTCAATTATTTCGTAGGTCATGTTATTGATGGTAATCATTGTTTTCACCTCTCATAAATACATTTCTTCTTTAAATTATAACTGATTCCCCATCAATTACTAAGCGAAAAATAGAGAAATATGTTCATCCTAAAGTTACGGGGGTGTTATTGATGAAAAAAACGATAATAACGATAGGTTTAAGCTCGATTATTGCACTAACCGGTTGTGCTGATAATGAAGATGATCAGGGGCTCGGTGCAAAAAACAATGCAGGCAACCCAACAAACGTAAATAATCCAACTCAATATTATGATGAGGATTATCGTAATAATGACAACAAAAGTGATGACTTCGGTTTTACCCGCACCAATAGTGCAACCATTGATGGCCGTAACATTTCCAACAAAGCTGCTTCCATTGACCGTGAACAACTGTCTGATGTCATTTCTAAACTGAGTGTTCAGATTCCAAATGTCAATGATGCCGCTACACTCGTTACTGATGAGGAAGTGCTTGTCGTATATGATACCAATGCCAAGGATCGGACGGAAACCGCAGACCAAGTTAAACGTACCGCCATGTCCGTCGTGCCTCGCTACTATCATGTCTACGTCAGTGATGATTATCAAAACCTTGCCCAAGATGTCGAGAATTTCGCTACAGTGAAATCCGGCAGCAAAGGGATTGACTATACGATCGAACAAACGATCAAAAGAATGCTGAAATCGCCTCAAGGATACAAAATGAGTGACGCGGAAAATGAAAATGGAGAAATGGTTAACGATAAAAGAGATCATCATGATAACATCCATCAAAAAATGGATAACCGTTGAATAAAAAAGGACCGAATTTTTTTCGGTCCTTTATTTCACTCTATTTCAATAATTCTTCACCTTTGTTTTGCTTATGTTTAGCCGCAGCATTAACCTGTTCATCCGCATGGTAGGATGAACGGACAAGCGGACCGGATTCACAATGGCTGAAGCCTTTTTCCAATGCACGTTCTTTCAGTTCGGCAAATTCCTCAGGCGTGTAGTATTTCAGCACCTTTAAATGCTTTTTAGTCGGCTGTAAATACTGGCCGATCGTCATGATATCGACATTATTAGCCCTTAGGTCATCCATGGTCTCGAGGATTTCCTCCCGCGTTTCACCCAGACCTACCATTAAACTCGATTTTGTCGGGATTTCCGGATACAGTTCCTTGGCTCTTCTTAAAAGCTCCAAAGAACGTTCGTACTTGGCCTGAGCCCGTACACGGTCGGATAAACTTCTGACAGTCTCTATATTATGGTTAAGGATATCTGGTTTAGCATCCATCAAAGTCTTGATATTTTCAAACACCCCACCCATATCAGACGGTAATACTTCAATAGAAGTAAATGGATTTTTGCGACGGATGGCACGGACTGTTTCAGCGAAAACTTCAGCGCCTCCATCCTTTAAATCATCACGGGCAACTGCTGTAATGACGACATGCTTTAAATTCATCAAAACAACGGAATCGGCAACACGCTCAGGTTCAGCCCAGTCCAATTCATTCGGACGTCCGGTTGTAACAGCACAAAAACGGCATGCCCTTGTACAGATTTCACCTAAGATCATGAAAGTAGCCGTTCTTCTCACTGCCCAGCATTCGTGAATATTCGGACATTTTGCCTCTTCACAGACTGTATGAAGATTTTTCTCGCGCATCATATTTTTTAAACCGAGGTAATTTTCGTTAGTATTAAGCTTTATTTTCAACCAATCTGGTTTACGAAGAATTTCTTTATTTGTAGAAGACATGAAAATGCCACTCCATTCTATAGAAATTAACACACCCTACTTTAACAATAAAAAAGCATTAATACAAGTTATAGTTGGTTTCCCATTATTTATTTTTCATGTTTATAGCTAAATCAGCAAAACTATAAAAGATGGATGGACTGATGTATTTTAATTACGGAGAATGTCATGAAAGGAGCCTGCCCCGTTGAAAAAATTATTCCTTCTTACCATAACTTGTTTGTTAATTTTGAATGCACCAGGCCAAGTGGCTGATGCTGCCGATACCCCAGATGTTTATCCCGGGAGAATGGAGCTATATAAAAATATGGAGGCTACTCTCCAAATCCCGTGGTATTACCTTGCTGGAGCTGATCAATATGAGCACAGCCTCAGGGCTGCACGAAGGGACTTAGAGCCGGCAAAGGGTTTAATAGGCATCCACATCGAGCCTTCAAAGTGGAGCGGGGCCCTGAATCCTGACTTAAATGACGTGAACCCGCTCACGATCACATTTTTTGATGGATTGGGCCAGGATGGCAATGGTGATGGCAAAGCTGATATCAATAATGATACCGATCGATTGTATGCTTTTTCGAAGCATCTCCAATCTTATGGTGCAGATGAAGATAATATCCGGATCGGCTTGTGGGATTATTATAAACGAGATAAAGCAGTCAGCATCATTATCGGCAATGCCGAGATTTATAAGAAATATGGCCGGCTGGATTTACATGAAAAGGCCTTCCCCGTTCCAGTACGGACTCATTATACGTACTTGAATACATGGGGAAGCGCTCGTGGATGGGGAGGAAGGAGAATCCATGAGGGCACCGATATTTTTGCCGATTATAGCCTTCCCGTTCGTTCCACCAGCTATGGAATCATCGAGATGAAAGGCTGGAATAAATTCGGCGGTTGGAGGATAGGGATACGGGATTTAAATAATACCTATCATTACTTTGCCCATTTAAGCGGCTTTGCCAAAGGGTTGAAAGTCGGACAAATCGTCGAGCCCGGACAAGTCATCGGAGGTGTCGGCAGTACAGGTTACGGTCCTCCGGGAACTTCGGGAAAATTCCCTCCGCATCTTCATTACGGGATGTACAAAGACAATGGAATCACAGAATGGAGCTTTGACCCTTACCCCTATTTAAGATTGTGGGAAAGGAAAGATTTAGCTAAAAAACGAAAGTGAGCGGCGTGAATTTTACGCTGCTTTTTTTTGATTTCAACATAAACCCCTGAACTTGATGCATAGGTATTAGTAAAGGGGGCTAAAGCGTGTTCCGAAAAAGATTTCGACCGAAGAAATTCCGAAAAAAGGGGCCTCTTCCCACCCGAAAAGTATTTCTCTATTCATTTATCCTGTTCATCATATCAAGCATCATGACTCTTTGGTACGTGGACAAATCAATCGAACCCGTGATCATGAGTGTAGCCGAATATGAAATCAAACGGATTGCAACGGAAACGATTCATGAATCGGTTGATGAGAATATAGCCAAGGTTGATATGAACAAAATCATCACCAACAATAAAGGTGGTAAGGACTCCAGTTCCTCCTATAGCTTCAATCCGGTCATATACAGTGAATTGCGGGCTAACATAACGAAGGACATTCAAAAGAAACTTGGCATCAAACAGGGAAACCCTTTTAAAACAGGTTCAGCCAAAATAAATGATGAACAATATAAAAGTGTTGTCTATTATATACCATTTGGTGTTGTAACCGGGAATAACCTCCTTTCCAATTACGGACCAGAAATCCCAGTGAAAATGTCGGTCATCGGGAATGTTGAATCGGATTTGAGGACAAAACTGACAAACGCAGGCATCAATAATGTTTATTATGAATTGATTGTGGATTTTGATGTCAATATTCAAATCGTCATCCCCTCTTTCACAAAGGAGACCAAGGTGAGTCAGGAAGTGACAGTCGGAAGCCTGCTTATCGAAGGTGATGTTCCAAGTTATTTTAGTAACGGAAACGGTTCGGTGGCACCTGCGATCATGAAGGAAAACAAGGAATGACAATACCAGCTTATCCTTGGGGTTAGGCTGGTTCTTGTATATTCAGACATTTCATGATAAGCAAATGCAGGTTTTTATTTAAGTCCACTTCATAGGGCTCTTTTATCTGCTCCCCGCCTTCTTCTAGTATCCTTATCATGGGGCGGTCTCCAATCCCCTCATTTTGAGCGGATACTACTCCTTTCCTTCCATCATTCAATTCTACTGATAGACCATTAGGATAAATGGCAACCCCCCTGCGGAAAGCCTCGATGATCGTATTGTCGAACTTTTTCCCGACTCCGGCATAAAGGACTTCCAACCCCTGATGAGGCAGCATGGCTTTACGGTAAACCCGATTGGAAGTAACGGCATCAAACACATCGGCAACGGCAATGATCTTGCCGAAATAATGGATTTCATCCCCCTTTATCCCACGGGGATATCCAGATCCATCTAACCTTTCATGATGCTGATAGGCACAATTCGCAACTAAAAGTGAAACGGTTTGGACATTTTTGATTAGATGAAATCCGTAATCGGCATGTTTTTGGATTTGTTCAAACTCCTTTTCCGTCAGTTTGCCGGGTTTACGGAGGATTTCCAAAGGAACGAGCATTTTGCCGACATCATGTAAAATCGCCCCCAACCCAAGAATTTCGAGATTCTTATTATTGATATTCAATTCCATCCCGATCGCCAGGGTATATAAGGTCACATTGAAGGAATGAGTAAAGATATAGTCATCGTATGTATAAACGTCGGCCAATAAAGTCATTAACTCTTTATTCCTTTTCAGCTCGTCCATGATGTTCCGGACTATTTGAGTGAACTTGACGTTAGCCTGCTCTATCGTGAATGATCCATCAAGGTTCATTTTGTTCTTCATGTCCAGGAAAGTGGTTTCAATCGTATTAATGGCTTCTCTTCTAAGTTTCCCGGACACTGGGGGCATTGGAATGATGTCATCCGTCCTGGAATCTTGAATGTAAACAAAGGGTATATTAAGGGACACCAGTCGATTGATCATTTTCTGCGTTAATGTAAGACCCTCGCACAATAGGGCATGGCCCCGCTCATTATAGATGTTTTTACCGAGCTTTGCTCCAGGGCTTAGGGACTTTGTAATAGCTAGCCTCATACTTGTACCCCATCTCCCCATTCAATATTTGTAAATCAAACGGTTTCTTTCCTTTATAAAGATTATCGGAAAAAATTATGATAAATGAATCTGTTTGAATATATATATTGAAAAAATATCAGCATTTTCATATAAAAAAAATAAGGCCCCCTTCTGAAAAAAAGAAAGCCCACCTTTTCAAATCATTTTGATTAATGCCTCTTTACCAATCATTCCTGGATGAATGCCCTTTTCCACAGCCTCCCAGGTAACCGATTCAAGCGGCGCTTCCAATAACTCTTCAATCGATTTAACTCCTATAGCCCTCCCTGCAAGGATTTTACGATCTTTCAATTTATCATTCAGCAGTCCAACATCTAACGCACCGCACATTATATACCCTTTTTCGGACGCGACAGCAAGTAAATTCGTTTTTGGAAGTCGGACAGAAATGGCTAGGAATGTATGATTATCAAGAATTATTGGTATCATGTTAATCAATTGGTTTCGCCCCTTTCTTCCCCATACTTTATGAAAAAAAGGGCGAAACCGTGATTTAGCGTTAGGCGTTTGTGTATATTTTTTTCAGCTTCCATAAAAGGATATCCCGTAAGAATTCCGGCAGCAGGTATTTCTTGCGATTGGAGCGCTGGATACTTGGAAAGAAGTGCCCAAACGTAAACATATCAGGTATGGCCAGTTTATAGGACTTATCCGCCTGCAGTTTCTCTCCTTTTATAAGAATCCCTTTTACGACACCATTCTCCATTTCGTTAAATTCAATTTGATCATAATGCATGACTCCCATGATTTTTCCGCGGAAACCGAAACCTTTCACCTGAATATGTGGCCATTCCGCATTTCTCGATTGCATTAAGATTTCTTTTAATTCATTCCCATTAACTTCAACGACGCAAGGGTTGATGGGATGTGGACAGATTCTGTGAATATCCCCTTTTGTGACAGGACCGTCCGGCAGCCCTTCAAGCAGGAGGCCTGCATTCAAAAAGGAACAATCCGCCTGACTCCACTCCCTTAGGGCCTCCCCTAGGATTTCCGTCAAAGGACTTACTTTGAACCAATCATTATCCAGTGCTTTTGGTAAGTCCACTGCAACCTGTTTTAGCGTTTCCCCTCCGGCCTGGTATATCTCTTCAATCCATGACCGTTCATTCTCCAATTCCAAAAAGTCATTGGTATCATAAAGAATGGCACGCTTCTGACTAATTTTCCTTTCCTGATTGACGGTCATTTCCACCTGTCCAACAAAGAAGCCATATTTCCCTGCACCGCAAAGGAGTGTGTCATTGATTAATTTCCCCTGGTGTAGGATGTGGTGGGTATGCGCGCCAAGTATGATGTCAATCTCCGGAAAGTCCTCTGCCATCCTCTCATCATCATGGATGCCCAGGTGGGAAAGGATGATGATTATATCCGCCTCTGTTTTGACCCTTTCAAGCTGTGCCTTTAGCTCCACGAATGGTTCTGTTATTTCCCAGCCCATCGCAGAGTAAAACTTTTGAAAAAAGGCTGTCAAACCTATCATGGCGATCTTGGTGCCCTTTACCGTTGTATGTATCCAATATGGCAGCGCCCATTCCGGCCTTTCATTATCACCGTAATAAATATTGGCTGCCAAGACCTTGAACCTTGCATGATCATATAAGGAGTCTAACGCATCATGAGGTAAAGTGATCCCTTCATTATTGCCGATGGTCACATATTGGTAGCCCGCTTCATTCAGCAATTCAATATTGCCTTTACCCAACGTACCTTCTGTATATGGATGCCAGCGGTCCACATGATCGCCTATATCCAGTATGATCGCTTCTTCTCCCGTTTCTTGATGAAGTTGTCTTCTTTCTTTAAGAAACTTATCAATACGAGGCCAATTCTCAAAATGACTATGGAGATCATTGGTGTGATATAAATGAATGATTTCTGACATCATTTCTCCTCCTCGTTTATCCTGTAATACCTTGGTATATAAGACGTAAACCAATGATTATCAGCACTATTTTCAACATATTTTCCAGCGACGCACTCTTTAGGCGCGTATTGATGAATGCACCCAATTTAGCACCGAACCATGCACCCGGAATCAGGGCAAAAGCATATGGCCAATTAACATTTCCAAGGGAAATATGGGTAATCGAATTAGTGATGGATGATAAAAATACCATGAACATCGAAGTCGCTACAGCCATATGCGGAGGGAAGAAGAAAAGAAGCATCATGACGGGAACCATTAAGGCCCCACCGCCAATTCCAAATAATCCGGAGCTGAATCCCACGACAAAGGAAATCAATACAGCTAACACAGGGTGATAACCATAAGAAAATGAATGTCCATTTTCAGTTTCATACGTTTTCACTATTTTCCCTTTTCCAGGCTTGAAAAGCATTGGCTTCAAACGATTTTTCACTAATAACACAATGGCCATGAAAACCATGAAAATACCAAAGTACAATGAAAAAGCATCGGCGTTAAGGTTTTTATTCACATATGCCCCTATTATTCCACCAGGCGCACTGCCAATAAAAAAGATTAAGCCGGCCTTATAATCCACCACTTTATGTTTTAAATAAGATAAAGTGGAAGATAAGCCGGTAAAAATCATGATAACGGTTGAAACACCTACAGCGACCTGAGGAGTCAGCTCATCGATAATATTTGTAGATGTACCCAAATATAAAAGAGAAGGCACAATGATGATGCCGCCGCCAAGACCGACAAGAGCTCCGATTGCTCCCGCAAATAATCCAATACCCACTAATACTAACCATACCATGTAGAAATCCGCCTTTACCTGTTTGTGAGGATATAACCTCTACTAGTTGTCACAATATCTCTTTATTTAATTATATATATCCTCTTAAAACAAACCAAGCTGCTTAGGAGCCAGTCCTTCATATTCTATACCAAGCAACTCAATCATTTGTTTGGCATTATCAGCGGCATCTCCGCCTGAATTATTATTGAACAGGACATATATATCCTTGGATTCCTTTTCCAATATCCTGATTTTCTCCACCCATTCAGTCAATTCCTGCTGATTATATCGATATAAGTACCTGACCTCACGCCAATTATCACCCGAAGAAGGCCTTTGCCAACCATGCAGGTTACGGCCATGAAAGCGTATCAGGGTTTTATCTTTATCGGTGGCCTGCAGAACGACTGGAATGGATCCCTCTCCAGCCTGCGGCTCATCGCATACAGTATGGATCCAGCCTTCCTTTTCGATAAAATCCAAAGTTTGCTGGACTACGTTAGATCTGTACCAGCTTTGATTCCGAAATTCTATGGCCGCTGGAATATCGCCCATTTCTGCTTTGCACCATCGCAGGTAATTCACATTTTCACGTTTACAATCAAACCATGGCGGAAACTGAAATAAGGCCATAGCGAGCTTTCCGGACTTCTGATAAGCTTCCAGAGAGTCGCAAAATGCCTTGAACATTTCCTTCTTACTTTCAAATGGGATTTCCCCACGCTGATGTCCTGTCATCCCTTGATAAGCTTTAACGACAAACTGGAATGATGCCGGCGTCTCGGATACCCACTTTTCACTGTTCCTCTTTGGCTGGACTGCATAAAAGGAGGCATCCACCTCCACAATGGGAAAATGAGCCCCGTACTCTTTAAGTTTATCACGTTGGGACACACCGCCATGATACAAACTATCATGATCTCCCCAACCGGTCACACCAACGTAAATCATCTGCATCATCACTCCTTCGGGACAGGCCCCATTTCATGACTTCTATTGTTATTTTTACCCTTATTGAGCCATATCTAATCTTTGGTATAACGGTATCGAATATCAAAACAAAAAGCCTGCCAGTCAGACCCGGCAGGCTTTTGTATGAATGGGTATTCTAAATCGCCTTAACAGGCAGGCCAGTCGGTCATTATCCGATGGAGCCTTCCATTTCGAACTTGATCAAACGGTTCATTTCAACCGCATATTCCATTGGAAGTTCTTTTGTAAATGGTTCGATGAAGCCCATTACGATCATTTCCGTTGCTTCTTGCTCAGAAATTCCGCGGCTCATCAAGTAGAACAATTGTTCTTCTGATACTTTGGAAACCTTCGCTTCGTGTTCAAGGGAAATGTTATCATTCAAGATTTCATTGTAAGGGATTGTATCGGATGTAGACTGATTATCCATGATTAAAGTATCACATTCAATGTTGGAACGAGCTCCATCCGCTTTACGTCCGAAATGAACGATACCACGGTATGTTACTTTACCGCCCTGTTTAGAAATTGATTTTGATACAATCGTTGAAGATGTATTTGGCGCTAGGTGAATCATTTTTGCACCAGCATCTTGGTGTTGGCCTTTACCGGCAATGGCAATTGATAATGTCATACCGCGAGCACCTTCACCTTTTAAGATGACAGCTGGATATTTCATCGTCAATTTGGAACCGATGTTACCATCAATCCATTCCATTGTTGCGTTAGCGTCACAAACCGCACGTTTCGTAACAAGGTTAAACACGTTGTTTGCCCAGTTTTGAATCGTCGTGTAACGGCAGTAAGCATCTTTCTTGATGACGATTTCGACAACGGCACTATGAAGGGAGTTAGTTGTATAAACAGGAGCTGTACAACCTTCCACATAGTGAACGGATGCGCCTTCATCAACAATGATTAGCGTACGTTCGAATTGCCCCATGTTTTCAGAGTTGATCCGGAAATAAGCTTGAAGCGGAGTATCCACTTTAACACCTTTTGGTACATAGATGAAAGATCCACCTGACCAAACTGCCGAGTTCAATGCTGAAAATTTATTGTCAGTTGGCGGAATCGTTTTTCCAAAGTGCTCACGGAAGATATCTTCATTTTCACGAAGTGCTGAGTCCGTATCTTTAAACACGATACCCAAATCTTCCAACTCTTCTTTCATGCTATGGTAAACCACTTCTGATTCATATTGAGCAGATACGCCAGCAAGGTATTTTTGTTCAGCTTCAGGAATTCCCAATTTATCAAAAGTCTGTTTGATTTCATCAGGAACCTCATCCCAAGACTTCTCTGATTTCTCTGATGGCTTAACATAGTATGTGATTTCATCAAAGTTAAGGCTCTGCATGTCGCCGCCCCATTGAGGCATTGGCATGTTGTAAAAATGCTCCAATGATTTCAAACGGAAATCAAGCATCCATTGCGGTTCATCCTTCATTCGAGAAATTTCTTCCACGATTTCTTTTGTCAGACCACGCTTTGAACGGAAGATGGAAACATCTTTATCCGCAAAGCCATATTTATAATCGCCGATATCAGGCATTTTCTTTGCCATAGCTCGTATTCCTCCATTTCAAATGGCTGAATTACAACAGCTCATTTTAATTTAATTATTCCTTCAATCCCTTTTCCATGGCTTTCCAAGCCAGGGTAGCACACTTGATTCGTGCTGGGAATTTGGAAACGCCTTGAAGGGCTTCGATATCCCCAAGGTCCATCTCATCGTCGTATTCTTTTCCCTGAATCATTAAGGAAAAAGTCTCGGACATCGCTAGAGCAGTATCAACGTCTTTGCCCTTAATGGCTTGAGTCATCATGGAAGCTGAACTCATGGATATCGAACAACCATCACCATCGAATTTAACATCGCTGACCTTGCCATCTTCGATTTTCATCGTTAAACGAATCCGATCGCCGCAAGTTGGGTTATTCATATCGATTGTCATGCTTCCATCTTCTAGCATGCCCTTATTACGCGGTTTCTTATAGTGATCCATAATGACTTGACGGTAAAGTGTATCTAGGTTATCAAAAGACATTACTGAAATACTCCTTCGTTTTAACAAGCCCGGACACAAGCTTATCAATATCTTCTTCCGTGTTATATAGATAGAAACTTGCTCTTGCTGTCGCTGATACGTCAAGCCATTTCATTAATGGCTGTGCGCAATGATGACCGGCACGGACAGCAATTCCATCTGCATCAAGAACGGTAGCGACATCATGTGGATGTACGTCATTAATATTAAAGGTAATTACACCTGCACGCTTTTCTGCATCTTTAGGACCGTATATGGTCAGCCCTTCAACTGCTGACATTTTCTCCATTGCATATGCGGCGAGCTTATGTTCATGCCGTTCAATATTATCCAAACCGATTTCTTCCAAGAAATCAATTGCAGCCCCCATGCCGATGGCCCCGGCAATGATTGGGGTACCGCCTTCGAATTTCCACGGGAGTTCTTTCCATGTAGACTCATACAAACCTACAAAATCAATCATCTCTCCGCCGAATTCTATCGGTTCCATTTTTTCAAGAAGGTCTTTCTTGCCATATAATACGCCGATACCTGTTGGACCGACCATTTTATGACCTGAGAAGGCAAAGAAATCACAATCCAAATCACGGACATCCACTTTTAGATGCGGCGTGCTTTGTGCCCCGTCGACTACCATAACAGCATTATGATCATGGGCAATTTTTGCGATCTCCTTCACAGGATTGATAACGCCAAGTACATTCGAAACCTGCATGATGGAAACGATTTTCGTTGCTTCAGTAATTGTAGCCCTCACATCGTCAAGGGAAATCGTACCATCCTCTTGAAGCGGAATATACTTCAATACAGCGCCTTTTTCTTTGGCAAGCTGCTGCCACGGAATGATATTACTGTGATGCTCCATGTAAGAGATGACGATTTCGTCACCCTCTTTAATATTTGCACCACCGTAACTTCTTGCTACAGTATTCAAAGCAGTCGTTGTGCCTCTTGTAAAGATGATTTCTTCTGTAGAAGAAGCATTAATGAATTTACGTACCTTTTCACGTGCACCTTCATACGCATCCGTAGCTTTTGTTCCTAGTGTATGCACTCCGCGGTGAACATTCGAGTTGTATCCGCGGTAATATTGCTCAATCGCTTCAATCACTGCAGCCGGTTTTTGAGAGGTTGCAGCACTATCTAAATAAACTAATGGCTGACCATTGACTTCTTGATCTAATATTGGAAAAAGCTTACGAATTTCGTATGGGTTCATTACTGTACTTTCCTTTCAATGACCGCTACTAATTGTTTTTTAACTCCCTCAATTGGAAGCTGGTTAACAACAGGGGCCAAGAATCCGTGAATGACAAGTCTTTCTGCTTCTTTCTTTGTAATACCACGGCTCATTAAATAATACAGTTGAAGCGGGTCGACACGGCCGACGGAAGCAGCATGACCAGCCGTTACATCATCTTCATCGATCAAGAGGATCGGATTGGCGTCTCCGCGTGCTTTTTCACTTAACATCAATACGCGTGACTCTTGTTCGGCATTGGCTTTTGTAGCACCATACTCTATTTTCCCAATTCCATTAAAAATGGAGGATGCGGCGTCTTTCATGACACCGTGCTTAAGGATATAGCCCTCAGAGCGTTTGCCATAATGAATGATGGCAGTCGTGAAGTTCTGCTTTTGTTCCCCGCGTCCGACTACAACGGTTTTTGTATCACCGTGAGAGCCATCGCCCATTAGATATGTTGTATTATCTGAAATCGTATTTCCATCGTTCATCAGGCCAAGCGCCCACTCAATACGAGCGTCACGTCCTGCCACTCCACGGCGGTTAACATATGTCGTGAAGCCTTTTGAAAGAGTATCGACCGCACCGTATTCGACTTTGGCATTCGCATTAGCAAATACTTCCGTTACGATGTTGGCAACCCCTTCGTTAGACTCAACGGTTGAGAAGTAGTTCTCTACATATGTGACAGAGCTATTATCTTCCGCTACGATCAAGACATGGTTGAAAAGTGTAGTATCTGGATTATCCAACAGGAATACCGATTGAATCGGCTCTTTGATTTCTACATTTTTCGGAACATAAAGGAATGCTCCCCCATTAACCAATGCAGCATGAAGTGCCGTTAAACGATGTTCATCTATTTTAACGCCGTCTTTCATGAAATATTTTTGCACGAGCTCAGCATGGTCACGAGCCGCTGATAAAATATCCGTAAAAATGACGCCTTGTTCTTTCACATTTGCTGACAGATTGATATGTGCCGGCGTATTATTACGTTGAATGTATAAGTTTTCATTTTCTTCAATGATGGATTTAATTTCTTCCGGAAGCTCCTCTAAAGAGGCAAAAGCTTCACTCTCAACCGTATGGGTCTGGAAAGAAGTAAAATTCCATTTATCGATTTTCGTTTTATCCGGCTTTGGCATCGGGAGCTTTTCTAATTCAGAAAACGCTTGAATCCGAAGCTCGGATAGCCAAGCTGGATCATTATTTTTAGTTGAATAGGAGCTTATATCCTCTTGTTCAAACGGTAATTTCGTTTCTGTAGTCATTGCAAATCCTCCTACTTACGCTTCTTCGCCAACAGTTTCGTCTTCAATGCCCAATTCTTGTTTAATCCAGTCATAACCTTCCGCTTCCAAGCGGGCAGCAAGTTCAGGACCGCCTGATTTTACGACACGTCCTTGCATCATTACATGTACAAAATCAGGAGTGATGTAATTTAATAGACGTTGGTAGTGGGTGATGATCAAGCATCCAAAGTCTTCTCCGCGCATTTCGTTGATTCCTTTTGAAACGACTTTAAGTGCATCGATATCTAGACCTGAATCAATCTCATCCAGGATTGCAATTTTAGGTTGGATCATCATTAATTGAAGAATCTCGTTGCGTTTTTTCTCTCCGCCGGAGAAACCTTCATTCAAATAGCGTTGCGCCATATCTTCATCCATTTCAAGGAATTCCATTTTTTTATCCATTTGACGGATGAATTTCATCAATGAAATTTCATCGCCTTCTTCACGGCGTGCGTTAATGGAAGAACGTAAGAAGTCAGCATTTGTAACACCGCTGATTTCACTTGGATATTGCATAGCTAGGAATAGACCGACACGAGCGCGCTCGTCGACTTCCATTTCCAATACATCTTCACCATCGAATGTGATGCTTCCGCTCGTTACTTCATATTTAGGGTGACCCATGATCGCTGATGATAAAGTGGATTTACCAGTTCCATTTGGTCCCATGATCGCATGGATTTCTCCACCTTTAACTTCAAGGTTTACCCCTTTTAAAATCTCTTTACCTTCAATTGATACGTGAAGATCTTTAACCGTTAATGTAGAAGCTGACATAATAATACCTCCGTGAACTAATTCCAATTTTATTACCAGAAAGTAAAGTTTACTTTCTATCACTATAATTTACGTAAAAGCATTCTCACTTTATTCTCATTCCAATTTTATAACAAATCCAATTTGGAATCAACTAAATAGATAGGGTTTCCACTTCTTCTATGTTAAAAACCTGTCCCATTCTTACAATACTAACAGATATAGCCTGTTTTCTGCATAATCATACTTATTTTAGCTTTTGTTAAAATTATCTTATTATTCGGCAAATCTTCGTCCTTATTAATATATGTTCGAAGAATTCGATTGCAAGGTATGAACGTTCCGCTTTAAAAAGAAAAAAATCGGACTGCCAGGCATTATGTAAGTTTATCCAATAAGGAAATCCTTATTTTATGGACCACTTTCCATTTTACCTCTACAGACCGATCTTTTAAAGAACTCTTTTATATGCTTAGCCGTGAATTTTGCGTTGCAGGTCCTGGACCATTTTGTTGCACTTTACATGTTCCCTATCCCGTTCTTTCTCAACCTCGATGCGGAGGTCTAAGTTTCTACTGTATTCACTGTAGCCAATCCCATGTGAAGACTGCATCGCCTTTTCCATTTCGCTTGTTACATTTAAATCCAGAGTATTGATAGTGAACCATCCTTTCAAATTTGTGTATCATTTTATTACCTTCATTATCTCTATACCCTTTCCTTTCCTGATTAAACATGAAATGAATTAAATTAAGCCGCAGACTGAAACAAACTGGATCATCAATTATCCGAACTTAGAGAAGTGAGGCACTTTATCATGGAAACCTTAACCGGCAGTGAAAAAGAATATAGACTGTAGGTGAAAGTGATTCTATCTGATTGTTTAGTCTTAGTGGATTGGAACGGAAGGTATGAGACTCCTGCGGGAAAAGCGAGTCAAGGGAGACCCCGCAGGCGCAAAAGCGCCGAGGAGGCTTCCGGACCGCCCGCGGAAAGCGAGTGCCTGAAGTGGAAAGTAACGTTCAAATTTTGAAAACCCAAAAATCTAAAAAACTGTAGACAAACTAAAAATCATGAGCGAAGCATTATGTAAAAGCTGCGAACAAACCAGCTTGCTTATTCATTTATGCGTCAGCAGACCGTTACGGATTTGTGTTGGGGACGATAGTAACACCCGGAAATACGCATGGTCGTCGTATCTTAGAGCCTCTGGTTGAACATGTGATTAAGAAAAGTGGAAAACCTGAAGCTGTTGCTGCAGATGCAACAAAACACCAGCTTTACCCTATACACGTCCTCTTACAAAAGAAGAATTCTTCCGCAATCATGACTATATGTAATATGAACGTTTAGATTGTTATCTCTGCCCATAATAAAGAGGGCTATCGTGAGTACAAATCGCTTTAACTGCCTCAAATCCAATAAAAATCAAAAAAGTTTCGGAATGAGACTATTCCGAAACCTTTTTGTTTACAAACTGCGGTCTGAATTAAATCAGGTCGCCCATTCTTGAATTATTTATCCGCCGGTACAACTGCACCTTTGTATTCTTCAAGAATGAAATCTTGAATTTCTTTAGAATGCAATACTTCTACAAGAGCTTTTATTGCTTCTTTATTTTCGTCACCTTTGTTTACGGCAATGACATTCACATATGGTGATTCCGAATCTTCAATCGCAATCGAATCTTCAAGCGGATTCAAACCGGCGTCAATTGCATAGTTGGAGTTGATCAAGACTGCATCGCCTTCGCCACTCTCATAAATTTTAGGAAGCAGGGCCGCTTCATAATCAGCATCGAATTTAAGGTTTTTCTTATTTTCAACGATATCTTTAGTCGTAGCCGTCGTTTTATCGATGCCTTCTTTCAAAGTGATCAGGCCATTCTTTTCCAAAAGGGATAAAGCGCGTCCATGATCAGCAACAGAGCTGCTCATAATAATTGTTGCGCCTTCCGGAAGTTTATCAATGCTTTTATATTTTTGTGAATATAGAGCAATCGGCTCGATATGGATTCCGCCAGCATTAACGAAGTCATATCCATTTTCTTTAATTTGCCCCTCTAAATATGGAATGTGTTGAAAGTAGTTAGCATCCAATTCCTTATCATTCAACGCCTTATTCGGTAAAATATAGTCCTGGAACGTTTCGATTTCCAATTCGATTCCTTTTTCTTTAAGAAGCGGCTTAGCTTCCTCAAGGATTTCAGCATGAGGAACATTGGATGCCCCTACAACTATTTTCTTCGATTCTTTCTCTGTATCACTGCCACTTTTATCCTTTTCACTTCCACAAGCGGCCAAAGCGATAGATAACACTAAAATTAATGCAAATCCTAAAAACTTTTTCATCCTATTCATCTCCTTTTATCTTTTGTCCAATTTAGATGTAATCACATCTCCAATAATTTGAATTATGAAGACGATAATTAGAATAACGATCGTCGCTACAAGCGTAACGTCATTTTGATTTCTTTGATAACCGTCCAAATAGGCTAGATTACCGAGCCCGCCTGCGCCGATGACCCCGGCCATTGCGGTATATCCAACCAATGCAATCGATGTTACCGTAATCCCGGAAATAAGGGCAGGCATCGACTCTGGAAGAAGGACCTTCCAAATGATCGTGCTCGTTTTTGCCCCCATCGATTTAGCGGCTTCAATTACACCTTTATCGATTTCACGAAGGCCGATTTCAACCATGCGCGCATAAAATGGGGCCGCACCGATAATAAGTGCCGGCAGTGCAGCGTTCTCTCCGATCATGGAACCGACAAGCGCTTTAGTGAAAGGAATGAGCAGCACGATTAAAATAAGAAATGGAATGGAACGGAATATATTGACGACAGCACTCATGATCCCGTTGACTGCCCGGTTTTCCCACATATTACCCTTCCCTGTCAGGAACAGGATCAATCCTAATATTATGCCTATAAAAAAGGTTGCCACTACAGAGACGCTTGTCATGTAAAGCGTTTCCCTCGTAGCTTCAATAATGTCTTCCCAATCAACATTCGGCAATAATTCTTCAAGCATGAGTAATCACCTCCACGCCTACCTGCTGTGCTTTAATGAATTCTATTGCGCGGAGCATTTCATCCTCTGTGCCATCAAGATGGATAAACAATGTTCCATATGAACCGCTTCTTGTTTGGGATATCTTACCTTGAACGATATTGACATCCAACTCGAAGTTACGTACAAGCTTGGTGATCAAAGGGCTTTCTGCATGATCGCCTACAAAGGTCAATTGAATCACTTTGCCTGCAGGATAGCGTTCGAGCAAATGGTCCATCGTTTCTTTCGTTTCTTCCGGTTCCGTTACCTGTTGCACGAAACGCTTTGTCATTTGTTCTTTAGGGTTCTTGAAAACATCCAGGACAGGTCCCTGTTCAACAACTTGCCCGCTTTCCATCACTGCGACGCGATGGCAGATTTTACGTATCACATGCATTTCATGTGTTATCAAGACGATCGTCAATCCCAAGCGCTGATTGATGTCAACAAGCAATTCGAGTATGGAGTCGGTAGTCTGCGGATCCAAGGCAGAAGTCGCTTCATCACACAGGAGCACTTTAGGGTCATTTGCCAGAGCCCTGGCAATTCCCACCCTTTGTTTTTGCCCTCCGCTTAATTGTGAAGGATATGCCTTTTCCCTGCCTTCCAGTCCGACTAACTTGATCAATTCGTTCACACGTTTGGTTCGTTCAGTTTTAGAAACTCCTGCAATTTCCAATGGGAAAGATATATTCTCCTGAACGGTCCTCGACCATAATAGATTGAAATGTTGGAAAATCATGCTGATTTCTTGACGGGCCTTACGGAGCTGAGCGCCTTTAATTTTTGAAATTTCCTTCTCAGCAACTACAACGGATCCCTCTGTTGGTGTTTCCAATCCATTGAGCATTCTGATCAAAGTACTTTTCCCCGCTCCACTGTAACCGATGATACCGAAAATCTCGCCTTTATTTATTTCAACATTCACATTATTTACTGCCTTGATCGTCTCACTGTTTCCTTTTCCTGTCCGGAAAAGCTTACTGACTTTCGTCAATGTAATCATTAACCCTCACCTCTTTTATCCAATAAAACCTATGAACTTAGTTGATTTCTCTACATTATTAGTCTGTTTCTCATATCATGTAAAAGTTTACCCCATTAAAACAGAAAAAACCTTTCTGCATGAGCAGAAAGGCAGGTGAAGAAACAGGCCTTCCTCTCATCTTCCAAAGTGATTAAACTTTGTGTGAATTGGCACCTTTCCAAGGAAATCTCCTTGTCGGTTGCCGGGTTTCATCGGGCACATCCCTCCACCTCTCTTGATAAGAGCTAATATATAGAATATTTGTACATCATTAAGTTCTTTAGTATGGTGAAATTTTATCATAGATAAAAAAGGAGCGCAATGTATAATATTTCTAGTACAATCATACAGAAACTTTACTTAAACCGTTTTGGATGTCAAGGAGACGATATTCGTCGCTTTTTCAATTGCCTGCTCCAAATCTTCTATTAAATCCTCTACATTTTCAATCCCAATCGATAAACGGACTTGGTCGGCACTCACACCCGCTTTCACAAGACCCGCCTCATTCAATTGTTGATGGGTCGTACTGGCTGGATGGATGATCAAGCTCTTCGCATCCCCAACATTCGCTACATGGGACCATAATTCCACCGAATTGATAAGTTTTGCCCCAGCTTCTCGATTACCTTGTATCCCAAATGTAACGACAGATCCAGCTCCCTTTGGCAAATATTTATCCGCAAGGGCTTTATCGGGATGATCCTCATCACCAGGATGTGAAACCCAAGTCACCGCAGGATGGTTTTTTAAATATTTAATGACAGACTTGGTGTTTGCTAGATGCTCTTTCATCCTTACATGCAGCGTTTCAAGTCCAAGCGTAAACTGGAATGCATTTTGGGCACTTAGCGCAGGGCCTAAATCACGGAGTAACTGGACTCGGGCTTTCGTTATGAATGCGGCAGGCCCAACTGCCTCGGCGTATACCAGATTGTCGTAACTTGGGTCAGGCTCCGTGAAGCCAGGGTAATTTGGCGAGTTCCAATCGAATTTCCCTCCATCCACGATGACACCGCCAAGCGTCGTTCCATTTCCCAGAAGCCATTTTGTAGCGGAATGGATGACAATATCCGCTCCAAAATCAATTGGTCTGCATAGATACGGTGTCGCAAAGGTATTATCAATGATCAAAGGTATTCCGGCATCATGGGCGATTTTCGCTACCGCCTCAATATCAAGCACCCTCAAACTTGGATTTCCGATCGTTTCAGCAAAAATGGCTTTAGTTCTTGGCGTAATCGCCCTTTTGAAATTTTCAGGGTCATCGGGAGAAACGAACTTCACTTTAATCCCATATTTAGGAAGAGTATTTTCAAAAAGGTTATACGTACCCCCATATAATGTAGAGGCTGAAACAATCTCATCCCCTGCAGCGGCAATATTCAGGATTGAAAGTGAGATGGCAGCCATTCCGCTTGCTGTTGCCAATCCGCCGATTCCGCCTTCCAATAAGGCCATTCTTTCCTCAAAAACGCTGATCGTGGGATTATGAAGTCGTGAATATATATAGCCATTCTCCTTTAGGCCAAATAAATTCGCTGCATGGTCGGTGTCCTTGAACAAGTATGCATTGCTTTGGTAGATAGGAACTGCACGGGCACCTGTTTCATCAGCTTGCAGACCGCCATGCACACTCAATGTTTCAAAACGCAACTTTTTCTCTGACATATGATTTCACCTTTTTCTATGGATTTAGTTGGAATTATATGATGATATCTGGCCTTTTATAAACAAAAAAACCACTTCAATAAGAAGAGGTTTCAAGAATACACCTCATCTACCAGAGCCAACACTCTGCTGGAATTAGCACCGTATATAAATTTATACCGGTTGCCGGGCTTCGTCGGGCCAGTCCCTCCGCCACTCTTGATAAGAACTATTAAATTCTGCCGTTACTTAATTCAAAATATAGCATTTTAGATTAAATCAGTCAATGAATTGTTAGAATATTCTTTGTTTAATTTCATCTCGCATTCATATGTCCTCAACAAAGAAACCAATCACAGTTCTGATTGGTTTCTTAGCTGATTTCCTTAAGCAATCCGTACAAATAAGGAACGGATTGAAAGGCATATATTTTTTTGTGCAGCTGTCCTTCTTTGAAAAGCAATAAACAAGGAACACTTTCGATTTCATATGATTCGGCAATTGCTTGGACATAATTCATATTCATTTTGCCTGCCTTCAATTCCGGGAATAGCTCCAAGGATATCGTCAGCATCTTTGAGGCAACCTGACAAGTACCGCATAAAGGGGTATATAAATATAAGCAAAAGGTTTCCCCATTTTCAACAGCAAGCTTACACTCTTCTTCTTTCCATTCCTGCATCAATTAGTCGTTCACCCTTTGACTTAAAAATTTCATTTTCACATTCATATTGGCAGATAGAAGCACAGTTGCGATATGATGTTCGGGTGAGCTTTCCACTTCTTTGTACATTTTATTAATATACAGGTGGTTCGCTTCCGGCATTTCCCTTCGGAACTGCTTCCGCAGCTTTTCTCCTGATTCATCTGCGTCAAAAAGGAGATAAACATCACGGTCCATCAATTCATCGACTAATTCATCCAGCTTAGTTAATGATATGGTCCCATTCGTACATCTTATTTCCACATCTTCATTTAAAACGGAGGCAACTTTTCTTCTATCGGAACTGCCTTCTACAATGATCACTTTATCGAATTCGCCCCACTCCATGTCATCACTCCATCTCACGAATTATGTGTGCAACTGCCACGGTACAAAATGAAAAGAGAGCAGGCCTTTTCAGTCCCCCTCTCCTTCTTTTTAACCGTTGATTAAACTCTCATATTCTTCAGCGCTCATCAAGTTTTCAATATCACTGCCATTAGATGGTTCAAGCACGACCATCCATGCCTTTTCATAAGGAGACTCATTTACATATTCAGGGTTGTCACTTAAATCTTCGTTTACTTCAACAACCTTGCCACTGATAGGTGCATAAAGCTCAGAAACGGTCTTAACGGATTCAACACTTCCGAATGGTTCGTTCGCTTTCAATTCATCGCCGATTTCCGGAAGCTCAACGAATACGATGTCCCCAAGCTCGGACTGTGCGAAAGCTGTAATTCCAATGCGCACTTTTCCATCTTCCGTTTTGACCCATTCATGTTCTTTAGTGTAACGAAGTTCTTTTGGTGTTGTCATTATTAACCCTCCATATGTACATCTTATTTTATCTATTCCATTATAAGGTAGATTGTTTGTTTAAGTAAGGAATCAACCAAATATTTCGAGAAATTTTCAGTTCCAAACCTGTTCGAATTGCTCCTCTTTGAAACCTACCGTCACTTTGGTGCCATCCGTAACAATCGGCCTTTTCAGAAGCATGCCATCTGTGGACAATATATCAAGCATCTCTGCTTCAGAAGCTTCTTTCAGCTTATCCTTTAAGCCCAGCTCCCGATATTTTTGACCGCTAGTATTGAAAAACTTCTTCAACTCCAAATTGCTGATTTTATATAGTTGTTCTATTTCTGTTCGCGAAGGAGGATTTTCCGCTATATGGATTGCTTCATATTGCAGTTCATGATTATCCAGCCACTTCTTCGCGTTACGGCATGTGCCGCATTTTGGGTACCAATATAATGTTAAGCCCATCATTTCACCACCTATCAATAGAATACCCGTTTTCATCACGCAATACAACGAATTGTCTTTTGAATTTCCAATGCGATTTCATCAAAGGAAATAAAGGGAATGCCTTTACGGGCATTCCCTTTACAGATTTTGATTCATTGCTTAAAGAGCATATTTTTCAGCTTCGATTACCTTGACGGAAGCTTCACGCTTTTTCGCAATGACATTGATTGGATTATGTCTTGTCAGCTTGCGGAGCGACGCAAGCATGATGCGAAGAGTATCGCCTGTTTCCACTGCGATTAACGTTTCCTTTGCGTGCTGTTCTATTTCATTGAAAGCTTCCTGAACGAAGATTTCAGTGTAAAGCACCTTTTGTTTGTTCTTCTCCAGACCTGTAGCTGCTATTGCTTTTTCCGTACGCAATACCACGGATTCCGCTGCATAGGCAAGGGATGCGATATCAGCAATGTTGGAGAGGATTTCTTGTTCTTGATCAAGAGTTTTGCCGTATTTCTGTGCAGCAAGGCCAGCTGCCAGAATCCCGATTTTCTTAGCGTTTCTAACAAGCATTTTTTCTTGTGCCAATGGCCCATCGCCAGGTTCTTCCGGCATCATCATCATTAATTCCTCTTGCAGGCTTTGAGCCTTTTGAAGAAGCGGCAATTCCCCTTTAAGTGCTTTCTTCAGGAAAGTTCCAGGGACAAGCAATCGATTGATTTCATTTGTACCTTCAAAGATCCGGTTAATCCGGGAATCACGATATGCTTTTTCAATTTCATACTCCTGCATGAAACCATAGCCTCCATGAAGCTGTACGCCTTCGTCCGTAACATAATCCAACACTTCGGAAGCGAAGAATTTATTCAATGAGCACTCAATGGCATATTCAGCGATTGCAGCCGCCATTGATTTCCCATCTTTCACTTGCTCATCCGTCAATTTGCTTTGTCTTTGTTCATAAAGGCCAACGGTACGGTATACAGAACTTTCTGCTGCATAAATTTTGGATGCCATTGTTGCAAGTTTTTCTTTCGTTAAGTTAAAATCGGAAATTTTCGTTTTGAACTGTTGACGTTGATTCGTATAGGCTGCTGTAATCTCAAGGGCACGTTTAGATCCGCCGACAGCACCGACGCCTAATTTATAACGGCCGATATTCAGGATATTGAAAGCGATGACATGTCCTTTCCCGGCTACGCCCAAAAGGTTTTCGACTGGTACATGTACATCTTCAAGGATTAATGTACGTGTAGATGAGCTTTTGATTCCCATTTTCTTCTCTTCAGCACCAGTTGATACGCCATCATAATCACGCTCAACAATGAAAGCGGAGAATTGTTCGCCGTCGATTTTGGCGTATACACAGAAGACATCTGCAAAACCTGCATTTGTAATCCATTGTTTTTCACCATTTAGAATATAGTGTGTTCCTTCGGCATTCAATTTCGCTGTCGTTTTTGCTCCCAAGGCATCTGAACCTGAGCTTGGTTCCGTTAAGGCATACGCAGCAATCTTCTCACCCGTTGCCAGTAAAGGGAGGTATTTTTTCTTTTGTTCTTCATTCCCGAATAATACGATCGGCAAAGATCCGATACCTACATGTGCACCATGGGTAATTCCAAAGCCGCCTGAAAGTGCCATTTTTTCTGTAATCAATGCCGAACTGATTTTATCAAGACCCAATCCGCTGTATTCCTCAGGAACGTCAGCACCAAGTAAACCGATTTCACCTGCATGCTTCAGTAATTTAACGGAACGGTCAAATTCATGGTTTTCTAAATGTTCAACCTGCGGCAGAATTTCATTCACTACGAAATCCTCGGCAGTTTTGGCGATCATTTTATGCTCATCAGAATAATCCTCCGGTGTAAACACTTTATCATACGTAATATCTTCTACTAAAAAGGCTCCGCCTTTAATGAGGTTATCTGTAGTTTGATTGGACATGTTATTTCCTCCTAAGTATTTAAGATAGTAAACCCGCCGGAAGCATGACAGCTTCCGGGAGGGGTGGGATTACGCCAATAATTCAAATACTCCAGCAGCACCCATTCCGCCGCCGATACACATTGTCACGACTCCGAACTGTTGGTTTCTGCGCTTCATTTCATGTAGCAGGCTTAATGTCAATTTTGCCCCCGAACATCCTAGTGGATGGCCTAAGGCGATGGCTCCGCCATTTACATTGACAATCTCTTCATTCAAACCGAGCTCACGAATGATTTGAATGGATTGGGAAGCAAAGGCTTCATTCAATTCAAATAAACCAATATCCGATAACTCAAGACCCGCTAGCTTCAAAGCTTTAGGAATGGCTGCAATCGGTCCGATACCCATGATTTCAGGCGGTACTCCTGCTACAGCAAAGGAACGGAACTTACCCATCGGTTTCATCCCTAATGAAGAGGCCTTTTCCCCATCCATGACCATGACCGCGGCTGCACCATCACTCGTTTGTGATGAATTCCCTGCTGTTACGGATCCTGTAACAGAGAATGCAGGTCTTAGTTTTTTTAGCACTTCAGCAGTGGTGCCTGGACGAACGCCCTCATCCTGTGTAAATGTAAATGATTTTTCCTTTAACTTAAGATCTGGTCCCACTGAACGAAGGGTTACGTCAACCGGTACGATCTCATCCGAAAACTTTCCTTCTGCAATGGCCTTCGCCGCCTTTTGATGACTACGAACAGAAAACGCATCTTGATCGTCACGGGAAATGCCGTATTTTTTTGCAACGGCTTCAGCAGTGTGACCCATACCCATATAATATTCCGGTGCCGTTTCCGCAAGTCTCGCGTTCGGACGTGTTACATGGCCCATCATTGGCAAAAGGCTCATGGATTCCGCTCCGCCTGCAATGACAGTATCACTTTGGCCGAGCATGATCCTTTCCGCTCCATAAGCGATGCTTTGAAGCCCGCTTGAACAGTAACGATTAATCGTTATGGCCGGTACTGTATAAGGCAATCCTGCCAATGCCCCAATGTTACGAGCCATGTTCAAGCCTTGCTCCGCTTCAGGCATTGCACAACCGATAATCAGGTCATCGATGGAGCCTTCATAATTCCCTGCACGCTTTAACGTTTCCTTTACAACAAGAGCCCCTAAATCATCAGGACGTACACTGGCAAGAGAACCTTTTTTCGCTCTTCCTACCGGAGTCCTTGCTCCAGCTACTATTACCGCTTCTTTCATGAGGATCCCCCTTACTCATTTTTAAGCTATCGATCTATTAATCTTCGTTTTGGCCATTTCTTCGTCTATTCATCAATTACGGAGTGGTTTGCCTTTAACAAGCATATGCTGCATCCTTGCCTGGGATTTCGGAGTCGAAATCAGTTTTAGGAATGCCTGTTTTTCTAAGTTCAAGATATACTGTTCATCTACTTCCGTGCCAAATGGGAGTTTTCCCCCTGCCAGGACGTATGCAAGCTCTTTGGCTATAACAAGGTCATGCTCTGATAAGAAACCTGAAAGGCGCATGGATTCCGCCCCTAATAGAAGTGCGGCATATCCCGTTTCACCTACGACAGGAATCTTTGTGCGGGACGGAGCAGTATAACCTTGTTCATGCATGGAAAGTACCGCCTGTTTCGCATCATATAGCTGATGATCCGCATTCACGCTTATTCCATCCGCTGAATCAAGGAAATTATTCCCTCTCGCTTCCTCGGCGGAGGTCGAAACTTTTGCCATGGCGACCGTTTCAAATACTTGGTTGGCCACTTTCTGTAAGTCGAAGTCGATACCCTTCGGCATATTCCTCAACGTCTTGACATAAAGTTCTTTAGTCCCGCCGCCGCCTGGGATCAAACCTACACCAGCTTCCACTAGTCCCATATACGTTTCAGTCGTTGCCTGGATGCGCGCTGCCGGAAGGGACACTTCAGCACCCCCGCCAAGTGTCATATTAAACGGGGCAACCACTACAGGAACTGCACTGTACTTGATTTTAAGCATCGCCTTTTGGAATTGGCTAATGACCATATCGAGTTCAAAAATATTGTCATCCTGCGCTTCCATCAGCATCATTGCAATATTAGCGCCTACACAGAAATTCTTTCCTTGGTTTCCGATGACCAAGCCTTTAAAATTCGCTTCCGCTTCGTCGACCGCCGCATTGATCATTTGTATGATATCCAGACCGATTGCATTATTCGGTGAAGTGAATTCAAGAAGAGCCACTCCATCGCCGATATCCATCAAGCTTGCACCACTGTTTTTCTTGATTACGCCTTTTTGTTTCTTGATCGCTTTAAGATTGATCACTTTAGGATTTGCAACAAGTTCCTTATATTCACCATTATTATAATAGTGAACTATGCCATTTTCTTCTTTATAGAAAGAAGTGATGCCTTTAGCGAGCATATCCTTCACCCATTGCGGAACGGTGATGCCTTCCGCTTCCATTCGGGCTACCGATTTTTCTACCCCTATCGCATCCCAGGTTTCAAAAGGGCCTGTGGACCATCCGAAGCCCCATTTCATCGCTTGATCGATCGCCACGATGTCATCCGCGATGTCCCCAAGCAGTTGGGCAGAATACACAAGCGCCGGATTCAGAACATTCCAAAGTAATTGGCCGGCACGGTCTTCGCTATAAACAAGCGCTTTCATTTTATTTTCCAAGCCCTTGGCCTGTTTAGCCATTTCGATTGAAGGCGTTTTTAATCTTTTTCGTGCATCATATTCAAGGGTTTCGGGATTCAGTTCAAGGATTTCCTTTCCTTTTTTCAAGAAAAATCCTTGGCCTGACTTGCTTCCAAGCCACCCATTCTTAAGCATTTCATTCATGAAATCAGGTATTTTGAAAACTTCTTTTTCTTCTCCATCCACCTGTTCATATACGTTTCTGGCAACATGTGCAAAGGTATCCAACCCAACTACATCAAGTGTCCGGAAAGTCGCGCTAGTTGCCCTTCCAATCAACGGACCTGTAACCGAATCGACCTCACCAACACTGTATCCGCCTTTTTGCATTTCCCGTAGAGTGACCAATAAACCATAAGTTCCAATGCGGTTTGCGATAAAGTTAGGGGTATCCTTGGCTTCGACGACACCTTTTCCCAGTACATCTTCGCCGAATCGTTTCATGTATTCGAGCACTTCTGGTGAAGTTGCTTCAGTTGGGATGAGCTCCAACAACTTAAGATAACGCGGCGGATTGAAGAAGTGGGTTCCCAGAAAGTGCTTTTGAAAGTCCTCCGAACGGCCTTCTGCCATCGCTTCAATTGATATTCCGGAGGTATTCGATGAAACGATGCTTCCTGGTTTACGATGCTGATCAACCTGGGCGAACACACTTTGCTTAACCTCAAGCTTCTCAACGACCACTTCGATGATCCAATCGACATCCTTTAAACGACTTATATCATCTTCCAGGTTTCCTGCCTCGATCAACGCAATGTTTCCCTTAGCCGAAAGCGGAGCTGGTTTCTGTTTTAAAAGTTTCGTAATCGCTGTTTGGCTGATGCGGTTACGCACTTGTTTATTATCTAATGTCAGTCCCTTTTTCTTTTCATCCTCAGTAAGTTCACGAGGTACAATATCCAATAATAAAGTCGGAATGCCGATGTTAGCAAGGTGTGCAGCAATCCCTGATCCCATAACTCCTGACCCTAGAACAGCAGCCTTTCGTATTTGTCGAACCAAGTTCATATCCCCCTTACGCAATTTATTGAATGAATACTCATTCATTTTTAATTCAAAAAAATTTTGAATATTTTTTCTTATTACTAATATAGAATATATTTGGAAATTCCGCAATGATTAAACAGGAAAAAAATATTTTTTTCTCCGAGTTCCTTTGGTTATTTCTCCTCCGTTCAGTAAAAAATAACCGGGGTGGAGGTGACTTATATAATGAAGCGTAAAGATAATCCTTCTAAAGCAGCCGTAAGCGCAGCAAGCGTTAAAGGCAATGCCGGCCCTGGTGCTGAACGTCAACACGGAATCAATAAAGTGAACAGCCAGAACAATCAGTTCAAAAGATAATCCTTCTTAATTTGAGCAGCCGTCCCTTATCCGGGGCGGCTCTCGCTTCCTATTTCTTGAATAGGCCTTTTAAAACGAAAGCAATATTGGCCGGTCTCTCCGCAAGTCGGCGCATGAAGTATCCATACCAATCCGTACCATAAGGAACATACACCCTCACCTTATATCCTTCTTTAGCAAGTTCGAGCTGCTTTTCATTGCGGATGCCATATAACATTTGGAATTCAAATCGATCACGGGGAATTCCCTGATCTTTGACCAAGTCCCTCGTATAATCAATGATTTTGTCATCATGTGTGGCAACGGCTGTGTAATTGCCATTTTGCATATGCTTCTTGATGATTTTCTTGAAATTCTCATCCACATCTTTTTTCTCGGGAAAAGCCACTTCCCTTGGTTCTTTATAAGCCCCTTTAACAAGCCTTAGATTCGGATGGTATGCATCCAGCTCCTCAATATCCTTCTCAGTCCGATACAGATAAGCTTGGATGACAGTCCCCAATTCATTATATTCAGACTTTAGGTTTTTGAATACATCCAAAGTCGGCTGACAGCGCGGAAAATCTTCCATATCAAGCGTCACGAAAACCTGATGGGCCTTAGCTTCATCCAAGATCCTCCGCATGTTATTCATTACGACTCGTTCGGACACATCCAAGCCCATCGAGGTCAGCTTCAGGGATAACTGTGAATCCAGTTCATTTCTGCCAATCATGCGGATTGCTTCAATGCACTCATCTGCCATCTTCCCTGCTTCTTGTTCATCTTCAATGAATTCACCTAAATAATCAATAGTGACGGCAAGCCCTTTCCGGTTAAGATCTGCAATCACTTCACATGCCATATCCAAGGATTCTCCTGCCACGAAACGAGATGCCCCAAACCGCAGCCCGTATTTTTTCGCTGCCTTTGTCATGCCTTTGTTCTTTGATAAAAAAAGGAAAAGATTTTTCAATATTCTTTCCATCTGCATTCCCCTCCAAATCATTTTGGAAAATAGATGCACAAGATTATTTTACCATTTAATTCACTTTTCAGATATTTAGAATCAAGAATAAAAAAAATCCAGAAGGGAAAATTAAGCTCGTTTAAAGAACACTTAAGGAGGTAGCAATGATGGAACAGCAAAATTCGTTTAACAGCCAACAGCAGTCCACCGGCTTTATGAAACAGCCGCCGGAAATGGTTACGGTGAAAGATAGCTTATACTTAACCGATATGCTTGCATGGAATCTGAATGCAGTTAAAAAAGCACATTTTTTTGCCACACAATGCAAGGACCCGCAAATCATTGATGCGTTAAATCGGTGCGGACTCATGCATCAACGCCATTATGATACCATTTTGAAACATTTGAACCCCGACCAAAATCAGGGTCAACAACAATACCAGTAAGGGAGGGTCCTTGATGCCCAATGAAAACAAAGTCCAAAATCCAGAATCTCCCGTGGCAAAGACACCGCAAATGAATGACAGGGATTTTATAAATGATATGCTTTCAACTGAAAAGTACTTTTGCAACTCCCTTTCCGTTGCCCTGCATGAAATGAGTAACCAAGCATTATTCCAAGACATTTTCTCCGTTGCCAAAGAAAATCAGGAGATGCAGCGTGAACTCTATAACCTTATGTTCGAAAAAGGCTGGTATAGTTTAGAAAAGGCGCAAGCTACCAGCTTAGGCCAATCGTATCAACAATTTTCCGGTTATAAAAATCAATTTCCATCTGGAACGAACATCCAATAAGCAAACATTCAGGGGAGTGGATTCTGCTCCTTTTGTTTTTTTGCTACAAATAAAGCCGGCCCATCGAGGGCCGGCTTTATATTTAGATATCCGTTGAAAACATATACTTCTTATAGTGATACCGAATGCTGAATATTAAGCCCATGGCCATCATGTTCCCCATTAACGAGCTTCCTCCATAACTGACAAATGGAAGCGGAATCCCCGTTATCGGTAAAAGGCCTACAGTCATGCCGATATTTTGAAAAACGTGAAACGTCAACATGCTTATAACGCCAACACAGATATATGTATAGAAGTTATTTTTCGTGTCCATTCCCGTTTTTGTTATATGGTAAATCAATAGGAAAAACAAGGAAATGATGATACTTGATCCGATGAAGCCGAATTCTTCACCGATGATGCTGAAAATGAAATCCGAATGACTCTCGGGCAAATACACTTCCCTCGAGCCGATTCCCTTGCCTGTGGTCTGGCCGGAGCCGATGGCCAGTAAGGATTTGGTTAAGTGATATCCTTCGGAGCTGGCATAATTATATGGATCCAGCCAAGAATAGATACGGCCGAATTGATAGGATTTTACCCCTAGGTATTTTTCCAGGATTTCCGGCTTCCAAAGTACAAAGTACAGGACCGCTGAAGCGACGACAATTCCTCCCGAAACGATCGGCAGCAGGATCTTCCATGTTACCCCTGAGATGAAAATCATTCCGAGCATGATGGACATGATGACAAGCGAGGTACCCAAATCCGGCTGTTGCATGATTAACAATAAGGGGGCACCGGTCACTAGACCGATTTTAATAAGCAGCCAGATATCCGTTTGAATCGTTTTCAGCGTGTTTTTGAGATGATGGTTTGAGATAACATTCGCTAAAGCCAGGATGAGGAAAACCTTCATGAATTCCGATGGCTGAATCGAACCGATTCCCGGAATGATGAACCAACTTTTCGCACCATTCCGGACAGGAACGATGCTTTCCGGCATAATGATCAGCAAAAAAAGCAAAAACAATCCGAAGCCATAGGCGTACCAAGATATTTTTTTCAACTGATCAGAATCCAAGGTGATGAAACCTAATACGATTCCGATTCCAACTATATACCAAAAAATTTGTTTAATTAAGAAGTTTTCAGCGTACTGTCCAGTCGTTTGGGCACTATAGATTGCTAAGCAGCTTCCAACGCATAATAACAGCAATATTGTGACCAAAGAAAAATCTATTCGTGATGAAAATTTATTTTGTTCTTCCATACTTAACTCTCCCTTAAAAAGGCTCCTGCGATATATCTATAAATACACTTATTCATTATACTTTAAACAAATAAAATCACAACTATATAGAAGAATAGTTTACAGGCTTCATGGAGTTATTTCCATGAAGCCTGTAGGCAGGGAGAGTTATGCATGTGATTCCTTTGATTTTCTCCGTTTCAGCAATAGGCTGACCAATCCATGGCTTGGGGAAAAGAGAAAGGCCAATCCGAATAATATGGCGGCCGAACCCACCATGCAGCCTGATATCGAGGCATCCAAAATGGTGGCTGAATAGTAGCCGATGACGGAACTTAGCACCCCGACCCCGATACTGACCAATATCATGCTGCTTAAACGGTCTGACAGCAGATAAGCCGTTGCCGCAGGTATGATGAGCATTCCAACTACTAAAATGGAGCCTACACTATCAAAAGAAGCTACAGTCGTCAGTGAAATGAGGCTCATCAATAAGTAATGGAAGAACAGTACAGGAATTCCCATTGCAGCCGCAAGTGATGGATCAAAAGAAACGAGTTTAAACTGTTTGAAGAAAAGGAAGATCAGTATGAGGTTCAGGATAAAACAACTGCCGACTATCCAAACAGCTTTTGGTCCAGCCTCGATTCCCGCGATTGTCATCGTGTTCCAGGGAGTATAAGCTATTTCGCCATAAAGGACATGTTCAAGGTCAAAATCTATTTGTTGCGTATACAGGCTCACGAGTACGATCCCCGTTGCAAAAAGGGAAGTGAATACAATCCCGATCGCCGCGTCGGATTGAACGCCCGACGATTGGAAAAGCTGGATCAAGAATACGGTAAGCAAGCCGAGCGCAGCAGCCCCGATCAGCATTGGAACGGAGTCACGAGTCCCGGTTATTAAAAATGCCAATACGATTCCCGGCAAAACGGAATGACTGATGGCATCCCCAATCAATGTCATTTTCCTGACTATCAAAAAACATCCTAATACACTGCAAGAACCGGCCACCAATGCTCCGACTAAGATAATCCAAAAATCATTCATGATGTGTGGCTCCCTTTCCTTCTATCCTTTTCGAGAGAATATTTCTTTTTCGCCGATACCCTTCTCCATACAGATGAAAGCACTCCGCGTTTAGGTGCAAAAAGCATGGAAAAGAAAAACCATACCGTCGCGGATAAGACAATTAACGGTCCTGTTGGCAAATCATTGACAGATGTACTTATCAACGTTCCAGACACACCGCTCAACATTCCGAATATACCAGACAGGATGACCATGATATGCAGCCGCTCCGTCCAATACCTGGCAGAAACCGCAGGCGTGATCAGTAAAGATGCCATCAGTACGACGCCTACAGCCTGGATACCGATCACTACAGCTGCCACGATCAGCATCATGATGAAATAATCCAGAAAAACAACCGGCAATCCCATCCCCTTAGCAAACCCAGGGTCAAAGGACAGTAATTTGAATTCTTTAAAAAATACGGTACAAGTGAATATGAGAATAAAGGAAACCGTCATCATCATATATACATCGGACATGACCATTGACGCCGTCTGCCCGAATAAAAAGGTATCCAATCCACTCTGGTTTCCATACTCGCTCTGCTGGATCTGCGTAAGCATGACAATTCCGAAGCCAAAGAAGGAAGATAAGACGATTCCCAAGGCCGCATCCTGCTTGATCTTGCTGTATCTCGTAAGCACACTGATCAAGAAGACAGCCACTAAGCCAGCAAAGGCGGCACCTATTAGAAAGTAGGAAGTGGATTTCACTCCAGTTAACATAAAGGCCACACAGATACCGGGTAATGCTGCATGTGCGAGCGTGTCACCAAGCAAAGACTGCTTTCTGAGGTAGGCAAAGCTGCCGATGACCCCGCTGCTTAATCCGAGGAACATCGTGCCAAGCAATATCCACCTTGTATTTGGATCAGTAATAATATCCAGTATGTTCATCGTGTACACCTCATTTTAATAAAAGGCCGGACTTTGTGTCTGATAGTATCGCTAGGCGGCCTCCATATGTTTCCTGTAAGTATTCGGGAATGAACACTTCTTCTGTCGGACCTATTTTCATCACCTTTTTATTCAATAACATCGTCCAGTCGAAATATTCCTTCACGGTGGATAGATCATGGTGCACAACCAGAACGGTTTTGCCTTTTTCCTTCAATTCCATCAGCAATTGTATGATTGCTTTCTCCGTTGCGGCATCCACCCCTACGAACGGTTCATCCATAAAATAAATATCCGCTTCCTGTGCCAATGCCCGGGCCAGGAATATCCGTTGCTGCTGTCCGCCTGATAGCTGGCTGATCTGGCGGTTAGCATATTCAGCCATCCCCACCTTTTCCAGGCACTCCATCCCCTTCTGCCTTTCGGACTTACCTGGCCGCTTCAGCCATCCGAGATGACCATATCTGCCCATCATCACGACATCGAGTGCGTTGGTCGGAAAATCCCAATCCACTGACTCCCGCTGTGGTACATACCCGATACTCTTCCTCATCGATTTATAAGTAGAACCCTTTATTGTGATTTGCCCCGATATTTTGGGGATCAATTCGAGTATTCCCTTTATCAAAGTGGACTTCCCTGCTCCATTGGGGCCTATGATACCAATTAAATTCCCTTCCGGCACCTCAAATGAGACATCTTCGACAACCGGCTTCTTATGATAAGCAATCGTTAAATTCTCGACCTTCAAAGCTGCTTGATTCATAGTTTCTCCCCCTTATTTCAAAGCACGGACGATGGTGTCGGTATTATGACGGACCATCCCGATATACGTTCCTTCTTCCGTCCCTTTTTCACCCATTGCATCCGAGAACAATTCCCCGCCGATTTCCACTTTGTGACCCTGCTTACCTGCCCCTTGAATGACAGCCTCGATTGCCTTCCTTGGTACACTTGACTCTATGAAAATCGCTTTTATTCTGTTCTCCACAAGATAATTCCGCATATCCGTCACATCTTTTGATCCATATTCCGATAATGTATTGATTCCTTGGAGCCCTCTTACGTCCAGGCCATATGACTGCCCGTAGTATCCAAAAGCATCATGTGCTGTAACGAGCACCCGTTGATCTTCCGGTACTTTATTAATTTCCTCTTGAACATATTTATCAAGTTCCTCCAATTGCAGAATATACTCCTCATAATTTTCACGATACTCTGCTTCATGTTCCTGATCATTGGCAATCAATTCTTTCTTCACTGCCTCCGCCGCAACGATCCAAAGCTTTACATCAAACCATACGTGGGGATCATGTTCCGTCGCACTCACTTTGCGTAGCTGATTCTCCTTGAAGTCTTCCGTTACGGCAATCGTTGGTTTATCCTTGCTCATCATTTCAAATATATCCGTCATTTTCCCTTCAAGATGCAATCCGTTATAAAAAATCATATCAGCCGAATCCAGTGTCTTAACATCACCCTGTGTCGCTTTATATAGATGGGGGTCGACTCCCGGTCCCATTAAACTGGTGACCTCGACATGTTTACCGCCGATATTCTCAACCAAATCCCCAATCATTCCCGTTGTTGTAACGACATTCAGCTTGCCATTGCCTTTATCCCTATCGGCCGTATCATTGCCGCACCCCGTTAAAATCAGCAATGCAGCAAGCACGCCCCCAATAGATTTTAGAAAACCCATCCATATTCCCTCCCTTTTTCATCTTTCTAAAATAGTTTGCCATGTGCAAAACTAAGTGTAAATTTTTTTACATTGTCGTAAATGCTAAAAAGTTTCCTCTACACAACTTATTTTATACTATACACAAATATACAAAAAAAGTGCAACTATTTTTTAACATTTCAAAAAGGCGAATGACTTTTTACACAAAGCAAAAACTGTCAGGAATCTCCCCAAGAGAGCTCCCTGACAGTCAGTCATTCCGTACATGAAACGTAACGATGAAGTTATATTTATATTGTGGAGTTTTTATGGTGAATATAAACCATGGGGGCTATTTCGGGACGACGTGAAATTCATGAGTAAATGTTCGGTTCACGAGTAAACGCGGATTTCACGCATTCAAAGTGCATTGCCACTCATTTTTCCTGTTTCAAGGAAATTGCCAAGTACGCAAATCCCAATTCAATTCCGCAAAGCACAAACAGGGTGATTAAGGTTTGGAACATCATGATCTCCTCCTCCTCTAAGACTTAAACCAATCTTAAAGGATGAAACCAATACCAGAACAAGACCTTATTTGAAGAAATCTTCAGCAGGCTCACTCTGATCTCTTGCCCTGAAATGGGTTTCATACTGTACAATATAAAAAAAGAAAAAACGGTGATACCATGACAAATATTAAAGAAATAGCTCAATGTGCCGGTGTATCTGTCTCAACAGTGTCTCGTGTATTGAATGATCATCCATATGTAAGCCCCGATAAAAGAAAGAGCGTCTTGGAAGCGATCGATCGTTTGAATTATACGAGAAACATCAACGCCATTCATCTTTCAAAAGGCAAAACTAATCTTATCGGCATCATCATCCCCTTCAACAATCACCCATATTACGGGGCAATCGTTAACGGAATCACTAAACAGGCAAATGCAATCGGCTGTCATATCGTCATCTTTCAAACAAATTATGACAGAGAGAAAGAAATCCAGGCTTTTAATATGCTGCAAATGAAGCAGCTCGATGGCATCATCGTTTGTTCAAGGATTTCAGAAATGAAAATCCTCTTGGATTATCAAAAATACGGACCGATTATTTTATGTGAAGATACAGCCCAGGCTGAATTCTCATCCATAAGCATTGATCATTATGCAGCTTTCTCCTGTGCCCTTGAGTACGTGATTGCTAAAGGATATAAGAAAATTGGATACAGCCTCGGCCGTAAAAAGAGCAGAAATAGTTCTCATCGAACAAAGGCCTTTAACGATATCATGAGAAAACATAAACTGTTAAACAATAAGGAATGGCTGTTTGAAGGCAGTTATCACATCAAAGACGGTGAACAATTGTTTCAGGATTGGAATTCAATGATGGACAAACCTGAAGCTCTCATCATCACGAATGATGACACGGCAGCAGGCTTCATTCTTACCGCTAAGAAATCGGGTATAAGGGTACCGGAAGATGTGGCCATTCTCGGCTTCAATAATGATAGCCTGAGTGAAATGCTCGACATCACGACCATTTCCTTACCGCTGGAATGGATTGGTAAAATGGCAGTGGATCTATTTGAGAATCCTGAAGTGGTCAAACATGTAAAACTGGACTATGCCCTTATAAAAAGGCGTACCGTTTAGTTATCAGAATGCTTTATTTTGGTATATCGTCATTTGAATTCTTCCTTATTGCCATCTTTGATTTACTAGGAAAAAATAACCACATAAAATAATCATTGCGATATCCCAGAAGTTATTTTATAATTTTGATATAGTAAAGTTTACTCAATTACTAGCAATCTATTAACGATTGCATGAATTTCATGAGTACAATCGTCCGACGTCACTTACAAGCTGGCGCAACGATATTAGAAAATTGAATACTTCCTCATTTACCGATGAGTTAGAGGCTGCAGCTTATAAAAGTAAAACGGACGAGATTCTGGAAAATTAAAGACTCCGTTTGAAAGGATAAGTTGCCGAAGTTAGGGTATATTCCAAGTATATTCTTGCTGGCGGTGTTACCGAACAGGAACACCACTGTCACGTTTTTTCACAAAGCGTGGGGAGCTATCTTCGGAAGGATAAACGGGTTTATTATAAACAGCCGTCGATCTTTTTCGACTGCTGTTTTTTATTTTTCGTTCCCTTCCAATAAAAAGGAGTGTAACATCAATTGTCAAATTCACAATCAGCATCAAGCCCTACTGAACTGAAAAGGAGCCTGAAAGCGCGTCATTTAATGATGATTTCATTAGGTGGAACGATTGGAACAGGTTTATTTTTAGCTAGTGGCGGGGCCATTCATTCAGCCGGACCCGGCGGTGCCTTGGTGGCATACGCGATCATCGGCATCATGGTTTATTACTTAATGACAAGTCTTGCAGAAATGGCTGCGTTCATGCCAGTGGCCGGTTCGTTCCGTGTCTATGCATCCAAATTCGTAGATCCGTCTTTCGGTTTTGCGATTGGTTGGAACTACTGGTATAACTGGGCAATAACCATTGCCGCCGAATTGGCAGCCGTTGTCTTAATTATGAAGTTCTGGTTCCCGGATAGCCCTTCATTCATCTGGAGTGCCATTGCGTTAATCACTATGTTTCTTATCAATTACATGTCAGTTAAAGGTTTCGGGGAAACGGAATTCTGGTTTGCCATGATCAAAGTCGTGACAGTCGTCATTTTCTTGATTACGGGTGTTCTGATCATTCTCGGAATCATGGGCGGGAATGACCCAATTGGTTTTTCCAATTTCACAATGGGCGAAGGTCCCTTTAACGGAGGGTTCTTCACGATTCTTGGCGTATTCATGGCTGCCGGCTTTTCATTCCAAGGAACGGAATTGCTTGGAGTGACTGCTGGTGAAAGTGAAGATCCAGAAAAAAATATCCCTAAAGCGATCAGATCCGTTTTCTGGCGCATCCTCTTGTTCTATATCCTTGCAATTTTCGTTATTGGAATGATCATTCCGTTTACGGATTCACGTTTATTGAGTCAAGATGTTGCCGTAAGTCCATTCACGCTTGTATTTGAACGTGCCGGCCTTGCATTTGCTGCATCCATCATGAACGCGATCATTTTATCATCCGTACTCTCTGCAGGTAACTCTGGCATGTACGCTTCAACCCGTATGCTATGGGACTTGGCACGTGATGGTAAAGCACCGAAGTTCCTAGGCAAGTTAGATAAAAGAGGCGTACCTGTGAATGCACTTATCGTGACCTCTTTAGTTGGCTGCGTTGCATTCTTAGCTTCATTTTTCGGTGATGGCGTCGTTTATATCTGGTTATTGAACGCTTCAGGCATGGCGGGATTCGTCACCTGGGTAGGGATTGCGATTGCCCATTATCGGTTCCGCAAAGCTTACGCTGCACAAGGCCTTGATATGAATGCTTTACCATTCCGTGCAAAAGGCTTCCCATTCGGGCCTATATTCGCACTTGTCCTTTGTATTATCATTATCATCGGACAAGGCTATCAGGCTTTCAGCAGCGATGGGATTGACTGGAATTCAATGTTCGTTTCCTACATTGGCTTGATTCTATTTTTCGTCCTATGGTTCGGCTATAAAATTAAGCATAAAACGAAAATCATTCCCCTAGAGGAATGTGATCTTAAATCAAAATAATACGCAAAGGACCTGTTCTTCCCTAATCGGAAAAGAACAGGTCCTTTTTTCATTTCAAATGATAAACACGGCATTCATATGGTTGCAGGGGTTTACTGGAGATTCCTTCTTCCTCCTGATCATAATTGCCGATCAGCTTTGTGGCAGAATATGCATGCAGCTCTTCAGGCAAAGTATAGGGAGCCTGCTTTTCTTTAAAGTTGCATAGCACCAACAGCTTTTCTTCTTCCAATGATCTCGTGTAGGCAAATATTCGTTCATCATCCGGCAACAGCAGTTCAAAACGGCCATAAACGACGATATCATGTTCCTTGCGTAATTGGATAAGCTTTTTATAAAAATGAAAAATGGAATTGTGATCATTGTAGGCCTTTTCTGCATTAATCTCGGGAAAATTGGGATTAACCTTAATCCAGGGAGTCCCTTGCGTGAATCCTGCGTTCCGGGAGTCATTCCACTGAATCGGTGTTCTCGCATTATCCCGGCTGCGGGCGTGGATGGCTGACATCATCCGCTCTTTTGACCAGCCATGAGAATTGACGAGTTCGTCATATGAATTCAATGTTTCGATATCCCGGTATTCATCAATGCTTTCAAATGCAGCATTGGTCATGCCCAGCTCTTCCCCTTGATATATATAAGGTGTACCCTGAAGCATATGAAGACAAGCAGCAAGCATCTTAGCGCTTTCAATACGATACTTTCCATCATGACCAAACCTTGAGACAACCCGGGGCTGATCATGGTTGTTCCAGTATAAACTGTTCCAGCCATCCCCCTCCAAACCAGTCTGCCATTTGGAGAGAATTCGCTTTAAATCGGTTAGCTTCCATTTATCGTTACTCCATTTCCCTTCTGGTCCGCTCCCTAAATCCATATGTTCGAATTGAAAGACCATATGTAGCTCACCACGATCTTTACCTGTGAATAATTGCGCGTCCTCCGGTGTGACGCCTGGCATCTCCCCAACCGTAATTACGTCATATCCAGAAAGTGCCCGTTGATTGATTTCCTGCAAATACTCATGTATGCGCGGGCCATTCAGGAAAAACGGGCTTCCGTCACCAAACTGCTTCTCATGATGAACGGCTCCATCTGAATAGCTTTGATCTTTTGAAAGGAAGTTGATGACATCCATCCGGAAGCCATCGACACCCTTATCCAGCCACCAAGTCATGATGTTGTAGATTTCTTCACGGAGCTTAGGGTTCTCCCAGTTTAAATCCGGTTGTTTCCTGCTGAATAAATGTAAATAATATTCATCAGTTCCTTCATCATATTCCCATGCTGAACCTTTAAAAATGGACTCCCAATTATTTGGCGCTTTCCCATTCCTGCCAGGTTTCCAAATATAATAATCACGCTTCGGATTATCTTTTGACGATCGCGATTCCTTGAACCACTGATGTTCATCTGAAGAATGGTTGACCACCAGGTCCATCATGATCTTCATTCCACGTTCATGAACTGCCTTCAACAACCTATCGAAATCAGCCATGGTCCCGAATTCAGTCATGATTGCTTTATAATCACTGATATCGTACCCATTGTCATCATTGGGAGATTGATAAACTGGGGATAGCCATATCACGTTCACACCCAGCTCTTGTAAATAATCGAGCTTCATCAAGATCCCGTTTATATCCCCTATCCCATCGCCATCACTATCCATAAAACTTCTTGGATACACTTGATACACAACTGCCTCTTTCCACCATGCTTTGTCCATGCCTTTCCCCCTCTTTAGCCGCATTGACACAATCATTACACCAATACCCTATTATAAAGAGGGAAACTCCAGAATATTCTACTTTTATTCAGCTATTCCGGTTTGAATCATTTCAATATCCAGATCGACCTCGATTGGAATATCGGGATATTCCTCCTCCCAATGTTTTTGATCGAAATTTCTTGTTTTACTTTTAGCGTAATCACCGAGTGCAATTGGATCTATATTGTTCTCCTGAAACATGGTTACCATCTCGTTTAATTTTTTACCAATGACATGCTCGGCCCTGGCCTCTATTATATTCAGGTCCACCGCTTTGCCCAAGTCATAGCCTTGGACCTCTAGCAGACTCGCTTTTATTTTCACTTTAATCCTGACCTTGGGGTCTTGATTGGCATTCGAAATATGATAATGGACACGTGACTCCACGTTATTGATATCAGTAAAGTCATTTTCCTTCCATTTAATTTCATAACTCCCCAGCTTAAAGTTTTCACTAAGGACCTTATATAAAAAGCCGTCTTCATAAGGGATATATTTACCAATATAACGATCCTTTTTAAACAAGGCGATCCCTCTTACCCGTATTTGGTCTCCTGCTGTTTCCAATAAGGGCAAGACCGGATCGATTCCTTTACCATGACACGCATATAAATACCTGTGAAGATCTACATCAGGCAAATTAGTCCTTATATTCTGTTCGATCAGCTCTTTCACTTGAACCCCTGGAGTTTTAATCAACTTCGGCTCCATTTTAACTACATCCTCCGCCTTTCCATGAACGACCGCTAAATACAAATCCCTTCCCACCATCGGGTCACGCCTATATGTATCGACATAATCATTCAACCCCTTACCTGCCAATTCTTCACCATATAGAATGACATTCAGTCTCCCGCCGACAATCGGGTATGGTGTTTTTGCATTTTCTTGCTGGCGGGCCGCCTTTATATCATGGGAGTTCGCTTCATATACTTCTTTACCCAGATCTGCTTCCTCCCCAGGCTGAGGAACGCTGACAACGACCGTACCTTTGATTTTATTGTCTTCGGCATCATCATAACCTACGACTTCAGCAATTAGAATATCCTCTAATATTTGCTTTTCCACGCCGCACGCCGTCATCAAAAAGCCTGCGAATGTTATCAAGAGAAGTTTGATTTTCATGATTTATGACCCCTGACTTTATAGACGATCGACTGCCATATGAATAAGAAAGGAAGATACAAATAAACGATATAAAAACCAATTTGCGAACTGATCGTGTTAAACTTATCGATTCTATAGCGGTTATCCAAAAAAACGCAGGAAACTAAGATGATAATCAGAATGAAAAACAACATTTTTTTCTGTCTTAATCCAAATACTCTTTTTGCTGTCCTGCTCGCTGCCCAAACCCCTATGCAAACATTCGGCAGCACCATGAACAGCCAAATGGAAATCCCTATGTATTCGAACCGTTCTATGAATGGAAGGTCTACGATTTTCCATAACGTCAAAGTTGCCCAAATTACATCTTTCAGCTGATCTTGATGATAGTAGGCTAATGAAACAATAATCGATACTAAATAAATCGACATAGTAAACAACGCCCCTAAGTGAGCCCACTTTTGAGATTTTTCACGATTTTTAATGAATGGATAATAAATGAGGAGTAATTCAAAACCAAGGTAATTCAGGGTCATTTTCTTACAGGCCTTCATGATTTCCAAAAAGGAATGATCAAGAAAAGGACCCAAATTTTCAAAGTGGGCATACTTCAATGGGAAATAGTTCAAAAGGAATAATGGCGATCCGATAATAAGCCCGATTATGCAAAAACCAGTTATGACCCTGAAACCTCCCTCCACAAAACTATACACGAGAATGAGAATGATGGTTATTAGCATCAGGACATTGACACCAGGGAACATCCAAACCTGAATGACTTCTAAATAAGTCCTGATAAGAATGATGGAGATCATTATAAAGTAGAGGATGAATAAAATATTGAAAGCATTTCCGACCCATTTACCAAACAAATCCTTGTGGATGGCGACCAAGTCAATTGTTTGGGGACCCCTGCCTAAAAGCCTGAAACACATCCAAAGCAGAACATTTATGATCAACCCTGATATGAGGACCGATATCCATGCGTCTTGGCCAGCCTCTTTCGCTATGATCCGTTCAAACCCCAATATCCCTACTCCAATCTGCATGCCGGGCATCAGGAAAAAAACAAAAAATGGAGATATTTGTTTTGTTTCATTTGGTTTGACTTCCATACCTTCTCACCGCTTTCTACACCTTATTCATCAATATCGTTATGGGAGTTTCGCGTTTCCGCCTCCTTCCTTATCCTTAGTGGATTTTCCGTCCGCAGAAACTGCGGGCGTTTTTTCTGCTTTGAAAAAGGGAGGCGAATCAGACTATCTTTAAAGTCATGAATTCTTAACGGGTAAAGAGGATCTAAATATGGACTGCCAAGCGAAGTCAATCTCAATAAATGACTTAAAATGAATGCACTGCATAAAGCTATTCCAAACAGACCGTATAACTGGGCTGCAATTAGAAAGGGAAAGCGGATAAGGCGAATCGTATTGCTGATTTGGTAAATCGGCACCGTAAATGAAGCCAAGGCAGCCAAAGCGACAAGCATCAACAAGACATTACTGACAAATCCCGCTTCCACAGCGGCTGTACCAATGACTATACCGCCAACAATGCCGATGGTGGAGCCTACCTTAGCAGGCAGCCTGACCGCCGCTTCCCTCAGCAATTCAATCGTCCCTTCCAGCACGATCGCTTCCAAGATCGGCGGAAAAGGGATTACGCCCCTGGATGAGATTAGGATGGGCAGCAAATCCGTTGGAATCACTTGATAATGATAGGTTAAAACGGCAACATACAGAGGTGATGACAACACGGAAAACAGCACCGCGAAAAGCCGGATCAAACGGAATGAAGTACCGAGATTCCAAATTTGAAAATAATCTTCAAATGACGAAAAGAACGAAATGATGGTATTGGGACCAACTAATGCATGAGGAGACCCATCCAGCATGATTCCTATTTTCCCTTCCGATAATACACTGGCCAGATGATCAGGCCGCTCCGTATCAATCAGTTGCGGAAACATCGAATTCCGATTATCCGTGATCATCTGGCTTACAAACGAAATATCGACGATCGTATCATATTCTATATCTTCTATTCTTTGCATGACTGTCTTAACGATCTGTTGATTTACTATCCCATCTATGTAAAGTACCGCTAACCTTGTTTGCGAGATGCTCCCGACCCGAAATTCGTTGGACTGCAATTCAGGAGTGGGCAGCCGGTTACGGATCAGATTCAAATTCGAATCAAGCGATTCAACAAAGGCCTCCTTGGACCCAACGACCGTATATTCCGACTCGGGGGTGGAAATTTGCCTTTTCACACTGTGAACACATGGAATCAGCAAACACATTTCATCATCTTGCTTGTATTGGATCATGATCGATCCTGTCAAAACCAACCTTTGAATGTCTTTTAGATCAGCCGTCATTTTCATATCTTCCATCGGAATATCGCCTTTTAGTTGCTTAAGGACCTTCTTTGGTTGATTCGACATGACTGCCAACACTTGTTCATGGAGCTGTTGTGCACTAACCAGTGAATTGAAGTAGGAGATGATATAGCCATCATCATTCGGGAATTGGAAGGTAAGAAAATCATTAGATGCTTTAAACTTTTTAAAGAGTTCCCGAAAATCCTTGGAAGTAACCTGAAAGGATGCTGAATCCATTTCCCTCCTGCCCTTAAATAACCTCACCATCCCACCCCCCATTACAAAGTTTTTAGTTCATTCGATTATTGTAACCACCCTATTTAAAGTTAGTCATGATTCACCGATATCCTTAAAATAGGAAAAGACCTATCCGGAATCCACCGGATAAGTCTTTAATTCGATAATAACCAATTACCTTGGACTTGGAAAAATCCGTGTTACAAATTCACGGAACTCTTCAGCGAATCCTGCAACGGGTTTTCCATTCTCGATATCATTCGCATACCCTTCCATTCTTTGAACAAAGTCCGGATTTGCCGACACATAAACTTGGTCTACCGATGGATCGGCTCCCCTTACTGTATCAGCAACCCTTTCTTTAAGGTCATTCGAGATATCCTTATCCCCGCCATCTTTTAATACTGCCCCTACATAAGCATTATTTTCAGTCACGATGACACTTGCGTTACTTACTTCCTTCATGGCTTCGACTCGATTTGAGATATCCTCGGAGACCCTCATATCGTTAATACCATTATCATTATTGTTGTTATTATTAGCATTATTTTCATCATTAACATTTTGCCTTGTGTCGCTAACATTCATCGGATTATCTAAATTATCCTGATGAGTACGATTCAGGCCAAGGTTTTCACTGGCACCTTCTTTATCATTAGTTGCACAACCTGTAATCACTAAAGCCATCATTGCACTTGATACTATCACTTTATAATTCACATTCATCACTCCTCAAAAATCATTTAATATTACTATTTGCGAGGAGTGGATAGTTTATTCAGAAGAAGTAATCTTCAAGCCGATAATTCCTACCAAAATTAAACCGGCGAATACCAAACGCATCGCATCCTTAGGCTCGTTAAATACGATGATGCCTACCAGAACAGCTCCAAGGGCCCCTATTCCGGTCCAAATTGCATACGCTGTTCCCATAGGCAGGGTTTTTATCGCCGATGATAAAAAATAAAAACTAATGACCATACCGGCAATCGTTATGATAGAAGGTAATAATTTCGTAAAACCCTCGGTATACTTTAAACTTGTCGCCCATACCACTTCAAATAATCCTGCAATAACCAATTGAATCCATGCCATCTATCTTCCCTCCAATTACAGAAAAAGCCCGAAAGGTCATAAATCATAACCTCCCGGGCTTTTTTCCCTCCGTGTACGCAGATTCCTGCGCGTTTCTCTTGGACCATTCCGGTAAAATTCAACCGAGGAACCCTAGAAACTTATTATTTCCATACTATATCATGTACATTTCATATCGGTCAAACACTCATGCATCGCTTCTGTTTCTAAGCTTCCACTTGTCACCTTTAATTGAAAACCAAATATTTTTAAAGGGTTCAGGTATTTCTTTAGCCGCATCAACCGTATATTGTACAGACTCTTTTTTATATTGAACATCTTCAGTGATTTCTTGCTGTGTCATGGCGAGTTGGTCCGTCTCCGATTTAATCTGGTCCGTTTTGGCCTGGATGCGTGTAACGGTTTCAGTCACATTTTCAATTGTCGGTTTGGAATCCTTAAATGTTTTAAAAGCAAAAAACGCTAAATAGATAATCGATCCGATAAAGAGGGCAAGACTAATATATACAATGATCACCTAGATTCCTCCTTTTATTTTACCTTTACTATACCCGTAATAATTGGGCAGAAAACGAATCCCTATGTATTTTCTTTTATGCCTGGTCATATTATTGAAAAAAAGGAGGAATGAAAATGAATCAAATGCCTCTGCTTAAAGCCTGTTTTAAAGCTGGACTCCACTTCATCAGACATATGACCATACAGCAGGCTGCCACTATTGCAGGAATCATTTTTTTAATCATTCATCCAGAAGTTTTCAGCCCCCTTTGGCTTACACTGGCAACATCCGTCTTGATTCTGCTCCTGCTTTGAAGATTGTAAGTAGCCTTCCACACTGGTTAAGTTATGGAATTATTCGCTGACACCCACATCAGGAAGCAACATTCAGAATTACATAGGAACCAAGCAGGCAACAGGCAGTCACGTTGGATTTCACCCCCTTCATAACGATGATCTATAAAGTTTAATCAATCGATTGATTAAACAGGAATTTGACTTGAACCCCTTGTGACAGAAGAACTTCCCTCCCCCTTCATATATTGATTACACTACATTTACCATTTTATCAAACGGAAATTTATTAGAAAATTACAAAATTTGTGTATAATTAGGCTATATTCATTAATTCTTAAGGAGGAATCATAGTCATGGATACTCTTATTCAACAGTTCAGGAATTTGCCCACCACGGCGATTTCTGATGCAATGGAAGGGTTGAGCAATTTGGAATCGGCGATTAAACCCTTAAAGGAAGAATTTCGTCTGGCCGGACGAGCTTTGACCGTACAGATGCCCGTCGGTGATAATTCAGCCGTGTTAAAAGCAATCGGCGAAGCCAAGCCTGGGGATATAATAGTCGTTGACAGCAAGGGTGATACATACCGGGCTATAGCAGGAGACTTTGTCGTCGGCATGATGCAGACCATGGAAGTTGGCGGTCTCGTTGTCGATGGAGTCATTCGCGATCTTGAAGCAATTAAAGAATTGAATTTCCCTGTTTTCAGCAAAGGGACGACGGTTGCCTCAAGCGGCAAGGCAGGTGTAGGCCAAACCAATATCCCCATTTCCTGTGGAGGTGTCACCGTATTTCCAGGTGACATCATCATAGGTGACATGGATGGAGTCGTGGTCGTGCCACAAGCCAAGGGTGAAGATATCCTGAACAAAGCGAAGGATAAAATCATGAAAGATGAACAGCGTGCTGAAAAATATGCAGGAAAGCCTGATCAAATTAGAAAGTATATTGCCATGATGACCAATAAAGGATGACGCATATAAAAAACAGGCAGGAAGCGATGGCTTCCTGCCTGTTTTTTCATTAGCCTTATTTATCGGTCTTATCTTCCTTTGAAGCCTCTTCATCATATGTGTAATCATAATCAGCAGGGTCTATCGGTTTAAAACCATTTGGAGTATAGAAACGGAGTAAGTCGCCGTTCACTACTTGGTCTGATAAATTGAGCATCGTTTCAGCTCTCGTTTTATAATTGAGGATGTCATCATTTTCCTCGACCAATTCTCCTGTTTTAGTATCGTAGTATTTCCCTTTGATGGAAGTGACATCCGGTGTTACAAAATCACCATTCCTGAAAGGTACTACTTCATTATGATCTTTTGACAATAAATCGGAACCGAATTGTACATAATCTTTAGATTCAATTCCTAACAGATGCAATAAAGTCGGGAGAAGGTCAATCTGTCCTCCGTATTGGTGCATTTCCCCGCCTTCAACACCTGGAACATGAATCAATAATGGTACACGTTGCAATTGGGCATTCTCAAATGCGCCAACATCCTTGCCAAGCACTTTTGACATGGCTTCTTTATGGTTTTCGGAAATACCATAGTGATCACCATACATAACGATTACCGAATTATCATAAAGACCGGATTCCTTCAGATAATCGAAAAACTCTTTAAGTGCCTCATCGGCATAGCGTGCAGTTTGGAAGTAACTATCAACGGAAGCATCGCCTGTCGTATGCTTACCGATTGTTGCTTTTTCCTGGTCCATGGAATACGGGAAATGATGAGACACCGTTATGAATTTTGTATAAAAAGGCTGTTTAAGCGTTTCTAACATTGGAATCGATTCCTTAAAGAAAGGCTTATCCATTAATCCATAACTTAGTACTTCCTCTTTATTTTCCATATTATAATGGTTAGCATCAAAGAACTGGTTAAAACCAAGAGACTTATACATATTATCCCGGTTCCAGAAAGATTTGTAATTACCATGGAACACAGCAGATGTGTATCCTTGTTGTCCTAAAATAGCTGGTGCCGCTTGATACGTATTTTGGGAACGGTTTGTGAATGCTGCCCCCTGTGGTAAACCGAACAGGGAATTTTCAAGCATGAATTCGGCATCTGCCGTTTTACCTTGGCCTACTTGATGGAAGAAATTATCAAAGTGCATGAAATCTGACTTATCTGCTGCAAGTGAGTTCAAAAATGGAGTTACTTCTTCCCCATTCAACTTATAATCGATCAGGAAATTCTGCATCGATTCCAAATGCAGGTAGATGACATTCTTACCTTTGGCTGCACCAAAGTACTCAGGGTTCGGTTCAGCGCTTGTTGCCTTCGTATAGTTGACGACTTCGGCGATATCCGTGCTGTTTGCAGTGGCACGCTGAGCGTATGTTTTAGTATTCTGAACGGCATCATAAACCGTATAGTTGAACATGCCCAAATATTTGACGATATAGTTCCGGTCGAATGTTCTTGATAATAATTGCGGGCGATCCTTTTCAGCAAGTCCCAAATTGATGGCGAAAATTGCAAGTCCCGCTAGGTAAACCATTCCAACTGTACGGCGTTTGACTTTGAAGTCTTCCACTTTAAAGCCTTTGAATCTGTACAGCACGATCAAAAGAATCGTATCAAGGAAATAAAATACATCATGGCCTTTAAATAATTCTAAAATACTCGGCCCCAAATCCCCCGCATTTTGCACTTGCGTAAGGGTTGGCAATGTAATGAAATCGGTAAATGACCGGTAGTATACAATATTGAAGAATAACCATAGTGACATCAATAGATTCAACCTGATGATCCATTTAAACGATTTTTTGCCTCTAGCCAATAGTGCCAAGCCAAAGAATAAAATGGCTGAACTAATCGGGTTTATGAACAGCAAGAACTGTTGCAGGCCATTTTCAATACCCAAGTTAAATTCAATTCGATATCCAATATAGGTTTTTATCCAAAACAAGACTACCGCAATAAAGAAAAAGCCTAGTATGTTATCTGCAAATAAATGCCGGCTTTTTTTAAGAAAATTATTCATGCTTTCACCTCTATTAATCTAGTGGTTTATTTATATAAATTTTTACATACTTACAAAAGACGGAAAATCCGAAACCTTATAATAGCATTCTTACACTCGGATAGTCAAGATTGTGAAAACCACCTTTTGTCACATCCATAACTCTTATATCCAGAACACTTTTTTAGCTTATGAACAAGCCTTTGAAAAAATAAACAGAGCTTCGCCCGTCTCGAATGCTCAGCGCGCCTATAACAAATATATAGGAACTCCCTGTCTTAATCCAATAAATATCACCGTAACTTTTTGGGGTTAATGCGGATGACAGTACAATTTAATTTCACGTCCTTCAGGCTTTTACCATTATAAACGACTCTTTATAAAAAAACCAGTACATTACAAAATATGTAAAGATATAAATCTTCAATTATTGAAAGCTATTGATTTATCCAGGATTTCTTTCCCGATAATTCGACAGTTGAAAATGGATTGCCGGTTACATGGATGCATCTCTCCTCCGCACTTTTGATACCCCATTCAAAATCCAAGCCTGCAAAAGTTTGACTCATTCAAAATTGCATCCTGCCGCTCCGAAATCCCATAAAATAACAAATAGATTTCGTGTAATATCGACATCATTCCCCTCCGGCTTCTTTATTAGCTTTTTTCAAAAAAATTTCCTGAAAATCCTGATCATATTATTTTTATATTTTCACTTTCAGGATAATTTTTATCATCCATAAAAGATTTGATTTACCAAAATTAACTTAAAATACAATTTGAAAAACTCCTCTTGGAACCGGAAAGCTTCAAGTATCCATGGTTTTGACATTATAATAGGAAGAAACTGAATTTTTTCATATCGGCTGAAGGGTTACATTCCTTCGATTGCAGCCCATATGAGCCATAAAAAGCAACTGGAGTGGATATCCTTGTCCTTTTCCCATTTCCCCTTAATTTGGTCGTAGGGGACCTTATAAGCTTACCTGTACTTTGTCACCTTTATATGTGAATTCTTTTGTCCCCTTTGTTAGTATATTGGTTTCATCCAGCTTTATTATAAAAAATAAAAAAATCCTGCCCTCGATCGAGGACAGGATTTCATTTAACAATATTTACATTACTTAATGCCTTCAGAAACTTCTTTAACCATAGCGTCAACAGATTCTAAGCCGCCGCCTGATAAGTACCAGTAGTTAGGGTCTAGATAAATGATGTTACCTTCTTTAAATGCTTTTGTATTTTTCACAATGTCATTTTCAACAGTATCTTTTGCTGCAGCTCCATCACCGGCAACCGCATCTCTGTCTACAACGAATAGGTAGTCAGGATTCTTTTCAGCAATATATTCGAAAGAAATACTTTGACCATGTGTCGATACTTCCAATTTATCATCTACTGCAGGTACTCCGAATACATCATGGATGATTCCAAATCTTGAATCCGGTCCGTAAGCACTTACTTTTCCACCGCTGGCAAGAACGATTAAACCAGTTTTGTCAGTTGGAGCTTTTTCTTTCAAAGCATTGATGTTTTCTTCAACACTTGCCAATTCTTTAGCCGCTTCGTCTTCTTTATCGAAGATTTTACCTAAAAGTGTTACGTTCTCTTCAAATGATTCCATATACTTTGTTGTATCTACACCAACAAAAACAGTAGGGGCAATTTTGCTTAATTCTTTATATGCTTCAGATTGACGGCCAGAAATAAGGATTAAGTCAGGAGCGATTTCGTTGATTTTTTCGAAGTCAGGTTCTTTTAATCCGCCGGCATTTTCAGTTGTACCTTTATATTTAGAAAGGTATTTTGGAAGGCCATCATGAGGAACAGCTGCCACTTCCACACCCAATTTATCAAGAGTATCAAGAGCACCCATATCGAATACAACGACTTTTTCAGGGTTTGTTTTTACTTTCGTTTCGCCTAGTTGGTGCTTAACTGTAATTTCTTCGCTTTTAGCACTTTCTTTTTTCGCGCTTGATTCTTCTTTTTCCTTATCTGATCCACAAGCTACAGCCACTACAGCCAGCATTGCAACCAAAAGAAGTAAAGATAATTTCTTAATCATTATGGTCACCTCGAATTTTTTTATTTAAAATTACATATTGAATCCTCACCTTCACAGAATTCACCTTCATCACTTCCCTGCCATATGACAGGAGGCGGCTATTACCTTTGGGCGCCCGCCAACTCTTACCAGCCTAAGAAGCGTATGTCGTGATTTCTGGGACGGCTATGAAAACTGAAGTAATTTAAAACCAAATGGAACTAACTGTCTTACGTGAAGTACACACAGATCTTATTGTCATTGATGCTTTGGATTTCAATATCCATATCATAGATTTCCTTTAATACATTGGAATTGATGACTTGTTCGGTAGGTCCATTATGAACAACCTTTCCATCCTTCAATGCGACAATATAGTCGGAATAGCAGGATGCAAAATTAATGTCATGAATGACGATAATGACCGTTTTGCCTAATTCATCGGCCAATCTCCTCAATACCTTCATGATTTGAACGGAATGCTTCATGTCAAGATTGTTCAGGGGTTCATCAAGCAGTACATACTCCGTATTCTGAGCAATAACCATGGCAATGAATGCCCTCTGTTGCTGCCCGCCGCTAAGCTGGTCAAGAAACTTATCCTGCATGTCGGAAAGTTCCATATATTCAATCGCTTCATCGACGTATTTCCAATCCTCTTTAGTCAGTTTGCCTTGTGAATAAGGAAAACGGCCAAAGGCGACGAGTTCACGAATCGTTAAACGGATATTGATGTGATTAGCCTGCTTTAAGATGGCAATCTTCTTCGCAAGTTCATTGCTATTGAATTTCCCCATATCCTTCCCCTCGATCAGGACCTCTCCTGAATCCCGGGTAATGAGACGGCTGATCATCGAAAGGACGGTACTTTTCCCCGCTCCATTGGGACCTATGAAGGATGTGATTTTCCCTTTCATTATTTCAATGGAAACATCCTCGACAACCGTTTTATTATTATATTTTTTGAATAAATTTTTCACTTCTACCATGATTTATTCTCCTTTAATAGAAGATAGATGAAATAAACGCCGCCGACAAAGTTGATGATGACACTTAAGGTGGTTGAGAACGTAAAGATCCTCTCCACAATGAATTGGCCGCCGACCAGGGCAACCACACTGATCAGCATCGCACCCGGGATGATAAATTTATGCTGATAGGACTTAATGAATTGATAAGCCACGTTTGCAACAAGCAATCCGAGGAACGTGATCGGACCGATCAGGGCAGTCGAAATGGAGATTAAAACCGTAACGACGATTAAAACCCGCTTCGTGACAAAATCATAATCCACACCCAAGTTTATGGCTTGGTCCCTCCCCAGGGACATGACATCTAAATACTTCAAAAATCTCATGAAATATATCATTGCCGCTATCATTAGGATAATAGCTAACGTTAACAGGTCCGTGTTGACATTATTGAAGCTGGCGAACATTTTATTTTGAATGATTTGAAATTCATTCGGATCAATCAATACCTGCATGAATGAAGACATGCTGCCGAATAAGGTTCCGAAGATGATACCGATCAGCAATAGGAAGTAAATATTACGGTTTTTCTTGAACATGAATTTGAACAGCAGGCTTGCAAAAATAAGCATGGCCGCAAGTGTAATCAGGAAATTGAGATTTTTATTCATGATCATGATATGCGTTGATCCGAATATGAAAATGACTCCCGTTTGGATCAGCATATACATGGAGTCCAACCCTAAAATGCTTGGTGTCAGGATTTTATTATTCGTGACTGTCTGAAAAATCACTGTTGAAAAAGCTATTGCACAGCCAACCACGATGATGGCGATGATTTTTATAACCCTTCTCGGCAGTGCATAATCCCAATTCGGGCCAAGGTCCCAAAAGATATAACCTGCGGTTAAAACTGCTGCAAGAACAGCCAATATAATGATCCTACTTTTATTATTCATATGCCTTTCTCCTCATTATCAGATAGATAAATACGGCGCTTCCTATGACACCAACCACGAGTCCGATCGGGATTTCAAATGGATATATGAGGATCCTGCCCAGAATATCGCAGATCAATAGGAATACTGCCCCTAGCAATGCTGTATGAGAAAGACTCTTTTTCAAATTGTCACCAAGGTAAAGGGATACAATATTTGGTACGATCAACCCTATGAAAGGAATCGTTCCCACCGTTAACAAAACGACAGTGGAGGACAATGCCACGATGATCAACCCAAAATTGACTATAAGCTTATAATTGAGTCCTAGATTGATAGCAAACTCCTCACCCATCCCTGCCACAGTGAATTTATTGGCAAAGAAGTATGCGAGAATGACGAGAGGGATACTTACATATATAAGTTCGTACCTTCCCGACATGATCATCGAGAAATCCCCATTCATCCATGTGTTGAGGCTTTGAATCAAATCATATTTATAGGCAAAGAAAGTCGAGATGGATCCGACGATATTACCAAACATCAAACCAACCAATGGAATGAAAATCGTATCCTTATATTTCACTTGATCAAGAATTTTCATAAACAAGAATGTACCTGCCAAGGCGAATATGAAAGCGAATGCCATTTTCTCAATAAGTGCTGCCGATGGAAAAATGATAATGGCAAGAAGAAGTCCCAGCCTTGCAGAGTCCATGGTACCGGCAGTCGTCGGGGATACAAATTTATTGCGGCTCAATTGCTGCATGATCAGACCGCTTATACTCATCACAATACCGGCAATGACTATGGTCACCATTCTTGGGAAACGGCTTTGCAGCATGATTTGCACTTTATCATCACTTAGATCCAATAAATCCAGGGGGGTAATATCTTTTACGCCAATGAATAATGACGTAAATGATAAAACGATTAATGCCATGACTAAATATCTTATCTTCATCTACATTTCCTACTCTTCCTATCTCAGTTAATAAAGCGATATAATATTTTTAATTAAATATATTTGAATACAGACTACCGCAAAGTCACCTTTTGAAATGGAAATCATGAAGTCGCAATAGTTACAAGGTTTCCCCACTCGTGATAATGAGATTCATTATCATTAACTCTAATTCTATCATTTCTCAGACATGTGTCAATATATACAAGGGAATTCCTTTGATATTCTCCAAATAGTCAGATTGTAATGAATTTTGATGAACAATCATGCATTTCGTTACAGGAAGTGATAAAATCAAAATAACAAATATTTACTCTTCCAATGAAAGAAGCGATATGATGAAAAACTTGCTATCCAAAGTGTTCTCAAAAAAGGCGAAAATCCAGATTGAATTTTGCCAAAATAATCTTGACCGCTTCCTTAATGAAAAAACAGTTGCCGATTATGGCAAGTTCTTAGCGAATCCAAGGATTCAATATAAGGAATATGAATGTTTGAGTGAGTGTAAACTTTGTCAGAAAACCCCATATGCAAAGGTGAACGGCCAGATTATGAGTGGCGAAGATTCACATGATCTTTTAAATCGGTTACATGATGAATTGAAATGATACGGGCCAAACTAATTGCTTGTTCCGTGTCATTTTGACTACTTACCTGTAATTATACAGAATACAGGTGATGAACATCTATTAAAAGGAATTGCGAATTTAACATTGAATTATTAATCTAGTCGTTACTTCCTGTTTTTCACTATTTCCTACGTTTTCACTGTATAAATAGCTTGAAATATGATAATTTATGGAAAAAGATAGACAGGAGGACGTCCATGAAAAAAATCATTCCTACCATCGTTTCAGTCGTAACACTAGGTCTTGTCACTGGATTGCCTGGCCCTATCGCCGAGGCGGAAGAATTCACCCCTTATTATGGAAATGGTCCAAGCTACATTCAACCAGATAACCTCTCCCACCTTTTCCCTGACCCTAATGTTTCTTTCAAGACCCCTGCCTTTAAACAAAACAAGGCCGCCTTTACGAGCCAGGAAGAAATGTTGGATTCCATCAAGTCCCTCTCCCATAAAAACAAAAACATCCAGGTCAAGACGATAGGTAAATCCACAGAAGGACGCGACATCCCGATGCTTCTTTTCAGCAAGGATTCAAAAAGGCCGATTAAGAATTCCCATAAACCATTGATTTGGATTCAAGGTCAAATCCATGGCAATGAACCCGCTTCAGGTGAATCTACATTAGTCCTTGCACAATGGCTGGCTGAAGGCAAGCTTGGTGATGTCCTCGATAAAGTGAATGTTGCCATCGTTCCACGCGTGAATCCTGATGGCTCATATTATTTCAAACGATATACCGTAAATGACATGGATGCGAATAGGGACTACTTAAAAGTGGAGTATCCTGAAGTGCAGACGATTCATCAGTCAATCGATGATTATGAACCAGAAGTCATTCTGGATGTACATGAATATACAGTGAATCCCGCCCCCCTGAAAAAGGTGGGAGCAAATGGATCGATCGCTTCCTATGATTTACTCATCTCCTCAGCCAAGAATTTAAATATTCCCGAACAGCTTCGAAAAGCTTCCGATGAACTGCTTTTGCCTAATGTTTTTAAAACATTGGAAAAAGAAAAGCTTTCCTATCACGATTACTATACACTGGCCACTTCTGATGATGGAGTCCTTACCGCCACAGAAGGAAGCACAGAAGCCCGGATTGGCCGAAACGCCCTCGGTTTGAAAAATACAATGACCTATTTAATTGAAACAAGGGGGATCAATATTGGCCGTACGGATTTTAAACGACGTGTTTTTGCACAAGCCACTGCACAGGCAGCATTCATCAAAACGGCAGCTGAACAGGCCAGTAAGGTTAAAAAAGCCGTTAGTCAGGCAGAAACTGAAGTCGTGCAAAAAGGGCGAAAAGCAAATGATAACGATGAAATTGTCATCACCAGCGAAAATAAATTGATTAAGGATCAAAAACTGACTGTAGTCGATTTAGCGAAAGCAAAAATGGTCGATGCCTCCATCGATTGGCTGGATTCTACCGATGCCTATCCTACCCTTGTCAGAGATCGTCCGACAGCCTATATCCTTCCACCTGAATTTAAAAATATCGCCAAGAAACTTCAGCTATTGGGAGTGGAAGTGAAAAAGTTAAAAAGACCTATGAAAGTAGCTGTTGAAAGCTATAGGGTCAATGATTTAAAAGTTTCCGCTGAACTGGAAAGCGGACATTCCACAAGGGAAGTCACGACCACCGTTACTTCAAAAACTCGGGATTTCCCAAAAGGAAGCTATGTTTTCGACATGGCCCAGCCTGATGCCAACTTCATCTCCCTTGCCCTCGAACCTGAAGGCATGGACAGCTATGTGACATTCAATTTCATCCCGGCTGCCAAAGGAAAAGAACTGCCGATTTACCGCTATATGCAGCCATCTTCCTTACCAGTTAAATGATGCATAGTATCTAAATGACGCTTTGGCAGCTTTCATTGCCAAAGCGTTTTTAGTTTCCCCCCTCCTTTATTCAGTCGGAACGATGCGCCTGACATGATTTCTTGAATGCAACGACAAGTTTTGAATATACATATAAACGGAAAATGTGTTTTTAGAGGAGGAAAGTCATTGAACCAACATGTACAATTGGAAATCAACCGCCTTGTTCATCGCTTGAAACAAGACCAATCCGCTGATGGTTCGTGGAATTATCCCTTTGACACCGGGATAACGGCAGATGCCTATATGATCATATTATTGAAAATTTTAGATATGGAAGACACTTCTCTTATAGAGGCTTTAGTAAAAAGAATTGAAAGCAAGCAAACGGAAAACGGTTCATGGAAACTTTTCCAAGACGAGAAGGACGGCAATGTTACGGTTACGATCGAGGCTTATTATGGCCTTCTTTTTAGCGGACTCCGCAATAAGAATCATCCCCATATGAGGAAAGCCAAACAATTCATTCTCTCCAAGGGCGGCATCAAACAGGCCAAAATGTTAACGAAAATGATGCTTACCGTCACCGGACAATATCAATGGCCGCGCCTATTCCCCATTCCTCTCGAAGTGGTCTTACTGCCTCCGACCTTTTTCGTCAGCATTTATGATCTTTCCGTATATGGGCGGGTCAACATGATTCCATTGCTATTGCTTGGCCATAAAAGGTTTCAAATCAAGACCCCTGACACGCCAAATCTAAAAGATTTATTTCAAACAAGGGAGGACCGATCCGAAGAGCGTATGTGGGAAGAGTATCGTACCGAAGAATATCGTTCCTTTTTCTCCAAACTTCAAACAGGTGTCAAAACCTTGATTGGTTATCCGGATTATTTGCATTCCTTAGCCTTGGATTCAACGAAAAGGTTTATGCTCGACAGGCTGGAACCAGACGGGACACTGTACAATTATTTCGGTTCTACCTTTTTCATGATCTTTGCCCTCCTTTCAATTGGGTATTCGAAAAGAGATCCAGTGATTCTAAAGGCCATGGCCGGTCTGAAAGGGATGGCCTGCTCTATTGAGGGACACACACATATCCAGTTCACGACGCCCCATGTTTGGAATACCTCCTTAATAAGCTACGCCCTTCAAGAAGCGGGCATGCCTTCCAAAGACAAAGCGGTCAAGGCCGCCAATCAGTACTTACTGTCACGCCAGCATTATATGTATGGAGATTGGCTGATCCATAATCCTAACGCGATTCCAGGCGGCTGGGGGTTCTCGGATTTAAATACCATGAATCCGGATGTCGATGATACGACCGCCTCACTGCGGGCGCTGGCTAAGCAACTGCAAGCAAAACCGGATAATCGGGACAGCTGGCAGCGCGGTGTCTCCTTCACGATATCCATGCAAAATGATGATGGTGGATTTCCAGCCTTCGAACGGAATAACGACCATAAATGGCTGCAGCTTCTTCCTATAGAGGGTTCGAAATATCTCCTGAGTGACCCTTCTACCGCTGATCTGACAGGAAGAACGCTGGAATTCCTGGGGAACTATACAAATATGAAGAAGCCGGAGGAAGTCAGTAAAAGAGCGGTGGATTGGCTATTGGAAGACCAGAAGCGTGATGGCTCCTGGTATGGGCGCTGGGGCATCTGCTATCTATATGGCACATGGTCTGCACTGACCGGCATGAAGGCAGCAGGGCAAGCCACTGGACATCCATCCATCCAAAAAGCCTTAACTTGGTTGAAGAAAATTCAAAATGAAGATGGCGGCTGGGGTGAATCTTGTTACAGTGATATCAAGCAACGATATATCCCCCTCGGAACAAGCACACTGACACATACAGCCTGGGCTGTGGATGCATTGATATCGGCGTCAGAAAAGCCGACAGCCGAGATCGAAAAAGGCATTGCCTATCTCATCCGTGCAGGTCAACAAGAAAGCTGGACCAATGATTATCCTGCAGGCCAGGGAATGGCAGATTTTTTGTATATCCATTATCATAGCTATCGCTATATTTATCCCCTTTTAGCCTTAAGTCATTACAATAAAAAATTCCTGAAGACTTAATCGCCAGTGTTTATTATCATATTAAAGGTGAATATGTGGATTACCTGTGGAAAAGTAGTGAATAACACCGGAAAGTTATCCACATTCCGAGGTTATCCACATTCATTTATCCTTAAAAGTGCCAAATGCAAGAAATTCCCCGTCATATTGTTGATTAATTCATTTCAGCTATGTAAGGATGACTTGTTTTATACAGGTTTTGTGGATAGTTTGGGGATGATCACTATTATGTGAAAACTTTATCCAGCTTATCACTATAAAATTTTATGGCCTTAGCATAAGAGTGTATTTCTTGATCACTCGAGGTTTCGGCAATTATCTTCAAAAGAGATTCCATTGCAAGATCATGGTGGCCCAAATTATAAAATGCCATGGCCCTGAATACCAATAAAGCCTTATCCTCAGGAAACTTCGCCAGCCCTGATTCCAATGCCTGTCTTGATTTTTCATATTCCCCTATGGTGCGATATGTGCTCCCCAACCCTAGGTAGGCCCCTTTTGCATCCTCCTTTGGCAAACCTAATTTGAGTGCCGCTTCATAATAGGACACCGCCTCTACCTCAAGTCCGAGAATATCCAAACTCCAGCCACACTGATACTGTATGACTGCATCCCCGGGATTTTGCTTTGCCAGATCCATCAATAATCGATTGGATTTTTCGAATTCTTTCTTTCCCCTTAGTGACAGTGCCTCTTCCAAATTTCCCATTGCCATTCCTCCATTGTATAAGATTCCTTATTGCCCCTATTCGCGATTCCTCTTTTTAATTCCTTTATAACCGCAGATTTTTTCAAGGTATCATCAGCTACATGTTGGTTCTTCCACCCATACGCCTCTTCATCGAAAGGAAGTTTCTTCTTCCTTCTCCCTAATTTCGCTTGAGATTCATAATCGCAACTAAAAAAGGATCTGCCACTTGGCAAATCCCTCTCATGCATTTCAGGTCAAGTCCATTCATATAACACATATTGCTGATTAATCATCCAACTGGTTTTTCAATACTTTACCCGTGGTTGCATCCACCACAACATCATATTCCTTTTGTCCTTGTTTTATTTCCAGCTCGTACACAAGGGTGCCATTCTCTGAATCCAGCTCCATATCCGTTACTTGACCATCCACCGCTTTCAAGGCAATCTTTTCAGCTTGATCTCTGCTGACTTTTGCAGTTTCCACGGCTTGTTGTGTGCTCATATCTTCATCGTAATCGTCTTCCATCTCCTGAGAAAGAATCTCTCCCTTTTCAGCATCAACATCAACGTCTTGATAGCCTTCTTTTGTTTTAACGGTCATCTCATAGGTCATCGGCTGGTCCCAATCCTTTTCAAATTGAGTAACTTCCCCGCCTAGTTTTTCTGAAATCATTTTGACAGCCTCATCCTCGGATAGGTTCCCCTTATTGACTGCATATACCGCCGTTCCAGCAGCACCGCCGAAAAGCAATACGGAAGCTATGGACACCGTCATGATTACCTTTTTCCTTTGATTGATACCTTCTTTAATCGTACTCCACTGTTTTTTCATGAATGAATTCCTCCTTTAAGTTGTTACCTTAATAATAAGCACCCTTCATGAAACGAACATGAGCGTTAGATTAGAATTTGATGAGAAAGAGTAAGAGTCACCAACGTTCCCTCTCCCACCTCACTTTGAATCTCCAATTTACCGTCGAATGACTCGACAAGCGTCCGGGCGATGGAAAGCCCGAGTCCATTGCCTCCCGTTTTCCTTGCCCTCGATGAATCCACGCGATAAAAACGTTCAAAGACATGGGGGAGATGTTCTGGTGATATCCCTCCGCCGTGATCTTTCACACCGATGAGAATTTCATTATCCTGTTGTTTTATCATGATCTGTATACTTGATTCACTGTATTTCATTGCATTGTCCAATAGGATGACCATCACCTGTTCAAGCTTACTGGAAACGGTCATTGCATATATTTCCTTAAACTCTGATTCTATCGTTATTTCACGATTTCCCGTCCTTCTGAATGTTTGGGCAATCCCTTTACAAAACGAAATAAGTTCTATTTTTCCTTCCACATCAGCTGAAAGTTCCGTTTGGGAGGCAGACTGCAGAAGATGCTCCGTCAGCTTTTTCATCCGGACGGCTTCATGGTGGATTGCCTCCACCGCCTCTTCCTGAATCGCCTCATCCTTCATTCCCCAGCGTTTCAATAGAGAGGAGTAGCTTTCTATGACCGTAATCGGTGTTTTCAATTCATGTGAAGCATCTGAAAGGAATTGCTGCTGTTGGTTATAATTCCGCTCCAGCCTTTCTATCATCCTGTTGAATGCCGCTCCCATCACCTGCAGCTCGTCCTTTGATTGATCCGATAGCGGTATCCGTTTGAATTCTCCGCTTTTCTCAATATCCTTCATCGTTCCGCTCATGATCGATATCGGTTTGAGGATCAGATTGGCCAGCCACTTACCGGCAAGAATGGATAAAATAATGACAAAAAGGGATGCACCGCCCAAAACGAGGGCAAGCGTCGATAAATTATCAAGAAGGGTATCCTGCGGCTGTGTGACCTCGATCACCCCTAGCTTCTTCCCTTCATCAGGATAAGGGTAACGGTAGGTCAATACATATTCCCCGTCAGCTTTGGTAAAATCATATCCTTTCTCGTTAATGGCTTTAACCGCAAGCCCCTTAAGGTCCTCTTCATCCGTAAATGATTTTACCAACCTTCCATCAGTGTCGAATATCCGCACCATTCCATCGTCGGGGATATACAGCTCCATTAAATCGGGATCACCGGAAATCAAATCTTTCGTCAGGATATTTTCTTCAATTAATGAGGCTTGATCTTCAAGCAAATCCCGTTCCCTCTCTACCGATATCCAAAGAAAGGCGATTAAAACGATGATACTCAACAATATAAGCATGACGCTTAAAAAAAGACTGGAATACGATTGGATTTTCGTCCGAATCTTCATACTGGCTCCTTCAAGCTGTAACCTACACCGCGGTAAGTATGTATAAGCTGCAGGTCAAAGGGATAATCTATTTTTTTGCGCAAATAACGGATATACACATCAACCACATTCGTATCCCCTGCAAAGTCAAATCCCCATACATGTGTCAGGATTTGCTCCCTCGAAAGTACTTGATTTTTATTTTGCAAAAGATAAACCAGCAAATCGAACTCGCGGGAAGTCAGCTCAATCCTATTGCCTTGCCTGTGAATGTCCCTTGTACCAAGGTTCAACTTCAGATCATGGATTTTAAGTTCATCCACTTCACCTTCGGATTGGCTCTCCCGTACATTGGTACGAAAACAAGCACGGATCCGTGCCAGCAGCTCTTCAATTTCAAACGGTTTCGTTACATAATCATTCGCACCATGGTCCAGGCCATTCACCTTGTCTGGCACAGCATCCCTTGCGGTTAGAAGGATTACCGGTGTCGATCCATTCTTTTTCCGGTAACGCCTAAGTACTTCTATGCCATTCAACTCGGGCAGCATCACATCCAATAAGATTAAATCCCATTCTTCGGCTTCTGCCCTTTCCAGACCTGTTTTTCCGGTAAAAGCCGATTCTGTTTGATAACCCTCATGATTAAGTTCCAGCTGGAGGACCCTCGCTATTTTTTCTTCATCTTCTATTATTAAAATTCTCTTATTCATGATCATCACCACCTACCCCTTAGTGTACTGAAGAAATATGAAAATATCATGAGAAATTGACCTCTCCGCATAAAAATCCGATGAAATAATGAATTTAATTTTTGTGCCTATAAAAGGGCAACAAAAAGAACCGGATGTGTATGGTCCATGCCAAACACATACAGAGATTCCCCATATCTAAATAACGGTTAACCATAATAAAAAGAAAGACTATGGAATATTTCCATAGTCACAGTTTGTCGACAAAATGGGGTTCGGAACTGCCTCACCCCGAATAACTGGCTTGCCGAGACCACACTGCCACTTGCGGCAAGGAGGCTTGGCAGACAGTTGGCGGAAAGAGAGCGGATTTTTGATAATAGCTAGAACGTTGATTTCCTCTCCAGGCACTCGCTTTCCGCGGGCGGTCCGGGAGCCTCCTCGGCGCTCTTTGCGCCTGTGGGGTCTCCCTTGGACACGCTTTTCCCGCAGGAGTCTCGTACCTTCCGTTCCAATCAACTGGATTGCCTTTAAAAGAAAAAACTGTAGTCTGGTCTCATCCCTGACTTTGATTAAGAAATGGTTACACTTTGGGTTTTTTATTGTTTAATGAAACCTCATTTGATTGAAGAAATATGCGACACTCCTGCCGAAAAACTGGCTAGCCAAGACCCCACAGGCGCTTGCGGCAAGGAGGCTTGGCAGACAGACGGCGGAAAGGGAGCGGATTTCTGAAATCAACTGGAAATTTTAATAATGTTCCATTTCATTCACCGTTCCAATGCTGGTCAATGAATTCATCGCGTCCCGATTTCGCACGGTCCGCTTTATAATCATCTATGTTTTTTTTATGATAGCCTTGATGGTATTCTTCGGCAGGGTAAAAGGTTTGGGCCGGAAGGATTTCCGTTACGATTGGTTTCTGGAACTTCCCGCTGGCCGCTACCTTTTCTTTCGCTTCAAGAGCCAGTTTTTCTTGAGCTTCATCATGATAGAAGATGGCCGTCCGATATTGGCTTCCTCTGTCATGGAATTGACCGCCATCGTCGGTTGGATCAATTTGCTGCCAATATAGCTCCAGTAATCTTTCATAAGGAAATAACTGAGGATCGAAAGTGATTTCCACGACTTCATAATGTCCCGTAGTTCCCGTCTTCACTTCCTCGTAAGTCGGGTTTTCAACATGTCCTCCCGTATAACCGGATACGATTCCCCCAATCCCCGGTTGTTCTTCAAATGGTGTCACCATGCACCAGAAACAGCCTCCAGCAAATGTAGCCTTTTGCATAATGGTCATCCTCTCCTATATGTAATAAAAATTAATATACCATATTTCAATTCTGACACAGTGCTTTTTTGATTTGCAAAGCCGCCAGGGATTTACCTTTGATCAATCTTTTGACCAGCCCTTTTCCTTGAATCTTACAATCGCTTCAACGCGGTTGCTTACATCCAATTTATCAAGGATGACCGATATATAATTACGGACCGTTCCATTGGTCAGATAAAGCTGGCTTGCGATTTCCTTTGTGGTCTTACCATCTGCGATCAATTTGAGCACTTGGCACTCTCGTTCAGTCAAAGGATTTTCTTCTTCGAAAGCCATATCCACCAGCTCAGGAGCATAAATGCGCCGACCATCCATGATGACACGGATCGAGTTCGCCAGTTCCTCACTTGGGCTATCCTTCAGAAGATATCCGCCTACCTCGGCCTTTCTGGCTCTTTCAAAATACCCAGGACGTGCAAAGGTGGTCAAAATGATGACTTTGCATTGGTGGCCTTGATCCTTGATCTCCTCCGCTACATCGAGCCCGGTTTTAACTGGCATTTCAATATCGGTTATGCAGATATCCGGCTTTAATTGATTGACGAGATTCATTGCTTCTTCCCCATTGCTCGCTTTTCCTACAACTTCCATATCACTTTCCAAATCAAGGATGGAACCTAGCGCGCCAAGCAGCATCCGCTGATCTTCGGCAATTACGATTCGAATCAAGGTTAATCCCACCTATCCATTATTTTTTATAGCATTCGGAACCCTTATATAAAGTGTCGTTCCCTCTGTTGATTTAATATCCAAGCTGCCATTAACAAATTCTAGCCTTTCTTTCATTCCTTGAAGTCCATTGCCTTTAATATACTCTGATCTATGTGAAAGCCCCACTCCATTATCCTGTACTGTGATCGTCACTCCTGTTTGTAATTCTTCGATGACGATATTACAGCAGTCGGCACCGCTATGTTTGACGATATTGGTCACAGCTTCCTTCAAGCACATGCTCAAAACCGTTTCAACAAGCAATGGGGTATCTTGCAATTCTGTGGTCCCTTCCAACTTGAATTCTATCTCTGCGGCTTTCAATATTTGCTTGACCCGGATAATTTCATCGCTTAGCTTGGACCCACGCATTTCCGACACCATTTCACGTACTTCCTTGAGTGCCGTCCTCGCCGTTTGACGGATATCCTTGATTTCCTTCTTGGCCGTCTCCGGATTCAAATCGATCAATTTCCCTGCAAGGTCACTTTTCAAGCCAATCAAAGACAGCTTTTGTCCAAGTGTATCATGTAAGTCACGGGCAATCCGCTGACGTTCTTCCATTTTGCCAAGCTCTGATATTCTTTTATGAGCGTCCTCCAATTGTTCTTCCAGCATGCCCCGTTTATTCCGATTATACGTGTTGAAAGGGAGCAGGATCACGCCTACCACACAAATGAGCATAAAGGGAAATTGCGAAAAGAAGGTAGGGTCTTTCATGATGAAGCCAATATTGACAGACACGATGGTAGCCAATAGCTGGATCGAATATAATACGAAAAAGCCAACCTTATTTTGAACATTCCCAATAAAGAATGCTAAAAAAAGTGAAAAGTAAATGTAGCTGAAAAATATGGTCATCGATATGGAAATGATTATTTGTATCGCGGTCCATACGTATACGGGCCATCCCTTCGAAACGAATGAGAGACCATATGATATGAAAAACAATATGATCATGACGATTCCAAAGACTATCTCCAACATCGAAGAGGATTTGAAGATGAAATAAAAAGGAAGGATACAAAAAATGATCCAGACATAAGGGCTCAGCCCTGTGTTTTTCGGAAAGATATGATACCAACTTTGCATTGCGCCGCCTCTATTTCTTTTTATCCTAGTATATACTAAGGAGTTTCATCAAAAAACCATCCAATGGGAATCGAATGGTTTTTTGGTGAACAATTTATTTTTTTTGAAGACTTGGACGTTCATTATTGATTTCCATTTTTGATTTTGTTTCATTTAGACGTTCCTTAATCTCTTTAAAACTGACAAACGTCTTGTTTTCGCCATCATAAAGGCGGAAGCGAAGTGATTTTAAACTTGAACTAAGGGTGATTGTCGTTGCCTGCTGCAAAGGCAGGGTGGATTCATGGACTTTTTCCAGATTATAGTTTGGCACTCTTGGACTAAGGTGATGCACGTGGTGAAAACCGATATTACCAGTTACCCATTGCAAAACCTTTGGAAGTTTATAATAAGAACTTCCATCGATGGCAGCCTTCACGTAATCCCATTCAGATTCCTCTTCGAAATATGAATCTTCGAACTGATGCTGTACATAAAACAGCCAGATGCCCAATGATCCCGATATAAAAAGAATCGGTACCTGAATCATCAGGAATGCCTGCCATCCGATAGCGAGGCATAAAAGACCATAAATCGCTACGATTGCGGCATTAGTCAAATGCGTATTTCTGCGTTCTTTCTTTTTAGCGCCTTTTTTATTAAGACGGTTCGATACAAGGAATAGATAGAATGGACCCAATCCAAACATGACGATCGGATTTCTATATAAACGGTATGCTAGACGTCCCCAGAATGAAGCATCCACATATTCATCAACGGTCATGACCCAAATATCTCCTGTACCGCGTTTGTTTAAATTACTGCTCGTTGCATGATGTATGGAATGACTATGCTTCCATTGCTCATACGGAAATAATGTGACGATTCCACTGATCGTACCCAGGATGTTATTCGCTTTCCTGCTTTTGAAAAACGACTGATGACAGCAATCATGGAAGATGATGAAAATCCTGATTACAAACCCTGAAGCAAGTACGGCAAATGCAAGGGTCAGCCAGTATGAGATGGTTAAGCTCTGATAAGCTAAAAACCATAACAGGAAAAATGGCGGAAATGTATTTATGAGCTGTTTCACGCTTGATTTAGTATTGGATTTTTCAAAAGGGGCAACATCTTTTCTCAATTGTTTTTGATTATGACTACTCATGATTTCCTCCTCAAAAAAATATAGGAATGAAGTGTTTAAATAGATTGGTTATGCTTGCATCTCTTCTTTAAGTATAGAAATAATAACCGATTTTCTATAGTCATAAACGTCAAATCCCTGCCATGACACTTGTCATATACTTGTCTGCTTCAAAACTTTTCACACGTATTTTTCCTCATTCATCATTTTCACACTTAAAAAACGTTGAATTCCCATCAATCTGATTCCAAGAAAAATCCTTACATTTATTCGAGCAAATAAAAAAAGATCCGCCGCTTGGCGAACCCATTTATATCTTGATGGCATAAACCCGTTCAGGCCGTCCTACCGTGCCATATGTTAAATCAGCATCAATTTTTTCCTCTGACATCAAGTGCTCCAGATAACGCCTTGCCGTTGTCCTGCTCACCCCGATTTCCTTTGCCACTATTTCGGCAGTTAACCCTGGGGAGGATTTCCCCAACACAACCATCACCTTCTCCAAAGTCATCCGATCGATCCCTTTTGGCAGTGAAGTCTGTTCCTTCTCTTTTTCTTTCATTTCCTTTCGCAAAAGCTTATCCACCTGTTGCTGCGTTACGGGAAAATTGCCCTTTTCCAATTCAGACAGTTTGGTGTGATACTCTTGATATCGGAGTAGAGACTGCTTGAAACGTTCAAATGCGACAGGTTTGATAATATAATCAAATATGCCGATCTTGATGGCTTCCTGGACTTTTTCGATTTCTTTAGCCGCCGTTATCATGATGACATCCATTTGTTTGCTTTGCTGCTTGATTTCTTTCAGGATATCGAGCCCATTCATATCCGGAAAATACATATCGAGCAGCAATAGATCCGGCTGAATGATTTCAATGAAGCTTTTAGCCTCGTCATAGCTTGAGGCGATCCCAATCGTTTGAAACCCCTCAAGCTTTTCGAGGAATAGCTTTTGTATCTCGGCAATCCGCAGGTCATCTTCTACGATCAAAACTTCTATATCGCGACTGGCCATCATTTAATCCCCCTCTGTTTTTTGGTATGGCAACAGTAAAAATCGTATATTCCCCTTCTTTCGTCGAAAAAGTGATATATCCCCCTAATCCATCAATCGCTTCCTGAACAAGGCTCAAACCTATACCTGAATTGGTTTGATGGCTTTTCGTCGTAAAACCGTTCTGGAAAATCAGTTCGGTAACATCTGAGTTCATCCCTTTTCCATTATCTTCAACCTCTATGATCAACTCTTTACCCAAGTCCGTGACGAACAACGATACCCTTTTTTCTTCCCTTTCGTTTTCCCGTACAGCTTCAAAGGCATTATTGATGAGATTGCCGATGATCGTCACCAATAAATCCCGATCTATTTCGGACGGAATATCTTTTAAACTGCTTTCTCTATCAATAGTAAAATCAATTTTCAGCTCGCTGGCTAAACTTACCTTCCCTAAGATGAACCCAGCAATGATCGGATCAGGTACTTCCTTCATTAGAAAGTGAATGAAGCCTTGGGTGACATCGACTTCCTTCGATATGAAATCCATCGCTTCTTTATATGAACCGAGTTGAATCAAGCCTAGCAGTGTATAAAGCCGATTCGAATATTCATGTGTCTGGGCCCTCAGCCCTTCTGCATACGCCTTTACATGTGATAGCTCCTTAAGGAGATTGGATAGTTCCGATTTATTTCTTAAACTTGCAACTGCACCGATGATTTCACCCTGTCCATTCAAAATGGGGATCCGGCTTGCCAAAAACACTTCACCGTCAATCATGAATTCCTGATCATACTCGGCCCGTGCCGTGCTAACTACATCAAGCAAATGTGTATGCGTTATGACTTCTTCGATTTTTTGCCCGCGAAGCATGACGTCTTTAGGGATATGAAGGATTTTATGTGCCGTTTCATTGACGACCGTGATCTTCCCATGAACATCAATGGCAATGATGCCTTCATGAATGGATTCCAAAATGGCATGCTTCTCTTGAAACATCCAGGCAATCTCTTTCGGCTCCAGACCCAATATCGCCTTTTTTATATTGAATGAAATGAAAAAGGCAATCAACAAACCGCCTATTAAAATAAAAGAGATGATCCAGACGATCTTTCTTTGTATACTGAACACTTCTTTTTCAATATCATCCTGAAGGTAGCCAACAGAGACGACACCAATGACCCTTTCATTTTCGATTATCGGGGATTTTCCTCTTATGGAAGGACCCAATGTCCCAGTAGACTCAGTGATGATGGATTTCCCATCCCAAACCTCGGCGTTATCCCCCCCTACCATTTTCTTCCCTATCAAGTCTGTATTTGGATGCGACAGCCGAGTTTCATTCTCATCTCCTATTACTATGAATTCCGCATCGATCTGCCTGCGAATTTTTTCCGCGATGGGCTGGATGATTACAGAAGGATTATCCGATCGAAAAGCTTGTTTAATTTCAGGCAGCAAAGAAACGGTCTGGGCAACCGACAATGCTTTTTCCCCTGTTTCCTGCTTCAGGTTTTTTTCCAAGATATTTATAAAAATCACTTCGAAAATTCCACCCATTAAGATGATTAACGTACAGATGCCCAGCATCAACTTGGTGTGTAAACGCATTCAATCACCTCTTCTACATCATATAAAAAAAAACCCCTTTAAAAAAGGGGTTTTTCGCAACATTCAGAAAATAACAGTTAGCCTTCAACATTGATGACAACATCCTTCCCTCTCTTCTTAAGTAACACCGGGATGAGCAGCCATAATGCCGTTATGATCAGGAATGTCAGGGAAAGCGGCCGAGTGAAAAACAAACTGTAATCACCATCGGATATCGTCAGTGCCCTGCGCATATTGTTTTCTATCATCGGTCCTAAAACCAGTCCTAATACCAACGGGGCGATTGGATAATCATTTTTACTTAAGAAATACCCCAAGACCCCGCATACTAGTAATAGCAATAAATCATAAGTAGATACTTGTACCGCATAAACGCCAAAAATGGAAATCGCGATAATGATCGGAATCAAATACTTCTTTGGCGTTTCTATGATTTTCGCAAAAACCTTAACGAGCGGGATATTAAGGATGAGGAGCATCAGATTCCCGATGAACATACTGGCGATAAGTCCCCAGGCCACCTGGGGATGGTCCTCGAATAATAATGGCCCTGGCTGAACATTGTACATCATGAGTGCACCCATTAAAATCGCCGTTGTACCGGAACCCGGAATTCCCAGCGTCAATAATGGAATCATCGCACCGCCAGATGCCGCATTATTGGCCGTTTCAGGTCCAGCCACCCCAGCGATCGCCCCTGTACCAAATCTCCAAGGTTTTTTTGAAATCCGTTTTTCCATAAGATATGAGAAGAAAGAAGCAAGAGTAGCCCCTGCACCCGGCAGGATCCCTACAAAGAAACCTAAGAGCGACCCCCTCGCAATGGGACCAGCGGATTCCTTGAATTCTTCTTTGGAAGGAATCAAATTTTTGATCTTTGCAATTTCCCCGTCATCCTCTTCTTTTTCCAAGATTGTCTTGAATACTTCTCCAAGTGCGAATAGACCGACTGCGATCGTCAGGAATTCGACCCCTTGATACAGCCAAGGAATGTCGAATGTAAAACGGGCGATCCCTGATACATTATCGATGCCTATCGTCCCGATCAACAAACCGCAAACCGTCATGATCAGTGCCTTGGTTACGGATTTTCCCGCGAGGCCGCTGACAGCCGCCAACCCTAGAAGCATGAGCGAAAAATACTCAGCCGGACCGAATTTAATGGCAATCGTCGATAATGGCTGAGCCAAGGCAATCATGGCGACAAGGGTGACAATCCCTCCGACGAAGGAACCGATTGCCGAAATCGATAAAGCACTTCCTGCTCTTCCCTTCTTGGCCATTTGGTAGCCATCCAGTGTGGTGACGACAGAAGAAGATTCACCAGGTGTATTCAATAGGATTGAAGTTGTCGATCCACCATACATCGCACCATAATAAACACCTGCAAGTAAAATGATGGCGCTTGTTGCCGCTTGCTCTGGGGGAAGTCCCCCTGTAATCGAAGCGGTTACCGGAATTAAAAGAGCCACACCGCTCATCGGCCCGATCCCCGGCAAAACGCCGACAGCCGTACCGATCAATACTCCGACAAATGCAAAAAGTATATTATACCAAGTTAGTGCCGTTTCAAAACCATGCATTAAATAATCAAAAGTGCCCACTTCACATCCCCCTCCCCTTTATGAAAACCAGATTGGCCAACCCGGCAGTGTTCCCTTTAAAACATTCACGAATAAATAATAGATGATCCCGGAAAATCCTGCGGAAATGATGAGCGATGTCACCCACTTATTTCGTTCCATCGTTTGAAAGCAAACAAACAAAAACAGAAAGGTCGTAATGACATATCCTATCGTTTCCAATGTCAAAATATAAATCAAGGTGGAGAGCAGAATGATGATAAAAGGTTTATATTCCAGCTTTCCCTTACCCGATTCCTGCACATTGCTCCGAAATGCCTCATAAAACAGGCGAATACTTAAAACAGCAAGAACGAGCCCCAATACAAAAGGGAAAATGTCCGGTCCCACGGAACTTCCATAAGAAGAACTGGCCAGCTTCCTGCTTCCTATCATAAACAGCACTCCGACAGCCAGAAAGGCTACAGATGCAAAGCGATCAAATTTAACATCCATCACTATCCCTCCATTTCAGAAAATAAGAAGAAGGTGAAAGCACCCCCTTCTTCTCCATTATTTTTCCATGCCTAAAGCTTCCAATAATTGCTGCACCTGTTTCTCCTGTTCTTCTAAAAACTTGCTGAATTCTTCACTATTTTTATATTCTTGTTCCCATCCTTGAACTTCCACTTCCTTTTTCCATTCAGAAGTTTCAACTAGCTTTGCAATGGTTCCGTCCCAAAAGGTTTTCGCTTCACCAGACATATCCTGAGGTCCAAAAACGCCTCTCCAAATCGTGAATTCAGCATCAACACCCTGTTCCTTTGCCGTCGGTATGTCTTTAAGATCCCCACCTAAACGTTCCGTCGAAGTTACTGCCAACACTCTAATCTTTCCTGCTTTTAAAAATTCCCTGACACTGGATGCATCCGTTCCGATCACATCCGCATTTCCCCCAAGCAATGCCGTAATCGCTTCCCCGCCACCGTCGTACGAAACATATTTAAGTTCGGTTGGATTCAAGCCATATTCATAGGCTGGAAGAATGGAAATCAAATGATCCATGGATCCCGGAGCCGATCCTCCTGCAAAGGTCAACTTACGCGGATCTTTTTTCACCGCTTCCAGCACTGATTTCAAATCCTTGAATTCAGAATCCGCCTTTACCACTATCGCCCCATAATCTTTTGTCAGCTGCGCCAAAGGAGTCGTATTTTTATATCCATATGGACTGTTGCCTTCTTTTTTAAGGTTATTGATGATGACAGGCGGTGAATTCACGAACAGCATGTCATTGTTATCCGCTTGCTGTGTTGCATAATCCGCCATGAAGACAGCGCCCCCGCCACCGGGTTTGTTTTCGACGGTCAATGGCTGGTTCACCAGTTTTGTCTCACCCAAGACCTTTGTAAATGAACGGGCGGTTAGATCCCATCCTCCGCCTGCGCCCGATGGAGCAACGACCGTTATGGCCTTTTTCGGATAACCTGTACTTTCTTTCTTTTCTCCTGATGTACCCGAACTGCTGCATGCACCTAAACTTAAAGCTAACGAACCCGCCAATATGACCGCTGAAATCTTTTTACGAGAAAACATAATAATCCTCCTTTTGAAAGCGTTTTCTTAATTCTACAAAAATATCTTCCTTTTCTTTGATTATTAACCTAAGATGCATAAATTCCATAACCTCTATAATGTTCATAAAGTTTTATCGGGAGACATGGGAAAAAGGCCCACCCATTAAGGGCAGCCCTGCTAGAATAGTATTTTTGATAGATATACGACCACCGTTACCGTTATACTGCTGAATAAAGTCGACATCAAGACTGCCTGTGCCGCATACTCCGGATGATTGTCATATTCCAAAGCGAATAATGCGCTGTTTCTCGATGTTGGAAATGAGCTTGCTATAAACAACCCTTGGGCGACAGTTCCTTCCAGGCCCAGCAGGATGATGATCAGGAAGGCGATGGATGGCGAGAGTATTAACCGGCCAATCAAGCTAAGGATAAGCGGAAGCGGAAATTGCGTCATTTTCAAATAGGCACTCTGTGCACCCAATGTAATCAAGGCAATGGCTATGAAAGCACTCGCGATATTTTCAATCGGGGTCCATAAGAACAGCGGAATGTCGAAAGAAGCGGAATGTAATAGAAAACCGAGTAATAAAGCATAAATGACGGGGTTCTTCAAGAACTCGCGAATGGCGCCCTTCGCACTTTTTGTATGGACGGAAACGGAATTCATCAATCCATAGGTATAGGTCAACAGGTTTTGAAAAATGATCACGATGACTTGGATCGACAGGCCAAGAGGATTCCCATTAAAAACCATCTGGCTGACGGGTAACCCGAAATTGGCTGAGTTATTCAGGACTACACTATTTTTAAACGTGGCAGAAAGACTTTGATCAAACCTGGCAAGTTTGGCAATCACTGTACTCACGATGATGAGGCTTACTGCTTGAAGAGCAAGGAAGCTGAATATCTGGACGATCATCCCCCCGCCCATTTTACTTTGATATATATTGACAAAGCTAATGGCCGGCATGAGCAGGAAGTGATTCAATTTAGACAGCGTATTCATATCCAACTTGAATTTACGATGCAGGATGGCCCCAGCCCCTATTAGGAAAAAGACCGGCACAATGACATTCAATACGATCAGAAACAGGACACTCACTTGACTTCCTCTCCATTCCTTAGGCAAATTCATGATGATTTACTTCTCTCATCTATCATAATCCCGGGATAACCATAGTTAAAATACCAATAAATTATCGTTAACCATTCAAAAAAGGAATGACAAAAAAAGCACAGAGGTTCCTGCGCTTCCAGTTAAATATCAATCATGAAGTCGACGTCTTTGACAAATTCGACAAACGCTTTGACCAGTTTTAATTCCAGCGACTTTTCATGATATAACATCCACGTATTCCTGATAAGGGGATTACCTTGCTTATCCTTAAGGTCCATTTGACGGAGATTTTGGTCTTTCTCCAATAAAACACTGGGGAGGATGCCATATCCCAGGCCATTCCTGACCATTTCTTTGCATGTATCGCCTTTGTCCACTTCCATCCCCACCAAAGGAGGTCCCGAAAAATTGTCTCTCCACCAATTATCGATCATTGTTTTTAAAAAAGCATCCGTCCCATAATCAATCCTCGGGTGGAAAGGCAGGTCCCGGACTTCGATTTCTTCCTTAGAAGCAATACAAATCGTTTCCTCAAAAAGATGGTGCCTTGATCCTGCCCATTGATAGTCCCCCCGAACGATCCCGACATGCACTTCTTCCCTGTAAATGAGGTTCAGTACTTCTTTACTCCAACCAGTGGTCACATGGAAATCCACTTTAGGATATCGCTCACGAAATAATCTCAACAGGCCAGGCAATTTATGCAGCGTGATATAATTGGAAACACCCAGCCGTAATGTCCCACTGATTTCCTGACCCATATTGAACGCTGTCTCTTTTATCTGCCGGAGCCTGATCAGCATCTCATCTGCACAGTTGGCCAAATATTCCCCTTGAGGCGTGAACTGCACTCCCCTTGTTCCCCGCTCCACAATCTTTAGATTGAACTCCTTCTCTATTTGTTGAATTCGTTTCGTTAAAGAAGGTTGCGATATATATAGACTTTGCGCCGTTTTAGTAATATTCTTGTGTTCATGCAACACCTTTAAAATATTCCAATCCCTTTCATTCATAACCCTTCCCCCGATACAAATTTCCTTGAATGTTTTATCCAAACTGTACCACAAAAGGCCTGTTGGATATATCCTTTTACAAGTACACAAAAAGCCCAAACCATGTGGCAAGGACTTTCCGATAAGTACCTTTTAAGCGAATGATGCTCATTCATTCAATTGAATTCTTTCAGGGCATGTGTAGATATTCAGTGAATCATTACGAATGAATCCGACCGTGGTGATTCCCAATCCTTCAGCCAACTCCAAGGCCAATTCGGTTGGAGCGGATTTCGAGAGTATCAGTTCACAGCCGATTTTCGCCACCTTCAAGAGAATTTCCGATGATATCCGGCCGCTGAACACGATAGCTTTTCCTTCTATCGAAATACCATTTTTCAGGCAATAGCCGTATATTTTGTCCAATGCGTTATGCCGTCCGATGTCCATCCTGCTTAATACGAGGCCATCGACATCACATAAAGCGGCATTGTGGACTCCGCCTGTGTTCTGGAAGGTGACGGCAGAATTTTGTAAATCCTTCATCAAGCGGAAGCAGTCATCAGGAGTCAGTTTCACCGAAACATTATCCATTTTCTTGGCAGTCAATGCATCATTTACAAAGACGAAACCTTGTCTGCTCATTCCGCAGCATGATGTAATATACCTCTTATTCTGAAAATCCTGGAAGTAAGGATTCACTTTATCTGTCTTCACATGAACAAAGCCTTCTTTTTCCTGGACCCAGATTTCTTTTATCTCATCATATTTTTTGATGATGCCTTCCGAAGCCAAATAACCAATCACCATATCCTCGATGTATTCGGGTGTACAAACCATCGTGACGAATTCCTGGCCATTTATTTTGACAGTAACGGGATGCTCCGTTACGATCGCATCTTCCGTCCGCTCGATGTTACCTTTGGTTATCCTGATGATGTCCCTCTTGATTTCAATCGCTTTCATGTTCCCACTCCTTTTAATATCCAGGAGCCAATTGACCAATATGTAGGAACATGGTCAATGCCCGTTGAGTTTGTCCGCTATATTCTTATCAAAAACGAATACGGAAATCGCTATGTTCTCTTTGATTTTGATGTCTGAAAACAAATGGAGCAGTTTAGCTCCAACCAGTTCTTCCATTCCATCAGGGGGACTCTCCGAATACACATCCTGAACCATTTTGGTTCGTGCAGAATGGACCATATCCCTTCCTTCCTCCGATCTTGATATGAACATTTCCGTAGGAGTCAAATTCCCATATAACGTAGAAACGGCCATATTTTCCACGAAAACCGTGTGTATGCGTTCTGGTCCTTTACCGAATAGTTCCTTGCGCAGCTTACGAATCATATCATTGAATTCATGGATAACTTTTGACACCGTTGCGTCACTCCAATTCAAGAAAATTAAGTTCTCAATTTTCTTATCATAAATCAACGCGAAGAAAAACGAAAGGAATTTGGGAATGATACCCTCTTTCCAGGATTGTTTCTTTTAATAATTAAAGGTATAATATCAATGATGAAAGTTGGGAGCATAATAGTGTACTGTTGTGTCCTATCTTTTTTAAAATTATCCATAATGGTTTGGATTGGTATATTGGCAAGCTTTGCTATTAAACTATTCCACCATGACCTACATTTCCGTTCAGAGACGGAGGTGTAATCATGGTGGTTTTTTTGCGTCTTTTTGGCTATAAAAGGGGGAAATATAATGAGCGATTCAAACATCACCATCAAAATCAACGGGAAGGATTATACCGCTAATGAAGGAGCGACAATACTGGAGGTCATCAACCAAAATGAGATGGCTCATCCACAGATTTGTTATGTTCCTGAAGTGGATCCGATCCAAACATGCGACACATGCATCGTCGAGGTTAATGGGAAACTCGTCCGGTCATGTTCGACAAAAGCAGTGAGCGGCATGGATATAGCCTTGGACTCAAGCCAGGCAAAAGAAGCCCAGACCGAGGCCATGGACCGGATCCTGGAAAACCATTCTTTATACTGTACAGTATGTGATAATAATAACGGAAATTGCAAACTGCATAACACAGCAGAATTAATGGAAATTGAACACCAAAAATATCCTTACACACCGAAAGTGGAATTGGGTGCCGTCGATATGTCCCATCCATTTTACCGCTACGATGCCAATCAATGCATCGCATGCGGGCAATGTGTTGAAGTCTGCCAAAACCTTCAGGTCAACGAGACGCTATCCATCGACTGGGAAGCAGAACGCCCCCGGGTAATCTGGGATGAAGGAACGGAAATCAATAACTCATCTTGTGTAGGCTGCGGACAGTGTGTAACCATTTGTCCATGTAATGCATTAATGGAAAAATCGATGCTGGGTGAGGCTGGTTTCATGTCAGGTTTGAAAAACGATATGCTTGAACCAATGATAGACCTTGTCAAAGAAGTGGAGCCTGGATACAGCGGGATTTTTGCCATTTCGGAAATTGAAGCGGCAATGCGTGATACACGAACGAAGAAGACAAAAACGGTCTGTACGTTCTGTGGGGTAGGATGCACATTCGAAGTCTGGACAAAAGACCGTAAAATCCTTAAAGTCCAACCTACTCATGAAGCACCCGTCAATGCGATATCCACATGTGTCAAAGGGAAATTCGGCTGGGACTTCGTAAACTCGGAAAAACGTTTGACAAAGCCCCTGATTCGGAAAAATGGAAGATTCGTTGAATCAAGCTGGGATGAAGCACTTGATTTGGTTGCATCCAGACTGGGGTCGATCAAACAGCAATTCGGCGGAAATTCAGTAGGCTTCATTTCCTCTTCCAAGATCACGAATGAAGAAAACTATGTAATTCAAAAACTGGCACGGCAAATGTTCGAAACGAATAACGTCGACAATTGCTCTCGTTACTGTCAATCGCCGGCAACAGACGGACTGTTCCGTACAGTCGGCATGGGCGGAGATGCTGGTACGATCAAAGATATCGCCGCAGCTGGTCTTGTCATCATCGTTGGGGCTAACCCGGCAGAAGGCCATCCCGTACTGGCGACACGCGTTAAACGGGCTCACAAGCTTCACGGTCAAAAACTGATCGTGGCTGACATCCGCAAAAACGAAATGGCCGAGCGTTCCGACATCCATATCAGTCCAAAACAAGGAACGGACCAAGTTTGGTTGATGGCGGTTACAAAATATATGATCGATCAAGGCTGGCATGATCAAAAATTCATCAATGAAAATGTTAACTTCTTCGACGATTATAAAGAAGTACTTGAGAAATACACCCTGGAATATGCTGAAACACACACAGGTATTTCAAAAGAAACATTGATCCAAATAGCTGAGACCATTCGCGATGCAGATGGAACATGCATTCTTTGGGGAATGGGCGTTACACAAAACACCGGTGCTTCCGATACTTCGGCTGCAATTTCCAACCTGCTATTAGCTACAGGTAACTACCGTCGCCCAGGGGCGGGAGCTTATCCGCTTCGCGGCCATAACAATGTACAGGGCGCTTGCGATATGGGCACCCTTCCAACATGGCTTCCTGGATATCAGCATGTTACCGATGACGCAGCACGTGCTAAATTCGAAAAAGCTTATGGAGTGAAAATCGATGGAAAACCAGGCATGAACAATATTGAAATGCTTAAAGCGATAGAAAAAGGCGACATGAAAGCCATGTACCTTGTAGGTGAAGATATGGCACTTGTTGATGCGGATGCAAACCATGTTGATAAAGTGTTATCCGGATTGGATTTCTTTGTTGTCCAGGATATTTTCCTTTCAAGGACAGCCCAATATGCCGACGTGGTATTGCCCGGAGCTCCATCTCTTGAAAAAGACGGAACGTTCACCAATACGGAGCGCCGTGTACAGCGTTTATATAAAGCCCTTCCCACTATGGGAGATTCTAAGGCGGACTGGGAAATCACTCAAGAGATCGCAAACCGCTTAGGTGCAAATTGGAACTACACTCACCCTAGTGAAATCTATGATGAAATGGCAAGCCTGTCACCGATATTCAGCCAAGCGAATTACGAGGTGCTGGAAGGATGGAACAGTTTCCTATGGGGAAGCCATGATGGATCAAGCACGCCGCTTCTTTATGTGGATGGCTTCAACTTCCCTGATAAGAAAGCGCGCTTTGCACTGGCTGACTGGGTGGAGCCGCATAAATTCCCGAAAGAATATGACCTTCATATCAATAATGGACGCATGCTGGAGCATTTCCATGAAGGAAATATGACGAACAAATCCAATGGAATCCAATCGAAAGTACCTGATATTTTCGTTGAGGTTTCACCGGAACTTGCCAAAGAACGTAAAGTCAGTGATGGCGGACTCGTTCGCTTAGTGTCTCCATTCGGGGCCGTTAAGTTAAAAGCCCTGATCACAGACCGCGTGAAAAATAATGAGCTATTTTTACCGATGAACTCCGTTGATAAAGACTCTGCCATTAACTTCCTGACTGGTCCTATCTATGATCAACGCACAAGCACGCCTGCTTACAAACAGACGATGGTCCGCATGGAAGTATTAAGCGCAAGCGGGGATATCCCATTACCGGGTACCAATCCACGGAACAAGAAACGCCATCCTAAAAATGGTGTCGAGGTTGAACGTAAGTGGGCCCGTCCAGGGTATGTTCACTTAACGGATAAATAAAAAAGGAGGGTGAAGATCATGGCAGCTCCTATTACGGAAATCCATAATCCCATTACTGAGGAAGAAGTAAAGCTACAAAAGCTCGAAGAACTTAAAACGCTGATCACCAATAATGAAGATGCCTTAAATAATATGTTTAAAATCGTCAATGAACTGAATGACTCGGGAGTATTCGAAGCCGCGACCTCCATGCTCCAAGGAAAAGAACAAATTGCCAAAATCGCACTTCAACAAGTCACAAGACAACCTGTAACAAACCTGATCAATACCCTTATGGGAGCAACAGGAGCCTTGATGAACGCCGATGCTGCACAATCCACCAAACTGCTTAACAGTGCACTTGCAGGAATCGATGAAGGAAACAAATTCCTTCAGGCCGATAAAAAGATCGGCGTTTTGGATTTAATGAAAACATTGAATGACCCAGACATAAACCGGGCGATCGGCTTTGGCGTCCACTTCCTAAAGGGAATGGGCAAGGAATTAAAAGAATAGAATCGGAACAAAGACTCAAGAGAAGCTTCTTTTGAGTCTTTGTTCTATCATATGGCTTATAGCTGCAAAACTGCTGAAAGTGCAGCGTATTGGATAAGATTAGCATTGGAGTGGATGATTTAATGAATCAAGAAGAAAAAATTAAGGAATTAGAATACGAATTGTTTTTATTGAAGCATGCATTTTTAAAATTACATGATAGTATAACCCCGAATTTAAAGTCTAGGTATTATGAGTTATTATCACATGGCTTTACAGAGTAAGAGGTCAGTGAGTTAGATAGATTTTTCATGTCGGTTTACGGCACAAAAAATTATCCCACAAAGGAAGAAATGGAGAATTGCATCTTGCCTCAGTAATAAAATTCTTACTAGCTTATCAAGCTGATGGGTTTTCCCATGCTCCAATCCCATTTTCTTCAAAAGGATTCCACAGATGGAAATTGTACAGTTTATCTGCGAAATTGGAAATTTTAAAGATAAGTTGTGGCAATCATTTGGTTTATCTCCATTTTTAGAGAAAAAATAAAGGAATCCATCTACTTCGGCATCTAAATAGTGGAATCAAAAAAGCTTAACGTAATTGTTAAGCAATCTTTGTTTTTGATTTTTATATGAAAGTACAGGACTTCACAATCTTTTTTTACACCTAATTAAACTCAATCCCTAAGTATGTTGTCCATGCAAAAAGACGCCTTCTTATTTAAGAAAAGCGCCCGACTGTTGAACAATGAAATATGCGAAAGATCGCTCTGCAAATACGTTCTAATTTATTTGACTAACGCACCCGTTTAGCCATCCATAATGCAGGAAAATCACCCGCTTCACCAGAATGAAATGGGCTTCACACCGTCAATATTGCCTCTACGGCTGGGCGAGGAAGGTCGCGCTGAATTATGGTGCTTTAGGACCAATCAACGCCACCCCAAGAGGATTGCAACTTTCGCAACAGAACAATTTGTCCGAGATGATACGTATCGTGCATCATGATATTGCTGAGTAAACGCTCAATAGAGTACCTGTTAGCTGCGTACGGAGCTTTTAACTTTTCATCTTCAAGGTCCGCAATGACCGTTTTTAATTTATTCATGACTTCATTAAGGTGCTGCACTGTCTGGGCCCACCCAATTTCGTCTTCTGGATCCCCCGGATTTCCAAAGGTTTCTTCATTGTCTTCTGCCTTATGCGGATTCTCTGTACCCTTAATTCGATGGATTACGTCTTCATTCCAAAATATCAAGTGGTTGACAATCTGCCAAATCGAATTGCTGACTCCCGAACTTGTCCATGCTGCCTCAGCTGCGATGACTCCATGAAGCGCCTGATCCATGGATGCAAACCAATCATTCTCATGGCAATGCATGTCGAGTTGTTCTAAAAACATTTTGGTTACAACTTGCATACAACCAATCTCCTCACTGTTTAGTGTAATCTTTCAAATTTAAAAGACAAGAAAAAATCTAACTATAGTATAAATTAATCGTTCCTAAAAAGGTAAAAACCAAATCCAAGTGGTCCCTTCCATATTGGACATCCTTTCTCTCCAGCTTCTAATTCTCTCCAACATGGCAGGGTAATCCGAAATTTCCGGGTGACGATAACAATAATCCTCAATCAATTTCGATAAAAAGCCATTCATACGCATAAAACAACCTTCATTTTCGACTGTCGGCCATATAACGAAAAAATATTCTCAATGAAATACTCCAATCATTTATTTTGAGAATACAACAAACCATGATCACTATGACTTATTCGGCTCATCCAGCTTTTATTCCTTCATCATGACAAATAAAGTACCTTATAGGGCATGCCTTTTTAAGTGTTTTTTCTGGTTGACCTGTTGGCTAAACGACATAACTGGCCTTTGATTTTATAAGTGGCTTAATTCATATAATGCTTTGGCATAGATGGCTGTCGCTTTGATTAACCTTTAAAAGATCATCTTTTCTATTTTCCACTTCTGCCAGCCAATTGATTTCCATTACATCCTCAACTCCCTTCTCAATTATATTAATTTTATATCCAATTCCTTTTCTCCTTTAAAATACTCTTAAGCTAACCTGCCCCAATAGTTTAATAAGAAAATTCAACAAGAAGGGGGGTGAATCCTTCAAAGTAAAAATGCTTCAAAAAATAAAAGGACCAACTAGCCGGCATAGCAATTTGGTCCACAAAACCAATAACATTTTTATGTACAACAAACATTATTTTTGTAATGTAAATTAACTTTTTGTGATAGCTATCCGAACCCATACTTAAGAACATCAAAGAATGGAAATACCTATATAAGAGGATTGAAATTGCAGCAATGACAGCTCCAGAAATTATAAACCAGAGACGCCTGCTATAAATCAACTTCATGTTTAACCCTCTCTTCTTATCCTTATTTAATACAATAATGGAATATTTCGGGTGTTCGTCACCTAAGAATTCACACTGTCGATTACTACAAACTTCGCCTAAAGGTAACCGTAAAAAAAGAAAACCAAGGAAAACATTATATATAACAGATCTTATTTTAAAAAAAGGGATAATAAAAATGCTCAGAGCAAACAAAGCTCTGAGCATTTTTGTATCCACTCAACTTTCAAAATAATTTTAAACATAATATTGTCAAAGCATTTTTTAAGCTTAAGTTTGTCAACATTACCAAGTTATGCTTAAAGTTAGACCAAATAAAAAACCACCAATATATGTATTGGTGGAGACGGTGGGAGTCGAACCCACGTCCAGACATAACGGCACTTAAGCTTCTACGAGTGTAGTCGATATATTCGCATTTCGCGAACTCATTAGCCTATCGACAGGCGGCAGAGCAGCTAGTCTGATTGGTCTCTTCCTTCATCCTCAGACGGTGGATTCCGGCGTATCCCACTTAGAGTGAGTCCCTTACCCTACCACGTGGGCCATGGAGGGAGGAACAGCTATCGACTGTTATTAAGCAGCGAAAGCTAGGTTGTTGTTTTGTTTGCCAGTTATAGGCGTTGACGTTTTAACGAGGCCGATCCCCTCGACTCGCAACTTAAGCTCGAACTATCCCTGTCGAATCCGTAACGTCCCCATGATAGAAATGGAGCGTACGAGAGAAGAATAGTCAGCAAGTTGGCTGATATTCAATTGTCATCGGTACAGGATTAATTATAACAGATTGGTTCAAAAAATCAATTGTAAGGTCTTGGCAGTTCTACATCTTCTGCCGATCACGGAAAGCACGTTCAATATCACGCTTCGCTTCCTTCTTCTTCAGGTCTTCACGCTTGTCATATTGCTTCTTCCCTTTACCGAGTCCGATCAAAACCTTGGCAAAGCCATTTTTCAAATACATTTTCAACGGTACGATCGTGTAACCTGTTTCCTTTGTTACACCGATCAGTTTACTGATTTCTTTCTTATGCAAAAGAAGCTTCCGTGTCCGCAACGGGTCATGGTTAAACTGGTTTCCCTGCTCATAAGGGCTTACATGCATATTATAAAGATAAATTTCTCCATTTTCTATTTTAGCGAAGGCATCCTTCAAATTTACTCGGGCCGCACGGATTGCCTTGATTTCGGTCCCCTTCAAAACGATTCCGGCTTCAAACGTTTGTTCAATAAAGAAATCATGATAAGCTTTTTTATTTTGTGCTAGTTGTTTACCTGAGCCTTTTGGCATCTAACTCTCCCCTTTTTACATCCAATCGCGGCAAGAGGATGAAAGAATCATCCCCCCGCCTCAATCTTTATCTCTTTTTTGGTTTTCTCTTGCGCTTGGCAGCTGGTGCATTTTCAAAGAATTTTTTCTTCTTTTTCGGTTTTCTCCCAGTAGAAGGCGAATCTCCATTACGGCCGCCGCCTTTTCCTTCATTACGTCCGCCACGGCCGCGTTTACGTTCACCTGAATTGGCTTTGAATATTTTCTTCTCGCCAGATGGACGCGGACGGCTTACCTTCATGCCGATAATTTCAAAATCGATGGCGCGTTCCTCTTTATTGACGTTGGAAACACGTACGTCGATCTCATCGCCAATCCGGAACACATTACCGGTACGTTCCCCGATCATTGCAAGCTGACGCTCATCGAAGCGGTAATAATCATCCGTCATGAAGCTGACATGGACAAGTCCTTCAATGGTGTTCGGCAGCTCGACGAACATCCCGAAATTCGTGACCGAACCAATGATCCCGGTATACTCTTCGCCGATTTTATCCAGCATATATTCCGCTTTCTTCAGATCATCCGTTTCCCGTTCAGCATCGACTGAGCGACGTTCACGTTTCGATGTATGATCGGCAATCTCAGGTAAATTGGCATTCCATTTCTCCTTCGTAGCTTCATCCATTTTACCTTCCACCAAGTAGGTCCTGATCAACCTGTGCACGATCAAATCCGGGTAACGGCGAATCGGCGATGTGAAATGTGTATAAAACTCAGCAGATAAACCAAAGTGACCTAAGCTCTCCGGATCATATTTCGCCTGTTGCATGGAACGAAGCATGACTGTGGATATGACCGTTTCTTCCGGTTTACCAGCAACCGCCTCAATGATTTCCTGTAACGCCTTAGGATGAACGTCATTGGCCGATCCCCGGACAATATATCCGAAGTTCGTTATGAATTCAAAGAAACGCTGCAGTTTTTCCGGCTTGGGATCTTCATGAATACGGTAAATGAACGGTACGTCAAGACGGTGGAAATGCTCTGCAACGGTTTCATTAGCCGCAAGCATGAACTCTTCAATCAGCTTTTCGGCAACCGACCTTTCACGTAAAACCACATCAGTCGGATGGCCTTCTTCATCAACGATGACTTTCGCTTCATTGAAATCAAAGTCAATCGCACCGCGGTTCATCCGGTTCTTGCGCAGGATGGCAGCTAACTTCTCCATGTCCTGGAACATCGGCACCAACGCTTCATAGCGTTCGAGCTGTTCTTCATCTTTATCGACAAGGATTTTGTTCACATTTCCATATGTCATACGTTCCGTCGTCTTAATTACACTTTCAAAAATCTCATGGTTGACGACTTTGCCATCTGGCGTAATTTCCATTTCACAAGAGAGTGTAAAGCGATCGACTTGTGGGTTCAAGGAACAAATGCCATTCGATAAACGATGCGGGATCATCGGGATGACCCTGTCCACCAAATAAACGCTCGTCCCTCTTTCCAAGGCTTCCTTATCGATTGGTGATCCTTCCTTCACATAATGGCTGACATCAGCAATATGAACACCCAGCTTATAATTGCCATTTTCAAGTTTGGAAACAGTGACGGCATCATCCAGGTCCTTTGCATCTGCTCCATCAATCGTGACCAAAACATCATTGCGCAAATCCCTGCGGCTTCCAATTTCACTTTCTTCAATAGTATCCGAAACGGCATTGGCTTGTTCCATGACGTCATCCGGGAACTCCATTGGCAAACCATATTTATGGATCACGGAAAGAATATCTACACCAGGATCATTTTTATGTCCAAGAATCTCAATGACTTCACCTTCGGCACTTATGCGTCCTTCAGGATAAGAAGTAAGCTTGACGACAACCTTATGGCCCTCTACCGCTCCATGTGAAGCATGCTGCGGAATGAAAATATCGTTTGCGATCTTTTTATCATCAGGGATGACGAAACCAAAACTTTTACTTTCGGAGTATGTACCGACAACTTGTGTAATACCGCGTTCAAGAATTCTGATGACCGTGCCTTCTTGCCTTGAGCCCGATGTTTCCGAAGATACTCGTACCATGACGACATCTCCATGCATCGCTGTGCCCGTTTCATTCGGCGGAATGAAAATATCATCCATTCCTGGGTTATCTTCAGGTGTGACAAAGGCGAATCCCTTAGCGTGTCCCGTTAATTTACCGCGGAACAAATTCATTTTTTGCGGCAGCCCATAACGATTGCTCCTCGTTCTGACCACCAATCCCTTTTCTTCCATCTTTACTAAAGCCTTAACGAAATTCTTGAAATCTGCCGAGTCTTCGATTTTCAAAGCCTCTTCCAGTTCTTGTACCGTTAACGGCTTATACGCTTCATCCGTCATGTATGTCAGAAGCTTATTAATATGTTCTTGAATGTTATCTTCCATGAAAACCCTCCTATTCAGGGTATATTTTTGTTATTCGGCCCAATCCAGACTTTCTAAAAATTCCAATACATCTTCATGCAGCTGGTCCTTTTCTTTATCAAGAGTTATGACATGACCGGATTCTTCATACCACTTGATTTTTTTGACCGGTGATTCAATGGCATCAATAATAATATCGGCACTTTTTGGATTGATAACATCATCATGCCGGCCCTGCACCACAAATGTTGGCGCGTATATAAGGTCGACGTGCTCTCGTACATCCGTTATCAATTCCTGTAGGGCTTTCAATGTATTCATCGGTTTATCGGCAAGGAGGTCCATTTCAAGCTCTATTTGCTCTTGAGTTTTTCCTTCATACTTCTTAAATTCTCTGGCGTACTCCAATACTCCTTTAAACATCATTTCTTCACTTTTGATATACATAGGCGCACACATTGATACGATACCCTTTATAGGTACAGTGTAACCTAATTTAAGAGAAAATACGCCTCCTAATGATAGTCCGGCAACAGCAATTTCTTCATGGCCTTTGCTTTTCAGGAAATCGTAGGCCATCATGACATCTTTCCACCAATCTTCCGGACCCGTTTTCACCAGCTCCTCTGGGGGAACGCCATGCCCTTTATAGTGCGGGGCATGGCAGGTGTATCCCTGTTTCTCCAAGTAACGCCCTAGCATCCGTACATCCGCTGAATTCCCCGTAAATCCATGTAAAAGTAAGACAGCTCTTTTTCCGCCTTCAAAAGTAAAGGGCTGCTGCAGCTTTATTTTCATGATCTTAAGCTCCTTTATCAGTAAATAGAATTTTAAAACATCCCTATCCTATAATTAAGTACTAAAATCACTATATCTATTCATGTAACTATTGTGCAAAGAAAAAAGTCTAGCTATTTAGCTAGACTCATTTTTGATCCATTACACATCAAAGTATGCAACAAGTAAAGTTAAAGCAAAGAATAAAATCGCCAATACTATTGTCGCACGATGTAAAACCAGGTCCAAACCGCGTGCCTTTTGCTTTCCGAATAGCTGCTCAGCACCGCCGGCAATCGCACCTGATAAACCTGCACTCTTACCTGATTGAAGCAATACCGTCACAATGAGGGCTATACTGACAATCACTAAAAGCGTTATGAGAAATGCATGCATGCAATTACACCTCCTGAAGAACCAATAAACAATTACTTTAACTTTACCACACCCAATAAATATCCACAATCTTTGTTATACTATGATGGTAAGAATTCCTAAAAATCCATAGTCATTTATTTCTTTTTGAAACAAAGTTTGAGATAATTTGCATAAATAGAGAAAGAGGTGTCAACATGTTTAAGTCCATACTCCGGATTCTTGATCTCCTGACCATCCTATTCTCGGCGGTTGCCGGCTATTCTTTATGGACAGGCGGAAGCAATTTTATCAGTGTCCTATTAATCATCCTATCACCGCTTTTATTGCTGCTGGCAAAGTATCACGGAAATCGATACTTATTATTTGCTGCATATATCACGACAACCGTTTATTTTACTGCTATTATTTATAATGGACTTTCCAATAGCGGTACCGACTTTTTCCAATCAAGCTTCAATGTCCTCCTGATCGGGGCAGCAGCCGCCTTGCTGAGCGTCATAGCGGCGGTCATTGGGTTTGGGACCAATACTCTTACGATTCTTTGGTTATCGCTTCACGCCCTTGTCACATTCGAGACAATCAGGATGTCATCTGGTTTCCTTTCGAGCTTTTGGTCTGATCCCGTTGTGGAAACCGCAGTCCGTAACGATTATCCATTTTTATTGATGGTTGTCTGGATTGGCTTATTTCTTGATAAATATCAAAGTGAATTAACAAGGGATTACTTATCACGATAATTTTTCAAAACTACTTTTATTGGAAATCTTATATTAAAAGCAAGGGGCCTTTCATATGTTAAAACCTATATTTGCAGCAACTGCTCTATCATCTTTCATTCTAATGGCTGGCTGTTCATCCGACATGACAAGCGAGCATGAAAAAGAGCAAAAAGAAGAACAACCGAGCTCCCAGGATACGGAGACGGAGACAGAAACCGACAAGAATAATGATTCAAAAGAATCGGCCCAACGCCAGGTGGAAGTTGATGAAACGGCTAAACCCGCACAGGCTGGCCTTCAGACGTTAGCCCATCCGGAAAGCATTCCTGTACTTGTCAATAAGCAATACAGCCTGCCTGAAGATTACAAACCTGCTGACCTTATCTATCCAAAAGTGGATTTCATCTTTGAAGATAAAATCGAAAAAAGAATGATGCGGGAAGAAGCGGGAAAGGCTCTTGAATTGATGTTCCAAGCTGCCGAAAAAGACAATATGCACTTTGCCGGCGTTTCCGCTTACCGCTCACACCAAACACAAATCACGGTCTTTAATAACTATGTGGCTAAGGACGGGGAAGAAAAAGCGAAAACCTACAGTGCAATGCCTGGGACAAGCGAGCATGAAACGGGCCTGGCGATTGATGTCACGACCCACGATGGTGCGTGCGCTGCCCAAGACTGCTTCGGTGATACGAATGAAGCGGCGTGGCTTGCTGAACATGCACATGAATACGGATTTATCATCCGCTACCCTGAAGGCAAGGAAAACATCACAGGTTATAAATACGAACCATGGCACATCCGCTATGTTGGTGTCGATACCGCAACTGAAATCTTTGAAGCGAAGATTACATTAGAAGAATACTACAATGCGGTACCAGTGGAAGCTGTATCGAATAAATAAAAAAAAGGTGCCCGGATGCGGCACCTTTTTTTATTAATCAAACGTTTGATTAAATCCTTTCATCTCCAACCAAGCCGGAATCGGTGACTAGTTTATAGGCATAAAAAACCTCCTATTCAATGTGGATGGCCACATTGAATAGGAGGAGAAATTACTATAATCGATCTTCTAGTCAGAAATTACTTCTTCAAGTTATAGAAAGATTTCAAGCCGCCATATACAGCCAAGTCACCAAGCTGGTCTTCGATGCGAAGAAGTTGGTTGTATTTAGCGATACGGTCTGTACGGGACATGGAACCAGTTTTGATTTGTCCTGCGTTTGTTGCAACGGCGATATCAGCGATCGTTGCATCTTCCGTTTCACCGGAACGGTGGGAAACGACTGCAGTGTAGCCTGCGCGTTTAGCCATTTCGATTGCATCAAACGTTTCAGTCAGTGTACCAATTTGGTTCACTTTGATCAGGATGGAGTTGCCGATGCCTTTTTCGATGCCTTCAGCCAATTTTTTCGTGTTCGTTACGAAAAGATCGTCACCAACAAGTTGAACTTTAGAACCGATGCGTTCCGTTAAAAGTTTGTGGCCATCCCAGTCATTTTCATCCAGGCCGTCCTCGATGGAGATAATAGGGAATTCATTCACTAGCTCCTCATAGAAAGCTACCATTTCTTCTGATGTAACACCATTGCGGCCTTCGCCAGCAAGATCATATTTGCCTGTTTCCTTGTTATAAAATTCAGATGAAGCTACGTCCATGCCAAGGTAGATATCTTCGCCTGCTTTGTAGCCAGCTTTTTCAATTGCCTCGATGATGACTTGAAGCGCTTCACGGTTTGAACCAAGGTTTGGCGCAAAGCCGCCTTCATCGCCGACTGCCGTATTCAAGCCTTTGGCAGAAAGGACAGATTTCAAGGCATGGAATACTTCTGCACCCATACGAACTGCTTCTTTGAAGCTAGGAGCGCCTACAGGAAGGATCATGAATTCCTGGAAGTCAACATTGTTATCGGCATGTGATCCGCCGTTAATGATGTTCATCATTGGAGTCGGAAGTTGTTTCGCATTGAACCCTCCAAGGTAACGATACAATGGTAAACCTGAAAATTCCGCAGCGGCATGGGCAGCAGCCATTGATACGCCAAGGATTGCATTAGCTCCCAAGTTTCCTTTGTTTTCAGTGCCATCCAATTCAATCATAGTAAGGTCAAGGCCTGCTTGGTTCGTTACATCCAAACCGATGACAGCTTCAGCAATGATATCATTTACATTATCGACTGCTTTTTGTACCCCTTTACCCAGGTAGCGAGATTTATCTCCGTCACGAAGCTCAACCGCTTCGTGTTCTCCTGTTGAAGCACCTGATGGTACGATTGCACGTCCGAAGTATCCGGACTCTGTTTGGATTTCTACTTCTATTGTTGGATTACCACGTGAATCTAGCACTTCGCGTGCATATACATGTTCGATGTACGGCATTATAAATCTCTCCTTTTCCTATTCACAATTTTATTTAGATAATAGGGATTTCCCTGTCATTTCAACAGGTTTTTCGACTCCAAGCAAATCAAGCATCGTTGGAGCTAAATCACCTAGGATACCACCTGTTCTTAATGTTACCTGATTTTTAGTGATAATGACAGGCACGGGATTCGTAGTATGGGCTGTCATGGGGTTGCCTTCAAGCGTTACGACTTCATCAGCATTCCCATGGTCAGCGGTAATAATTGCTGTACCGCCTTTTGAGACGATTAAATCGACAATCCTGCCTAGGCATTCATCCACCGTTTCAATCGCTTTAATTGTAGGCTCAAGCATCCCTGAATGACCAACCATGTCCGGATTGGCAAAATTCAAGAGAATGGCATCAAAGCGATCAGCCTCAATTTGTTCCACCAATGCATCCGTCACTTCATAAGCACTCATTTCAGGTTGTAAATCATATGTAGCGACTTTCGGAGAATTAATTAAAATCCTCTCTTCACCAGGAAACTTCTCTTCACGTCCGCCGCTCATGAAAAATGTCACATGCGGATATTTTTCTGTTTCAGCGATACGAAGCTGGGTAAGCTGGTTTTGGGAAAGTACTTCCCCTAATGTATTATCAAGATTTGTCGGATTAAATGCAACATATCCGTCAACTGTTTCTGAAAAATGTGTCAAGCAGACAAAATGGAGATGCTTCGGATGTCCAGGACCGCGGTCAAATGAGCGGAAATCCTCATTCGTGAACGTATTGGAAATCTGGATCGCCCGGTCTGGCCGGAAGTTATAAAAGATTACGGCATCATCATTTTTAATCGTTGCCACCGGTTTACCGTCTTCCGCCGTTATGACTGAAGGTATCACGAACTCGTCAAAAATACCATGTTCATAGGAATCCTCGACACATTCCATCGCGGAAGAGTAAGCAGGGCCATCACCATACACCATCGAACGGTAGGATTTCTCCACACGTTCCCAGCGCTTATCACGGTCCATCGAATAATATCTTCCGGATATGGTCGCAAACTGACCAACACCGATTTCCTTCATTTTCGCTTCCGCTTCCTTAATATAACCTTGCGCCGTTTTCGGCCCGACATCACGACCATCTAAAAATGCATGTACATATACATTTTTAACTCCTTCTTTAGCGGCCAATTTCAACAGGGCATACATATGATCAATATGACTGTGCACGCCGCCATCTGAAAGAAGACCGAAAAGATGAAGGTCCGTGCCTTTTTTCTTGGCATGGCTCATGGCATCGACCAAAGTTGGGTTTTGGGCAAACTCACCTTCACGGATAGCCAGGTTCACACGGGTCAGACTTTGATAAACAATCCGTCCTGCCCCGATATTCAAATGCCCCACTTCCGAGTTCCCCATTTGACCGGCAGGCAAGCCGACCGCTTCCCCGCTTGCAGTTAAATGGGAATGCGGATACTGTTCCCAAAAACGGTCAAAGTTCGGTTTTTTTGCATGAAAAACAGCATTTCCCTTTTCCTCGTTACGGCAGCCAAAACCGTCTAAGATGATAAGTGCCACAGGCGACTTACTCATAGTGACCAGCCTCCAGCAATTGTAAAAATGAATCGGATTTCAAGCTTGCACCGCCAACCAACGCACCGTCTATATCAGGTTGTGCCATGTATTCTTTAATATTCTCAGGTTTTACACTGCCACCGTATTGAATGCGGATGGCTGCAGCTGCTTCATTTGAAAATTTGTCTGCAACAACTGAGCGGATATGCGCACAAACTTCATTTGCATCTTGAGCAGATGACGATTTTCCTGTTCCAATCGCCCAAATCGGCTCATAAGCAATAACGGCTTGTTTCAATTGATCGTCAGATAATCCTGCAAGGCCTTTTTCAATCTGGCTGCCTACGAAATCATTCGTTTCGCCAGCTTCCCTTTGCTCAAGTGTTTCACCGCAGCAAACGATCGGGGTCAATCCGTGGGCAAAAGCGGCATGAGCTTTTTTATTAACGGCTTCATCCGTTTCGTTGAACATTTCCCGGCGTTCGGAATGACCAAGTATGACGTAGGATACACCAAGATCAGACAATGCGATTGGGCTGATTTCTCCTGTGAAAGCACCGCTATCTTCAAAGTGCATGTTCTGCGCCCCGATTTTCACATCGGTTCCTTTTGCTGCTTGAACCAGTTGATCCAAAAATAAAGCTGGAGCACATACAACCGTATCGATTACATCTTGCTTCGGAATCAAATTGCTCACTTCTTCTAAAAAGGCTGTAGCTTCAGATAAAGTTTTATTCATTTTCCAGTTTCCTGCAATAATCGGTTTACGCATTTGGTTTCTCATCCCTTCTAAAGTTGAAATATGTAACGGTCAGTCTTATTTATCGTTCAAGGCCACAACGCCAGGCAACTCTTTGCCTTCCATGAACTCAAGAGATGCACCGCCGCCAGTTGAAATATGGGACATCTTTTCTGCCAAGCCAAACTTTTCTGCAGCTGCGGCTGAATCCCCTCCGCCTACAATGCTGTACGTATCTTTTGCTTCCGCCAAGGCTCTAGCAACGGTTTTCGTTCCATTCGCAAATTTATCGAACTCGAATACACCCATTGGTCCATTCCAAATGACAAGTTTGGAACTTTTGATTACATCCGCAAATAACTCACTTGTTTTTGGACCGATATCAAGAGCCATTTTATCATTTGGAATAGCATCGATATCGACATTCGCTGTCTCAGCATCAGGTGAAAACTCAGCCGTTACGACAGCATCGATAGGCAAATGAAGCTTTACGCCTTTTTCTTTTGCACTTTCGATGAAAGATTTGGCCAATTCAATTTTGTCTTCTTCCAATAAAGAATTACCGATTTCATGACCTTGCGCCTTAATGAATGTATAACCCAGTCCGCCACCAATGATCAAGTGATCGACTTTTTCCAAAAGGTTTTCGATAACGCCTATCTTATCCTTTACTTTTGCTCCGCCAATTATAGCTGTAAAAGGCCGTTCTGGGTTGGATAGGGCTTTTCCCAGTACAGAAAGCTCTTTTTCCATCAGCAATCCGGCAACGGCTGGGAGATGGTGCGCTATTCCTTCAGTTGAAGCATGTGCACGATGCGCAGCTCCGAATGCATCGTTAACATAAACATCAGCAAGTGCAGCAAATGACTTCGCTAATTCTTGATCGTTCTTCTCTTCTCCTGGATAGAAACGAACGTTTTCCAACAACAGGATCTCGCCATCTTGCATGTTACCAATGATTGATTGAACGGTCTCACCGTAAGCTTCTTCTGCCTTTTGCACATCCTTGCCACTAAGTTCGCTTAGTCTTTCCGCAACAGGTGCTAGACGCAATTCTTCTACGACTTGTCCTTTAGGACGGCCAAGGTGGCTGGCTAAGATGACTTTAGCGCCTTGTTCTGTCAGATAGGAAATCGTCGGCAATGCAGCTTTGATTCTCGTATCATCCGAAATCTTTCCGTCTTGCATCGGCACATTGAAATCGACACGGCAAAACACGCGTTTCCCCTTTAATTCAATATCTCTAATCGACTTTTTATTCATAATCCAAGAACCTCCTTAGATATTGTTATCATATTTTTGATTTCTTTAGTCAAAAAGGGAGAGGGTAAATTTCCCAACTCCCCTTTTCTCTTTTTCATTATAGTCGGTTTCCAGGAAATTATCCAAAAACAAGAAATGTAAACGCTTGACTGATTAATGACTTACTAATAATATCATCTTCTGCCAAGTTTTTTTAGAGGTGTGATAAAAAAAACCTCACCTTGGTGAGGTTTTTTTTATTATTCTAATTACAATCCTTTTTTAGCCAAATAGTCGATTAAATCAACCACACGGCTAGAGTATCCTGTTTCATTATCATACCAAGATAATACTTTAACCATGTTTCCTTCCATTACCATTGTGGAAAGGGCATCAATTGTAGATGATGATGGGTTACCGTTATAGTCAGTTGATACTAGCGGAAGTTCGCTGTACTCAAGAATTCCTTTTAATTCACCTTCAGAAGCCTTTTTGAATGCTGCATTAACTTCTTCAACTGTTGTGTCTTTTTCAAGTTCTGCAACAAGGTCGACAACAGATACGTTTGGAGTAGGTACGCGCATTGCCATACCATTCAATTTCCCTTTAAGTTCAGGAAGAACAAGTGCTACAGCTTTTGCTGCCCCAGTTGTTGTAGGAATGATATTCTCGGCAGCTGCACGTGCACGGCGGTAATCTTTATGTGGCAAATCAAGGATTTGCTGATCATTTGTATAAGAGTGAACAGTAGTCATCATACCGCGTTTGATTCCGAATTGTTCATGAAGCACTTTAGCAAATGGAGCTAAGCAGTTCGTTGTACAAGAAGCATTGGAGATTACATGGTGGTTAGCTGCATCATATTTATCTTCGTTCACACCCATGACGATTGTGATATCTTCATCAGATGCAGGAGCAGAGATGATTACTTTTTTCGCGCCAGCTTCTAAATGCTTAGCTGCATCTGCACGTTTCGTGAAACGTCCTGTAGATTCTACTACTACTTCTACGCCTAGTTCACCCCATGCTAATTGTGCAGGGTCACGTTCAGCCAATACTTTGACTTTATGACCATCAACAACAAGGTAATCCCCATCAACTGTTACTTTTTCATTAAGAGATCCATGAATTGTATCGTATTGAAGAAGGTGCGCTAACATATTAGCATCCGTTAAGTCGTTAATAGCAACAATCTCTACCCCAGGATTACTCAATGCTGCACGAAATACATTACGTCCAATACGTCCAAAACCATTAATACCAACTTTTACTGCCATGAAAAATTCCTCCTTTTAAGTTCGCAAATATATTAAGGGGTGTAATTCCCCTGAATTAACTCTTGTGCCGCCGCTTCATCCGTGATTAAAACGGTTGATGAAGGTGCGCCTTTCATGTAGGAACGGATAGCCTTTGCTTTAGTTTTACCACCTGCCACAGTTATCACTCGCTTTTCAGGGCTAAGATCATCTAACTGAATGCCGACTGTCAAAACTTTATGAACAACTTTGCCGTTTTCATCGTAATAATAACCGAATGCCTCTCCTACAGCATTTCCATCTAACAGCTTCTTTAACATTTCTGGCGAAGAATTTCTTCTTTCTGCCATCGCCATGGCATCACCGATTCCATGAATGATCATATCGGCAGATTTGATTTGGGAAATCACTTCTTTAATTGCAGGTTCTTTCTGAAATGAAGCATAAACCTCACCGCTTAATTGATCGGGTACATATAACACTCTGTATGAGGCCTGTGCCTTCTGGGCCATTTTTTCGACAATCGTATTGGCCTGATTCTGCACTGCTTCACCAATTCCCCCGCGGGCTGGGACAAATGTCAATTTCTTCGACGCTTCATCAGGTGACAGCGAATCAGCCACTTCGGCCATTGTCGATCCGCCAGTAACCGCAATGATATTCTTTGAGTTCCATTCTCGTTTCATACGGATTGCACAAGCTTTACCCAATTCTTTTTTCACCCATGGGGTTTCATCACAATTTCCTGAGACAATAATGACCTCATCCACTTGCAATAAATCCTGCAATTGCCGTTCCATTATGTCTATACCCATTACTTCACGCATTATTCCTTCTAACTTATCCAGGATTTCAATCCCTTCATCAGTCAGCGTCATGCCAGAGCTGAATATGTTAACCAGGTTCTGACTTTTCAGAAAATCAACCTCGCCTCTAAGCGTACGCTCTGTCAAATTAAGGCTCACGGACAGACTGCGCCTTCCAACCGGCTGCATCATTTTGATATAACGCAGGATATCATATCTTTTTTGCATAACCATAAGGAAATCTGGTAATAATTTTCTTTGTACCTCGAGTAATGTACGCATATTTAAAACTCCTAAAAAGTTAAGTTGGACATTAAATGTCCCACGTAGTCATTTTCTGTCCCACTTAAAACAAAAAAATATTCCTGCTACATATTTTATTCTAGCAGGAACGGAATGTTTCTTCAAATGATTTGAAAAATTATTTTTCCAAAAGACGATTTAGAGCTGATTTATCAACATTCCCGAATTGAACGATATCATCTTTCCATTCTACGACAGGAATCATCAGCCCGAATTTCTCAAGTAAATCATCATCGGTATGGATATCGATTTCTTTATAGCCTATGCCTGATTCCTCTTTCACTTCTTCAAGCACTTGCTTAGCTTTATCGCATAACGGGCATTTATCCCTACTATATAAAACAAACGCATTTGATTCCAAACCACTCATCCTTTTCAATCATATCTTTTTCGTTTAGATGAAGAAGGGATACCTAATTGTTCGCGGTATTTGGCAACGGTTCGGCGTGCCAGGATAATTCCATGCTCTTCTTTCAACCGTTCTGCCAGATCTTGATCCGAAAGCGGCTTTTGTTTATTTTCCCCATTGATTGCTGCCTGCAGGCTCTTTTTTGCCTGCATGCCCGACATATCCTCATCAAGTCCGACTGACTGTAAAGAAGTAGTGAAAAATATCCGCATCTCTATCGTGCCAAATGGTGTCTGCACGTATTTCCCTTTGACCGCCCGGCTTACTGTGGACTCATGTATACCAAGTTCGTCGGCGATTTCCTTCATCGTCATCGGTTTCAAATAGTTCAGGCCATGATGAAAGCACGCCGGCTGTTTATCGACGATGCACTGAATGACCTTCAATATCGTTTCTTTCCTCTGTTGGATCCCTCTGGAAATCCATTGGTATTCCTGCCACTTATCCTGGATAAACCGTTGAACCCCCTGATCCTTATGGCTCTTCATACGGTTTAAATACCCTTTATCCACATTAAGATTAGGTGTGTTACCATCATAATTCCCGACAAGCAGCATGCCATCACGAACTTCCACGACCACATCCGGTACTATATAAGAAGGTTTTTCCTGAAAAAAGAGTGAAGCCGGTCGCGGGTTCAATGTCTGGACATAATCAAATACTTCTTGAATCTCCTTCATTGTAACACCGATTTTCTTACTTAGGTCTTTCCAGCGCTTTTCAGCAAAATCGAGGAAATGGTTTTCTATGATCGATTCTGCAAGCAGATTCACCCCTTCTGCTTGCACCTGAAGCAAAAGGCACTCTTGAAGATTTCTCGCACCAATTCCATGCGGCTCGAGTTCCTGTAAAATTGAGAGGCTTTCTTCCAAAACGATAGGAGATATACCTGGGATACATATATCATCCAGCTCAGTCCTCAAGTAACCGTTTTCATCAAGGTTATGAATTAATAGCAGCAACGCCTTCTGCTGCTCACCGGTAAGCTGCTGGTGATTCACCTGGGACATGATATGCTGTTCAAGCGATATAGTATCTTCACTGATCTGTTCAATCCAATAGTTGGCATCATACGTATTCTTAAGAGTCCGTTTCCCCTTTTTCCGGTCAAAAGTTGGCTGAAATAAAGCCGATGTTGGCTGATCTATGGACAGTAATGGATTCTCCACCATTTTATTTTCTAAAAAAGCCGATAGCTCCTGCGAGGAATATTGCAGCAATGTAATAGCTTGCATAAGCTCCTGAGTCATTGCCATCTTTAATGTTTGCTGTTGAAAAAGTCCTGCTTTCATATTCATACTCATCGATTCATCCCTCCCCCACTCCATTTTACATTATCAGGAGAAAATTCTACACAAAAACCCATGAAAACGCTTACGATTTTTTTCTGAATAGTTTATTTGTTTTAAATACTATATGTTAGAAATGCAAATTTAACAACTACTTTTAATGAAAAATCACCATTTTTCAATAGTGTGCGCGAATATTTTCAAGACAGGGCTTACATTACAGGATTCGATGGAATATTACGGAAATCGAGTGGATTCACCAAAAATCTTAGGAGCCCTCTTAAAAATGACCAATAAAAAATCCCCCACTTTATTAAGCAGAAGATTGGTAATGCCCTCGGCAGGAATCGAACCTGCATTTCAAGCTTCGGAGGCTTGCGTTCTATCCGTTGCACTACGAGGGCGTAATAGAAAATATTTTTTCAACAGACTTCATTATATGATAGATTCCCCTCCTTTGCAAGGGTTATCAGGTTTAAAACTTCGTCATTTGGGTATTATGGGTAATGTGGAAATTCATCCCTGTGCGGCATAATATATAAAGTAATCTATCGGGAAGGAGCCTTAGCCAGAAAATTGTCGAACAAATTATCCATTATAGGGTTTGTTTTGTTTGACCTAAATTGACCAAAAAGTGTATCATACATACATAAAGAATTTAAATGATTCTCTTAATCGAAGGAGGAAATGAACATGAATTTAATTCCTACAGTTATCGAACAAACAAGTCGTGGGGAGCGTGCCTACGATATTTACTCCCGTTTATTAAAAGACCGGATCATTATGCTAGGAAGTGCAATTGACGATAATGTATCCAACTCCATTGTTGCTCAATTACTATTTTTAGAAGCGGAAAATCCTGAAAAAGATATCACTCTATACATCAACAGCCCTGGTGGAAGCATCACTTCCGGTATGGCCATTTACGATACTATGCAATATATCAAACCTAATGTATCCACAGTATGCATCGGTATGGCCGCTTCCATGGGTGCTTTCCTATTGGCCGCTGGCGAAAAAGGCAAACGTTATGCGTTGCCAAACAGTGAGGTCATGATTCACCAACCACTTGGAGGAGCTCAAGGTCAAGCTACGGAGATTGAAATTGCTGCCCGCCGTATCCTTCACTTGAAAGATAAACTGAACCAAATCTTGGCAGAACGTACTGGTCAACCTATTGAAGTCCTTCAAAGAGATACGGAACGTGATAACTTCATGACTTCCGAAAGAGCCCTTGAATATGGCTTGATCGACAAAGTCATCACGCGCAGCATCCTTGATGATAAAAAAGACTCTAAATAATCATGCAACAAACGGCTCCGGAGAACGCCTTTTAGCGACTTCCGGAGCTTTTTTACATAATGAAAAAAAAGGATGCTCTTTTAAGCATCCTTTTCTTTTAACCCTCTTGCTGAACAAACTCTTCCAATGCCTCTAACGCTTCTTTCTCATCGCGTCCTTCGACGATTAACTTCACGGTCACGCCAGAACTGATGGCAAGGCTCATTAACCCCATTATACTTTTTGCGTTCACTTTCTTTCCTTCTTTTTCAAGAAAAACATCTGAATGAAAGCGGTTAGCTTCTTGTACAAAAAGAGCCGCCGGCCGCGCTTGCAAACCCGTTTTCAATTTTACCTCAACTTGCTTTTCCACCATCTTGATCTCCCCTGTTAGCTTTATTTTTTCGCAGCAATAGCCTCTCCCCCACGGAGCCTGTCAGCTATTTCATCAATCTTTCGTAATCGGTGATTAATCCCGGATTTACTGATGGTTCCCCCGGAAACCATTTCCCCTAGTTCCTTTAAGGTTATATCCTGAAACGCTATCCTAAGCTCCGCAATTTCCCGAAGCTTATCCGGTAAAATGCCTAATCCCACCGTATCCTCGATATAATGGATATTTTCAACCTGGCGTAATGAGGCCCCGATCGTTTTGTTTAAATTGGCTGTTTCACAATTCACAAGCCGATTCACTGAATTACGCATATCACGGACAATCCTTACATCTTCGAACCTTAATAAAGCTGAATGGGCGCCAACTATACTTAAAAACTCGGCAATCTTTTCGGCTTCTTTCAAATAAATGATGTACCCTTTCTTGCGTTCAAGCGTCTTGGCCTTCAAGCCAAACTTATTCATTAGCTCACAAAGGGCATCATTGTGCTCTTTATAAAGTGAGAAAATTTCTAGGTGATAGGAAGACGTTTCTGGATTATTCACCGAACCCCCCGCAAGAAATGCACCTCTTAGGTAAGAACGCTTACAGCATTTCTTCCCAACAATAGTATCGGATATAGCATGGAGAATTTCAAAGCCATCTCCTAAAATTTCCAAATCGGTTAAAACCCGCTGCCCTCCGGATGACATCCTGACAATATATACATTATTCTTTTTAAGCTTCATCTTTTTACGGACCAACAGCTCGACCTGGACCTCATAACTTTTTTTCAGCAGCGTATAAATCCTTCTGGCAATCGCAGCATTCTCAGTTTGAATATCCACAACAAGCTTCCGATTAGAAAATGAAAGGGATCCGTTCATCCGGATAAGCGCACACAATTCCGCTTTACCGCAGCAATCCTTTCCCTCTAATGTAGTAAGCTCTTTTTTCGTTTCTGAAGCAAAAGACATCCATTTCACCCCCAATCGAACGCAGGTAATCTATTTTTATCAATCAAAAAACCGTCCCCGCTTATATCTACGGTGCAATGTGGCTTTTTGTTTCATTTACAAGCATATTATAGAGCAAATCCGCCACTTTTTTCGTGTCATGGCGTATTACATTCCCTTCATAGCTAAAAATGCGTTCTTGTATGATTTCAAGCCCCATCATTTTTAAACTTTCCACATCATACATGACCGGTTTAGCATATTCAGCTTGATAGCGTTGCTGAATTTCGGTTGGTATTTCCTCATTATTAACAAGTATCCTGTCAATATATGCATTTCCCATATGGTCATATATCGCTTTTATATGATCGCTCGCGGTATAATCCAGCGTCTCTCCGGCTTGTGTCATCAAATTGCAAATGTACACCTTCTTCGCCTTCGAACGGGCAACCTCTTCGCCTAAACCAGGAACAAGTAAGTTAGGCAGAATGCTAGTATATAGGCTCCCTGGACCTATGACAATAAGATCTGCCTGTTTGATTTCCTGGAGAGTTTCACTGAGCGGCTTTATATGATGAGGAGACAGAAACACTTTTTTTATTTTCTTTCCTGAGAAGGGGATCTTGGATTCTCCTGTAACAATCGTTCCGTCCTCCATCTCCGCATGGAGAACCACACTTTGGTTGGCCGCCGGAAGCACTTTACCGCGCACATTAAGAAATTTACTCATTTCCTGGATCGCATGGACGAAATCCCCGGTCAGCGAGGTCATTGCCGCCAGTATCAAATTCCCCAGCGAATGCCCGGACAACTCATTTTCACTCTGAAAGCGATGTTGAAACATTTGTTCAACAAGGGGCTCTACATCCGATAACGCAGCCAGCACGTTACGAATATCACCCGGAGCGGGAATATCCATATCCTCGCGAAGGCGGCCTGAACTTCCACCATCATCAGCTACCGTTACGATTGCCGTTATATCAACCGGATGCTTCTTTAACCCTCTCAACAAAACAGGAAGGCCGGTTCCCCCTCCAATGATCACAACCTTAGGTTGTTTCTTTTTATCTAACATCTGCTTTCCCCTTACTTTTTTCGATATCGCGATGTGATACTTGAACCCTGTAATCCTTCTTGAAGTGGTTTGAAATATACTCCGTCAATGCTACAGAACGGTGCTGACCGCCTGTACACCCTATCGCAACAACAAGCTGTGCTTTTCCTTCACGTTTATAATATGGAAGCATGAACGCAAGCAAATCAGTAACTTTTTCCAAGAATTTTTGCGTCTCACTCCATTTTAAAACGTAACTCGACACTTCCTGTTCCAAGCCAGTCCTTGGCCTCATATGGTCAATATAATATGGATTTGGCAGGAAACGTACATCAAACACAAGGTCGGCATCTATGGGCAGACCATGCTTGAACCCGAACGACATGACATTGACTGTAAAACCGACACTTTTATCGGCAGAAAACTCCGAAGCGATTTTCTCCCTCAATTCACGCGGTTTCAGTTGGGAAGTATTAAAGATCAGCTGAGCCCTTCCCTTCAATTCGTCCAATAGTTCCCGTTCCATTTTAATGCCTTCCAATGGGCGGCCTAATGGAGCAAGTGGATGGGTCCTTCTCGTTTCCTTATATCTGCGGACCAAGGAATCGTCATCAGCTTCAAGAAAAAGGATTCTTGGTGATACTGCAGCTGAATCCGTTAAATTATCCAGTGCAAGAAATAAGGAATCAAAAAACTCCCTCCCCCTCAAATCCATGACAAGAGCCACTTTATTCATCTTATTCCCTGAGTCCTTCATTAACTCCAAAAACTTTGGCAATAGCGTGGGCGGCAAATTATCGACGCAAAAAAAGCCGAGGTCTTCAAAACTTTGAACCGCCACTGTCTTACCCGCTCCGGACATTCCGGTAATGATGACCAATTGCGTTTCACTCATCTGCCCTGTACTCATAGTTTCTCCGCCCCCATGTATAGCAATCTTTTTTATATGTGAAAATTAACCTGGATCCAATCGGTAAGAAAGCAGCTTAAACTCAGGTGTATAGGTAAAGGTTCCATAAATGATCCCACTTCCATGAACCATATAGTCCAGGATGTGAAAATCACCTTCAGCCATCATCAGCTTTTTAACATCTTCGACCGGATGCCAGCTTAGTTCCCCTTCTTCACAAACATCCACATTTACACCATCGGAATCCGTTGCAAAGAAAGTGAACATCATCCATTCCGACAATACCTTATCTCCGTCCTTCATAATGAAGGTGAAAATACCTTTGATGGAAGGGTTTTTTAAATAAACGCCCGTTTCTTCACGATATTCCCTAATACAAGCATCGCGTACAGATTCCCCAGGCTCCATCTTTCCGCCTGGAGCTACCCACCATCCGCGTCTAGGCTTTTTCAATAAGAGGATTTGATTATCCTTGATCAATACACAGTTTGTGACACGTTGCACGTTCTTCACCTCAATTGGCTCTGCTCGACTATAGAAACCTTCACCCCCCGTGTTGAAGAGATTCAGTTTATATCCTTAAACCGCCGCTAGATATCCATTTGGCGATTTACAAATGCTAATAGTTCAAACAAGTTGTATTTTTCATCTTCTTACCATTATGAAAGATATATATATGTTTAGTATATCTTATCATTATACTATTTTTGAAATGAGCTAACAATAAAGTAAACTTCCTGCATTGGGATTGGGGGAATATTCATTCGCATGGAATCACGAAGATAAGCCTTTATCCTGCTTAACTCCTATTCTTCTCCACTTTCGCTGTCTAAATGCAAAGGGCGGGCTTACTTCACATTATAAATCATTTGAGCACATCCTAAAAATTGGAACTAAAGAAATAGTCTTAAAGCAGGACACAAAAAAAAGGACACAGAAACTTAATCTGTGTCCTTAAACGTTTATAATTAAAGGGGGTCAACTTCTATCCATACTATACCCAATCATTATTTCACGCATGTTACAACATCGTTAAAACGGAATTACGATTGTATATTCTAGTGAAATCAAGCCTTAGGCTGCAATTTTTCTTGAAGTTCCTCAACAAAATGCTGGGCGGATTGAGCGGCAATGCTTCCATCGCCTGTAGCTGTAACGATTTGGCGCAATGTTTTTTCACGAACGTCACCAGCAGCAAAAATACCAGGGACGCGTGTTTCCATCCGGTCATTCGTTTCAATATAGCCTGTGGAATTCAAGATGCCCAAGTTCTCAAATGGTTTAGTTAGCGGAAGCATTCCGATATAAATGAATACACCGTCTGCGTCCATCACTGTCTCTTCTCCGTTTTCAGTGGAAACTAGTGTGACACCGCCGACTTTGCCGCCTTTTTCATTGATTTCCTTCAAAGTATGATTCCAGATGAAGTCAATTTTCTCATTGGCAAATGCACGATCTTGAAGAATCTTTTGAGCACGAAGTTCGTCACGTCTGTGAACGATCGTCACTTTTGAAGCAAAGCGGGTTAAGTACACACCCTCTTCAACAGCAGAGTCTCCGCCGCCGATAACGAATAGTTCTTTTTGCTTGAAGAATGCACCATCACAAACTGCACAATACGATACACCGCGGCCGCCCAATTCTTTTTCGCCGGGAACGCCGATTTTCTTGTATTCGGCACCAGATGAAATGATGATTGAACGTGCCTTGAATTCCTTGGAACCGGCTTTGATCGTTTTATACTCTTCACCGTCGATGATTTCCTTAACATCCCCATAGGCATACTCCGCACCGAATTTCTTTGCATGGTCAAACATTTTCGTTGAAAGTTCAGGTCCGAGTATAGTGTCGAATCCAGGGTAATTTTCAACTTCCTCTGTATTGGCCATTTGCCCGCCCGGTACTCCGCGTTCTAACATCAATGTTGAAAGGTTCGCACGTGATGTATAGACAGCCGCCGTCATCCCTGCAGGACCCGCTCCAATAATAACAACGTCATAAATTTTTTCAGACATGTTTTCACTCCTCCATATTCCATTACAAATGGAACCTTCACTACGGTTAGTGTTCCCTACCTATTATCCTATATAACAAATAATTTTTCGTCCAAATATCTGCTCATCCAAGCAAGGTTTGAACCAACTTTACGTACTTTGATAAGGTGGACACCGATATGAAATGTTTGTCTGCGATTGCCTGTTTGCTCGCCTTCTCATTTTTAAGCTGATACCACACGTATTCCACCGCTGATGCCCATCCTGCTGGATTATTTAGCTTCTGCTCGGATTTCACCGCTTCGATGAAGACGGAAAACCACATTAAATACAGCCCGGCTTCATTTAATTGTATCGGTTGGAAATGCTGATATAATAACTCAGCTGTGCGATCGGCAAAATCAATCGGTGTTAATTGACGATCTTTAGCAGGAGCTTGAACAAGTTCGGCATAATCACGTTCCAAATCAGTGAAATTCTGATTAAGGTTGAGGACCTGGTTTTTCAATAGCTTCTGTTTATGAACCGAATGTTTCAGAAGGAAAATGGCAAACAGCCTTTCTTCGATGAATTCACTTTCCAGCCTTTTTATAATAGAAGGAAAATGATGTTCAAAACCATCTGAAGTTGCATTCATATCTCCCCACGGCTCCATGCCTTCCTTTTCCGGGTTCATTTCCACTACCTTTTTCCATGCCTTTTTGGCAGCCTGTTCATGGCCTAGGTGGTAAGCGGAAATGGTTAACCAATAGTAGAAGGTTCCATCTCCCTCGAACCCTTGCCTTTGGAGTACTTTAAGCCATTTATATGCAGAAGCATAGTTTCCGATCAAAGCGAAGGTCGCTCCAAGCTTGAAACGATGTTCGGATAGCATCGGCCTAATTTTCTCCAGCATGTGTATGAGCTCTTCAACCTTTGCTTCATCCTGTTGATAATGATGAAAAACAACAAGGTTACAAAGCGCATGCAGGTTTCCAGGACTTTTTTCCAGTACCTCATCAAGTGTTGCAAAGGCTTCATTTACTTGACCAAGATAGAAATAGGCAAGTGCCAGGTTATTATAAGCGGACCAGTAATCCTCGTACTCGGCAATCGTTTCTTTCAGTACTTCGATTGCCTTTGGAAAATTGCCTGATTCAAGGTACTCACGGGCTTGTTCCTGTTTGGTAATGAGCCCATCATGCTTAAAGGGATTTTCTTCTGACTCATCCGACTCAAAAGTTATCAGTTCAAGCAGGTCCTCTGCGTCATCGCTGAACTCCCCGTCTTCTTCTTTATCAAGATAAGCACTGGCGTGACGATAAGCCTCCTTGAACATGCCTAAGTGGGCATAATTATTCGCCAGGAAGTAATGACATTCCGACATATAGGGATCCATCACATCCAAGATGTTTTCCAAGAGGTTGTTTGAATAATTATATTCTCCGATTTCCGAGCAAGTGATTGCCAATTGACAGGCTATCATCGGTTCAGCGGGTTCAAGTTCCAGCGCACGTTCCAGGTATTTTTTTGATTTAGGTAGTTCTCGTCTATGATAAGCTTTTAAACCCTTGGTGAAATAATACTCACCTGTTGGGTGAAAAGTTAGAATTTTTGCCTGTTGGCCAAATTTAGAGTCTTTACTCATGTAATCCTCCATCTTCAAGTTGATTAACCATAGTATTATAACATATTGGAGTAAATTTGCCGAACAATTCAAGAAAATGGAAAATGGGAATCGCCATGCTTTCTTCAAGAAAAAATTGACGTATATTCCTAGTCAAATGGGGAGCCAGGATTGCTGCTCGTTGTCGTAAATACACACAAAAGGGGTTGGAAAATATCTCTTTCATGTTCCCGAACAAAGCAACACCTTCAAATCTCAGGTATGGTTTCTACCAAAAGTTTGTAGCAAAAGTTGATTGGGGCGGGTGTGCGAGACTCCGGCTTAGAAAAGCCCGTGGAAAGCGGGTGCCTGGATCGATAATCAACGTCCAAATTGTACAAGCCATAAAAAAACTGAAGAGAAACTTGATTTTCATCGAGTTTCTCTTCAGTCTGAGCCCTCCTTGACGGAGGGCACTCACCATTCATTCAGTTTCTTTCGGTTCATCCTTATCGGCATGTCTAGCCTTCAATACATCAAGCACTGCTTGGAAAGGCAACTCCTGCTCCTGAAGAAGAACGAATAAGTGATAGAGGAGATCGGCACTTTCCATCGAAAGTTCCTCTGCATCGCGGTTCTTAGCAGCAATGATCACTTCTGCCGCTTCTTCACCGACTTTTTTCAGGATCTTATCAACGCCTTTATCGAATAGGTAGGTAGTATATGAACCATCAGGCATTTCCGATTTTCTTTTTTCAATCAATTTTTCCAATTCCGTCAAGAAAGTCACATTCGCCTTCACGTCTTGTCCGGCTTCACTGTTTTGGTAAATCGTTTCGCTAAAACAGCTTATTGCCCCTGTATGGCACGCAGGACCTGCAGGAACTACCCGAACGACCAATGCATCTTGATCGCAGTCATACTTCATTTCGATGATTTTCTGGGTATTACCGCTGGTTGCTCCTTTATGCCATAATTCATTGCGCGAACGGCTGAAGAAAACCGTTTCACCTTTTTCAATCGACAATTGCAGTGATTCTTGATTCATATAAGCAAGTGTCAGCACTTCGCCGGTTCCTGCATCTTGAATAATTGCCGGTATCAGGCCTTTTTCATCGTATTTAATAGTTTCAAGATTCATCGTACAACCACTCCTTGTTGTTTGAGAAACGCTTTGACTTCTTTGACGGATGTTTCTTTATAATGAAAAATCGATGCGGCTAATGCTGCGTCGGCTTTACCTTCTTGGAAGGCTTCCTGGAAATGCTCAGCGTTGCCAGCCCCGCCTGAGGCGATGACCGGCACCGAAACGGCTTCAGATACCGCTTTTGTCAAAGCGATATTAAACCCTTGTTTCTCACCGTCACAATCCATGCTTGTCAATAGTATTTCACCTGCACCGCGGATTACGGCTTCCTTCGCCCACTCGATCACTTCCCATTCAGTCGGTTTGCGGCCGCCGTGAGTATATACGCGCCATGACCCAAGCTCTTCTTCATATCGGGCGTCTATGGCGACCACGATACATTGGGAACCAAAATAATCAGCACCTTCATTAATTAAATCAGGGCGCAGAATGGCTGCTGTATTTAATGAAACCTTATCGGCACCAGCTCGGAGGATCTTCTTCATATCCGCTAATGAATTAATGCCGCCACCCACCGTGAACGGGATTGCCAAGCTGCCCGCTACCGCTTGAACGACGTCGACAATCGTTTCCCTGCCTTCATGTGATGCGGAAATATCCAGGAATACAAGCTCATCGGCACCTTCTTTGTCGTAAAAGGCTGCAAGTTCGACCGGGTCTCCTGCATCCCTAAGGGAAACAAATTGTATCCCTTTGACTACGCGCCCATCCTTTACATCGAGACATGGAATAATTCGTTTAGTAAGCATTTAACCACGCACCTTTTCTAGTGCTTCTTCTACAGTAAAGCGATTGGTATAAATTGCCTTTCCAATGATTGCCCCTGCAATGCCTTGGGCTTCATGCTCTTTGAGGGTGATAAGGTCTTCGAGTGAACTAATGCCGCCCGAAGCAATCACGTTTTTACCGGTTGCCTCTGCCATGGCCAATATACCTTTCACATTCGGACCTGAAAGCATGCCATCCGTCGCGATATCAGTCACGATAAATGTCTCTGCACCAGCATCGGCCAGTAATTTACCAAGATCTATCGCAAGGGTCCCAGACGTTTGAAGCCAACCATGAGTGGCAACCCTGCCATCCTTCGCATCGATCCCGATTGCGATATGGCTTCCATATTTCCTAATCATATCTTTAGTGAAATCAGGGTCTGAAACGGCCGTGCTGCCTAGGATGACACGTTCCACACCATTATCCAGGTAATGGGCTATATCCTGTTCCGTACGGATGCCGCCGCCGATTTGAATGCGGGCCCCTAACTCACTTGCAGCTTTGATTACGTATGAATCATTGATGCGCACTCCCTCTTTAGCTCCGTCAAGGTCGACCATATGTATCCAATCGGCTCCTTGGTCCGCAAAGCTTTTTGCCATATCGAAGGGGGAATCGCCATAAACGGTTTCCTGATTGTAATCTCCCTGGATTAAGCGGACGCATTTGCCTCCACGCATATCAATCGCCGGGTAAATAGTAAAGTTGCTCATGCTTCTTCCTTCCCTTCCACTAATGACAGATAATTTTTTAACAGTGACATGCCCATCTTCCCGCTTTTTTCCGGATGGAACTGCATGCCGAACACATTCCCTTTACCGACGATCGCAGGCACTTCCACATCATACCTTGCCGAAGCAGTGACGAATGATTCATCGGTATCGACGTAGTAGGAATGGACGAAATAAACATGCTCCTCTTCCAGCCCCTCATTCACTGGTGATGCGTGTTTGAATTCAAGACGATTCCAGCCCATGTGCGGGACTTTATAAACCTGGTCATTCGCATCCAAACCCTTAAAACGAACGACTTTTCCCGGGATGAGGGATAATCCTTTAGCCGGTCCATTTTCCTCACTTTCATCAAAGAGAAGCTGCATACCAAGGCAGATCCCTAATAGATAACCTCCATCGGCTACATATTCCCTCAGGAATTCATCCAGCTTTTGTTTTTCCAAGAGACTCATGGCATCCCTGAAAGAGCCAACGCCGGGAAGTATGATTCCTTTCGACTTTGAAAGTTCTTTTGGGTCATCGGAAATGAATGAATCGGCACCAAGGCGCTCAAGCCCTTTACTTACAGAAAATAAATTCCCCATGCCATAATCGACGATTCCGATCATTTTTACAACATTCCTTTCGTCGAAGGGATGCCTTTGACACGTGGATCGATGGTCGTAGCTTCATCCAATGCACGTCCCAGCGCTTTGAATATTGCTTCGATCATATGATGTGTGTTGTGACCGTAATGAACGACTACATGCAGGTTCATCCTGGCTTCAAGAGCGAATTTCCAAAGAAACTCGTGCACGAGTTCAGTATCGAAAGTACCGACCTTTTGCGAAGGAAACTCAGCCCGGAACTCTAGATGCGGACGATTGCTTAAATCGATGACAACCTGGGCGAGTGCTTCATCCATGGGTACGAAAGCATTTCCGTAACGCTTTATCCCGCGCTTGTCTCCAAGGGCCTCCAATAACGTCTGACCTAAGCAAATGCCAATATCTTCAGTTGTATGGTGATCATCGACGTCGGTATCTCCGTTTGCATCTACGGTCAAATCAAACTTCCCGTGTTTCGTGAACAAATCAAGCATATGCGTCATAAACGGAACGCCCGTCTTAATGGAGGAATTACCTTCCCCATCCACACCAAACTTCAAACTTATTTCCGTTTCATTCGTCTTTCGCTCCACACTAGCAAAACGTTCCATTACAACTCCTCCTCAACGGGGTAAAACCCCTTATCTCAAGATGTAAAAGCATGTCAAAAGTCTTTATATCAATGACTTCACGTATTTTAATATTTCAGGACTATTTCCCGTATTCATTCACACCACGTGATTCAATGGCACGGGCGTGTGCCTCAAGTCCTTCCATTCGGGCAAATGCTGCGATTTTTTCTGCATTTTTGCGGAAGGCCGTTTCACTATACATGATGATGCTTGATTTCTTTTGGAAATCATCCACATTAAGCGGACTGGAAAAACGGGCGGTTCCATTGGTAGGCAGCACATGATTGGGGCCTGCAAAGTAATCCCCGACGGGCTCCGAACTAAAGCGGCCAATGAAGATTGCCCCGGCATGCCGAATTTTAGCCATGATTTCAAGTGCATCATTGGCCACAATTTCCAAATGTTCCGGTGCGAGTTCATTAATCGCTTCAACAGCTTCCGCCATATTCCCGCATACAACGATTCTTCCATAATCCCTTATGGATGCTGCAGCAATATCATGGCGTGGAAGTAACGCCACCTGCTTGGTCACTTCTGCGGCAACTTCTTCTGCAAGAGACGTTGACGTCGTGACCAAAACACTGCAAGCACGGGCATCATGCTCCGCCTGTGACAGCAAGTCAGCCGCAACTTCTGCAGCGATGGCCGTTTCGTCCGCCAATATCGCTATTTCACTTGGACCTGCTATCATATCAATGGCGACATCTCCGAATACTTCCCGCTTCGCTAACGCCACATATATATTTCCCGGACCCACTATTTTATCCACTTTCTTAATCGTTTCCGTCCCATAAGCTAGAGCAGCTATTGCCTGTGCCCCGCCAACTTTATAGATTTCCTTAACTCCGGCAATTTTGGCAGCTGCCAAAACCGCTGGCGATAATTTTCCATCCTTCCCTGGCGGAGACACCATAACGATCCTTTCCACCCCCGCGGCCTTCGCAGGCAACGCATTCATCAGTACTGACGAAGGATAGGCCGCTGTGCCCCCAGGTACATATACACCTACAGCATCAAGAGGTGTTAATTTTTGTCCTAGCATCGTTCCCGTATCATCAGTCGTAAACCATGAATTTCGAATTTGTTTCTCGTGAAACATTCGAATATTATTCGCGGCTTCTTGTATAATATCAAGCTGCTCAGCTGTTAAGGATGCTGTCGCTTCTTCCATTTCCTGTTCCGATACAAGTAATTCCCCTGCACTGACACCATCGAAACGTTCGGTATAGGCATGTAAAGCGGCGTTTCCGCTTTTCCTGACATCATAAATAATATCCTGAACCGCTTTTCTTTGATCGGCAGTACCTGCATCAACCGAGCGTTTCAGTGAAATCCCTTCAGCAAACCGTTCTATTTTCATACCTTCACCTCATTAGCTATTCTTTACTATTCAATGATTTCTGCTAGCCGTTCCACGATTTCGGTAATCCTTGCTTCTTTAATTCGATAGCTTACAGGGTTTGCCACCAGCCTCGAAGTCACATTGGCGATTTTCGCATATTCCACAAGACCGTTTTCCTTCAATGTCCTCCCCGTAGAAACGATATCGACGATTCGTTCAGCCAAACCAATTAACGGCGCTAACTCAATAGACCCATTCAATTTTATAATCTCGACTTGCTCCCCCTGCTCGCGAAAATAACTGGAGGCAACATTCGGATATTTACTGGCTATTTTAGGGGCGATGTCACTTATTTTCGTACCAGGCAGTCCAGCTACAGCTAAATAGCATTCACTGATTTTCAAATCAAGTAACTCATAGACATCACGTTCTTCCTCTAACATGACATCCTTCCCTGCAATTCCAATGTCAGCGACGCCGTGCTCCACATAGGTTACGACATCCATCGGTTTAGCTAAAATGAACCGCAGATTTTCCTCTTCCACTTCAAGGATCAATTTCCGGGAATCATCAAACTCGGGAGGGAGACGAAAACCGGCCCTTCTTAATAGCTCTGCCGCTTCTTCAAAGATTCTTCCTTTCGGCATGGCAATCGTTAAAAAGCTATTATTCATCTTTTCCATACCCCCCATTCCCTACGAATAAATGAACTTCAGAAAATGTCCGTGTAAAGGCATCGACATTTTGGACGACCGTAATATCTTGAATCGTTACCAATTTTCCTTCGGAGCGTTTAATTCTTGCAAATTCAATGGCTTCCAATCTTCGTTCGGGACTGTATAAAATACATTCTGGCGCGACAGGCTGTATCGGCTCCCCAAGAGCTTCTGCAAGACGATCCACCCGGATTGCAAAACCTGTGGCCGAAGCATTCCAGCCGAACTTCTCAAGCAGATTATCATACCGGCCGCCATTGCCGATTGGCGAACCGACTTGTCCGGCATACACTTCAAATAAAGTTCCTGTGTAATAGCTCATATGACTGACCAATGTTAAGTCAAAGCTCACATATTGTTCCACATCAAATTCTTTCAGCTGCGCAGACAATTCCTTCAGTTCAGCCAAAGAATCCTGCCCTTTATTATTTTCAACCAACCCCAGCGCCTTTATCAGGGTCCCTTCACTGCCCCTTAATGAGGTAAATTCGATAAGCCGTTGTTTATCAATGGATGAAAGCGACAGTGATTTAACATGCTCGCGATAACCAACATAATTCTTTTCATACAAAAACTTCCTTAATATAGAGGCTCTTTCCTCCGTACCAAGAATGCTCAAGAAAAATTCTTGCAGAAATCCAATATGCCCAATGGAAATTTTAAATTCCTGAAGCCCGGCAGCCTTTAAAGCATCCGCAAGCAGGGCAATCATTTCAGCATCGGCACTTATAGACTTATTTCCGATGCACTCAATACCAATCTGTTCGAATTCTGCCGGCCTGCCTCCTTCACGCTGCTGTGCCCGGTAAACATTCGCGGAATAGGCAAGGCGAAGCGGAATTTGCTGTTTTAACAGTTTGGATGCTGCCACCCTTGCAATGGGTGCTGTCATCTCGGGACGGAGTACGAGCGTATGCCCCTGGGCATCAAGAAGTTTAAACAACTGTTGATCCAATATTGCCGAAGCCTCGCCAATTGTTTCATAATATTCCAAAGCAGGCGTTTCAATAAATTGATAGCCCCACTTCTTGATTTCATCACTCATTTTATTTCTGGCCGACACTTTCGTTTCATACAGCACCGGCAATGTATCTCTCATGCCTAACGGTTTTTCAAACATAAATGGCTTTGTCACGACTGCACATCCTTTTGAATTGATTACTATCTATATCCAATCGGTCCGCCTGTAGGCAAAAACCGATGCATCCATTCCTTATTTTGTTTATCCCTTTTATCTTTCCAAGGTTTCACGCTTAAATCCAAATTTCGGATAACATATAAAAATAGTATCAAATAAAATGACATAATCATATAAATACTCACAATAATCTATCAAATCACTTTAGTTCGCTAATATGGTAGCAGGTTGAAGTTATTAATAGTTTACCCCTGCCCCCACCTTACGTCAAGGAAAATATGCCTAATTCCATTACTTCAAACCACAGCTGTCTTTAATGTTCTTCATGATCGATTTATGTCCAAACGCAAGGAGTCATACCTTTTTACCCAGATGATTCTTCCTATCTTTAACCATTCATTGTTATTAATGTATACCTTTTGGTTTAGCTGTTTTATAATATTTTAGGAATTTGTCAATATTATATAATTTTAGGGGGAAATGGTAATGAAGCAATATTTTTCGTTTTTTGTGGCACTTATCGTTCTTTTTTCACTGGGTTTAAGCGGAACAAAGGGTTTTGCGTCAACAAAGATCAACCAGGGTGAGCTTAATGCATACCTTTCTGAAGTTAGAATGACACAAGAAGAATTGGAAGAGTATTTATCCTATTACGACTTAACATTGAATGAACTGGAATCAGTAGAAGAGTTGCGTGATACATTAGGACCGGCCGTCACTCCTGAGACCTTACAGAATCTACTTAAACAATATGATATGACAGAAGCAGAACTTACGGAATTATTAATAGAATACGGCGAACTGGAAGAGGGAGATTCCATCATCGACACCTTTCATTTCATTTACGACATTGAGGATATCATCGATTTAGAACTGGATTATGATGAGGAAGAGATGGAATATGATGAAGAAATAATCGATTTAATGGATGGCCTATTTACTGAGATCGGCCTTACAGACGAAGAGCTCGACAGATTCATGAACCATCTTTTTCCTATCGTCGAAGACCCTTCTTTTGAAGCTCGTTTAATGGCGATCTCCGATAGGATGGATCAACTCGAGCATTTTGAAACAATTGATGAATTGTCTGCAGAACAAGTGGCTGAATTGCTTTCTATATATAATGATCTTCAAAGCTTGCTGCAAATTCAATTCAAATTCGCCTTAATTCAGGATGGTGTCACGACAAACCTATCCCTTGAGGCTTTATTCCAGCTTAAGGAATTGACGAATGCTAGTTTACTAGTTTCCATTTATGATTCAAACGGCAATTTTTTGCTCGATTTTAAATTGACAGGTGAAATGATCGGTTCCGATTTAGTGAAAGAAACCGGTAATGACATTAAACAGTCCACCGAGGCCATTTCTAAAGTGGTTGAGGTAAAAAAAGAAAAGAAGAAACCTGCAAAATCTACAAAACCTGCACATAAAACGGAAAAAGGCGGAGTGCTTCCTAAAACGGCTGGTCATTACTTATTCGGTGCTTTAATCGGTTTAGTGATGATGGGCATCGCTTTCGGATTAATAAGAAAAGCGAGACTCGCTAATTAAGATGAGCAAAAATAGGCAATCCAGGCATAAGAAAAAATGGTTACTTGTCACTGCTGTTTGCTTTTTAACCTTAGGCTTTTATTTTACAACGACAAACGCCTATACACTGTTAAAAGGCTATGCCCTGTATAAATGGAATGAATCTGACACAACGGAAGCAACGGCTAAGCTCCCCGAACCGAAGGCGAAGGCAAATATTCCCGATGGGCTTGAACTATATGAAGAACGACCGGAAACAGGTGATTTGATGGGGGAGCTTTATATTCCAAAAATTGAGGCAACACTCCCAATTTATCACGGAACGGACGAAGATGAACTCGAAAAGGGCGTCGGTCATTTTGCGGGGTCCGTCCTTCCCGGTGAAAAGGATAATTCCGTTTTATCCGGTCACCGAGATACAATTTTCAGAGATCTAGGTGAAGTCGGCGAGGGCGACTTGCTGATTGCCAAGACAGAAGCCGGTTCGTTTACATATAAAGTGAGGAAGGTTCGTATCGTCGATGCAGATGACCGTACCGTGATCGTTCCCAAGCCTAAAGCCACACTTACAGTAACAACCTGCTATCCTTTTTCATATATTGGTAGTGCACCGGAACGGTACGTATTGGTTGCCGATTTATTGAAATCGGAAATAGTTAAATGAGATATGGGGCTGAAGTTGTTCAGCCCCCTCTTCATAAATCTTTAATAGATGATAGGAGGACAAGCTAAATATGGATAAACAGGCACAGGAAAGGTTTTTTCGTGTTTTAAAAGAAACGTATGAAGCGACGGTGAACCAGGAATATATATCAATCAACGAAGTCATGGAGCATCTAAAGAATGAACTGACTCCGTTATACCCAAAATGCCATTAAAAAGACCTGCCGCATATATGGGCAAGTCCTTTTTTTCACAAGGAAGTTTGCTGCTCCCTTTCAAGCATTTCTTCTTTGGTATATATGATTTTCATTGGATTTCCCCCGACGAAAGCTCCCTCTGGAACATCCTTATGGACAAGCGTACCTGCAGAGACAATCGCCCCATTTCCGATTGAAACTCCTGGAAGAATGGTCGAATTGGCTCCAATCAATACTTCATCCCCAATGACTACATCTCCTAAACGATATTCCTGAATCAAATATTCATGAGCAAGAATCGTCGTATTATAGCCAATGACAGTATTTCTTCCAACTGATATTTTTTCCGGAAACATCACATCGGGCATGACCATCAAGGCAAACGAAGTATGCTTACCGACTTTCATATGTAAAAAAGTCCTGTACAGCCAATTCTTCATGCCCAGAAAAGGCGTATAACGCGCTAGCTGTATCACCACAAAATTCTTGACGACTTTCCAGAATGGAACGGTCTTATATACATGCCATAGTGAATTAGCCCCTTCAACTGGATAGCGGGACGTGCGTCTCATTTTCTAGCCTCCGTGAGCTTTTCAACCTCAACTATATTCAATAAATCCGCCATCTGCTCAAGCATATAATCAGGGTGATAGCTTTCCAGGAATTCACGGCCTTTAATGGACCATGAGACCCCTGCCGTTTTTGTACCTGTGTTCTTACCGCCCAGAATATCATGATAACTGTCTCCAATCATGATCGCTTCTTCAGGAACCGAACCGAGTTGATTTAAAGCTTTTACCAAAGGCTCTGGATCCGGCTTTGCTTTTTCCACCTCATCCAGTGTGACCACCACATCAAAGAATTGATCCAGTTTGCTTAAACGCAGGCCCTTTTCGACGACATCACGCTTCTTTGTCGTAACGACTGCCAATTTATAACCGCTTTGCTTCAACGTTTGAACGGTTTCGAACACACCGTCAAATTGTGTGACAAGCAAATCATGGTTCCTCCAATTATGCTCCCGATAGTATGCAATCATTTCATCCACACGTTTTGGATCAATGGAAGAAAACGTATCGACCAAAGTCGGTCCGATAAATGGAATGATATCTTCCCGATTGAACTTTCCAGGACAAAAGTGGTTTAAAGTTTCTGTAAAAGAGGCGATGATCAATTCATTTGTATTGATCAACGTACCATCAAGATCAAATAATAATGTAGTTATGTTACTGTTCATATACAGCTTCCTTTCTCTGTACCCTATCAGTCCGATTCCATATATACGCAACGGCCATCGTTAAAACAATGGCAGTGAGTAGCCGAATAAGTAACAGCGGCAAGACCGGAATCCCCAGCGGAATAAAAATCAGTGTGTCTTCTACAACAGCATGGCAGGCAACTAAAAAGATGAATGCAATTGTCATATCCTTCTTCGAAACATTATCCTCTTTAGCCGCTTGAATCATAACGCCTGCGCCATATGCCAAACCGAGAGTCAGGCCTGTAACGAAAGGCATGGAAGCATTCGGCTTCATCCCCAGGACCTTCATGAAGGGTGCAAGGGCTTTCGAGAAGGCTTCCAGCCACTTTAAATCTTTCATGATTTGAACCGCCACCATGAGCGGAATAACGATGACCGCCAGCTGGCCAATTCCTGAAAGGGCCTGGATGACCCCATGTAATAGGATTGCACCCGCTCCGTTAATCTCTGCAGCCTCCCCGATAGCTACTCCTTGGGCCATTTCAGATCCGCCCTGCCAAACAAGATTGATGACGACCGCGGACAAAAGCGCAAGCCCGATCCGTACTGTCAGGATGACCCACAGCTTGACACCGGTTTTCATCGCCACACCTGACTCGATCAATAAATTATGTGAAAAAGATAGCATCATAGCGATGATAAAAACTTCTTTCACAGTCAAATCAAGCGTTAATATGCCAGCGATCGCTGCGTATAAATTCAGGAAATTCCCTAATACAAGCGGAATTGCAGCATCCCCTGGAAGACCGATGAGATTCATCAAAGGCGCTATCAAGTTGATGATGAATGGCAATACAGGCGTATATTGAAGCACAGTGACGATCAGAGTAACCGGAAATATCACTTTCCCCAAAGACCAGGTTGTATTCAAGCCTGAAAGAAGTCCCTTTTTAACCGAATCTACTATCACTATGCCCTCTCCCTTTTCACATATTACCTATGCATCTAAATATCTTTTGTCTGCATGCCCGCGGACCCTTCTATAGACCACCAAAGCGATGGCTGCAGCTACCAATACAATCGAGATCACTTGTGCGATACGCAGTGAATCCGTCAGCATCAAACTGTCCGTCCGCAATCCTTCAATGTAATAACGTCCGATGGAATACCATATTACATAGGTTAAAAACAGTTCCCCCCTGCGCAAGTTCACTTTCCGTAAACTTAAGAGAATAATGACACCGACGATATTCCAAATCGATTCATACAAAAAGGTTGGGTGATAATACGTACCGTTTATGTACATTTGATTAATGATGAATTCAGGCAAATGCATATTTTCCAGGAATGACCTTGTTATTTCTCCCCCATGCGCTTCCTGATTCATGAAATTACCCCAACGGCCAATCGCCTGCCCCAACAATAAGCTCGGTGCAGCAATATCCGCAAGCTTCCAAAATGACACTTTCTTGACCTTGGCAAACACGATTGCAGTCAGTACCGACCCGATCAACGCACCATGTATGGCAATTCCGCCATTCCATATTTTTATGATATCTCCCGGGTTTTGTGAATAGTACTCCCATTGGAAGATCACATAATAAATACGGGCACTAATGATCGCGATTGGGACAGCAAACAAAATCATGTCAGTAAAAATTTCCTTATCAAGACCTCTTCGCTCAGATTCCCTTAAAGCGATAATAAGACCCAATAACACACCGAAACCGATGATTAGTCCATACCAATGTACCTGGATGGGACCTAGATCTATCGCTATTGGATTCAGTGGCTGTATTCCTTGTTCCATTTTGTCCCCTCTTTTCTTATAACCTTTTAAAATTCATCATGTTCCGGATCTGCAATTGCATGGTTCAAGCGATCTGAAAACTGTTCCGCTGCATTTACTCCCATTCGCTTCAGGCGGTAATTCATGGCTGCCACTTCAATGATGACAGCTAAATTTCGCCCTGGACGGACAGGTACGGTAATTTTCGTCACTTCCGTATCGATGATTTTCATTTTTTCTTCATCAAGGCCCACCCGGTCATACTGCTTGTTTTTTTCCCATAGTTCCAGATTGATGACGATTGAGATCTTTTTATTGCTGCGGACTGCGCCAGCTCCAAAAAGTGTCATTACATTAATGATTCCCAATCCTCTTATTTCTAGAAGATGTTCGATTAAATCCGGGGCATTCCCGACCAGCGTATCTTGGTCTTCCTGCCTGATTTCGACGCAGTCATCGGCTACGAGACGATGACCCCGTTTCACTAATTCCAGGGCTGTCTCACTTTTACCGACGCCGCTTTTCCCGGTGATCAACACACCTAACCCATAGATATCCACCAATACACCATGAACAGCAGTAGTTGGTGCCAACCTGCTTTCTAGGAAATTGGTCAGACGGCTGTATAACCTTGTTGTCTTCATATTAGATCTCATCACAGGAACGGATTCCCGCTCAGAAGCTTCGATCAATTCTATCGGCACTTCCTGACCACGCGTAATGATGATGCCTGGAGTAAAGTCCCTGCATAACTCTTCCATCCTCTGTACTCGATCCGGTTCATTCAGCCGATTAAAAAAGGACATCTCCGTCATACCTAAAAGCTGTACTCGATCTGCGGGATAATAATCAAAAAAACCGGCTATTTCAAGTCCGGGACGAGATAAATCACTCGTGACGATTGGTCTGTTAATTCCTTCTTCCCCACTGATAAGTTCTAGACCGAACGCTTCTACTATATCCTTTGTACGGACTTTTGCCATATATCTTTCCTCCTTTAGGAGCGATGCTATTTTTTGAGATACTTTTTCTATTTTAGCATTTTTCTGTTAATAACCAAACAAAGCATTATCGATTTATTGTTTTTTTATTCACTCCACCCGGATTGGCCGCGTGAACAGGAAGAGATGAGTGGAACATACATGAATCCTTACATCAAAATAAAGAAAGCCCGCCAATTTATATTGGCAGGCTTTCTTTGCAGACAAAAGGGATCAGAAACGTATCTTTCATCAAATGATGTTCCCGAACCAATTCCAAAGCAACTCCTTAGGTATGGTTCCGATACAAATTGGATGTTGATTTCCGCTAAAGAAACTCGCTTTCCGCGGGCGGTCGTGGAGCCTCCTCGGCTTGCGCCTGCGTGCTCCCCTAGACGCGCTTTTCCCCCAGGAGTCTCGTACCTTCCTCTCCAATCAACCTGTTATTAAATTTAGAGAACAAGCCATAAAAAAACTGCAGGCAAACTCGTTTTCCATCGAGTTTGCCTACAGTTTGAGCCTCCAGTGGTATTGACGGGCTTTCCCTTTCTTCAGGAAACCGTTATCGCTGCAGTCTTGGTTTCTGCAAAAACATGAAGCACAGGAACCTCTTCTTTAACCGTCTTAAACTTAAGGACCTTCTGAACCACATCACTTTTCTCTTCGATGATTGTCATCCCTTCCAAAGTTACATTAAAGCTTCCTAAATTTGATTTCAATTCTCCTTCGATCGCCTTACCTGGCGGCAGGGTCAGCTGGACTTTTCCAGTGACTGACTTAGCATGGATCGAATCGCAATCCATCCCTGAATTCGTACAGATGATTTCCCCATTGAACGTTTGGACATCCAATTTCTTGAAGTATCCATCAGCATTAATAGCTCCATTCAGGGTCTCGGCTTCCAAGTCATTAAAGTTGGTATCTGAAATGGTGATCATCCCATTACCTGTTTCAAGCTCACAGAAATCACCCGTACCCTGCATGATATGAATGGCACCATTCGCCGTTTTCGCTTTAAGCTTCTCTGATTTCAGTGATTCAGTCGTGATTGCACCATTGAACATCCTTACATGGATGTCCTCATATTCCTTTCTTGGAATGTACATGATCGTATCAACCTTTATGGATTTTTCACGGACCTTGAACTTCAATTTTCCATTTTCTATCGTGAAATCGACTTCTTCCAAAAAGTTTTTCCTGGCTTCTTCTATTTCTTCCACACGGTATACCTTAGCTTGGCATTCAACCCGGACATCATTATGGTCCCATGCGGCGATTTTTATTTTCCCATTTGCTATATCTACATCAACCTCATCCAGGAAATCATGATCATGCTGGAAAATATGACTGACCTCCACAGATTTCCCGAAATTGAAATCAAGATCCGTTTCTTTGATTTTCTTAAAAGCACTTTCAACGAAATCAATAATCTTTTCTTTCGATGACTGGATATTCTTTTTAAACGTATCCTGAGTGCTTCCTTCGCTTTTCTTATCCACGACTACCGTCGATAATTCGTTTTGCAATTTCTGCTCTTTTGCTTCACTTTCCTGACTGGCTTTTTCTAATTCTTCCAAAAGGCCCATGGCTTCTTCCGCTGATAACTTTCCATCCTGAATCATTTCTAAAATCTTCTTTCTTTCCTCCTGCATGAACATTCCTCGCTTTCTTCTATCATTTTATTCATACATACGCCTAGATATCTAAAAAGTTTCATAAATACCGTTTTTCCCATCATTCGACAAAGGAAAATGACAATTTCCGAAAAAGAAGATGTATGATTTCCCCGGAAATATCTTGTTTTCCTATTCTTTAATCAAATGATTGATTAAATGCACACCGTCATTTTTCTACAAAAAAACAAGCCTGATGGCTTGTTCCAGACTATAGACAAATTCGAAGAAAACGAGTTTGCCTGCAGTTTTTTTATGACTTTTACAACTTGGACGTTGATTTCCGATCCAGGGACTCGCTTTCCGCGGGCGGTCGTGGAGCCTCCTCGGCTTGCGCCTGAGGGGTCTCCACTAGACGCGCTTTTCCCGCAGGAGTCTCGCACCTTCCTCTACAATCAACTTCGTTATAAAAAATTAAGATAGAAACCCATTAATAAGGAATTGAAGGTGTTGCTTTGGGTCAGTTGGTTCGGGACATCCATTTGATGAAAGATATGTTTTCCGAACCCCCTTTAGTGGACAAACTGAAACAAGCCGAACGCCTTCTTTTAAGCATGTTCATGCTCCGTTTCTTTTTCTTCAATCCAATTTTCCATGCGGATTTGATCACGGGTAAGTACAGGTTTTAAGTATTTTCCCGTGTACGATTCGGAAACTTCACATATTTTTTCAGGTGTTCCATAAGTGACGATCGTACCGCCCTTTTCTCCGCCTTCCGGTCCCAGGTCAATAATATGGTCCGCCGTCTTGATGACATCCAGATTATGCTCGATCACCAAAACGGTATCCCCATTGTCAACCAGCCGCTGCAGAACCTGGAGCAGCCTTGCTATATCGTGGACATGTAGACCGGTAGTTGGTTCATCCAAGATATAGAAGGAGCGCCCAGTGGATCGGCGATGCAATTCAGAAGCAAGTTTCACCCTTTGCGCTTCACCGCCTGATAAAGTGGTGGCAGGCTGTCCAAGCTTGATATAACCCAATCCAACGTCATAAATCGTTTGTAGCTTCCGTTTGATTTTTGGGATATTTTCAAAGAAACTAACGCCTTCCTCAACTGTCATATCGAGAATGTCGGATATGTTTTTCCCTTTATATTTCACTTCTAGAGTTTCCCGGTTATAACGTTTACCATGACAGATTTCACATGGAACATAGACATCTGGGAGAAAATGCATTTCAATCTTGATAATGCCATCACCACGGCATGCTTCACAGCGGCCGCCCTTCACATTGAAACTGAACCTTCCTTTTTTATAACCGCGGATCTTCGCTTCATTAGTCGAGGCAAACACGTCACGAACATCATCGAATACACCCGTATAGGTAGCTGGATTCGATCGTGGAGTTCTGCCGATCGGTGATTGGTCAATATCAATGACTTTATCTAAATGCTCAATTCCCTTGATTTCACGGAAATCGCCTGGTCTGGCTTTTGCCCGATTCAGCTTTTGAGCCAATGACTTATGGAGGATCTCATTCACCAATGTACTTTTCCCTGATCCCGAGACTCCTGTTACGGCTGTAAAGACCCCAAGCGGGAATTTCACATTAACGTTTTTCAAATTATTTTCCTTGGCACCTTTTATCTCAATGACACGGCCATCATTTTTCCGGCGTTCCAATGGCAATGGAATGAATTTCTTCCCTGCTAAATATTGCCCCGTTAAGGATTTAGGATTATTCATGACCTCTTCCGGAGTTCCAGCGGCCACTATTTCCCCTCCATGCGCTCCTGCTCCAGGACCAACATCGATCAAATAATCCGCAGCAATCATCGTATCTTCATCGTGCTCGACAACAATGAGGGTGTTGCCGATTTCGCGCATATTCTTCAATGTTTCGATCAATCGATCGTTATCCCTCTGATGCAGCCCTATTGAAGGTTCATCCAAAATATATAGGACTCCGGTCAATCGGGAACCGATCTGCGTTGCCAATCTTATACGCTGCGCTTCACCGCCTGATAATGTTCCCGCTGCCCTGCTCAACGTCAAATATTCCAAACCTACATTAGCCAGGAAACCGAGCCGCTCACGAATTTCACGTAAAATCAATCTCGCAATTGCAGCTTCTTTTTCAGTCAAATCAAGCTCATCGAAAAATACTAACGCATCCTCCACTGATAAAGCTGTCGTTTCACTTATATGGACCCCTTGAATGAGCACGGAAAGACTCTCTTTTTTCAATCGATGACCCTTACAGGTTGGACAGTGATGTTCTGACATGTATTTCTGCATTTGCTCACGAATAAAGTCAGAACTCGTCTCCTTGAAGCGCCTTTCGATGTTTCTTAAAACTCCTTCAAAAGGAATATATCCTTCTTGCACTCTTCCAAAATCATTTTTATAACGGAAATATATCTTATCTTTACCTGAACCAAGCAAGACCTTATCCATCTTCTCTTCCGGTAAATCTTTAACGGGCACATCCATATCTATCCCATAATGGTTGGCCACCGCTTCAAGGAGCTGAGGATAATATTGAGAACTCGTCGGCTCCCATGGCGCAATTGCATGTTGACGGAGACTTAATTCGTTATTCGGGATGACCAGATCACGGTCCACCTCAAGCCTTGCCCCCAAGCCATCACAATCCGGGCAGGCCCCAAACGGGCTATTGAAGGAAAACATTCTAGGCTCTAACTCTTCAATCGAAAATCCGCAGTATGGACAAGCATGATGTTCACTGAACAGCAGCTCTTCCTCACCCATGACGTCAATGATGACTTTGCCTTCGCCAAGCTGCAAAGCACTTTCCAATGAATCTGCAAGCCTGGCCATGATACCCTCTTTAATGACGATCCGGTCTATGATGACTTCAATCGAATGTTTTTTATTTTTTTCGAGAGTAATCTCATCGCTGAGGTCATGCATTTCCCCGTTCACACGAATGCGGACATATCCTTGTTTCTTAACTTCCTCCAAAACTTTCGCATGTGTACCTTTTCTGCCTGAGACAAGCGGTGCCAATACCTGAAGCTTGGTTCGTTCAGGGTAATCAAGAATGCGGTCCACCATTTGCTCAATCGTTTGTGAGGTGATTTCAATATTATGGATTGGACAGGTCGGCCTGCCGACCCGTGCAAATAACAGCCTTAAATAATCATAGATCTCCGTAACAGTCCCTACGGTTGAACGAGGATTTCGACTGGTCGTTTTCTGGTCTATGGAAATGGCTGGTGACAAACCTTCAATCGCATCGACATCCGGTTTATCCACTTGGCCCAAGAATTGACGAGCATAAGCGGACAGTGATTCTACATAACGTCTTTGCCCTTCTGCATAAATCGTATCAAAAGCCAAGGAAGACTTTCCAGATCCGGATAATCCGGTCAGCACAACAAGTTTGTCTCTCGGTATCGTGATATCAATATTCTTTAAATTGTTGGCCCTGGCGCCTTTTATCACAATTTTATCCATTGCCATGTTTCGTCACCCTTCCGCTTTTAACTCTAGTAATAAATCACGCAGCTCGGCAGCTCGCTCGAAGTCCAGTGCCTTTGCCGCTTCCTTCATTTCTTTTTCCATGCTTGCCATCACTTTTAAACGCTCTTTTTTAGGAAGCTTCGCGAGGCTTGGTGCAAGGTCTTCCTTATACTCTTCGCCTTCTTCGGCTACATGAGTCGCCCTTATGGAGTCGCGGATATCCTTTTGAATGGTTTGAGGCATTATTCCATGCTCTTTATTATAATTTTCCTGGATTTCACGGCGCCGCCTCGTTTCATTGATGGCAAGTTCCATCGAATTCGTGATGCGGTCTGCATACATGATGACGTGGCCGTTGGAATTACGGGCTGCACGGCCCATCGTTTGAATAAGCGAACGTTCCGAGCGAAGGAACCCTTCTTTATCTGCATCCAGAATGGTCACTAACGACACTTCCGGAATATCGAGGCCTTCCCTTAAAAGATTGATTCCAACAAGAACATCATATTTGCCCATTCGAAGTTCCCGGATGATTTCTATCCTTTCCAAGGTCTTCACTTCCGAATGAAGATATTGAACCTTGATGCCGATTTCCTTTAAATAATCAGTTAAATCCTCAGACATCTTTTTCGTCAAGGTCGTTATGAGCACACGCTCGTTCTTTTTGACGCGCTCCTGTATTTCACCGATCAAGTCATCTATTTGCCCTTCAATCGGCCGCACTTCCACCGTCGGATCCAGCAATCCGGTAGGACGGATGATCTGCTGAACCATTTCCGGCGTATGTTCGAGTTCATATGGTCCCGGAGTTGCCGAAACGAATATGGATTGATGGACCTTTTTTTCAAATTCCTCAAATCTTAGCGGGCGGTTGTCTTTCGCAGACGGCAGACGGAAGCCATGATCGACGAGCACTTGCTTACGCGCCTGATCTCCATTGAACATTCCGCGGATTTGCGAGAGGGTTACGTGTGATTCATCCACGACCAATAGGAAATCCTCTGGAAAGTAATCCATTAAAGTGTATGGTGTCGCACCTGAGGGACGAAGCGTCAAATGGCGGGAATAGTTCTCGATCCCTGAACAAAAGCCCATTTCCCGCATCATTTCCAGATCATAACGGGTCCGCTGCTCCAAGCGCTGCGCTTCAAGGAGTTTTTCATCTTCCCTTAATTCCTTCAATCGCTCTTCCAGTTCCGTTTCGATATTTTGAATGGCTATCCGCATTTTCTCTTCGCGGGTTACGAAGTGGGAAGCCGGGAAAATGGCGATATGATCTCGTTCACCGGTAATTTCGCCAGTCAGGGCATCGACTTCACGAATACGGTCAATCTCATCCCCGAAAAACTCGACCCGTACGCAATGTTCATCACGTGAGGCGGGGAAAATTTCGACCACGTCGCCGCGAACGCGGAAGGTCCCCCGTTGGAAAGCAATATCATTACGTTCATATTGAATATCCACGAGTCTGTGCAGCAAGGCATTCCGGTCTATCTCCATGCCTGTTCGGAGGGAAACAACCATCTCCCGGTACTCTTCAGGAGAACCAAGTCCATATATGCATGAAACACTGGCAATGATGATGACATCTTTCCTTTCGAACAAAGACGAGGTTGCCGAGTGACGCAGTTTATCGATTTCATCATTGATGCTTGCATCTTTTTCGATGAATGTATCCGTGGATGGAACATAAGCCTCTGGCTGGTAGTAATCATAATAGCTAACGAAGTACTCAACGGCATTATTAGGGAAGAACTCTTTGAACTCACTGTAAAGCTGCCCTGCCAACGTTTTATTGTGGGCAATGACAAGAGTCGGTTTATTGATTCTTTGAATCACATTGGAAACGGTGAACGTTTTCCCTGTCCCCGTTGCCCCCAATAACGTCTGCATTTCCTTGCCTTCCTTAATCCCTTCGACCAGCATTTCAATTGCTGCCGGCTGATCTCCTTGAGGAGAGTATTTTGAGACTAACTCAAACTTATCCTTCACCAAGCATAGCCTCCTATTGAAATATTTTTATATGAAAACGGGACATGCCTATATCCCTTCTATTTATTCCGGTTTGATAAAGCATATATACACATTCTACCACAATAGCCTTAAAACAAACCAGCAATAAGCGAACATCCATTCTATTTTTGTTTTATGGACTTCATGATGTGATGAGGGGGATGACAAGATTGGGTACAAAAAAAGCACCTTTTGTGTCAGGCGCTCTTGGATGTACGTTTCATCATTCTTTTTGATAACCAAAATCCCACTGTAAGGGATAAGGCATCGACGATGATCAATAAGTTTGTATGCGTATAACCTTTATATGCGGAAGCTGTAATCAAGGCAACAGTTAAAACAAGGCCCACGACATTGTTATAGGTGACTCTTGAAAATAGCATGACAAGTAGACAAGGAAGGAAAAGGGCAGAAAGAATTTTAATCATTTTTTCATCTCCTTTATAAGAGAAAAATAGAGTAGTTTCAGTTTAAATGATTATCAAGTTTTTTGCCAATCAATTTCCCACTTGGTTTTCAAGGCATCATCAGAACAACAATCCACACATCCATCAATTATGCCCATTAAAAAAAAGAGGCAAACCCCTTTAAAGGGAAGTTTGCCTCTTTTTTAGTCCAATCAATATGGATCCGCTTCATGTCCTTTACTAACGGCGTCCTCAGGGTTATCCGTCCCACCAAGTGGTTTTGAAGATTCCGTATGTTCAGAAGCCGAGGCCAGTCCCTCTTTCAATCTGCGGCCATACTCTTCATCGGCCTCTTCGGCAAGTGCTATCATTTTTTCCTGAATGCGCTTGTCAGCAGGAGCCAATGCCGCCACTAAATTGGAAATTAAATCGTCCTTTTCCCAATCCTCGAATTCACGGAATGTTTCACCGGCCTGTTTCGTATTGTTTTGGCGATCGATTGTCTCACGAACAAGTTTCCCTTCCACCATAGGTGTATACTCCTTGCCCGTCTGCTTGGCTTCTTTCAAGCCGCCGACAGTTGATGGTTCGTAGTTGATGTGGGGGCTTTGGCTGCCTCTGCCAACTTCATATTGCATCTGTCCGCCAGTCTGATTCGTGGCTGTTCGTTTCTTCGGAGCATTGATCGGCAATTGAAGATAATTCGCTCCAACACGGTGACGTTGTGTATCGGAATAAGAGAATGTACGTCCCTGTAACATCTTGTCATCAGAAAAGTCCAGTCCATCCACTAGGACACCTGTGCCGAATGCAACCTGTTCGACTTCAGTGAAATAGTCTTCAGGGTTTTTATTCAATACCATCGTTCCGACATGCAGCCAAGGGAACTCATCTTTCGGCCAGATCTTCGTATCATCCAGCGGATCAAAATCCAACTCAGGGTGATCATCATCACTCATGATCTGTACGTTGAGATCCCATTCAGGATAGTCCCCGCGTTCGATCGCTTCATATAGATCCTGTGTGGCATGATTGAAATTCGTAGCTTGAATTTCATTTGCCTCTTGTTGTGTCAGGTTCTTGATCCCTTGTTTCGGTTCCCAATGATACTTGACAAGCACTGCTTTCCCTTCCTCATTCACCCATTTATAAGTATTGACCCCTGACCCCTGCATCATGCGGTAGTTAGCTGGTATGCCCCATGGGGAAAACACAAAGGTAACCATATGGAATGTTTCAGGCGAACTCGCGCAAAAATCAAAAATCCTCCTGCCGTCCTGAATATTCGTGACCGGATCCGGTTTGAAGGCATGAATCAAATCCGGGAATTTCATGGCATCACGGATGAAGAAAATTTTCAAGTTATTGCCTACAAGATCCCAGTTGCCATCTTCCGTATAAAATTTAACGGCAAATCCCCTGGGATCACGTAATGTTTCCGGGGACGTCCCTCCATGAATAACAGATGAGAATCTCACGAATACCGGGGTTTTTTTACCTTCTTCCTGAAAAACCTTCGCTCTCGTATATTTTGAAATAGGCTCGTCCCCCGCTTTACCGGTCGGAACGAAATAACCATGTGCACCTGCACCACGGGCATGCACGACCCGTTCAGGAATGCGCTCCCTATCGAAGTGGCTGATTTTTTCCAGGAAATCATAGTTCTCAAGTGTACTAGGACCCCTGTTCCCTACAGTTCTAATACTCTGGTTATTCGTTACCGGGTGCCCTTGCCTGTTCGTTAATGTTTCTTTCGATTCATCATTTATTTTTTTAGATTTATCAGACAAAAAAATCCCTCCTCTGTTAATAAAATCCACAATACTACTATACATTCCCCTATTCCCTATATTTCACTCCTCAATCTTGGAATTTAATTGAAATTAGTTAAAAAGTACTTTTCCCCCATGTATCGATGAGCATATTTCTGGCCAATAACAACTGGTCTGAATCATATAATGATAAGAAAGCTTTGAAGCATTTAGTAGAAAAGTGGAGTGAGCATACCCATTTTTGTATATGTCAACAGCACACCATTATAATGAGCTAAGGATAAAAAATTCAAAAAGCGGGGTGCCTTCATTGGACGAATCAATATTAGGAAGACTTGGCAGGATGATGACGGGAAAAGTCAATCATTGGGTTGTCATTGCTGTATGGATAATTGCAGCAATCGGATTAACCATCACATTGCCTGCCGTTAATGATCGAACAGCAAATAATGCCGCTGACTTGCCTGAAGACTCACCTTCCGTCGTAGCTGATGAACTTATTAAAGAAGAGTTTCCAAATTCCTCTGGAATACCTGCCCTGCTTACATGGCATCGGGAAGGTGGACTGACAGAGGCCGACTTGGCCGAAATCCAGTACCTTTCCAAGAAACTGACAGATAGCCCATTGACACAGCAATCTTTTTTACCGCCGCTTCATGAAATTCCATTGCCTGCTCTTCAAGGATCGGTTTCAGAAGATGGAACGACTTTCGTACAGCCGCTTTTCTTTAAAGAAAAGACCGAGACTGAAATTCTTGAAAAAAATCTTGAAAGCATTAATGAAACAGTATCGGAACGCATTGGATCGGACCCATTCAAGGTCCCGACAGATTCAGACGAATTATCACTTCGAGTGACAGGCCCTGTAGGGATATCCGTCGATGCAACGGGATTATTTTCGGGTGCTGATTTCAAATTGCTATTAGCGACAGTAATACTTGTACTTGTCGTATTATTACTCATTTACCGTTCCCCGCTTTTAGCCATCATTCCTTTAATCGGAGTAGGCTTCGCCTATATTGTCACAAGCCCGATCCTTGGATTCATGGCTGATCACGGTTGGATTACAGTCGATTCACAGGCCATTTCGATCATGACCGTATTATTATTCGGTGCCGGAACGGATTATTGTCTATTTTTAATTTCGCACTACAGAAGTGAATTAAGAAATCATGAAAGCAAACGGAAAGCCATGATCGCCGCATTTAAAGATTCATCAGGCGCCATTGCGATGAGCGGCCTTACAATCGTCATCTCGCTGCTAACATTGCTTGTAGCGAAATACGGAGCCTACCACCGTTTCGCTGTACCATTCAGCTTGTCCATTTTAATCATGATGCTGGCAGCTTTAACACTTGTACCGGCATTGCTTTCTGTATTCGGAAGGGCTTCCTTCTACCCAATCGTTCCGCGTACACCAGAAATGGAAGAAACACGGGCCAAGAAAAAGGGAAAAGCCGTCAAAAAGCATAAAGAAGGCCGCATCGGTAACTGGATTGGTCATATCGTCACAACCAAGCCATGGACCGTCATTCTTACATGCTTGATCATCTTCAGTGTATTAGCTGGATATTCTTCACAAATAAAATATTCATATGATATTCTCTCTTCCTTTCCTGAAGATATGAACTCCCGTGAAGGCTATTCTGTCATTTCCGACTCGTACTCACCGGGTGAACTGGCACCAGCCACAGTGGTTGTCGACACGGATGGTGAAGATATCGATTTAGCGCCGGCATTAGAAGGGATGAATATTGTTGAAAGTGTGGCCGATCCAGTCACAAGTAAATCCAATGAAGATTTGCAATCCTATGAGGTCAAATTCAACATCAACCCATATGATATCGAGGCAATTGATTCCATTCCGGAAATCCGCACAATTGCGGAGAAAGAATTGAAGGCCGCCAATATATCTTCCGTCGAAGATAAGGTTTGGATTGGCGGGCAAACTGCGACGCAATTCGATAAAAGGGATACCGTAAAAGCCGATGAATTCATGATCATCCCGATCATCATCGTCCTGATTTCCTTGCTTCTTTTAGCCTACTTGCGATCTGTGACAGCCATGGTGTATTTAATGGGGACAGTGATTCTCTCATTCTTTGCAGCTATGGGCTTAGGTTGGATAATCCTCCACTATTTCATGGGTGTCGATGCCATAGAGGGGACGATTCCACTTTATTCTTTCGTATTCCTTGTTGCACTTGGAGAAGACTATAACATTTTCATGGTTTCAAGCATTTGGCGAAAGAAAGAAACGATGCCAATCAAGCAGGCCATCAGAAAAGGCGTTGCCGAAACTAGCGGTGTCATCACTTCCGCCGGAATAATCTTGGCAGCCACTTTTTCCGTTCTAGCCACACTTCCGATCCAAGTATTGGTTCAATTCGGGCTCATTACTGCTCTTGGTGTGTTAATGGACACATTCATTGTGCGCCCGTTCCTTGTTCCAGCGATCACCGCCCTGCTTGACCGCCGTGCCTTTTGGCCAAGTAAAGTGACCGATCAAGAAGAGAAAGAACATGCCAATTAATAAAGGTAGTAAGCTTTACTTTTCTTCATAATTAAAAACCCTGTGCCTAAATGCACAGGGTTTTTCATGTTTTCAAAATTAAGGAAAACTTTCAGTTGACACTATTGCTTCCACCTCTTATAATTACATTAAGTTAAGATATCTCAAATTAAAGATATATAAATTCAAGATGAATAATTAGGAGGAATAATCATGACAAATACAAAATGGACAGTCGACCCGACTCACAGTGCTATTGAATTTTCCGTAAAACATATGATGATCGCTAAAGTAAAAGGAAGTTTTAATAATTTCGAAGCAAACATTCTAGCAAACCCATTGGATCTAACAACTGCAGAGATCGATTTTACCGTTGATGTGGCCAGTATTGACACACGCAATGCAGACCGGGATAATCACTTGCGTTCCGCTGACTTCTTTGATGTAGAAAAAAATCCTACATTAACATTCAAATCTACAAAAATTGTGAAAACGGATGAAGATGAATACGATGTAACTGGAAATGTGACTCTTAATGGAATCACACAAGAAGAAACTTTCAACATCACCTTCGAAGGCCAAGGGAAAGATCCATGGGGAAATGAAAAAGCAGGCTTTAGCGGAAAAGGTAAAGTCAAACGCAGTGATTATGGTCTAACCTATAACGCGGCATTAGAAACAGGCGGCGTACTGATCGGCGATCAAATCACGCTTACCATCGAAATCGAAGTTGCTAAAGAAGCTTAATGAAATAAAACAGCAGCCATCCATAGGATGGCTGCTGTTTTATGTAGACAAATTCGAAAAAAGCAAGCTTGCATACAGTTTTTTAGAGTTAGTACAATTTGAACGTTGATTTCCACTCCAGGCACTCGCTTTCCGCGGGCGATCCGGGAGCCTCCTCGGCGCCTTTGCACCTGCGGGGTCTCCTTTGGACTCGTTTTTCCCGCAGGAGTCTCGTACCTTCCGTTCCAATCACCTATGTTTTAAAATTTAGATATAAATCCTACCAGGGTGTTGAAAATGTTGCTTTGGCCAAATGGTTCCTGAACATCATATAGTCCGGCGGTTATTGATTCCCCTTTCATTTTTGATTTTGCGAAAGATGCGTATGCCGAACGCGCCCCTGTCAATTTGTTAAAACATCCCTTCATTCCAAATGCATATAGCAGTCGCCCGATGAGCCAACAATTGAATATGGGCAAATGAACATGGGCTATCTTTGGTTCAGACTATTGTTTTTATGATAAAGTCTGCAATTCTCTAGATTCAGTAAAAACTAGCAAGCTTAACAGGACCTAAAAGAGTTTTGAATTGTGGCAATGTGATCCCTTTTGTCTACAAACTGAAGAAGCAGCCATCCCTAGGATGGCTGCTTCTTTCTACATTTACCGGAGTTACGAATTCCTCGTTTTATAAAGTAAATAAATGAAGTATGGTGCCCCGATGCTCGCTGTGAAGACACCAGCCGGTATTTCCAAAGGTGAGAATAGGGTCCGTCCAATCAAATCCGCCACCATAACCAGGATGCCGCCAAGCAAAGCTGAAGTGGGCAGTAACACTCCAAAACTAGAACCGACAAGCCTTCTGGCCATGTGGGGTGCCATTAATCCAACAAAGCCTATTCCTCCAGCAAAAGCTGTGGAACCGCCAATCAAGGCCGTACTGATCATCAATAATGTAAACCGCTGTTTTTGGATATGTCCCCCTAGACCCGTTGCAAGGTCATCACCTAGCTCCTGTAAATTAATATTTCTGGCATACAGGAAGGCGATTAACAGGAATAGAATTGTCCATGGTGCCAGTACAGCGATATTATTCCAGGTGGAGTTAGACACTGACCCCGTGATCCAAAGGTTTGCCTGGCTCGCTTGATAGACTGGGCCAAGAATCATCATCATCGTAGTGAGTGCCTTCATTAAAGCCATTACCCCAATCCCGATCAACACAAGCCTTATCGGGGGGACTCCATTTTTCCAGGCTAAGGAATAAACAAGTAATGCCACGACTGTCGCCCCAATGAACGCAGCTAACGGCAGCCAATTGATGCTCACCGTTAATGAATGATTCTTATCGCTAAAAATGGCCAAGAATCCAACGACCGCCACTGTCGCTCCTCCCGTTATCCCCAGGATATCAGGCGAAGCAAGTGGATTCCGAATCATCCCTTGAAGGATTCCGCCAGCTACAGCAAGGCCCATCCCCACCAACAGGGCAACAATTATTCTAGGCAGGCGGAAAGATTGGATGATAAGCCGATCGCTCTCCGCTCCCCCTCCGAAAAGGACCTGAAGGACACTTAGCGGATTTATATTCATTTCACCCACTCCAGTACTGATCACAAACACTAGTGAAGTGACTACAAATAATATGAAAATCACGATCATAGCTTTTTTATCCATCAAGAATGATATTTTTTCATTAAACAAACGAAAGCTCTTATATGACTTCATCGACCGCTGAACCCCTTTCTAGCTATATAAATAAAGAATGGGGTCCCTATTATGGCTGTCATGACTCCGACCGGAACTTCTCGAGGCATCAGGATATACCTCGATATGACATCGGCTGCAATCAAAAGCACCGCCCCAAAAAGTCCAGAGAAGGGAATCAGCCAGCGATGATCGATGCCTACTATAGAACGGGTAAGATGCGGAACGACGATTCCTATAAAGCCAATCGGACCCGCAACCGCCACTGATCCGCCAGCGAGCAGGATGATTGCCAGCCCCAGAACCAGCTTAAGGAAAACTATATTCAATCCAAGACCTTTTGCAACATCCTCGCCCATGGACAACACATTCATTTTACCGGACATGATCAAGGCAAGGCCCCAGCCTGCGACAAGATAAGGCAGGACGGCAACTAAATTGTCCAGACTTCTACCGGAGACGGATCCGGCAAGCCAGAATAGGACTTGCTCTAAAAGAGCCTCATTAGAAACAAGAAGACCTTGTGTAAGTGAAGCTACCATGGCCGTCATGGCTGCACCAGCCAATGTCAGCTTCATAGGTGTCAAGCCGCCTCGTCCCATGCTTCCAATCATATATATGCTTATCGCGGCTATGGCCGCCCCTATGAATGACAGCCATGTGAATACTTGAAGATTGCTTATTCCAAAAACGGTGACCCCAGTGACAACCGCCAATCCTGCCCCGGCGTTGACCCCGAATATATCTGGAGATGCGAGGGGGTTTTTAGTTAGCGTTTGCATTAACACCCCCGAAATGGCCAAACTTGCACCGATTGCCGAAGCGATCAGGGCTCGGGGAAGTCTGACTGATTGAATGACAATGTGTTCATTCGTCCCATTGAAATCGGTAAAAGCATCGATGGCCATTTTCCATGTTGTATCTGTATAACCGTATACAATGCTTGAGCACAGTAAAAACAGCAGCAAAAGAATGGTAATGAACAGCCCCATCCATTTCTGCCATGAATTTTTTAATAACATATCCAGTTACCTTTCCAATCACGTTTGTATAGTAATATTTTACTGGTCTAAACAGGATTATGTCAACGAATTTGAGAATCATTTTCAATTATATATTGACAGAAAAGTATATTCATTTTATGATGAGGCTGTTAAGTGCGAATGATTATCATTTGCCGGAAAATTGGGAGGGATACATAAATGTTTAGGATGTTTAGATTTAAGTCATTATTAACGATTTTTACAATATTTGCAGTCTTCCTTCTAGCAGCTTGCGGGAATTCGGATGAGAAAGCCGATGGAAATAAAGCTGAAGACAAGAAAGAGGAAAAAAGCTACACAATTGAGCATGCCATGGGTACTGCCGAGTTGAAAGAAACACCTAAAAGAGTGGTCGTTCTAACAAATGAAGGCACTGAAGCATTGCTTGCTTTAGGAATTAAACCTGTTGGTGCCGTTCAATCATGGCTTGGTGACCCTTGGTACGACCATATTAAAGATGATATGGATGGGGTCGAAGTTGTTGGTGTTGAACATGAAGTTAACTTAGAGAAAATCGCATCACTGAAGCCTGACTTGATTATCGGAAGCAAAATACGCCAAGAAGCTGTTTATGATAAATTAAATGCAATCGCCCCTACCGTTTTTTCGGAAACGCTAAGAGGAGATTGGAAAGAAAACTTTAAACTATATGCAAAAGCCTTGAACCTTGAAGAAAAAGGTAACGACGTAATTGCAGAATTCGATAAACACACAGAAGATCTTAAAGCTAAATTGGGTGATAAGGTAAATCAAGAAGTTTCCATTGTTCGCTTCATGGCTGGAACTACTCGTATTTATTACACAGATTCATTCTCTGGAGTGATTTTCGATCAATTAGGATTTAAACGTGCAGAACAACAGAAGGAACTGTTCACTGCTGATAATAAATTAGGTAACCTTGCCATTGAGGTTGGGAAAGAAGTCATCCCTAAAATGGATGGAGATATTCTCTTCTACTTCACTTACGCTCCTGAAGGGGACAAACAAGCACTAAGCACAGCAAAAGAAATGACTAATGATCCACTTTGGAAAAACCTTGATGCAGTCAAAAATGGAAATGCCCATGAGGTTAGCGACGCAACATGGAATACAGCTGGCGGAGTAATTGCAGCTAATAAAATGCTTGAAGATATAGAAAAGATCATGCTTGAAAAGTAATAACACGTTTCTATTGAAAACGGCCTTTCTCGATATAAATTCGAGAAAGGCCGTTTTTTATATTGTCATTAACCCACTTGTCCGCTTTCCTTCAATTGATCGTCAACGAATAAGAGGCCCAATTCGTAATGCTCCCCGTCGAATAGCGCTCTTTGCACAAAACGAATCTGCTCATTATTATCGATGACCTCAAGCTTGCAATGTGCCCGGTTTATTTGGAGCGCCCTGTATAACTCTTCTTCTTCCCTGACGACGACACCATTTATTTTCGAAATGACCTCGCCTTTTAGCAACCCCATTTTATCTGCCGGAGATTGAGGGATAACGCCTAAGATCTGGACCCCCAGCTTACTTTTCGAAAAATAAAAAGGAAGCTTTTGATCCATTGCCTTTTGGGAATAATGCAGAAATTCACGACCGAGGATTGCTAAAACAGCCGTCATGATTGCCAATGGGGGGTACCAGTAACCAACTGCCGCCAAAAGCGTAATCACAATTCCCAATGCCCCTACCTTTTTGCCTTGCGCCCTAATGGCCAGTTCAGGGAGCGTCCCATGCACTTTTTGCTTAAAGCCGATTAAAATGGGCAGTACGATCGGCGACAGGGATATGTCCCCGATTGAAAAAACCGGATACCATTCGAAAGGCACTGGAAGTTGTCCTCCAGGAACCATTACGAACATGGGAATTAGCCAGATTCGCTGTGAAACATACACACCTATCGGCTGCCCCCTCTTGGATACCTCCAACTGAGGAGAGACCTTTTTACTTCCGTTGCCAACAATTAAAAACCCTTCAGCAATCAGTAATAACCCTATTAAAATGACAAGTGTCGGATATACGGACCGATCCAGCTGATTAAAGGCATCCTGAAATAACGTAAGCTTGATATCTCTATCATATAAAAAGAAAAGGATAAAGAAGGTGAGTCCCACTGTATAAACGGGGGAAACAAACCTCCTTTTCATGGATAGCATGGACAAAACCGTTACCACTGCCATGATGAACAGCGCCGCCATAGGAATGGCGAGTCCTGTAGCCAGCGTAAGGAAGGAAAGGATCAATCCCCATATCAATCCTTGAGGTAACATGGAACGCAGCTCCATGGAAAAACTGTAGATCTTCGTATTAAAATCATGGCGTTCCCGTTTAACGCGAAGATAGCCGATGAATAAACAATAGGCAATCGAAACATAAAGCAAAGGATGAAGGAAGAGTTTTCCTAATCCCATTAAGCATGCTATCAGCCAATCCGTTGTCAATTTCTTTCCACCATCCTCAAAAGTAATCAAAATTTTGTCAATTTCGTTCTGGTCAGTTACCTCCTATTCTATCAAAAATGTAGCCTCCATGCCTATTAAGATGCAGAATTAAGTAGCTTTATCTTAAGTTTCCCCTATACTGCCTCCATGTTCGCAGGCGGGGCTCGTACAAATGCAAAAGAGGCACCGCTCCAAGGGAACGGTGCCATCAAGTTATTTCACTAAATAATTCAAAGCCGTGCGTAGCTGAATATCATTATCTTCATCCTGGATCTTTTCCAGAATGGCGGATTCCAGATGTGCTGCGGTTTTAGAGTCCAGCTTACCAGTCACTTCCAGGCCAAATTGTTTTTGGAATGCTTTTACTGCGATTTCTGTACTCCAATCATAATATCCATCCTCACGGCCCGGTTCAAATCCAAGTCCTTTCAGAATGCTTTGGGCATACTGGATTTGTTCATCATTCATATCCCGCTGCAACACCTTCTCAATGGCCAGCTGATGGGCATCAAAATACTCCGGTTGTTTCACTTTGATTGTCGGTTCGATCCCTTTTTTATGGATCCAGTTCCCTGAAGGCGTCAGCCACTTATATAATGTAAGTTTAATCTTACTGCCATCACCCATTGGTACAGCTTGCTGTACTGTGCCTTTCCCGAAGGTCTTCTCGCCAACCAATGGATAGCCTCCCGCCTCTTGCATCGCGCCTGCCAGGATTTCCGAGGCTGAGGCGCTGCCTTTATCCGTCAAGACGGCAATGGGATAACTTTTCGCTTTCTTAAGGCTTGTAAAAAACGATTGTGTTTCACCCGTTCTTTCTGCAATTTGCAAATAAGGCTTGTCTTTTGTGATAAACTCGCCAAGAATCGTTTCCACACTAGAAAGAAGGCCACCTGGGTTGCCGCGTACATCTATGACCAAGCCCTTGATTCCCTTCTTTTCGAGCTCTTTCATCTGCTTTTTGAAATCAGACGCAGTATTTTCCGAGAAAGTGGTCAACTCGATATAACCGATTTGTTCTCCGGCAACTTCCTTAATTGATGAAAATACGGTATCCAACGGAATTTCGGCACGCACCATATTGAATTCAAGTGGATTGTCCACCCCTGCCCGCTTTATTTCCATTTTGACGGGAGATCCTTTTTTGCCGCGGATTTTCAGGCGTGTTTCATACAGATCCAAACCTTCTACACTTTCACCATTCACCTTAAGGATTTGATCTTTCGGCTTTAATCCAGCTTTTTCAGCAGGCGAGTCTTTGTAAGGAGAAACAATTATGACCTTACCATCTTCCATTCCGATTTCCGTCCCGATCCCTTCAAAAGAGGAGTCCAGGGTTTCATTGAATTGCTTGGCGGTCTCCTTGTCCATATATACGGAATAAGGATCTTTCAAAGCTGACAGCATGCCCTGGATGGCACCCTCCACCAGGTTGGAGCCGTCCACCTGTTCTACATACTGACTTACGATCAAACCGTAAGCTTGTTCCACTTTTGCCCATTCCTTATCCTTCGTTATTTCTTGACTTTCATCCTTTGCTTCATTCTTAGCCGGAAGGCTTGTCCAATATATGCCCCCCACTGCTCCAATGGCTAGTGACATGATGATTGCTAGAGGAAGTACCCATTTTTTGACCATATTTATCCCCATTTCTGACCTGATATGTATTTCACTATATGAGGGGAATGGAAAGAATATGCTTATAGAAAATGGTGACACCAAAAAAAAAAAAAACAGACAAGGAATTTATCCTGGTCTGTTTTTTAATTGATATATTGGGTATTAATTAGGTATATAGTCTAATGGATTAACAGCATTTGACTTGCTATAATTCCATGCGCCTTTATGTAGCTCAAAGTGTAAATGCTGACCGAACGAATGTCCAGTGTTCCCCATGATGCCAATTTGTTGACCTTTGGCGACAACAGCACCTTCACTTACTTGTCTAGAGTTTAAATGTGCATACACCGTAGTCCATTGCTGACCGCCGATCGAATGCGTGACGAAGATGACGTTACCGTATGAACTTGAGAAGTAAGAACGGCTTACGACTCCGTCGGCTGCAGCCACAATTGGAACCGTTCCGCTAGCAGCGATATCGATGCCGGCATGCTGTTTATTCCAACGTTCACCCATTGTTGAAGATACATATCCTGCACTTGGTCTAGTGAAAGTACCAGATGATACAGCTGGCGCTTGACTTACATTAGACGAAGGTTGTGAAGTTGATGGCGCTGATGAACTGTTGCTTTTTGCACTATATCCTGAAGAAGTGGATTGTTTTTTTGATTCGGATGCTTGTGATGCTGCTTGAGCCGCTTCTTGCTCTGCACGTTTTTTCGCTTCGGCTGCCGCTTTTTTACGAGCTGCTTCCAATTCGGCAAGACGTTGATGCTCTAAGCTGATGGCTGATTTGATGGCCTTTTCTTGAGCAGCAAGATTCGCTTTTTCTTCCTCTAGACCCATCTTCTCATGTTCATGCTTTTCAGTTTGTTGCTTTAATTTCTTAACTAAAGCATCCTTTTCTTGCTTCTGCTGTTTTTGTTGCTTTTGAATTTCCAATAGTTCAGCTTTTGCCACTTCTAAACTGGCAAGCTTCGTTTCAACGGCATTTTGCTTTTCTTCCAGATCCTTTTTATCCAGCTCATGCTGCTTTAAAATATCGCGGTCTGCTTCTGCGATTGTCGCTACAGCTCCGACACGGTCAACTAAATCCCCAAAACTGGATGATCCGAATAATACTTCAAGGTAGTTCACGTCCCCGCCAGTCTCCTGGAAAGAAAGTGCCCTTTCCTTCAATACTTCATTACGTTTGGCGATTCGCTCTTTTAATACTTTAATCTCTTCTTTCAATGCCTCGATTTCTTTTTTCGTTTGTGTAATTTCAGCATTTTTAGCATCGATTTTTTTTGCGGACTCTGCAATTTTCGCTTCAATGGCAGCGATTTGGTCTTCTGCAGTCATTTGCTTATCCTGCAGGTTATCGATTTTCTTTTCCGTGTCGGAAATATTCGATTCAACACCCGAACGTTTTTCCTGGATGGATTCTTTCTGTTTTTCTAAATCCGAAATCGACTCAGCATAAACCGAAGGTGCCGCTAGAATGCTTCCCAACCCGATCATGATGGAGGCATTCATGGCAATGATATTCTTTTTCACGTTTCATTTCCCCTTTCAACCCGTTACATCCGGAGCCTTGTAACGTCTCTCTTTATATGTCTGGCTTCTTTTGGCTTTCGAGCAAAGATACACTTTTATACTTTCAAGAACTTCCTGACGGACATCAAGCTGCCCCATATCCCGATAACGGCACCAATTACGATGAGGATGGCCGAAACTTGATAAATAAACGGATTAGCAGGCAGGAAATCGATGAATTTTAACGTAATCTGCGGTGCTGCATATTTATAAAGATTGTAGTAGAGTACTGCAATCAGACCTATCGGAATGATGGAACCGAGGACTCCCAACCACAGTCCCTCCAAGAAGAATGGCCAACGGATGAACGTATTCGTTGCTCCTACCAATCTCATGATCTCAATTTCTTTTCTTCTGGCTACAATGGTAATTTTAATCGTATTCGAAATCAGGAACATTGCAGTAAATAGTAATCCTACAATAAGAACGATCCCTATGTTTCTAGCAATATCAACAAAGCTGAATAGTTTCTCGACGTAGCCTTGTCCATATTTAACACTTTGGATATACTCCAAACCTTCGATTTCTTTTGCCACCTTGATGACATCTTGCGGAGATTTCGTTTTGATAACATAAACGTCCCTTAATGGGTTATCCTGTTCAAATGGTTTAAAAGCCTCGCCATTATCTCCTAAATCATCTATTAAATTCGTAAGCTCTTCATCTTTTGGAGAGAAAATCACTGATTCAATGCCGTTCATCTCCGTAATTTGCTTACCAATAGCTTTTACATCGTCATCATTCGCCGCATTATCAATATGTGCGCGAACTTCGACATCTTTCTCCACATTTCCCGCGATATGATTTAAATTCATCATGAGCACTAAAAAGACGCCAACCAATGTTAGAGTGACCGTTACTGCACTGACTGAAGCAAACGTCATCCATCCATTACGGCCAATATTTTTAAAACTTTCACGGAAGTGACGGAGCAATGTTCTAAATTTCATATCCGTAATCACCTCGATGTTCATCGCGTACTATTTTTCCACTTTCAATGGCAATGACACGTCGTTTAATATTGTTGACGATGTCCCTATTATGAGTGGCCATGACAAGTGTAGTTCCGCGTTTATTAATTTCTTCAAATATGTTCATGATTTCCCATGATGTTTCGGGGTCAAGATTACCTGTAGGCTCGTCGGCTATGACTACCTTAGGGTCATTGACGATCGAACGGGCTATTGCAACCCTTTGCTGTTCTCCACCAGATAACTCGGAAGGCAGCATTCTTGCTTTATGTTTAATGCCAACCAGATCAAGGACTTCCATTACTCTCTTTTTGATTTCTTCTGGATCCTTTTCAATAACTTCCATGGCAAAAGCAACATTTTCATATGCAGTGAATGTTTGAAGGAGTTTAAAATCTTGGAATACCATACCGATATTACGGCGGAATAGAGGAACTTTCGAATTACGGATACTTGGCAGGCTAAGACCATTGACCAAGATATTACCGCTTGTAGGCTTTTCTTCCCTATACATCATTTTGATGAAGGTCGATTTTCCGGCACCGCTCGGACCCACTACATAAACGAACTCGCCTGGCATTATTTTCACATTGATTCCATTAATGGCAATTACGCCATTTGGATATGTCTTTTTCACATCTATCATTTCTATCATTCTAAAACCACCTAATTTGCTTGGATTATCACTATGTATCTGCAGCTTTTTCGACAATTTTCACTGAAATCTGACAGGAATCTCTCTTACTTGAGCACAGAAACATTATAACATCATATTTTGTCAAATTAAGCATAAAAAATATTACAGTTTCATTTCAGTTAGACATATATCAACATCTATGTAATAATTCCAGGATTAAGATTGCTTGAAAAAGGGGTTAAATGTGAGTTGTTTCGAGGTTTTAAAGGAGGCTAAATGAAACGTCCTGCTAAGCAGAACGTTTCATTAATAATTATTTATGTTCAGAAAGCCATTCAGCGACCATGCTCGCTTCCTTGCCCTGGATTATACCTTTTGGCATTCCGCCTTGACCATTCGCAATGACTTTTTCGATGTCTGCTTTTGATAGCTTAGAACCGACCTTCGTTAAATTCGGTCCTACGCCGCCTTCAAGATTCACTGCATGACAACTTGAACATTTGTTTTCATAAATTTTTGCGGCATCACCGGCACCTGCCGTAGTCGTTTCATTATTTTCACTTGCAGGCTCTTTATCTGCAGCATCATCGTTCCCACCGCATGCAGCCAAGGCCAAAGAAGTTCCCAAAACTAAGGATAACCACTTCATTTTCATTGAATTTACCCCCTCTGATTTATACCAGTACAAGAACATTATACCAATTTCAATCCAGTTTAAAACCCTCCCCAAGTACCTCCGATGCGTCCATTACAATTACAAATGCTTTAGGGTCAACGAGTTTCACCAATTGTTTCAATTTGGTGAATTCCGACTGGTCTATTACGCACATCAAAATTGGTCGAGTATCATCCGTATAGCCGCCATACCCGGATATGCCTGTTACACCCCGGTCCAGCTCATGTATGATAGCATCCCTTACTTCCATTTCTTTATTCGTGATGATTAATGACATCTTCGAATGGTTCAATCCAATTTGGACGAGGTCGATCGTCTTGCTTGTCACATACAATCCAATCAATGCATAAAGCCCTTTTTCAATATCAAAAACGATGGCAGCACTTAAAACGATGATTCCATCAATGACAGCCACACAGGTCCCCAATGACAGATGGGTATACTTATGGAAAATCTGTGCCGCCAAATCAGTTCCGCCTGTGGAACCCTTCCCTCGAAAGACGATCCCCAGCCCAAGTCCGACCATCATCCCTCCGCAAATCGAACCAAGCAATGCATCATTCGTCCATGCATCCCAATCCTTTGTCAGAAATACCACTAAAGGCAGAAACAAGGTTCCAATCAAGCTTTTGGCTCCAAAATGTCTACCAAGGATAATAAGACCCGCAATGAACAAAGGGATATTAAAACCCCAAAGAACGTATGCTGGCTCCCAACCGAGAGTTGAATCGAGAATCGTGCTAATCCCGCTGACCCCGCCAGATGCGACCTGGTTAGGCAGTAAGAATACATTAAAACCAATGGCAATTATGGATGAACCGACAATCACCAATCCATACTCAGTTAACTTTTGAATTAAAGGGTGCTTCTGCTCCCGGTATCTTTTCTTCATTTTGCATAAGTCTCCTCGAACCATCATTATTATCTAGTATTGGCCGAACGAGGTAGAGCATCCCTTTTCAATCCTGTAAATGTCAGCCAGAAGATTCATTAAAAAGGAAAAAATAAAAAAAGCCGGACCGGGGAAACCGGTCCGACTGGCTGATCTTATAATTTTGAACGCAGGTAGGCATCAATGAACATATCGATATCGCCATCCATGACAGCTCCCAAGTTTCCGGTCTCCGCACTAGTACGGTGATCTTTAACCATGGAATACGGGTGGAAAACATAAGAACGAATTTGGCTTCCCCAGCCAATTTCCTTTTGCTCACCACGGATTTCATCCAATTCCGCTTGTTGCTGCTCAATTTCACGTTGATACAATTTGGCTTTCAGCATATTCATGGCCTGGGCCTTGTTTTTGATTTGAGATCTCTCGTTTTGGCAAGTAACCACGGTGTTCGTAGGTATATGGGTGATCCGTACTGCCGAGTCAGTTGTATTGATATGCTGACCACCTGCACCACTTGCCCGGTACGTGTCTATTTTCAAATCTTCCGTGCGTACTTCTATATTGATCGTCTCATCGAATTCCGGCATGACTTCACATGAAACGAATGAAGTATGGCGTCGTCCTGAGGAATCGAAAGGAGAAATACGGACAAGACGGTGTACCCCTTTTTCCGCTTTCAAATAACCATAGGCGTTATGGCCTTTGAAAATTAAAGTGACACTCTTGATCCCAGCTTCATCACCTGGAAGGTAATCAAGGGTTTCCACTTTAAAGCCTCTTTTTTCACCCCATCTTGTATACATGCGCAGCAGCATGGAACCCCAATCCTGGGACTCCGTTCCGCCTGCACCAGGATGCAGCTCAAGAATGGCATTTTTCGAGTCATATTCTTCACTTAGTAAAAGTTGAAGTTCAAAGTCATTCATCTTTTGTGCAAGAACCGTGATCTCTTCTTCCAGCTCCGCTAAAAGTTCTTGATCATTCTCCTCTTTCACTAATTCATATGTCAAATCCAGATTTTCATATGATTCATTCAGGTCGGACAATTGATTGACTTGTTCTTTTAAAGCATTCGTTTCATTGATGACAGTTTGTGCTTTTTGCTGATCATTCCAAAAATCGGGATGTGTCATCTCATTTTCTAGCTGTGCGATTCGTGCCTCTTTTTCATCTAAGTCAAAGAGACCCCCTAAAGTCCGTTAATCGTTGCGCTGTCCGTTCAAGTTCATTTCTAATTTCTGCTAATTCCATTTCTCTTCACCTCATTAAGTATGTTAAAAAAAATCCCTGAAGAGGGATTCCCTTCATTACAAGTAAACCTCTCCAAACTATATGCAAATGTATTGCTTTATGCAAACTAAACATGAAAAGAGGCGGCAAGCCTTACACTTAACCGTCCCATAATCATTATACACCTAACTTTAGCCTAAATTGCCATGGCAATTCTTATATTTTTTACCGCTGCCACATGGGCATAACGCGTTTCGGCCAACGTCTTCCTTTTTACGGGCAGGGGCTTTTTTCACTTTTCCCCCGTCTTCTTCCTTCGGATTGACCGCTTGTCCTTTTATGACTTCCTTGCGTTCCAAATTGTTGCGGATTTCGGCCTTCATGATGTATTTTGCGACTTCATCTTCCATTGAAGCAATCATCGCTTCAAACATTGCGAAACCTTCTGATTGATATTCACGAAGCGGATCAATCTGACCATAAGCACGAAGGTGGATCCCTTGGCGCAATTGCTCCATTGCATCAATATGGTCCATCCACTTACTATCGACTGCACGAAGAACGATTACTTTTTCGAATTCACGCATTTGTTCTTCAGATAGCTCTTCTTCTTTTTGGTCATAGCTTTCTTTCACTTTTGCTAAAATGAACTCAACCAATTCCGATTCATTTTTCCCTTCCAAATCAGCTACGGTGATTGAACCTTCATTGAATAGGTTACCATTCAGGTAATCGACAAGGCCTTGTAAATTCCAGCCTTCCTCATCGCCCATTGGTGCAAACGCGACAACATTTCGCTGGATGGATGCCGTGATCATCGTTTCGACGATTTCACGTAAGTTTTCACTTTCCATGACATCGAAACGCTGTTTATAGATAATTTCCCGTTGTTGACGGAGAACATCATCATACTGCAGTAATTGCTTACGTGAATCGAAGTTATTGCCTTCGACCCGTTTCTGTGCAGATTCAACGGCCCTTGTCACCATTTTGCTTTGAATTGGCTGGGAATCATCCATACCAAGGCGTGCCATCATGTTTTTCATGTTATCCGAACCGAAGCGGCGCATCAATTCATCTTCCATTGATAAATAGAATTGAGTGACCCCTGGATCTCCCTGACGGCCGGAACGACCACGCAGCTGGTTATCTATACGCCTGCTTTCATGACGTTCCGTACCGATTACAGCAAGGCCCCCAAGCTCCTTGACACCTTCACCAAGCTTGATATCCGTACCGCGCCCTGCCATGTTCGTAGCGATCGTAACTGAGCCTTGATTACCTGCATTCGCAATGATTTCCGCTTCACGCTCATGGTTCTTGGCATTCAAAACATCGTGAGGGATTCCTTTTTTGGATAAATAGGCAGATATGACTTCAGATGTTTCAATGGCAACCGTACCGACAAGCACAGGCTGACCCTTTGTATAGCGTTCGGCTATGTCTTCCACAACAGCCTTGAATTTCCCATCAGTTGTCGCGTATATAAGATCTGCCCTGTCATCCCTGATGATATTCCTGTTTGTCGGGATCGCAATGACATTCATATTATAAATATTGCGGAATTCCTCTTCTTCCGTTTTGGCTGTACCGGTCATACCTGAAAGTTTTTCATACATCCTGAAATAGTTCTGGAACGTGATCGTCGCAAGAGTCATGCTTTCATTTTGAATTTCAAGTCCTTCTTTCGCTTCGATCGCCTGGTGGAGACCTTCACTGTATCGGCGGCCTTTCATCAAACGGCCAGTGAATTGGTCAACGATGACTATCTCGCCTTCCTGGACCACATAATCCACATCCAAATGCATGGAAACATGAGCCTTTAACGCCTGATTGATATGATGATTCAAAGTAACGTGATTAATATCGAATAAATTATCGATATTAAACGCTTTTTCAGCTCGATTCATCCCATCTTCCGTCAGCTGAACACCTTTTGTCTTTTCATCATATGTGTAGTCCGTTTCTTTTTTTAAGGTTCTTACAAACGCATTGGCCTGGATATAAAGCTGAGCCGATTTTTGTGCGGAACCGGAAATGATCAATGGCGTTCTTGCCTCATCGATCAATATCGAATCGACTTCATCAATGACAGCGAAGTGCAGCGGGCGCTGTACCATTTGTTCTTTATATAACACCATATTGTCACGAAGATAATCAAAACCTAACTCATTATTCGTACTGTACGTAATGTCCGCATTGTACGCCGCCTGCTTTTCTTCTTTAGAATGACTGTTCAAGTTCAACCCGACGGTCAAACCAAGGAAGTCATACAATACACCCATCTCGGTGGCATCACGGTGTGCCAGGTATTCATTGACAGTAACGACATGTACACCTTTACCGGTAAGCGCGTTTAAATAAACCGGCATGGTGGATGTTAAGGTTTTACCTTCCCCTGTTTTCATCTCGGAGATATTTCCATCATGAAGTGATGCCCCACCCATGATTTGAACACGGTAAGGATATAAGCCCAGAGCACGCTTTGCCCCTTCACGCGCAACCGCAAAAGCCTCAACAAGCAAATCATCAACGGTTTCCCCATTTTGATAACGCTCTTTAAACTCACCCGTTTTGGCACGCAACTGTTCATCCGATAACGAAGCCGTCTCATCGGCCAGCGCTTCGACCTGATCAGCGATTTTTTCTAAACGTTTGATTTCTCGCTTATTCGGATCAAAAACTTTATTTAATATATTAAGCATTCAATAACGCTCCTCTATTATGGTAATGATCGTTCAATGACAAAATTCATATAAGTAAGAAGAAACACACTTCTATTATTACTAATGCACGCTTAATTTTACCACTTCTATCATAGAGGTACAACTTCATGTCACTTCCCTGGTATAGACCTGAATACAATTCTTGCGAAAAACAATGGATAAATGAGGAGTAAAACTGTTAAAATAGAAGGAAGTATAAAAAATATGTTGCAAAATTCCCCACTATTCCAAACGCAAACGAGAATTATCCATAACCTTCCATCACTAGATGCTGTGTGTCCTCTCTAGCGATAGCATGTCAAGGTAATCCAACCTTACAGTCGTCTTGTTTTGAATGATAAGATTGGCTGCCGACACTTATTTGCGGAAGATAAATAGAACATGTTTCGAGGTGGTATTGATGATTGGTGAACGTGTAAAAAAACTGCGAGAAGAAAAGAAAATGTCGATGACTGAACTTGCCGATAAAGCGGGTGTGGCAAAGTCTTATTTAAGTTCGCTCGAGCGGAACTTACAAACGAATCCTTCTATTCAATTTCTTGAAAAAATCTCCGCCGTACTTAACATTCCTGTTGATGCCCTGCTTTATGATGCACCAAATAAGGAAACCTTGGACACTGACTGGATGAAAATCGTTGAGGAGGCCATGAATTCGGGTGTTTCAAAACAACAATTCAGGGAATTCATCGAGTTTAATAAATGGAGAAAAGATAAAGAAGAGTAGAGTGGTAGTGCACTAGTTTACCTACATAATCCTGAAGAATACAGTTTGAATAAGCTAGACTTGTTAGAATCTCAAGGAAGAATAAACCCTATAAACAGCTAATGAATCGAATTACTGTTTATAGGGATGTTCTCGATCTTGTTCGGAAGCTATTTTCCATTGTTCTCCTCTAATGTTGCCTCAAGGCTTTCCCGTTTTAAAAAAGCACTGATTTCCTCTTTTTTGAAACCCAAGCTCCTTGCTTCTGAAATCAATTTCACCCATTCTTGATCTATTTCCACATTAGCCACCTCTTCTACCTCCTAAAATACTCTTTGTATTTCAGGCAGACCAGCCATCATAGTCTCGAGGACCTTAGACCTGTGCCTTTGCGCCCTCATCTTTCAATAAGTTTGCCTTTGTCGTGGTATTTATTACCAAATACACTACTTATAATCATATTATAACGGATACCCACTCCATATATTGCTATTTTATGTCGGTAATCTACTTAAATGCAAAAACTTTTATCCGACAAAATATTACAATATTAAAAAAATTTGAATTCCAGATGATTCTTTATTTAATTTCTTTTTTTATATAATAGTAAATATTACTCTTCTTAATATTTCGTTGCTGTGTATTGATTCTCTCCATTGTAAGTGCATCCATGGCTTTTTGCTCAGTTAAATCCTCACCGCAGGTCGGGCAAAGCCACTTTCCATATTCCGCACTGCTAAAAGAAGCCCTATGGCAAGTATGGCAATTCTTTCGATACAAGTAATCCAACCCCTCTGCACCTTGATCAAATTGTTTTTTATAAAAAACCAGTCGTTCTTTTTAAAGAACTTACAATTTGAGTATAGTGCAAAAGAAAGGGGTTATTAAATAGGTAAAACTGACTATTTATCTTAATAAAGAACAAATATTGTTCTTTATTAAGGATTTTTCGTTGATTTGGATTCTTTAGAGAACAAAAGAAGCAATCATTTTTTTCCTTTTCAAACGAATTCTATCAACAGGCATTAAAAAAGCACAACCCAAAGGCTGGGCTGTGCTTGTGATCTTAGAATAATAATTAACTAGGTTCAATCAATCCATAGCGTCCATCTTTTCGGCGGTACACTACGTTCGTTGTATTAGTATCCGCATTCGTGTAAACGAAGAAACTATGACCAAGCATATTCATTTGTAAAATCGCTTCTTCACTGTCCATCGGCTTTAAATCAAAGCGCTTATTGCGGACCACTTCAATATCATTATCGTCTTCGAATTCATCCACCACTTCGTCAACTTCCGTATTGAAGGCGAATGCATCTGGTGCAGCCGATAGATTGTTCCGGAACTTACGATTGACCTTCGTTTTATGTTTACGAATTTGGCGTTCAAGCTTATCATTGATCAAGTCAATGGCAGCATACATATCCGCATTTTCCTCTTCAGCACGAAGAACCAAATTCTGCATCGGAATCGTCACTTCGACCTTTGATGTATTATTGTTCACTTTTAAATTCACTAACACATTTGCATCTGGTGTATTGTTAAAATATCGTTCTAACTTGCCAATTTTCTTTTCGACGTATTCTCGAATTGCTGGAGTTACCTCAATGTTTTCACCGCGTACGTTGTAATTCATAAAGTGAGTCCTCCTTAAATTAAGACTATACAGTTAGATTCTACAATACCCCTCCGGTTCCTTTTAGAAACACATCATGAAATATGTCGAAATAATGAAACAATTGTCGGGAGGTTTGGAAAGGGTTGATGTCTGCCCTAGCTTCATTATATCAAATGCTATGCTATAAAGAAAAAATTAAGCCTATTTTATTTACAGAAAATTTAAAAATAATTAACATAAAAACCGTTTGGAATCCAAACGGTCGTGTAATCAATTTCTTTTATCGTAGAACATACCATCCACTGATAGACTTTCATACGGGTTCGTGTATTTATTGGATGATCGTTTCTTCTTATTTATTTCCTGGATATCCCGCTGTATCTCCTGCTTCTGGAGCTTCAACAAGTGATCGACCTTTTGATTGAGCAACAGTGCTGCACGTCCCAGCTGCTGCTCTTCAGCAGTAAAAGGCGGTTTGATTTGAGGAAGAATTCCATCTCGCTGATCGATCAGCTTTGTGATCCTTTCTATTTTATCATCACGCTCTGTGATCGTGTGATCTTCCAGAACGGCAAGTAATTCAACAGTCAAATCATGAAAGGTCCTAATCACCATTAAACTTGACCGCTTTGGGTAAATTGTTTTTTCCGATTGATTTGAATTACTTCCTTCCAAGTATTCCGGAACTCAGTAACAAGGCCCTCCACTTCTTCCAAGGCAGAAACATCATTTTTCATATTCGCTTCTATCAGACGCCAGTTCATGAAATCATACAGACTCATCATATCTTTGGATACATCCTCATCCATATTCAGTGTCACCATCAATTCGCGGATAATATTTTGCGCCTTGATGATGTTCGTATTCTTCGCTTCGATATTTCCTGCTTCAATGGCCTTCTTCCCAAGCATGATGAACTTCAAACAGCCATTATAAAGCATTAATGTAAGCTCACCCGGGGATGCTGTATTGACTGAATTTTGCTGATACGATTGATATGGATTATTTATTGCCATATTTAACTTCCTTTCCGACATACCTTAACTAAAATAAGAAGCTAACGATGCACTTTGGCTGTTTGCCTTTTGAATCGCTTTTTCCATCGCCGTGAACTGGTTGTAATAGCGCGATTCCAATTTCGTTAACTTTGCTTCAAATGTTGAGATCTTCTTATCCAGCCCATCAACCAATTTTCCGATTGTAAAATTGTTATTAACATATCCGGCCTTTCCGGCTTTTTCAGTAATCGCCTTCATGGATGATTCTATATCATCCCTTAACCGGCGCGCGAGGCCTTTATCGCTCTTTTCGGAACCATTGGCCATGAACATATCATAAATCGCATTGGGATCCTCACTAATGGCTGCCCGGAGCTTGTCCTCATCAATCGTTAATTTACCGCCCTCCAAATAATTTTTGGTGGTGGTGATCCCCAAACTGCTGAGATTGTTTTTTCCAGTGATCCCATCCACCGAGGTATATAGGGATGACCTCATTGTGGTCAGGAGGCTTTTTAAGGTCGAATCGCCTTTTAACGTTCCGCTCTTCGCTTTTTCTTCCCACAGCTTCACTTCATCTTCTGTCATTGCCTTCTTTTGCTCAGAGGTAAGCGGGGTAAATGAGCGATATTTCGCTTCACCCGTTTTATCTTGAACCTTTTTTATGACTTCATTGTATTTATTCACAAACTGTGTGATCGTGTCCAAGATGGCGTCCACATCAGCTGTTGAAGAGAAAGTGACTGTATCCGTCGTTTTTTGCTTCACCGTTATTTCCGCTCCATTAATCTGAAACGTATTCGAAGAACGGGAAATTTCCAGTCCATTATAAACAATCGATGCATTTTCCCCTTTTGTGCCGCCAGTTCCTTCATTGTTACTGCCCATTTTTAACATATTGAAAAAATCTCCGGTACCACCCAATTCAATTTCAGGCCGATCTTTAACATCACCGGTATTCTTAGCAGTGATCGAAAAATTCTGGGACGTTTCATCGAAAAATAGATTCACTCCCGAGTTTGCATTAATTTTATTTATGACACTCTCTAACGTATCGTCCGCATTAAGGGTAAGCGTATACGGTTTTTCCGCTGTTACTCCATCTTTTACCTCCGTATCAAAACCGCCATCTTTATTGATGGCCAGTATCGTAATATCCTGAGGTGTCGTGATTCCCAATTCCGATAGTTTCTTTTTGGGGTCAGTAACAGCTGATTTTTCCGTATTTGTCATGGTTGCTGCTTTGGCAAGTCCATTCACTTGTATATTCCCTGAAAAATCACTGGTCGAATTCACATTTCTCACTGATACAGCATCTGGATTCGATACCGACACCTTCTTTTTAATGAAGGAAGACTGCTTCCCAATTCCATCACGAATGAGCGTATCCAATTCTGATAAAGCTGTATTTATCGAGCGGTAATCATCCCGCTGCCACTCGGAATACTGCTTTTTCTGTGTTAATTTATCCAATGGCACCCTTTCTGCCTGCATCATGCTCTTAACTAATTCATCAATGTCCATCCCGCTTGCTAAACCACTGATTCGTACCAAAATTCATCACCCGCTTATATTTTTTCATCCACCATTATGCCGACAAACTCCGTCATTGCCGCATAGAAATCCAATAACTTCTTCGGTGGAATTTCCCTGATCGTCTCATCCGTCACGTCATCCACTACCTTGACATAATACTCATTCAGCTTCTCGTGATATTCAAAACGAACCGCCGTATGTGTCGGATTCAGGAAGGTGTTCAAACTATCCACCATTTCCTGCACCTTTTCTTTTGAAGGCACATCAGTAGATTCCACACTTTGCTCCGAATAGGCTAGCGTATTCATTTCTCGCTGATAAAATGAACTGATTCCTTCCGAGATTGCTGTTCTAAGTTGTGAGGAAATAATATTCGTGGACAAACTCTCCAGCATCTAAATAGCCCCCAATATGATTTCTTTACTTTTTATATCGGTAATTACAGTTTTATATTTAGTCAAGCTTTGAGTTTCAACTGCGGACTTTCATGAATGACTCCTTTGCTATAAAAGAGAATCCACAAAAAAACTCCAGAAAAATATCTGGAGTCAACAGTTTTTTGGGTTTTTTAAATTTGACCATTGATTGGAACGTAGGGCACTCGCTTGGACACGTATCTCCCGCAGGAGTCTCATACCCTCCGTTCTAATCAGATCTCCATGAAATCTAAGATGGAACCCCAATTGCCCATACGTTTTGAGGTTTATACTGTGACCGTTGACTTCCACTCCAGGCACTCGCTTTCCGCGGGCGGTCCGGGAGCCTCCTCGGCGTCTTTGCGCCTGCGGGGTCTCCCTTCGACGCGTATTCCCGCAGGAGTCTCGCACCTTCCGTTCTAATTAGATCTCCATGAAATATAGGATGGAATCCCTATTGCCCATACGTTTTGAGGTTTTATACTGTGACCGTTGACTTCCACTCCAGGCACTCGCTTTCCGCGGGCGGTCCGGGGAGCCTCCTCGGCGCTTTGCGCCTGCGGGGTCTCCCTTGTACTCGCATTCCCACAGGAGTCTCGTACCTTCCGTTCCAATCAACTTTGTTTTAACAGTTAGATTGCTCCTTTTACCTAAGTTAAAATTGAGGTGATAATCACTTCTACTTTTGGAAAAAAAGACTGACTATTTAATATAGGACTTCTCTTTTTATTCATCTATTAGGATTGTAGCCATAAGATTCCTTGGTGACATAACGAATGGCCCCCTACTTTTTAAGGGGCAGTAATCTCTTTTTTTCTACATGTAGTGTTCCTTACACCCCTCAATCAGTACAAAAAAAAGAGCCTAACACAAAGTGTCAGACCCTTTATTGTTAAGCTAACTCTTCAATTAACGAAGTAACTGAAGAACGCCCTGAGGTTGCTGATTTGCTTGAGCTAGCATTGCTTGAGATGCTTGCGCCAAGATAGAGTTTTTAGTTTGCTCCATCATGGTTTTAGCCATATCTGTATCACGAACACGCGATTCAGCAGCTGTCAGGTTTTCAGAAGAAGTACCCAAGTTGTTGATAGTGTGCTCTAAACGGTTTTGGTTAGCACCTAGTTTAGAACGTTCAGCCGATACTGTATCGATCGCTGATTGGATTTTTGTGATAGCGGCTGATGCGTTTTTAGCATTTGAAACATCCAGGCCTGATTCCACACCTTTAGAATCTGTACCATTGCTTACATTTGTAGTTGCAGTGAATCCATCGCCAGTACCAGTCAATCCAAGATTGCTTGCACGCATGTCACCAATTTCAAGTGTCAGGCTTTGGTTTTCGTTTGCACCGATTTGGAATTGAAGACCTGCTCCAGCATCAGTACCAGTAGAAGAAGAACTACTTATTTTTAAATCAGCTAAGGCAGTACCAGCAGATGCACCAACTATTTCAACGGAACCTTTAGCACCAGTAGTTAAAGACTCAAGTTTTAAGGCTCCACTGTCAAGAGATGCATATGTTCCACCAGTTGTTCCAAGTGCAGTATTTGCTGCAGTATTAATAGCAGTCACTATATCAGCAGCTGCATCACCATTTCCGATTGTAACATCGACATCTTTCCCATCGATTTTAAGACTTAATGTACCACCAGTTGTAACAGCACCTGCCGCCCCTGAACCAGTCAAGCTAGCAGTAGAAAGTTTTGTATCAGAATCCTTTGAACCATTCAATAGTTTCTGAGTATTGAATTCGGTAGTATTACCGATACGGTTGATTTCGGATGTTAATGAATCCATTTCCTTTTGGATTTCGCCACGGTCACTAGTTGTATTGGTATCCGTTGATGCTTGTGTAGCAAGTTCACGCATGCGTTGAAGGATGTCAGTCGTTTCGTTCAATGCACCTTCAGCAGTTTGGATCAATGAGATGGCATCTTGTGAGTTACGGGATGCTTGGTCCAATCCGCGGATTTGTCCACGCATTTTTTCAGAGATTGCAAGACCGGCTGCGTCATCGCCTGCACGGTTGATGCGCATGCCCGATGCTAGTTTCTCCATTGATTTGGATTGTGCATTCGTTGCACTTGATAATTGGCGGTGCGTGTTTAAAGCTGAGATATTGTGATTGATAATCATTTATGTTTCCTCCTTGAGTTTTAAGTTCCCACGTCCATGTGGTTGTTACGAAAAACAGTGAATAAGTCGCCGCCTATTTCACTGCCCATCGTTGTATACTTAATATCGACCTGCTTGGAAACATATTTAGCTGATTTTAAGATTTTTTCTTGAAATACTCATTTATATTTTCCAGAAAATTGGTTTCTGTTTTAGAGGCTTTTCTATTTTCCTGCTGGATCGACAGGTAGATTTCCTTCCTATGGATATCGACGTTTTTAGGGGCATTGATCCCCAGTTTGATCTGTTCCCCCTCGACGGACAGGATCGTAATTTCGATATCATCGCCAATCATGATCGCTTCATTTGGTTTTCTGGTCAAAACGAGCATCATTTCCCCCCTGTTCTGCTGAAGGTTCAAAAAGTTTGTGCTTTGTACGGTATTCACTTGCGTTCATGATGAATTGCTTCCCCGTTTTTTTAGAACTATTTATGATGATGGGGGCCTGGAGATTCGCCGTCGTTTCATTGAAAGGGTCCTGAATTGTTAAGATGACGAAAGTAAAGACTTCCAGTTCCGTTTCTATTTGTAAAGAAGATATCACTTCATCCGTAAGCTTCAATTCGTAATCAGGAAACACCTCAAAAGGGTCCGTCACAATGAAGGCAAGCTCTTTTGTTTCTGTCGATTGCAGGACAAAAAATGGCGTGTCATCCAAAGCTAGCAAGCAAAACTGTTTTTCTCCCAAAAATCCTGGTATCCCGCTTTCAAATACATAAATCTCTTTCTCTTCCAATTCAAGTTCGCCATGAAATTTTGTTTGTAGAATCATTTATGTTTTCACTTCCCTCTCATCCGGAAATAAATTGATGAAATCTATATCTAGCGTATTTTTTTGTAGAATTTCAACATCAACACTACCTGGTGTGTATGTATGGTTCACCCTATTGATTTGAGCATCAATGATCGGTTTTTGGGCGGTTGTTTCAATCTTCACTTCCGCTGGCTGGTAGTCAAGCTTCACGCTAAATGGAGATGGAATCCAGCCGAGATTGAATCTCTTCTCAGGTCCTTTGCTGTTTTGCCTTGCCTGTTCAGCGAGTGGATTACCGCCTTTTTCAATATGCCTTAGCTCAGTTCCCTGCTGGGCACGTCTTGCCATACCCGCCAGCCAATCCTGATATCCCTGCTGCGCAAATTCATCGACTCTTACCGAGAGGCTTTTCAAATCCATGTCTTCCCTTGCTTTTGACTGATCGATCGTCAGCTTGCCTGGGGTCGTTTGAATCTCGAGGATCGCTTGCGGCTGTTGAATGGATTGGACCGCTGCCTTCTGTTCGATTTGCTGTACAGGCTGTTCTATATTCAATCCAATCTTCATTGGGATAGTTTGCAATCTAATTTGCGGAATCTGCATCATCAACACTCCTTATAGAAAAAAGCTATCCATTTAAGAATAGCTTAGCGAAGAAAATCCAATAAACTCGGCTGCATGATCTTTGCTCCGATGCTTAAAGCAGCACTATGGACACTTTCCTGGGTCGTCAAATCCATGATCGCCTTTTCGATATCGACATCCTCATTTTTCGAAAGGATTTCAGTGGCAAAAACCTCCTGCTGCTTGAGACGGTCCGTCATCAGCTCAATCCGATTTTGCCTTGCGCCAACCTGTGCCTGCATGCCTAAGAACGTATTTATCGTTGCGTCAAGTCCTTCCAGTGTGCCGCTCACGTCCCCGCCGTTTTCGAGTGCCTCGATTGTCTTGTCGATGCTTCCGCCGGCAGCTAGTGCATCACCAAAAATCTTGGAACCGTCCGTATTGATTTTAAGGGAAATCCCCGAAAACACTTCAAGGTTTATGTCCCCCGTGCCATACACGGTATTTCCATTCCCATCTTTAATGGACGACGGTCTCACATTCGTATCCTGGCCGTTGAAAATATACTTCCCGCCAATCTGTGTGTCTCCAAGAGTTATGAGATGTTCTTTTAATTGTTTAATTTCTTCAGTAATTGTTTTAAGTTGTTCCCCTTCATACGTGCCATTGCTGCCTTGAACGGTTAATTCACGAATCCGCTGCAGGGCGGAAACACTTTCAGTAATGGCATCATCCGTGCTGTCGATCCAATTGGTCGCCTCGGCAATGTTACTTTGATACTGCCCTATTTGATTGAGGTTTGTCCTGTACCCCATTCCCATCATGGCCGCAACAGGGTTATCGGATGGCTTGGAGAACTTCTTTTGAGAAGAAACCTGCTCTTGCAGCTTGGACATCTTTTCGTAACTGCTGCTTAAATTGCTCAGCATATTATTGGTTAGCATCGATTGCGTTACCCGCATATTCGTCTCCTCCTATCATCGGCCTACTGTACCCATTCCGTTTATGATTTTATCGAGCATTTCATCCATCATCGTCATCATTCTTGCAGATGCGTTGTATGCCTGCTGGAATTTGATCATGTCCGTCATTTCTTCATCAAGGGATACGGAACTGACAGACTCCCTATTTTGATTGACTGAGGCAGCAAGCACGACAGAGTTGGAAAGGTTCTTTTGGGCGCTTTGGGAATCCACACCAAGCTTTCCGATAATACCGGAATAATAGGTGTCGAAGCTTCCCGTCAATTCATCGGAGTTTTGGCCTTTAGTCGAGTACTCACTGAACGCCTTCTTTTTAAGGTCAGCCAGGAGTTTGGCGTTTTCATTATCACCCGATGCCCCTCCGCTTTTTCCGCCTGCGGCAATTTTTGTGGGGTCCTTAATGATTTCACCATTCACCTTGATGCTTTGGGCGGCACTTTTACCAGGTTCAAGTTCAAAGAAGTTCAATGTGGAAGTGTTATCATCACCTAGGGCATAACCTTGTTTATGGATGGCATTGAACTCATTCACAAAAGCCGCCGTCATATTATCGAGCTTTTTCAGCATATCAGGATAAGCACCGCCGATTGTGCCATCAGCCTTCTTATAGCCAAAGCTGTTGATCAGACCGGACAGTTCTCCGGAGAAATTGTAATCCGTCAATGTTTTCGAACCAAACTTCAATCCGTCCACCATACCTGTTTTATCATGGCTAACTTCAACTTTCGAAGTTCCCACCATCCCGGTTTGGTTAACACTGACTAGATTGATGGGCGGCACAAAAGACGAACCGTCTTCTTGCATCAATTCGATGTTGTATAGCCCTGTGGCCACATCGCTTGCTCTGCCGTAATCCGCCGGAATGACATTATTCACCTTAATGCTGACAAGCTGCGAGAGATTGTCCACGAGTACATCACGTTTATCGTAAAGGTCATTGGGGATATAACCATGCGGCTCCACTTTGCTGATCTGTTGGTTAAGCTGATCAATACTGCTGATGAGCGTATTGATTTCGTTCGCTTTGACGTTTATCTGATTGCCGATATCCGTTTGAACGTTCGTAAGCGAGTTGTAATAGTAGTTCAGGGTATCCGCGACCATGACGCCCGTCGAGGCAACGACCTCACGTGCCCCGGAGTTTTCCGCATTCGCCGTCAGCCCCTGCAGGGAATTCCAGAACTTCTCCATCGTGGCGGCTAATCCGCTGTCGGTCGGCTCGTTCATGACGCCTTCCATTTTCGTCAGGGATTCGCTCATGGCCCCGTAATAACCGATTTTATTACTTTGTGTCCTGTATTGTGCGTCCAGAAAACTGTCCCGGATCCGCTGAACCGTTTCAGCTGCCACCCCTGTCCCGATTTGGCCGGCAACGCGCGGGCTGTTCAAACCGACAGTAGGAAAGCCCGACGTCTGGACCAGGTTGACCCGCTGTCTTGAATATCCTAATGTATTGGCATTGGCCACGTTATTTCCTGTTGTATACAAGGCCCCTTGAGAGGTGGATAATCCGCGTTTGGCAGTCTCAAGTCCCATAAAGCTTGAAATCATTTGCTCGCACCTCCATCTTTTTTCTGCTTATTATGCTTTGGAATCAAACATTCCCATGCCGATATTGGCCGTTTTCTTTACCGAATCCCCGTAATTCAGATTCTGGTTCTGCGGCCTCAGCATATCCAAAGAGAGATTGATGAATTGAAGGGACTGATAGATCAATTGCTGATTTAAACCGTTCCGCTCCTTCAGCTTTGCCACCTCATCAATCAATTCCGCTTTTAGCATTTCAAGGATTTCCGTTTCTTCTGGTCCCGTCAGTTCCGTTACGGTATGGATGGAGGAAGGCTGTCCCGCCGTTCCATTGGCTGCAAGAAATTCCTCGACTGCCCTTCCTCTTTCCTTATCCGTTTGACTGATCGCTTTAATATGCTTTTGTTCCGAAATCAGCAGGGCACTAATCGCCTCGGTATCATTTGCTTTCAAAATGGCCGTTTTTCTTATCGCCAATTGATTGAAGCTTTTATGAAGCTTTATCAATTTTTCAAGCGATTCGATAATGTTCCGTTCAGACATTTTGCTGCCTCCTCCACTCATAAATGAAGGACGGAAAATAACTCCGTCCACTTCATTCAAGCTTTTTCATTGAAAATTCATTTCCGGTAAAAATCGATGAGACCCTTAGCCGTTGCTTGTGCATTCAATTTATAATTTCCTTTTTCAACTTGGATTTTCAGTTCATCCACTTTTGCTTGTCTTGCAGCAAGAATCGATGATGATTGCTGCATTTCTTTTGCCGCTGAAGAAATTTCAACTTTATCCGAGGATTTGACCTTGGTTTCTTTGATATTCCCCGTTTTATTGGCTTGAAGATTATAAGGGTTAACACCTGTCATACCGACGTTATTGATTTTCATATTCCAGATCCTCTCCTTCGGTCGATTTTATAAATCCCATAATGTTTCGATTCCTTAACACATGAAATGGTTCTGGACTGTGTTATTCTCCCTATCGTTATTATCGACAAGGAATGGATTTCTTTAATTGTTTCGGGCAATCTTCCTTCGACACCCATTGTCGAATCTTGTTCTCAATATCGAATATTTTAACAAATACCGCATCATGTTTCCATGATTTATCCTTTTTGATCATCCTTCATGTAGTACGTATTTTTTTTATCATTTCCTTGAATTTCAGTCAGGCGCTTTTCCTCATTTTCAAATGCCTGCAAATCGGTAACGAATGAATCGCTGCATTTGCCGCATAGCCTTCCGATCTTGATGTTAGCGCCGCACTTTTCACATGGAATTCCTAGATTGGGAAACTGCGAAATTCTCAGCTTTCCTGTTCTCACAAATTTAATAATTAACGTTTCTTCAACGCCGGTGTCCTTAACCACCTGCATCATGGACGCCGTTCTATTTATTTTCTTGCGAATATATGCATACACTTTATCATATTGGTCTTCTTCTTCTTTATAACAGGCATCGCATACATCACGGAATTTCGTCATAACGAATAACGAATTACAGCTTGGACAGTTGAATACTTCCATCGAGGCCCCTCCTTCACCATCACAGCGATTATTCTTCAGTACTGTATATATCGAATAATACCGGCGATACTTTAGGATGTTTTAATAAAATAAGCTGTTTCACCTAGCAAGGGTGATGGATGATACTTCTTTGGCCCCAGACATTATCAAGGCTTTGGCTGCATGCCTGAGAGTTGTGCCTGTCGTGTAAATGTCATCGATGATCAAAATTGATTTATGCTCCAGCAAATCTGATTGCATGACCTGAAAAACCTGCGGTAATGACATCCTCTCTTGACGTGATTTTTTTGATTGTTTTTCCGTATGGATTCTTGTTAAGATCTCAACCGTATGAAGTCCAAGAAGGTCTGCCATTGCCTGTACCTGGTTGAATCCACGTTCCCTAAGCCGTTCATGACTAAGCGGGATGACCGTTACCAGGTCAAACTCCATATCCTTTAACCCTTCTTTCAAAAAAGGGACGAAAACCTCAGCTAATGCATAATCCCCACGGTACTTATATTTAGCAATAATATCTTTTAAGTATTCATTATAATGAAATAGCGATATGTTCTTCGACAAATAGCCGCGCCATTCCTTATTCCTTTCCCATCTTGAACAATCCAGACAGAGGTCACCGTTAATATGAACCCCACCAAGCTCCCTTGAACACATTGTACATGTTTCTCCGGTAATCCTATTAAGTTTCCCCTCACATCCTGCGCAGATTGCTCTTGCCTCGGCCTGCTTAAGCAAGCTCCTCCATGTCAATGCCTGCTTCAGTCCTTCATCACAAACAAGACATCTATTCATAGAGCAGCCCCCTTTTCGCGGCATCTTTATTCATCATTTGTATATGGTGAACCGCCTCGACCATCGCTTTACTTTTACCGTAATGAAAAAAGGTGATCTTCCCAGCAGGATTAGCAAAGCTTCTCCCTACCCTGCCGGCAATCTGAACGAGGGCACTATCAGAAAACACTTCATGTTCAGCACCGATCACGGCTACCTCCAACCTCTCAATAGTCACGCCGCGTTCGAGGATGGTCGAGGTCAGTAATCCTGGAATCAATCCATTTCTTAGTGCCATTACTTTTTCCTTTCGATCAGGGTGCCGGGAGTGGACAATCGTTAATTTTGGGGACAGCATTTGAAACAGCGGAATGACCTGCTCCATCACTTCAATGCTTGGAAAAAACAAGAGGAAGGGGATGTTCTGCTTAAGGCGTTCACTTACCCATCCATTGATTGCGGGGGGAATCTTTTTTTGAAGAAAGCGTTTTTGCCAATTGCCGCTCCACTTCATTTCAGGGACAGGGATTGGCTGACGATGATAACGGGCCGGGATTATGACGGCTTTCAATTTGCCGCTGCGGTATAGCCGCTGCATCCGTTTCGAAGGTGTGGCGGTCAAGTAGATGGTTGCCGCAGAAACTTTTTTTGATTTATTGACCGCATAATGCAGCGAATCATCAATTGAGTAGGGAAACGCATCGACTTCATCAACGATGATGACATCGAAAGCTTCAATAAAACGGAAAAGCTGATGTGTCGTGGAAACGGTTAGTGGCGAAAATCCATGTCGATCGGCACTGCCGGCATAGAGGGTCGCGACTTCAATGGCAGGAAAGGCTTTTTTTAACCTTGGGGATAGTTCGAGAACGACATCGGTACGGGGTGTTGTCAAACAAATCCGTTTCCCGGCATGCAAGGCTGCCTCAATCGCCGGGAATAGGACCTCCGTCTTTCCTGCCCCGCATACAGCCCATACCAGGAGTTCACCTTTTCCGTTTACGACTTCAACGACACGGTCGGAGGCAGTTTGTTGACCTTCCGATAAAGTGCCTTCCCACCTCATCACAATGTCAGGAATCTTAAACTGAATGCCGGGTCCGGTCCACCTATATAGCTTTGCACATTCACTGACACGTCCCATCATGATGCATGAGCGGCAGTAAGTGCAATCTTGATCGCAAATCTTGCAAGGGAAAGTATAAAACAAAGTTTGATCTTTGTTACCGCAGCGTACACAGTGATAATTGCCGTTCCCGGATTGCACGCCGCAAGTTTCCGAGACATACCCATTCTTGAGGTGCTCTGCGAGGAGTTCTTGAGAGAAGGGGATTTCGAATGCCAAAAGATGTTTTCCGGTGAGATGGTTCTGAAGTTCCGGGGAATAAGGCGGGGAAATACTCATTTTTTCCAAACTGCAACCTCCTTTTCTTGATATATTACGCTCCTCCTTATCATTCGCTTTTTACTTCCGAATTCCCTTTTGCTTCATAAAAAACCACCTTCCACTTAGGAAAGGCGTTATGGATTAAAATTTATACCAGCCCATCCCCATCGAGCCTTCGCCCAGATGAGTTCCGATTACTGGACCGAAGTAGCTGATGTCGAACTCGACATTCGGGAACCGGGCTTCAAGTTCTGCTTTCCAGTCTTTAGCTTCACTTTCCCGTTTTGCATGAATAATGACGGCTTTATATTTCTCGCCGCTCTCCGCGTCTTCTCCAAGAAAATCAGCAATCCGTTTCATCGCTTTTTTTCTTGTACGGATTTTTTCGAATGGGACGATGACCTTATCAACAAAATGGAGAACCGGCTTCACTTGAAGCAAACTGCCAATCAATGCTTGGGCACTGCTTAAGCGTCCCCCGCGCTGCAGATGGGAAAGGTCATCTGCCATGAAGTATGCCCTGACCGATGGCTTCATCTCTTCAAGCCTGACCATGATTTCTTCTGCACTTTTACCATCAAGTGCCATCTTTGCCGCCTCGATCACATAAAACCCTTGTACCATGCAGCTGATCTCCGAATCAAAGGCATGAACCTTAATTCCCTCGACCATTTCACCCGCCGATACCGCTCCTTGAAACGTTCCGCTGATGCCGCTCGATAAATGAATGGAAATAACATCATCATATTCTTTTTGCAGCTCTTCGAACTTCTCGACAAACTTCCCTATTGGAGGCTGTGAAGTGGTCGGCAATTTCTCCTGCCTCTTTACTTCCTCATAAAACTCATCCGCAGTGATATCAACTTCCTCCCGGTAAGCTTCATTGGAAAAAATGACATTAAGCGGCATCATATGTATATGTAAACGATCACGCATTTCCTCAGGTATATATGCAGTGCTATCTGTTACGACTGCGGTTTTCATAATAGTACCATCCTTATAAAAATTTACTTCATATCATACTCACCATTCTATCTGAAAATGCCTTTTTTTGCATTAAATTGCTTTCTGCATTACCAAAAATATGAATCCAGTTAGTCATCCTTCCAACAAAAAAATCCAGCCCTTCAGCACGCATTGCGGAATCTGAAGAGCCGGACTTATCGATCGTTTTAATTACTTCACTTCTACCCAGCCGTTTTTAATAGCTAGGACAACCGCTTGTGTACGGTCATTCACATTCATCTTCTGAAGAATGTTACTTACATGGTTCTTGACTGTTTTTTCACTGATATATAGAGTTTCACCGATGGCACGGTTACTTTTCCCATCCGCTAAAAGTTGGAGCACTTCACATTCGCGTCGAGTCAATAGGTGAAGCGGCCTCCTGATTTCTATTGTATGTACGGAATCACGATCAGCACCCTCTTCAGCTGCCAAGCGGCGATATTCTTTAACTAAGTTATGGGTCACCTTCGGATGAAGGTATGAGCCGCCTTCAGCTACTACACGCACAGCATCAATCAACGCATCTGCGTCCATTTCTTTCAACAGATAGCCTTGTGCTCCTGTTTTCAATGCGTGCTGTACGTAGTTTTCATCATCATGAATGGAAAGGATGATGACCTTTGTTTCAGGGTATCGGTTCACGAGCATTTTTGTCGCTTCGACCCCATTCATGTTCGGCATGTTGATATCCATGATAACAACATCAGGTTTATGTGTTTCAACGAGATCCATAGCTTCGCTTCCGTCATCACCCTCGGCAACAACATCAAATGATGATTCAAAATCTAAAATGCGCTTTACGCCTTCACGGAAAAGCTGATGGTCATCGATAATGATGATACTAGTCTTCAACGGCTTCTTCCTCCTAGTTTCTATTTAAAATGTCTATTCTCTATAGTTTATATATGGTAGGGAATTTGTATAAATACTAAAGTGCCTGCCCCTGGTTGTGAATCTATCGTCATTTCACCTTCCAGCAGCTCGACTCTTTCTCTCATTCCTACCAAACCAAATGAACCTTCTTTTTGAATCGAAGAGTCAAACCCCTTTCCATCATCCTTGACGACGACGGTCACCATCTCCTTGGAAATGGACAGTTTAACTTGAATCTGTTTTGGGTCCGCATGCTTCAATGAATTTTGTACTGCCTCTTGAACCAGCCTGAATAAAGCGACCTCCATATCGGAAGGAAGCCTTTTGACCTGCCCAAGGTTGACGAAATTCAGATTCACGCCATTATTATAGTCTTCCGTCGTTTGCAGGTACTTTCTGAGGGTAGGAACTAGTCCTAAATCATCAAGTGCCATAGGACGAAGGTCATAGATGATTCTGCGCACCTCATATAAAGCATTCCTTACCATGACCTTTAAACTGCGGATTTCCACTAACGCTTCATCAGGACCTCTCTCCCGTTGCACTCGTTCTATCAGATCTGAGCGCATCATGACGTTTGCCAGCATTTGCGCCGGACCATCATGAATTTCACGTGAGAGCTTTTTACGTTCCTGCTCCTGGGCTTCGATTATTTTCAGGCCGAAGTCCTGTTTGCGTTTCGCTTCTTGAAGTGCTTCCCCGACAAATTTAAGATCCTGTGTCAAATAATTCTGTACTACCGATATTTGCGAGACGAGATGCACCGCTTTATCGATCGTCTGCTGTAAACCCCTTAACCTTAACTCAAGCTCATCCCGGCGATTACGGAGCTCTTTCTCCAATTGCCGGTTAATTTGTAGATCGACTTGCAGCTTATGTGCCCTTTCATAAGCATCCCGCACCTGTTCTTCAGAAAAATGGTTGAAGTGCATACTGACTTCTGAAAGCCTTTTTCGAGCAAACCTGGCTTTTGAATCCAGTGCATCGCTGTCGGTTATCACAATGGCAACCCTGATTTTCACATCATCAAGCTCTCTTGATAATGACTCGAAATCCTTTCGGCATTGTTCGCCGATATCAAAGACTTCATCCTTACTTTCACTAACGGTGCTCACCATTGTTTCTAAGATCTTGTCCAATGCTTTAGCATCAACCTTTTTTATGGACATTAAGATCCCTCCACTTACCAAAAGACTTAAACAATTTATTGTCTTAAAGACTATGTATATGGAAAAAATTCCTTTTCCTTTTTCATGAATGGTTAAATTCCAGGAAACTTTTGTATGAAGTAACCTTCATGAACATATTGTACCAAAAAAAGATTAAAAATACGTTAATTTCCTTTTATGATTTCCATAAAATGTACATATTTACTATACATCTCATATTCCGGCCATTAAGTCTGCCTTTTAAAGGCAGAAAGCCATTTCTATTATCCTAATACATATTATCCTTTTCAATCAAATGGGATATTCCCTTCCATTGATTATCATATGAAACAGATGCATTTATTAAATGGCAAAATCCTTGAAATGAGAGGACACGTTAAGGTAAAGCCAGGATAATGGCACAGAACTCATGTTTTTCCTACAATGTTATTCTTTTAAGCATATATGACCAGCTAATAACAATAACAGGCAATGAAATTAATTATAACACGTACAGCTTTATCTTATATTAAAGTTTCTTTACACATGCTGTTTGTAAATGAATCGTCATTGCCACTTTTTCCGCAAAGCCTTATAATAAATCAACTAATAGGAAGTACGAAGGTGGAATAGCAATGCTCACTCAATATTTAACGGTGGCAGGTCGCGGCGAACACGAAATCGTCATTGAAAAATCCCGTTTTATTTCCCACATCGCCCGGGTCGAAACCGAGGATGCCGCACAGGCCTTTATCCAGGAAATCAAGAAAAAGCACAAAGATGCCACACATAATTGTTCAGCCTATGTGATCGGGGAACAAAACCAAATCCAAAAAGCCCTCGACGATGGGGAACCAAGCGGAACGGCAGGCGTCCCTATCTTAGAAGTGCTTAAGAAAAAAGAACTGAAAGACACCGTTGTTGTGGTCACACGGTATTTCGGCGGCATCAAACTTGGTGCTGGCGGTCTCATTCGCGCATACAGCAAAGCGACTTCAGAAGGAATAAATACCACTGGTGTGGTCATTAGAAAACTAATGCGGGTCATTTCGACAACCGTCGACTATACCTGGCTTGGAAAATTGGAAAACGAATTGCGATCTTCCATTTATCAAATAAAGGAAATTCAGTACCTTGATCAGGTCAATATCCTTGTATATGTTGAGGAAACACAAAAAGAGACATATACCGCTTGGATTACAGAGCTGACAAATGGCCAAGGCCACATCACTGAGGAAGAAATGCTTTATTTGGAAGAGGAATTCGCCTGATATACTCCTGCATATTTTTCCTTTTTTATGCTGTAATATAATTGAAAAGAAATATTTATTTTACGAATTTATTAAATCATTGTAAAATTAGGTGTAATAAATGACGAAATATAAACTGCAGGATTCGAAAAATAGCGATATATGTCTGATGTTCGTTATTTAAAAGGAGAAGAAAAGATGTCTACTACTAGGCGTGTTTATAAAATTAAAAAAACAAAGAAAAAAAGGCGAAAGAGGCTTTGGTTATTGCTCGTTCCCCTGCTTGTACTCGGTCTCGGTGCTTCTACGTATGCTGCAACCCTGTATATGAAAGCCCAGAATGTTTTCAATGATTCCTATGACCCCGTGGAAGCATCAGCAAAGCGAAGTGAAGCGATCGACCCGCTCGAAGATAATTTCTCGATCCTTTTCATAGGAATCGATGATAGTAAGGACCGTGACTTAAAAGGAAATTCCCGTTCGGATGCTTTAATGCTGGCCACATTCAATAAAGATCAAAAATCTATAAAACTATTAAGCATTCCACGTGATTCATATGTGTACGTGCCAGCCAAAGGCGTAACCACGAAAATCAACGCGGCCCATGCAGCCGGCGGACCAAAAGCGACGATGGACACAGTAGAGGAGTTACTCGATGTCCCTGTCGATTATTATGTCCGCATGAACTTTAATGCTTTCATCGATGTCGTAGATTCATTGAATGGCATCGAAGTCGACGTCCCTTATGAAATGTATGAAATCGATTCACATGACAAGAAGAATGCCATCCATCTCGAAGAAGGATTACAGACCGTTGATGGTGAAGAAGCATTGGCGTTTGCACGGACACGTAAAAAGGACAGTGATATCCAACGTGGTGAGCGTCAGCAGGAAGTCCTGAAAGCCATCATTGCCAAAGCAACCTCGGCTGGATCACTAACCAAATATACAGATGTAATGGAAGCTGTCGGTGACAATATGACAACGAACCTTCAATTCTCACAAATGAGAGGTTTCATAAAATATGTAACTACCGATAAAGGCCTCAATCTTGAAACCATCAAACTTGAAGGTCAGGATTCTACCATTAACGGAACCTATTATTATCAGCTGAACGAAACATCATTAGCGAACACTAAGCTGTTGCTTCAATCCCACTTGAACCTGGGACCAGCTGAAGGCAATCAAACTGAAGCGGTTCAATCACAAATACAAGAATAAAGTGAAACCCCCACTCGTCATGAGTGGGGGTTTCCTTTTTTGTTATCTTTGCGCCCCATTCAGTTAGGAGCAAAAAAGCCACCTGCCGCTATTTTAAACGGCTGGTGGCTTTTCATATAAATTGGCTAATCTAGCAATCTATTTCCAAAACAATCATGGCTTGTTTTTAAAGTTGAGCATCTTGAGCAACGGCTGATAGTTTGAATTGACCAAACCAATTTTCTCCACAAAAATTTCTATGATCAGCAGGAGTCCCGTTACTAGGATCAATGCTCCCCACATCGTTGCAAATGAAAAGATTATGGCCGCTAAGCCAAAGCAAGCAGCTAAAGCGTAAATGAGCAAGACCGTCTGTTTATGAGTGAATCCTAAATTTATCAAACAATGATGTAAATGGGATTTATCAGCAGCCGAGATCGGCTGTTTATTGACGACCCTGCGGATGATCGCGAAAAATGTATCCGAAATGGGAACACCCAAAATGATGATCGGTACGATCAAAGAAATCATGGTAACGTTTTTAAACCCTAGCAGGGACAGGACGGCAATGATGTAACCTAAGAATAATGCGCCTGTATCTCCCATGAAGATCTTTGCCGGATGAAAGTTATATTTCAAAAAGCCAAGAGTGCTTCCAATCACGATCAATGCGACCATGGCAACAAACAGGTCCCCTTTAATGAGGGCCATTGTTGCAATTGTCACTAATGCGATCGTTGAAACACCGCCTGCAAGACCATCCAGTCCATCTATCAGGTTGATTGCATTAATGATGCTGACAATCCACAAAATGGTGATCGGTATACTTAAAACACCAAATTCAAGTGTATCGGTAAAGAACGGCAAATTGATGAATTTCACTTCAAGACCGCCCCATAATACGATGATGAGGGCTGCCAAAACCTGGCCCAGGAATTTGGGTGCAGCTCTTAATTCAAAAATATCATCAGCCATCCCGATCAAAATGATGACAAGGGCTCCCACGAGAAGGGGCAGCTGCTCCCCAAAATCATTCATGTAAAGGGGCAGCTGCTCCCCAAAATCATTCATGTAAAGGGGCAGCTGCTCCCCAAATTCATTCATGAAAAGCAAGTAGGTAATGAAGGTAATGAAGGTAATGAAAAAACTCAAAAATATAGCTAAACCGCCCATGCGCGGCATAATTTTACTATGCACTTTTCGCTCATTCGGTTTATCGGTAGCTCCTAACTTAAAGGCCAGCTTTCCGACAAAAGGAGTCAAAAAAATGGATAATAGAAAGGCTATCAACAAGGCCCCTATTAACATCAAGAACATCAAGAACCACCTCAATTCAACTAAAAATCTAATACCCGTAACGATCTATAAGAAAACCTATATATAAATGCTTATTTTAATTTTTCATCCTCAAATAAACATTATATACGTTATTGGCTAAAATCTCTATAGAAAAGTTGTTTTTTGCAAATTTTTGTAAATCCGTCCCTATCTTTGTCAGGTCCCCGGATTTTTTTAATTCTAAAGCATTGCAGATGGCCAATTTCAGCTGTTCGACATTGCCGATATCCGTAATCCAGCCCTTGCTCCGATCGGGAATCAATTCCTGTACACCGCCGACATCACTTGTGATTGCCGGAAGACCCGATCTTGCCCCCTCAAGTAAAACCAGTGGAAAACTTTCACTTAAGGAAGTCAATAGTGTGATGTCCCCCAATGGGTAAATTCGATCTAAATCTTCACGATACCCTAAAAATTGCACGTGATCGGATAATCCCTTTTCCGTGACCATCTCTTCCAAAGCCGATCTCCTGCTCCCGTCCCCTGCAAGCAGCAGCTTTACATGGGGGAATTCCGATACCACTTCACTTAATGCCGCAAAAGCAAATTCATGACCTTTCACACGTTCCAGCCTTGCTGGCATGATGATGATGAAATCCTCTTGCCCAAACCCGAAATCTTCCCTTTTAAACGGGAAAGGCAATTCCTTTTCAAAGTCAATTCCGTTTAGGATCTTTGTTATTTTGGACGAATGGATTCCTTGGTCAATCAAGTCCTGCTTAAAGCGGTCGGAAACTGCCAGTATATGATCGGCATATTGAAATGACCTTACATGAAGGCCCGTAAAAATTTTCCCTTTTACACCCTGCCCCAAAAAATCATGTTGGGGTGAACTGTGAACAGTAAGTAGCCAAGGGCATTTAATGAGGCGCTTTATAAAGGCACCATATATATTCGCCCGAGGACCATGTGTATGGATGATGTCTATATTATTTAGACGGATAAAGTCCCGTAAAGGTTTCAAAATTGAAAGGTCATATTTGGAATGTTGCTTGAAAAGTTCGGTTTGTATCCCGGAGGACATGGCCCGCCGGTAAAGTTCACCATCTTCAAATAAACCAAGCAAACACTCCTCTTTATTCAATTGGTTCAGTAAGGACATAATATGAAACATACCGCCTCCGGTTTCATTACCGGCGTTTAAATGCAAGATCCTCATCCAGTCCACTCCTTATGTTCAGGAACGCTGCACCGATTTCCTCAACCGCCTAACCTTTAATACGAATCTTGGCAGCGCAAGCATCCGTTTCCACCGTGAAGGTTGCTGGATAAGTCGGTACAACCATTCAAGACGCATCTTTTGCCAGAAAACCGGGGCGCGGTTCACCTTACCCGCCAGGACATCAAAGCTTCCCCCAACTCCCATGAATAACCCCTTATTGAATAATGCATAGTGCCTGGAAACCCATTTTTCCTGCCTAGGGAACCCCAATGCAGTCAAAATGATGTCAGGTTCAAGTTCCGCTATCGACTTAGGCAGGGTATCATCCTTGATATCAATGTAACCATGGTTGTATCCGACCAACTCGAGAGCCGGGTATAGTTCTTTTACTTTCAGGGCCGCTGCTTCAATCACGTTTTCCTCCGCTCCAAGCAGGTATACCTTCAGCGCTTTTTCATCAGCGACCCGAAATAATTCATTCATCAAGTCGAATCCTGTAATCCGCTCTTGTAAAGGTTGATTTAGCCATTTAGAGGCCATAATAATACCAACGCCATCAGGAGTGATGTAATCAGCCGATAAAATGATGTCTTTATAATCCTGATGTTCATTTGCATACTCAACTATTTCCGGATTTGCCGTAACGACAAACGTTTTTTCCTGATTCATCAATCTTGGATATATCATTCCATTCTTGAATTCATCCATATTGCTATCAATGAATGGTATGGATAGTATCTCAACAAACTTTTCTGTCATTTCACTTCAGCCTTTCATATGTACTATACATCTAAAGGGTGGGGTATTATTCAAGAAATTTTTTCATACACATAATAGAACGTGATTTTGATTCAAAGGTGGTTAATCAATTGAAGTTTATAGAAAAACAATCATTACCCATTCTATTACTGTGCCTGCTCGTCCCATCGGCAGTGCCTCACCCTATCGCCGGTTACATGGCAACGGCGTTGATGCTCGTTTTTATCGGTATAAATAAAAAAAACCTGTTATTAATTCTATTCATTTATTTCCCTGCCCGTCCCTTATTGATGGAACTGAATAGCGGCTTAACCTATACAGGTGACCTGATCATCCTCACCTTATTCATTTCTTTGCTTATTGAAAGATTCAAAAAGGACGAATGGCAATTTTCGAAATATCATTTTACTGCCCCATTTTGGTTGTTTTGTTTAATTGGCGCCGCAGCTGCACTCATGAACGGAGTGGGAATCCTCCCCATCCTATTTGAACTTCGTGCATTGCTTATTACATTCTTGCTTCTTTACATTATCGGTGAATTAAATCTAGAAAGAAAGGATATCTTTCGCTTTTTGAAGGTTATCCTAATATTTACAATGTTACTTTGCCTGCATGGCATAGTGGAGAAAATCTTTTTACGCACGATCCTGCTTCCACACTCATGGGAAATGTGGAATCTTTCTCCAATAAACCGGATGAGGATTTATGGAGCACCTGCCAATCCCAATGTATTCGCCTTATTCTTAAGCATCCAGTTATTCCTTAGTTTCTTTCTATTTCAGTCGCTGAAAAAATATAAATGGATCGTCTTTCTCGCTGCCATCCTGCTTTCCGGAACGTTACTGCTTACCTATTCACGGGGCACGATGATTGCATTCGGGTTCGCGGCGCTTGTCTTTATAATATGGACCAGAAATAAACCATTTCTCAAATATGCTGCAGGAGCATTTTGTCTCGGCCTGCTTCTTATTTATTACCCAGTTTTATTTGCATCAAGTAAAGTGGAGGTATCCGCATCGATTCCCATGGAAAATGTGATAATCGGCAGCACCCCCTCTGCTGAACGCGAAAATGCCCTCTCCAATCGTTTTTCAGATATGTTCTCTGATAAGACTCTGCACCAGAGTACAGAGTGGGGCCGGTTATATGTCCTGATCAAAGGAATTGAAATTTTCAAAGAACACCCGATAATCGGTACAGGGTTAGCAACCTTCGGAGATTCTGCCACACTATCCTTTTCCTCACCAATTTATCAGGAATACCAAATTGGTGAAAGGATGTATACCGATAATCAATATATCCAGATTTTGGTCCAAACTGGTATGCTGGGCTTTCTTGCGGTTCTTGCATTCATCTTTTTCACCTGCCGTACAATCCTGAAATCGGGAAATGGCACTTTGGCAGCGTTCACCATCTGCTTGATGTTGGCCGCATTATTAGCAGGACTTTTCTACAATATTCTCGAAGATAAAACGTTTACGCTGATATTTTATAGTTGTTTAGGATTCTGTTTACAGAAGGACATCATTTTAAAGGATTGAAAATATGCCTACTCTTTCACATGTCATTAAATCGGTCGGGCTCGTCACCATTATTGCAGCCATTGGAAAAGTCCTGGGATTCGGGCGGGAATCTATCATAGCCGCCTATTTCGGGGCATCATCGATGGCTGATGTTTTTTTCGTGGCAAGCCTCATACCAACCATTCTTTTTACGGCTCTCGGCAGCGGTCTTCAGGCCGGCGTTATTCCCATTTACTTGGAAAAGAAGGCGGATAACCCGTTGAAAGCTGATGAATTCATCAGTGTTTTAGGTTCTTTCTTTATGCTGGTAGCCGCAGTCATGACCATTGCCTGCATGATTTTCATAAAGCCGCTCGTCATGTTGACGGCCCCGGGTTTCTCTGATTCGGAGCTGGCCCTGACGGATTCACTTACCCGGATCATGCTGCCAAGTTTACTATTTTTCACGCTTTCTTACATGGCGACGGGGGTCCTCAATGCGAATAAGCGTTTTATTCTGCCGGCACTCACTTCAACTGCACAAAACACGGTAATTATCGCAGCCACCATTCTGTTCGCTGCTCCGTTTGGGATTGAAGGGTTGGCTTGGGGGTTTGTGTTCGGAGCAGCAAGCCAGTTCCTTATCCAATACCCATCATTGAAGCAGTACGGAATCCGGCCCATCGTCTCTTTCCTGCCTCATAAACGGCAGATCGCACAAACACTGTACACCTTTTATCCAATCATTATCGCCGCTTTGGCGATCCAGTTGAATAGTGTCGTCGATCGGATTATTGCGACCTCGCTCGAAACCGGAAGCGTATCGGCCCTGAACTATGCGAATCGCCTGCTGTGGCTGCCATTAAGCATTGTCCTCACGCCGCTGATTACCGTATTGTACCCTTCAATCGTCGAGCGCGCGCTTATAGGCTATCAATCTTTCCTTAATTTGACCTTAAAAGGGTTGAAATCGCTGTTATTTTTAGCGATTCCGTTCATGGTCGTCATGTTAATCAGCGGAAACGGCTTAATCACTCTGGCTTTCCAACGCGGGGCTTTCGATGCTTCAGCAACCGAAATGACTTATAGGGCATTCATCTTTTATTCAGCTTGCCTCCCGTTCTTTGCACTGAGGGATTATTTGATGAACGCCTTCTACGCCTTGAAGAAAACGAAAGTGGCGATGTATTCCTGCCTGATTGCCGTATTGCTTAACGTCCTGCTCAGCTGGGTCCTATCACGTTATCTCGGCGTAGGTGGAATCGCTTTAGCATCGGGCATTTCCATGCTCCTGCAATCTCTCTACCTTTTCGTCTACCTATGGCTGAAGACAGCAAAAGCGGACAAGGCCGCTTTCAGGGATGTTTTTCAGGAAAGCAGCAAGCTTACCATCATCGGAGCCGTCATTTACGGAATGGCTCTCTGGATCCACCCGCTTACCCTAAAGTTGCCCATCATCATTGAATTAGTGATCATCTCGCTGCTGGTATTCGGACTATATCTCGCATTATCCATTCTTTTTAAAGTAAGCAGCCTGCAAGCGCTGAAAAGGATCAGATCATCAAATTAATGCATTAGAAGAAGGAGTGCCACTATGGACATTTTAATCACAACGATTTTCAACTACCCTCATGAAGGAGGGCTATCGAGTCATATCACTACGTTAAAAAAGGGGTTAATGTCACGGGGCCATAATGTGGACATATTATCTTTCTCTCAATTACCCCCTTTCAAGAGGAAGATGCTCGCCCAGGCCCCAGGATTTTTATTAAATAAAGTAAAACAGGGGAGCGGCCAGCTTTTCAATGACCGGCAACGCCAAAAATTGTTGGCTTCATCTATTAAAGCCTTGAAAAAGAACTATGATGTCATTAACGCTCAAGACATTTTCGCAACGCTTGCCTCCATCGAATCCGGGATACCGACGGTGCAAACCGTCCATGGGTATTATTCATTCGAGGCAGTCAGCAGGGGCGCCCTTCTTCCGGACAGTGAAGAAGATTTGATCATTCGCGAACTAGAAAGAAAAGCTTATCAGTCCGCTGCAAAAGTAGTGACGGTCGATCAAAGGATCAAAGACTATATCAATCATTTGGCACATATAGAGGCGTATACGATCAAGAACTTCATTGACGTGTCTGCTTTCAAACCGGAAAGAGCAAAGCGGGAGCAAACTCGCCAGGACTTTCAAATACCGCTACATAAAAAGATGCTTTTCGTTCCGAGAAGAATGACGGAAAAGAACGGTGTCATCTACCCGCTTCTTGCTCTGCCGGAGGTGCTGGAAAACCATCCTGAAACAGTATTGGTCTATGCAGGTACGGGTGAACAGCGAAGCCGGCTTGAGGAAACCGCAGCCAGGCTCAAAATATCAGATTCCGTACTTTTTCTCGGTTCAGTGCCGTTCGAGAAAATGCATAACCTCTATGAAGCATCGGACATCGTACTCATCCCAAGCGTTCATTCCCACGGGGTGGAAGAAGCGACTTCCATTTCTGCTTTAGAAGCGATGAGTTGCCGCTCACCCGTCATCGCAAGTGCAATCGGAGGTTTAAAGGAGATTCTCATTGATGGTGAAGATGGTCTGTTAGTAGCGGAAAAAAGTGAAGAAGCACTTGCACAAGCCATCTCCAACCTGCTTAATGATCCTGAATATGCAACAAAGTTAGCTGCGAAAGCAAGATATAAAATGGAAAGCGAATACTCCCACCTTTCAGCTGCCGAGCGGTTTGAGAAAGCTTATGAAAAAGTGCTTAACTAAAAAAAGCAGACCCGAAGCCCGGGTCTGCTTTCACTTTCATACCAGTGCGGAACTGCGCCTTTTCATTTGTTCTTCACGGTATTTTTTCTGTTCTTGTTTAGACATGGCGTTATATTCTTTTAAGAATGCTTCATATTGCGGCATTACTTCGTTCATGGCACCGTATGCCTTTAACTCTCCATATTCAAGCCATAAAGCCTTTTGGCAAAATTTCTTCATCTGACCGATTGAATGGCTGACAAAGAACATCGTTTTGCCCTTTGCCTTAAATTCGTTCATTTTCTCTAAACACTTCTCGGCAAAGTTTTTATCCCCGACTGATAAGGCTTCATCAATAATCAGGATATCTGGATCGATATGCACGGAAATGGAAAAACCAAGCCTGGACTTCATGCCGCTTGAGTAGGATTTCACCGGTTGGTCAATGAACTTACCAAGTTCCGAAAACTCAATGATCTCAGGCTCAAGTTCTTTGATTCGATTTTTATCGAATCCGAGCATCAGCATTTTCAGTTCGATGTTTTCCCTGCCCGTCAATTGATTATTCAGGCCCGATGCAACGGCAATCAAAGCCGTTTTCCCGTTAGTTTGGACATTTCCGTCCGTGGGCGGGATAATGCCTGCAATAATATTGGACAATGTGGATTTACCTGACCCGTTGACCCCGACAAATCCTATTACATCGCCCTTTTCTGCTTCAAAACTTACATTCCTCAGAGCAAAGTACTCTTCCCCATAGCTTTTGGGCAAAAGAAGATCCAATAATTTTTCCGAGTTTTTATTATATAATTTATATTTTTTCGTTATATCTTTGACAATTACCGATTTTTCCAATTTTTCTCACTTCCAGTTTACTTAAAGTCAACAAAGCGATCTCTAAACCTGACATGCAGCGAGGAACCTATCAAAAATAAGATGATAACGACTGCCCAGAAATAAAGGGTATATTCCCAATGCGCTATCAGATACCATGATTCCCCCAACAATGAAGCCCGATACCCTTCCACAATATAATATAGCGGATTCAGCTTCATGATGTTTAGTACGATAGGGTGCTCCTTAGCATCCAATACCCAAAGGATTGGTGTTAAATAAAACAAGACTTTCATTAAGGACACGATTATATTATGAACGTCACGAATGATGGTTGATAATGTTGAAGAGATTAACCCAATTGAAAATAACAGCAAGACCGTCGCGGCAACATAATACGGCAGTTGTATGATATAAACTGTAGGGAGGTATCCAGTAAAACCTAATAGGATGATGATGACTCCCAGCAGCATGAGGTGCTGATACAACTTGGCAAAGATTACATACGATGGAATGACACTCATCGGGAAGCTCATCTTGGATACCATATTCAGTCGGGAATAGACGGATTTGGACGTTTGGGTTATCGAAGGATTCACAAAGAACCAGACAACGATCCCTGCCATCAGCCATGGAAGGAAATTTTCCCCGCGATTTAAGATTATAAATCCGAATACAAACCAATAAATCGCAATCTGTATCATTGGATTGATGATTTCCCATAAGACTCCCAGGTAGTTATTGCTGTTGGCACTTTTCATCTCATAAACAGATAAACGCCTTACCATATAAAAATTATTGATTTGTTCTTTTAAAACGGTCAAAGCTGAACTCATAAATTACACAGACCTTCCTAAAAACACTTTTTCTACGACACGGCGTGAAGCCTGGCCATCCTCGAGTGCACAAAACCGCTCGTGAAAATGATTGTTATCATTGGTATTTTCATATTTCATCGTCTTGATACTATCAATGACCGCATCAGATGTTTTGACTAACAAACCAGGTGCACTCTTTTCGAAATCAAAGTAAAACCCGCGAAGCTTGTCCCTGTAATTTTCAATATCATATACATAGAAAAGCATCGGACGCTGTAAATTTGCGTAATCAAAGAATACGGAGGAATAATCAGTTATTAATAAATCCGAAATAAGATACAAATGACTAATATCTTCGTAACTGGATAAATCATAGGCGAATCCTTGATACGCCGATAAATCCAAGTTCTCGGAAACCAAGTAATGAAGACGGAGCAAAATGACATACTCCTCCCCCAATTCCTGTCTCATTCGATCCAGATCGAGTTTTATTTCAAACTTATATTTTCCCTTGCTATAAAACTCATCGTCCCTCCAAGTTGGGGCATATAAAACGATCCTTTTCTCTATTGGTATACCCAACTTCTGTTTCAATGAGTCGATTGTATCACGATTATTCCCATTGTAAAGTATATCATTGCGAGGATAACCGGTTTCCAGAATTTTAGCAGCATCGACATTGAAGGCACGGGCAAAAATCTCACTTGAATAAGCGTTCGGTGAAATTAAATAATCCCATTTACTTGATTCGGCATGGAAATTTTCTTTATATTTATCCGTCGTTGTTCCAGGCATATGAACTTCATTCATATCTGCCGCAAGTTTCTTTAATGGAGTCCCATGCCATGTTTGCAAATAGATCGTGTGCTTCGGCTTCGGAATCCAAAGCGGGAGCCTGCTGTTCGTTACCCAATACTGGGCTCTTGTCATTTTGAGCAGCCAACTAAATGAAAAGCGATTGAGATATGGAATGCCTGCCTCTTCGAAATGAGCTGTATATCTTTTATCTACGCTCCAATACATTTTATATTCAGGATGGTTACTCTGCAAGTATTCATAAATCGCCCGGGGATTGCAGCTATACTGCTTGCCCAAAAAGCTCTCAAAAATAACTAGCTTCCGGTCCACTGGCAATACTGTGCCCGCCAATTCAAAAGCCATTTTATATCCTCTTAAAATAATTGCTTTAGCCTTATTTTTAACTAGCGATAGAAAGGAAGGTCTCTTTGAGGTTTGTATTTTTTCATTTGACATATCCGATCTCCCTTTTTATTGATTAATGATAAGTGAACCATATTAATAAATCGAATTAAAAATAAGCTCGCCCAATAGAAGGGAGAGCTTATTTTTGGTGTGCTTCTAACAGCTACTCCAAAGACTTTATTGCCAGTCCCAAATTATTTGCCACTGTTGTATAAAACTCTACATTTTTTTTATTATACGTCATCTTATTTTTCAGGATCCTTTTAATATTCACCAATTGATAATCATTGTAGCGAATGAACAACGTAAATAAGGACTTTTCCATTTTATCAATTTCATCCAATGAAACAGTGAAATGGCCTCTATTACCTTCTATTTGAACTCCGCAATTGATTTCATTGTCGATTCTTGTTCTATCTCGTAACAATACAGAATTTATGTTGTTTATATCATCACCATAAATCTCAAAACTTTGGTGGTAGACATTATCCATAATATAAGAATCCAGTGCACGGGCAAGCATCGGTATCCTGACAAAGCGAAATTCGCCTTTCAGAAATGGAAGTTCATAATAGGGTAAACCATCTTTTATATAATATTTTTTATTGGAATCTCGCTTTAACCATTCAAACAACTTTATGAAATCATCAATACGGTCCTCCATGAATAATTCAAGTGCCAATTTATAAATAGGTACTTTAAATTCATTCTTTAAGTCATATGACAAGTTTTTCGCAGTTTCGACAGCTTCCCTTAATATTTCTATAAAATCTTCTTTATTCTTGGACTTCACAAAGGTTTGACTGTCGAACGTTTTTACAATATCGTACTCATAAATCCGGTTAAGAGCCACCTTTTTCAATTCAATGGCAACATCCTTGGATTGAATATACTTTATTATTTCAATATCCGCTTTTCTTTTGTCCAACACATTTGTGACACGTGTTAAAGAAGAGGGGTTTTCCGACGTTCTATTGACATAATAAATAGGTTTTTTAGTAGTTGATACAGCTTTAACTTTAAAGAAAACATCAGTAAAAAACCATTTATCTTCACCGAATTTCATATTCGGAAAACCAATTTCATTTTCTTTAACCATAGGCAGATTCATCATCCTGGCCGTTGGACCCATATGATAAAAAAAGTGCGGAACATCCAGAGGGGTGATGCTTCTTCTTTCTTTAACGGAAGCAAACTCACCGATAACACTCTCTGACCCGGATTCGACTTTTACCGTTTTGCCCACCACATAATCATCACCGGTTTCCTCCAGGATGTTATAGAGGCTTTCCAGTCCATCATGGGCAAGCCAGTCATCCGCATCTAAAAAAGTTATATACTTGGATGTTCCCAATTCTATTCCAATGTTTCTCGGGGTCCCAGGTGACCCATTATTTTCTTGAAGGGTGACTGAACAGATATTTTTATATTTAGCTGTATACTCTTGAATGATTTTATTGGTGCCATCTGTCGAACAATCATCAATGATGATATATTCAATCTGATCTATGCCCATGGTTTGATTTATTACTGATTCAATCGTTTTCCTGATGAATTTTTCAGCATTATATGCAGCAGTGACTACAGTGACTTTTTTTTCTTTTCCTAAAAATTTATTTCTTAAGCTTACAGGATTATTTTTTATAAGGATATTGCCGCTCTTTAAAAGTTCCCTCGCTTTTTGACGCACCAAGAAATTCATACGATTCCTCTCCTTTTATAGATCTAGAGGTAACATAGACGTTTCGACTCAGGCAGCCAAATTCACCAGTTACTTAAGCAACAATACCCTTTATTTTAGGAATCAATCATTAAAAAATTTATCCACGATTCTCTGTGTAGCTTTACCGTCCTCTATTCCACAATACTTCTCTCTAAATAAACCATATCTCTCTTTATATTGCATGTTTATATCATCAATATTGGTAATAGTTTCAATAATATCCTCAGTTGTTTTTAAAAACGGACCTGGTGCTTCCTTTTCAAAATCCATATAGAATCCACGGATGTTATCTCTGTAATCTTCCAAATCATAAGTGTAGTACAAAATCGGCCGAGCAGTATTAGCAAAATCGAACATTACTGAAGAATAATCCGTAATCAATATATCAGAAATCAGGTAAAGTTCCTGAATATCAGAATAATTGGATACATTTATCACGAAATCCTCAAATTCGCTCGGGATGCTGAGATTATTACTTATAACAACATGCATCCTTAACAACAGGATATATTCATCCCCAAGTTCCTCCTTCATTCTTTCCAAATCAAATTTCAGCTCGAAAATAAATTTATTGTTTTTCGAAGTTTGATTATCCCGGAATGTAGGAGCATATAAGATGACTTTTTTTCCTTTTGGTATCTTCAATTTCTCCATCACTGACTTGGCGATTATCGAAGAATCTTCCCTGTAAAACAAATCATTTCTTGGATATCCCGTTTCTAATATTTCCCCTTCATATTTGAAGGCACTTCTGAAGGCCTTGGATGCGTATGGACTTGGTGATACTAAGTAATCCCAAGTTCTCGTTGCACCATGCACTCGATTTAAGTACCCCTCGTCTCTTCCTTGAATATTGTCTATATCAAATAGCATTTTTTTCAAAGGGGTACCATGCCAAGTCTGGATATATGTCGTTTCCTTCCGTTTGCTTAAATAGGTAGGGAAGTTTTGATTATTTATCCAATAACCTGCTTTGGCTAAATAATAATAGTATTCCGGACTTAAGCGTTTAATCAGCTTTGTATTCTTACCTTTTATCGGTAAATTGCCATTATACACCCAAACCTTTTTATATTTATTATCCCTTTTGACCAGTTCTTCATAAATATACTTCGGGCTATCGGCAAATTGCTTCCCTATCCCACTTTCAAAAAGAATAAGGTTCCGGTCAACCGGGATAACCTTGGACATGATTTTATAAACTTTTTTCATGACAGGGAAATACTTATCACTTTTCCTGAATCGATTCATAATGAGTTTCGATATCGGATGGTTATATAATTTAATTAGTGAATTTTGATCTTTTTCTGCATTTTGAATCACTTCGAATATCCTTGAATTAGAATGGACATCGCGATATTTAATAAAACGGTTCGCCTTATCCATATACTTTTTCTTCATGACAAAATCAGTGTTGGCATATTCGGATAATACTCCTAACAATTCATCCAATTCATCAACGATTTCACCCGGAAGATCGTTATCCAAATCCAAATGTGACGGTCTTTTCCCTATGAAACGATCTCTATCAAATTGATAATAAATTACCGGTTTATGCAGGAAACTAAAATCAAAAGCTACACTTGAATAGTCCGTAATCATAATCGCGCTTTCCTTAATTAATCTTTGGACATCCACTTCACCCTGACTGATCACCCTGACAGGGGCATCTTTAAAATAAGACGTGAACTTCTGCATATTAGGGTGAAGGCAAAAAATGATTTCGAACCCATTGTTTTTAGATAACTCATGTAAAACCGGGTGATTCACCAATTTCTGATACCTTTCAAAATACTCGCTTTCCAAAAATATTTCATCGGATGTAATCCAATCTCTCCATGTTGGAATGATCAATAATTGCCGTTTTGTTAAAACATCATCCTTGAACAACGAGTCGAACCTCGAAAGTCCCGTCGTGAATACTTCTTTTTCGTTGTATCCAAAATCTGTTACAATCATATCCTTTTCGAAGTCTGAACTTACCAGAAAAACATCCGTACTAAAGCCTGAGACTGCATTTTTACCGTAGTTTGCCACCATATTCTTCGTGCCCATAACACCATGTTGAAGAAATACCTTAACTCCCTTAACACGATTTTTAAATTCAGATGTTCTTAAAGGATATAAATAATCCGGATGATGTGATGAAATGATACGGGTCGATTCCATAGTCTTTTTAATATGATCCTTTGACTTGAAATAAAGTATATTTCCAAAGGGCTCGACATTCTTGGCTTCCACTGAATTTTCTTCTATTACATAATACACTTCTTTTTCTGGGTGGTTTTCCCTCATATATTTAAAAAAGTGATATCCGGTATCCTGGGCTTTATACGTTCTTTCTCCAATTAGCCAGACATCCTTTTTCTTTTTAAATAAAGCCAAAAATCGCCTCCACCCCATCATCCTTTTTAAATATCGATAACTTTCCGTAGAGAAGTTAAACACTTCCAATGATAAATTGGATGCTTTAAAGGTATAGTATGGATTGACGATAGCAACTCCATTATTCGAGCTGACATCGGTCTCTTTAGTAAATAATTTAGTTCTGGTGGTTGGTCTTCCGACGCGTACCATTTTCGGCTCTTCCTGATCATGCAAATGTAATTTCATGTAAATGTCATATACATCATCTACCAAATCCGCACTGACTAATTGTTCTAAATCCAATCTCAAATCATATATATAACGATTCAGTCCATATTTCTTGATATTCATTTCCTTATTGTGAATAAAAGAAATATTTGCCGAATATTCTTTGTCACTTTGTCTTCCTTTTACAAGGCCCTCACCTTTTATGATACTTGAATGCTTGGTGAAAATTTGACCATTAATTTGCATGGTCTTCGATTTGTTTTTGATTTTTTCAATTTGAGACTTAATCGAAATTTTAGGGGTTTTATTGAAGTAAAGAGATAAATTCCCTTTATTTGTTATAGAGAATATACTTTGTTTATCTTCATAGTTATAAATACTCAAATTGTTCATGTGCGTTTCCTGGAAGCGCCCTAGACGAATTGGATATTCGATATTAACCTGTTCGTTCTCTTCTACATATTCAGCTTTATGCTCGATATTAAGTATCGTTTTTTTGCTCAGCTTTTCAACTGGAACGGAAACCTTTATATAACAGTCATAAACAGTCGGTTCATCACCTTCTAATTTCCGCATTAAATCTTTCAAATCTACTTTAAACTCGAATTTAGATGAACTCACCGATTCAGCTATTTTTATTTTTTGATCTTCGTACTCCCTAGAATATAGCCATAGTTCTTTTGCGCAATAATGTTCTATTGAAAATTCCCCTTTTATCAACAGTGCATCTTTCTCTTGCGCAATGGTCAGAACTTGTTTCAGCTTAATTTTAGGAGTTTTTTTTGCTTTCCCTTTTCCAAGAAGCTTTTTAATCATTTTAGACCACCTATTACAAATTATTTAAATAGAAACGAATCATTCAATGTACTTTAAAATCATAAACTTTTTTGGCTTTTTCCTCAATATCATTAAACAAACAGGCGAACTGCCGTATATTACCTATAAATCCTCTAATAAACAAAAAAAGACAATATTGGTTAGCCCATATTCGAAAACGAACATACTAAAACTAAAAAACATTCCGTAAATATAAGACTTCCAAGGAAGGACTGCCGTTCTTCCATGTTGCCAGAATGGAAAGGGAATAGCAAAAACAATTCTCTTAATTGCATAGAAGACGCTTTCAAAACAATACTTGCACTTCATTAATTGGATCCTTAAAAAATGTTAGGCGATAGATTTATTGCCTATACATGCCCATCATCTGTCCTTCATACAATTCTGCCGCTTCACCTTCACTATTAGAAAACAGGGATTAATGAAGCTCCTCTAGTTGTTCTCTCCTAAACGTGGTAAAATTGTGAATGGCTTAATTCTGATTGCAGCAAGAATAATGAAATTTTTCTTATCTATCGTTCATCAGCTTACTTCAAGTAATGCGAAAAAAATTATTTTTAAATACCATTCAGTATAAAACATACATCCATATAGACACTTTATTATGCCCTACAAATTAGTCAACATTTAATTTTAGCTTAAAAAATGATATTTACAATAATCATCAATGTAAAAATTGTGGTTTATTTGTAAAAAAATTGTGGTTTATTTGTAAAGCTATTAAGTTATAATTAGTTAGAGAATGTCATTGCCTAAAAATATAGGAAAACAACAAGCAGAATTGAAATGCTAGTTGCCTGTTTTATTGTTCCATTTCATATTCTAATAGACCAAATATATTAATTTGATTAAATAACAGTTTAAGAGTTTTAAAGGAGGAATAAAAATGAAGAAAGTAATCACTTACGGAACCTTTGATTTGCTTCATTGGGGCCATATCAATCTATTAAAACGCGCTAAAGATTTAGGGGATTATCTGATCGTTGCCATTTCCACGGATGAATTCAATGCTTTAAAAGATAAAAAAGCTTATCATAGCTTTGAAAACAGAAAAATGATCCTTGAATCAATCCGCTATGTGGATGAAGTTATACCGGAAGACAATTGGGAACAAAAGAGGGAAGACATCGTTCGTGAAGGTGTAGATATCTTTGTAATGGGTGATGACTGGAAAGGCCAATTCGATGAATTATCAGAAGTTTGTGAAGTGGTCTACCTTCCAAGAACAATCGGAATTTCGACTTCCCAAATTAAAGATGACCTTTTACAAGTTACTAATGGCTAAAGAATTCGCGATAGGGATTTATCTTTTTTGTTTCAAAGTTTTATTCTCTATCTTTAAACTTTTCCCTTTATATGACAAAACGACCTTTGTCACATCATTCGGGGACAATTGCCAATATATCGCAGATGAAATGGACAAGCAGGACATTTCCGTTCAAAAAGTATTTTTAATGAAATCAAGCAGTTCCATACAAGTTAAGGACGATGGGGAAACCATCGTCCTTCCGTTTGAATCAAAAAATATCATGGCCATGATCCGATCGATTTATCATCTGGCTACATCAAAATGGATTATCATCGATAATTATTTTGGCTTTCTTTCAGCCATTGCATTCAAAAAGCAAGTGACATGTGTTCAAGTGTGGCATGCGGCCGGTGCCGTTAAGCAATTCGGGGCAAAAGACCCTTCCATTCAAAACCGTTCAGCCGGTGCAAGGAAAAGATTTTTTGAGGTATATAACAAATTCGATTATGTTACGGCAGGTTCAGAGAGAATGGCCGAGATTTTTCAAGAAAGTTTTCAACTGCCGGCATCCCATATCCTAAGGACCGGGATACCCCGGACCGATTTCTTTTTCAATGATGAATCAAAAAGAAATGCCCGTAATGCTTTGCTGGACAGGTATCCAGAACTTGAGCATAAGAAAATAATTTTGTATGCCCCTACATTCCGTAATGACGGCTTGAACAGCGGAGAGATTGCACTTGATTTGGAATTGCTCTACAAGGAACTTCAGGGCGAAAATTATGCGTTATTACTAAAACTGCATCCAGCAGTTAAAGCAGAGCATGATTTACAAGATAAATTCCCGGGATTCATTTACCCTGTCGATAGTGAATTTCACGTTAATCAACTGCTTATCAGTACGGATCTTTTAATAACCGATTACTCATCGATACCATTTGAATTCTCTTTCTTGGAAAGACCCATGATATTCTTTGCATATGACTTAGAAAAGTATGTGCAGGAACGGGGATTCTGGGAGGATTACTCCTCTTCCATGCCCGGACCCGTGGTATCTACCACAGAAGAGCTCTTAAAGAAAATCCGTGCCGCCGATCATTCATTACTGAAGATCGCTTCCTTTAACCAAAAATGGAATGAATACTCCACAGGAAATTCAAGCAGGAATTTAGTCGATTTCCTTTTTAAATAAAAAACCCACTTCGTAAAACGAAGTGGGTTTTCATTTTTTCAATGGAAATGCACATCCAAAAACAGAGTCATTTTTACAGATAATGACAAATGGAAACGCAAAACTCCTCAATGTGAAAAAAGACTCACAATATAGAAAATATTGTAGATTACAATACTCAAACCCCACCAATATAAACCAGTAAAATACTACTATTTTCCCCTTGTAACAAAAATGTAATATGTTTAAACCTATTTATTTTGTTAGAATAGGGAAAAAGACATATTAGAGGTGGAAAATTGTGAAAAAAAGTGTTGTCGCATTTTCGACATTAGCCATTTTATCTTCGACTTTTGTTTCTCCTGCCCTTGCCGGTACATATACAGTCAAAAGCGGTGATAACTTAAGTAAAATCGCCCAGAAGCATCATACGACGGTAAAAGACTTAAAACAGCTTAATAACTTAAAATCAGACTTTTTGAGAATCAATCAAAAATTAATTACACCCAACTCCAAAACAACATCCAATGCTTCTTCAGTTTCCGTGAAAAAAACAAAGAAAACCACATATACCATTGTTTCAGGTGACACCTTAACCAGGATAGCAAACAAGCATAACCTTACACTTGCTGAATTGATGAAACTGAATAACTTAAAATCCGATAGAATTTATGCAGGTAACAAACTTATCGTATCTAAATCAACCACTACCACTACCATTGATTTACCCGGCAGCTCCAAACCATCCAATGTTACACAGACCCCAGTCAATTCGTCTACATACATTGTGGTAAAAGGTGACACCCTTTCCAAGATTTCCAGAAAAACCAACTTGACGGTAACTCAGCTTAAATCAATCAACTCTTTAAAGTCCGATTTAATCAGAGTGGGTCAAAAGCTAAAACTAAGTAAATCGGCAAGTACTGCCCCAGCGGATAAAAACGATGAGGGAAAAGTGGAAGCCCCAAGTTCAGGGAACAAAGTGGCCAAGCTCGTTTCCGAAGCAAAAAAATTAATTGGTACACCATATTCGTGGGCGGGTTCCTCCCCATCAGGTTTCGATTGCAGCGGATTCATTTACTATACATTCAAGAAGGCTGGGTATGACGTACCGAGGCTTTCATCTTCCACATATTATGATATGGGTAAAAAGGTTACTTCACCGAAAAGCGGCGATCTTATCTTCTTTGCAACAGGTTCCAATAAATCAGTGGTAAGCCATATGGGAATCTACTTGGGCGGCGGGGAATTCATTCATGCCTCATCAAGCAAGGGAGTAACAATCAGTACTACTTCAAACTCTTATTTCAAGAGTAAAATCATCGGTTATAGAAGTCTATAAGATTTACTTGCCAGACTTTCTCTTAAAGTCTGGCAATTTCATGTAAAAGAATCATAGCTTCTTTATCTCTGGCTATCCAAATTACGAAACAATCGAATGATGTGCCAACGAAGGAATTCGGTTTCTCTAGAATCCTTCGTTTTTTTTGGATAAAAAATGGTAAATATGCACTCTAACTACAAAAAGAAACTATTCTATTTTTGACAAAAAAAAGGTATAGTTAAAAATACCGACTAGGTACTTTTTCACACCTTCCATTTTGTGGGATGGTTAAGGGAGGAATATTAAAATGAGATCCGAACATAAAAAAAAGAAAAAGAAACGCAAAACGTTTAAAATAATCAGCTTCACCCTTCTTATCCTTTTCATTGGCGCAAGTGTTTATGGCGCTTCAGTTTATCAATCATTAGCTGGTGCGATTAGCACTATGCAGGGTACAGCCCATAAAACGGATAAACGGGAGGAGGACATCAAGTTCAAAAGCAAAGATCCATTTTCATTGCTGATTCTTGGTGTGGATGAAAGAGAAAATGACTCAGGTAGATCAGATACGATGATTGTCATGACGGTTAATCCTAAAAAAGAATCGATTGAGTTATTGAGTTTACCGAGGGATACTCGTACAGAGATCATCGGTAAAGGTATAAATGATAAAATGAACCATGCCTATGCATATGGCGGAGTTGCCATGTCGATAAATACAGTGGAAGCTTATTTGGATATTCCGATTGATTATTACGTCAAAATGAATATGGAAGGCTTTCAGGATATTGTGAATGCTGTTGGTGGCGTCACAGTCGATAATGATATGGACCTTGCCTATAAAGGCTATACTTTCAATAAAGGCACAATCGACTTAAATGGTAAAGAGGCCTTGATTTATTCCCGAATCCGTAAGGAAGATCCCCGCGGGGATTATGGACGGCAAATGCGGCAACGCCAGGTTATCCAAGCTGTCATGAAAAAAGGTTCAAGCCTATCGACACTTACCAATTATGACGATATATTCGAAGCTCTAGGTAAAAACGTGGAAACCAACTTAAGCTTCAATGAAATGTTGAGCATCCAAAATAACTACAAATCATCCCTCAAAAATATTGAACAATATACACTTGAAGGTGACAATCAACGGGTAGATGGCGTTTGGTACAACATCGTTCCGGAAGATACAAAGCTTGAAGCCCAAAACCGTGTGAAAACGCATCTGGGATTATGATGAAGGGAGGATGGCTTTTATCAGTCATCCTCTTTTTTTTCACCTTTTTTCTCTTCCTTCATTTGTTTAAAGTAATTGGAACGTATCACTTGATCACTCAGATCAATCTCCTTTTGGTCTTCAGGTGAAAATTCTTCGACCTTGCCTTCCCCATTTATTTTCATTTGAGAACCATAATCCCCTTTTAATATCAAAGCATCGCCCTCTTCACCATTCAGCATGCTCTCTCCAAAATATGCAGAACTCTTAATATTGAACAGATCATATAGAGTTGGTAAAATATCGACTTGGCCCGCTACCTTATCGATCGTTCTCCCTTCCATGTCCTCCTGATAAATGATCACGGGAATGGGCATATATTTTTCAATCCACTCTTCATCGCTAATTTTACTACCGTAATACGCTTCTACCTCGTGTTTATCTTTTAAAAATAGCCCATCATGATCTCCGTAAATGACAATCACGCTGTCTTTCAATTTCCCGTCATCCTTCAACCTCTTTACGAAATCCCCGATGGCTGAATCTGTATAATGTATTGCTTCAAAATATTTAGTCAGGTAACTGTTCTCTTTTCCAACTTCAGGCTTCAATGTTATCTGTTCCTCTGGCAGCGAAAAAGGTACATGGCTGGTCAATGTAACGAAAAAAGCGTAATAGGGATTTTGTTTATCTTTTAAGAAATCATAGCTTTGCTTGAAGAAACTGCGGTCTCCCAATCCCATCGAAATCATCTCATCTTGCGACATATCCTCTATGGAAAGATAGTCATCAAACCCTAGCGAGGGATATGCATGCTGCCTATTCCAAAAGTCTTCTTCATCTCCGTGGAAAGCAAAACTTTGATAATCCGACTTTTTTAATTCCTTAGCAAGACCCGGAAAATCATTATATGGGAATCGAAAAAAGGTCGCACCCTGCTTTAAAGGAAATAATCCGGTATTCACGATAAGCTCTCCGTCAGATGAATTCCCAAATACCGTCTGTGGATAAACATGGGGGAAGTACAAACCCCCTTTCGCCATTTCATTCATGAATGGCGTGACCTCCTGCCCGGCACTGCTTTGAAATAGCGGAAACGCCTGTAAAGATTCCACCTGGATGATAATGAGATTCTTCCCCTCCAAGGAGCCTGAATGCCCATTTTCCTTTCTTTTCTTTTTATTGAAGTAATCAGAAACGGCCTTCTTTTCCTGCGAAGACATTCCATGCCTTCCCGAGTCAGTAAAGTAGGCATACGTATCCAATGCGTGATGGCCGATCGGACCCCAGTTTCGCAAGAAGGTATTCGCCTCATAACGCCTGGTTATATCTACTTTGTCGATAAAGATGTTCTTGACCGGCTTCAATCCTGCTATCATCAGGAATATTACGGCCGGTACAAGCGCCATATGCTTGAGGGGGTATTTTTTCTTCACAAATGACTCAGCTATTGGGATGCCTACCAGAAGAAAGATTGCATCCTTCATTTCCATCATACTGAATATACTTTCACCAAGCCCATTCAGGTTGCTTTTTTGCATCCACATATAGGATGTTATAGGTGTCGAATAATAACGGTAAAACCAGATGTCACCAAGGAAAAAGACCATAATCGAAAGAAGGAAAACTGAAAAAATGATGCCTTTTACGATTCGATTCGATATCCATTCCTTCAGATAAACAATAAAACCGGCAACACCGATGATTATCGTAATTATCCCAATAGAAAGATCGTTACCCATCCTATCATTCGTATAAATGAAAAGTATGGCCACGATTGAGAATGACAATAACTCAAATAGCCTCTCCTTCAAGCGTTGATTACGGTTATTCTTCATGCTCCTGCCACTTTCCTCTTCATTATTTCCAAGCCTTAGTTAAGCCTGATTGCGGAAGATTACTTATAAATATTACTTAGCGTTGCCATTTATGAGAAATTGCACACAGAAAATGGCATAAATATTATGCACTAATGACTTCCTTTATAAACAAAAAGCCTTCATCACTAACAGGATGAGGGCTTTGCTTTGGATCTCCGGAAAAAATAGCTGCCGGTTGCCGCTAGACTCATGCGGAGTTTTCCTATTTTCTCTTCCATTCGAAAGCAATCTTCCAACCTTCATCAGGAATCGATTCCGCCAACATATCCCCTTCCTCGAATAAGAAACGCCAGAGGATGCTTGAAAGTGCTGGAAGCTCACCAAGCTCTGAAAGATCGAATGCCTTTTTTGCGAGGAATTTTCCATCTCCATCAACTAACAGTAAATCCACGATATCAAAACTGACAGCTTTCTCTATTGAATTTCGTAGAAAAGCCTCTATGATTACATCATCTTCCACCCTAGTCAGCTTGATGCCGGATAATGAAATTTGGTTCGGTTTTAATGCAGGAAGCCTTTGATGGTAAAATTTATATACATATTCCTCTTGCTTGGAAACTTCCCACCCCTTGTGAAACATCAGGGCAGTTTGAACGGTGTCATCCTGATCTGATAACTTTTGTGTATTATCCCTTTTTTCAAATAAACTCATCGTTCCTCACCCTCCAAAGCAGCTTCATCTTCCTGATTGCTTTTCATATATTCCATAAAGCGGATGCTTATCTCCGACTCAATTTTACTTAATAGAAGGTTAAATTGACTGAGAGCTGCTTTTTCCAACAACGTATATGGGTCCTGCTGACCATATCCGCTTAAACCAACGCCTTCCTTCACACTGTTCATTTGATCCAGGTGGTTCATCCAATTTGTATCAATATGCTGCAGCATGAAAGCGCGCAACTGGTTTCCCCATTCTGCATCGTTCTGAAAGATCACCAGTCTCGATTCAAATTCACTTAAAGCATCCAACGCTTTTCCTTCGATCCAGCATTCCAAATCCTGTAAATCACTTGCCTGCCAACCCAACGACTGGAAAACAGGGGAAAGCTCTTCAATAAAGGCAGAGGAATCAGGTTCCATCATATGTTCAGGGGAATATTTCACTGTGAGCCGAGTAATGTATTTTTCAATATATTCAAGTAAAATGGCCGACATCCGTCCAGGCTCCATATCAAGAATCCGATTTCTCATTGCATAGATGATTTTACTCTGCTCATTTAATGCATGCTCTAACTTAAATAAATGGTAACGGCTTGATTGATGCATTTGCTCTACCGTTTCCTGAACCATTTTAACGAATTTATCGGGTGCAGGGCTCAGCACCAATCCATTTTCATCCGTTTTGATTTTCTTGATAAAACGTCCGATTTCTTCTTCATCATAGTAATCAAACAAATCATCTTCCAAAGAAATGATGAATTGTGTTGAACCAGGATCACCCTGCCGGCCGGAACGTCCTCTTAGCTGTATATCGATCCGACGGCTCTCGTGTCGCTCCGTACCGATAATATGAAGGCCGCCCAATTCCTTGACATCATCTCCAAGTATTATATCCGTTCCTCTCCCAGCCATGTTCGTAGCCAGCATCACTTGATTTTTTTGCCCGGCATTCGCGATGATTTCCGCTTCATCCTCTTCCGTCTTCGCATTAAGGATTTGATGTTTAATTTTCCCTTTCTCTAGTTGAACCGAAATTTTTTCAGATTGCTCAATGGAGGTCGTTCCGATCAGAATGGGTCTGCCTCCATCATGAATCCGTTTTACTTCCGTGACGATTTTGTTGATTTTGCTTGTTTCATCTTTATAAATCAAATCAACCTCATCAACTCGAATAATAGGCTCATTAGTTGGAATTTCAATGACGGGGAGCTGATATATTTCCCGGAATTCAGACTTTGATGGCATGGCACTGCCTGTCATCCCAGACATTGAATGATATAATCGAAAATAATTTTGGACGGTAATCATAGCCTGTGTTTCATTCTCTTCGGAAATCTCCAAGCCCTCTTTTGCCTCAATCGCTTGATGAAGACCCTCACTGAAGCTTCGCCCTTCCATCACCCTGCCTGTGAATTTATCGATGATTGCAATCTTTTCATCGATGACAATGTAGTCGACATCCAATTTCATGATTGCATGGGCTTTTAGCGCCTGTGTAACATTATGTAATAGCTCTTGATGCTCCATTCCATACAGATTGTCGATACCAAAGGCCGCTTCAATCTTGGAAGCCCCTTGATCCGTGAAAAAGGCGGACTTTGAATCGATGAAAATCTCGTAATCCTCATTTTCTACAAATGACTTCATGATTTGTGCCGTGATCTGGTGAAGCTCGGTTCCGTCGCTTGCCCTGCCCGCAATGATTAATGGTGTCCTCGCTTCATCAATCAAGATGCTGTCAATCTCATCGACAAGGGCAAATCGGTGTCCTCTTTGAACCTTGTCTTCTCTTCGGTAGACCATATTATCACGCAAATAATCAAAACCGAACTCTGTTGCCGTCCCATACGTGATATCTGCCGCATACGCTTCACGTTTCGCGGAAGGTCCCATTTGGGAAATGTTCAAACCAACCGTCAATCCTAGAAATTCTAGAATTTGTCCCATCAACTCTTTATCACGTCTGGCCAAATATTCATTGGCCGTAATAATATGCACACCATTACCGTACAGTGCATGTAAATAGCTAGGCAAAGTGGAGACAAGCGTCTTCCCCTCGCCCGTGTTCATTTGTGCAATGCCCCCTTCACTCAGGACAAAACCGCCTGCAAGCTGAACATCATGGTGCCTAAGATTCAATACTCGCTTGGAAGCCTCCCTCACGACCGCAAAAGCTTTGGCTTGTATATCGAATATATTATCACCAGCATCCAATACGCTTTTAAATCTATCCTTCATTCCTCTTAATTCTAAGTCTGAATATCTTTCATATTTACCCTCTAGCCGATTCACTTCTTCTACCAACTTATAAATTCTCTTCAAGTCTTTAGAACCTTCTTTGAAGAACTTTTTCATACTGGATAGCATAGGGTTTTCTCTCTCCTATTATTTCAATTGAACTTTAGTGAAATTATATCAGTTAAGTATTTACTGTTTATAAATTATCACCTTCATATTGTAATTATATAGAAATTCTTTCTTTTTTTGAAAGATAAATTACGTAAAAACCGACTGGAAGCCGCCAACAGTGCTAAAAAGATTAGCTCCATCCTTAATATCAGGGAGGGGTTTTTTTATCGATTTAGACAAATAATAGGAAGACTTTCACCCAATGGAGGATTACAGATGAATAAGACATCCAGACATAAACCGCATCGCTTTGGATTATTCGTTCTTATAATTTGTTTTATTTGCATGATCTCCCCTATTCAAGCAGAAACAAAAAACACCCCCAAGAATGTCATATTGCTGATTGGCGACGGCATGGGGTTAGGGGCGATAGAAATTGCCCGGCAATTGGAATATGGAAAGACAGGTGTACTGCATCTGGAAAAACTGGAGCATATTGCCCTGATGCGCACGTATTCCGCCAATAATTACGTCACTGACTCGGCAGCAGGTGGATCCGCGATTGCCACTGGTATAAAAACGAACAATGAATCGATCGGTGTCGATGCCAATGGTTCCGAGGTCGATAGTGTATTGGATGCCTTTCAGAACAATGGAAAAAAAGTTGGGATCATCTCAACCAATATGGTAGTCGATGCCACACCCGCTGCCTTTGGTGCAAGTGTTCCTAACCGCTGGACAGGTGGCGCAAATATCGCGAGGCAGCTCTTTGATAACCGGATCGACGTCATCCTCGGCGGAGGTGCCAGCTATTTCGAGGCGGATAAGCAGAATGGCGAGGATTTAATCGGTAAATTTAAACAAGCTGGCTATGGGATTACGACGACTAAAGAAGAACTTAGTTCCATAAATAAACCTGAAAAACTTTTAGGATTATTTCACCCTACCTATATGAATTTTAAACTGGATAAAGAAGTATTACATTCTCAAGAGCCATCCCTGCCCGAAATGACATCCAAAGCGTTGGATATTTTATCACGGGGTGGTAAGGGATTTTTCTTGATGGCCGAAGGTGCGCGTATTGACCATATGGAGCATGCAGCCGATATCACTGGAATATGGAAAGAAACGATCGAATTTGACCAAACCGTGAAAGAGGTTGTCAATTGGGCAAAAAATCGAAATGATACGTTGATTGTTGTCCTTGCAGACCACGAAACAATGGGGACCTCCGCTTCTGAAACAATGGATATCCCTGCTTTTAAAAAAATCAGGGTTTCATCTGAATATATGTCCAAACAGCTCACATTCGATAAAAATAATGAAATCAATCCAGAAAGTGTCGTTTCCACATTCAAGAATTATGCAAATATATCCCTTACTGAACAGGAAGTCGATCAATTCATCGATAACGTAAGAAAAAATAAAACGCTTGTCTATCCACAGCATCAAATAGATTGGGAAATCGGAAGCACCATCGCCAGGCATTATAAGGCGGGTGTAGCTGATCGAAGCATACGGGCGGCCAGTTCCACAGGAGGGCACACAGCCAATATGATTCCCGTTTTCGCTTCGGGTCCAGGCAGTGAAGCCTTTGATGGAGTCATTGAAAATACGGATATTTCGAAAATCATCACAAAAGCCGCCGGTGTTCCGTTCACACCCGGGCAGCATAAAACAAAAGAGGAATGAAATCATTACTTCCTCTTTTAAGTTTCTTTCTCATTAACTATTTTTCGCTATTCTTTTCTTTTGAGGTCCGTTTACTCAAGTTTTGGGGCATTTCTTTGAAGTTTTGGAGCATTTACTCATGAGGTTGGTGCATCTGCTCGTTGATTTGCGATTTACTCGTGAGTTTGCGCCTTTTACTTGTGAGTTTGGTGCTTTTACTCGTGAATTCTTGCTTTACTCGTGAGTTTGAGGCATTTACTCGTGAGTTTGCGCCTTTTACTCGTGAGTTTGGTGCTTTTACTCGTGAGTTTGCGCCTTTTACTCGTGAGTTTGGTGCTTTTACTCGTGAGTTTGCGCCTTTTACTTGTGAATTCTTGCTTTACTCGTGAGTTAGCGCATTTACTCGTGAGTTTGCGCCTTTTACTTGTGAGTTTGGTGCTTTTACTCGTGAATTCTTGCTTTACTCGTGAGTTTAGTGCTTTTACTCGTGAGTTTGCGCCTTTTACTTGTGAATTCGTGCTGTTTTCTTGTAAGTGTGGTGCATTTACTCTTTATAAGGTCAAAAAAAGACGCCATACGTGACGTCCTACTTCTTCATTTTTTTATGTGTTTTTTTAATACATATCCAAATTGGCTTCCCTTTTTCACTTTATACCATTCATCTTGTTGAGCCAGTATCGTTACGGCTTGGTCCCTGTATAGATTGCCGATCGTTTCAGAAGATGCATTTCTACTTTCTTTAATAGATAATTCGTTTGCTGTCACTATTCCCGTCGTCTTCCTAATCGAGATTTTCGTTGAAATGGTTTTCTGATTGTCACTCTCATCCTTAGCGGAGATCTTTACAGTAAATATCCCGTTGGACATATTTTTGAAATCCCAGGTTGCCGATTGACTGCCTTTATTGAACTGCCTTTCAGAAAGGATGCCGACAACCTTACCTTTACTGTTCTTGATTTCCACCGTTACATTAGCGTTTTCATTAATTGTATACGTTATGTTCGCTTTCTCGGTACTGTAATCACCCGATGTATTTACATCGGTGATTTTAGGTGCCGACGTATCTCTACTGATTTTTATCGCCATTGTTTCCAAACCTTCATTCCCGCCTCGGTCCATTGCTGATAATTCTGCTTCATATGTCCCGTCACTTACCGCTTTTGTGTTCCAGATAGCCGAATGGGTACCCTTTTTCATTGTTTGATCACGGACTGGGGTAGCTAAGGCATTACCTTTACTATCTTTAACCGTGAGAGTTACTACAGCATCTTCTTTTAGGGTGTATGTGATTCCAACCTCATCATTTAAATGATCTGTCTTCGCATTCATGTTTACTGAATTCAGTTCCTCCTTTACAACAATATCCGTTTTAGATCCAGCACCTGGTCCATATTCCTTTTCTATAGTTGTGTCAGGATAATAAAAACTCAAAATATCTTGATATGAGTGTCCTGCTTCCGCTCTGTTTTTCGCTCCAAACTGACTTAGTCCGACCCCATGCCCATATCCTGATCCTTCGATTGCAATTTTGGAAGGATCGGAAGATGAATGGTCAACCAAATAGCTTTTCATCACCTCTTGCCCCACCATGCCCCTGATTTTGGAAGCCGCTACATTAGTAAGCTTAACCGTTTGCTGCAAAAGTTTTCCCCTGTCATCAACGAGATCCCTTACATAGAAATTCATTTGGATGGAGCCCTTCGTAACCCGGCCTCCCGTTTTTTCATCTGTAAAAGTTAACAAGGGAATCTCCGTTATTTTAATATCTTTCTTCGCATATCCATTATTCTTCAGCCAATCCTTCAGCTTCGGCACAACCTTTTTATCTTTTTCCTCTACACTTGTCCACCATTCTTCAGGTTTAGATAAATTCATTTTTGACAAGTCGATTTGCTGCTTGTCCAACGTTATCGCCCAATTGGTTTTCGAATCATAGAAATCTTTTTTTATAGATAAATATGCAAGAGGGTTGCCTCTTGACCAAACATTTGAATTCGATTCGGTCATCCCTCCATTGCTTGATGAAAAGAACGCTTCGATTATTTCGCCATCATGTTTGATTACCATGCCCTTTGTCTGGTCAATGGCTGAATCAGTTCGATAGTGACCGGCAGCCCCGCCATATACTTGGTAAGAAACTGTATCATCAATGATTGTCGATTGATGGCGAAGTGCATACGTCCGGGCGGCAATTGCCTGTGCTTTTAAGGCTTCGGCATGCCATAGTGCGGGCATCTCCAGCGGGACAACACCTTTTAGATAATCTTCAATGTAAACAGCATTGATTGGCCGGATGTAACCGTCCTCCACTGTAAATGACAATGAGCCTTGATACGGACGGCCGTTTATGGACAATGAAGCTTCAGGTTTAACTGGCATTACCTTAAAGGAAGCATAAGAACCCGTTTTCTTAGAACCTTTGTAAACGGCAAGTTTAGCCGACTCCGCTTTCAAAGTCAGACTTTCACCCGCCTTGATGAATATCTCTCCCCCTGAATTACGGTAGTCCCCGGTTGCCGTTATTTTAACACTGGTTCTATTCCCCAAATAATTCTTCAGTTTCACTTCCATCGTTGTATTCTCTTCCGCTCCCGTTGCTTCATGAGAAGGAAATGCAAAAAAAGTGATAAAGAAAGCGATGAACAAATACTTTAAACTTCTCATTCCCCTTCATCCTCATTCCTTTTCTATTTATCTTTCAAAGACTTTTGAATTAATCCTGTTCAATCTATTGGCATGAGAAAACTGTTTACTTGTAGGTTACTGAACTCTCTTTTTACATTCTGTATGTACGACTCATTATCCTTCAAATCCAGCTTTATTGTGTAATTGGAATCCACAACCAAAATAAAAGCAGGACACGGAAGAAACCATGTCCTGCTTTTCAATGGTAAATGCTTGCTGATGGGTGACTTTTTCTTTACTTCAAATACTTCTTCAACACCGGTTTCATTTGATCGACAACGACATGGCTGCCGCCTCGTCCTTTTACATCTTCAATCATCCATGCCATGAGAAGTTCCGGGTCTTCTGTGTCCATGGCAACGAACCAGCCATTTTCTGTTCCGTCCGCATTTTTGGATGCCTTGATTTCAGCAGTTCCCGTTTTAGCAGCGATTTTGATGCCAAGATCATCTATTCCATGTCCGCTTCCCTTAGGATGTTCCACTACTTGTGTCAGCATCTTGGTGACCTGATTTGCTTGGTCTGCTGATATCGCATTTTCTTTCCATATTTTCTTTTCTATTTTATCTCCTGTTATTAACGAAGGTGCCAGGATGTTTCCTTCATTCAAGAAGGCTGAATAGGTCATGGCGAGATGAAGCGTACTCATTTGGACTTGCGCTTGACCATATCCAGCGTCCGCCAAACGTCCCTCACTGTCGATCTTACCGATGCTCGATGCTTTGATCGGATAATCGTAATTCAAAGACTCATCAAATCCGAATGACTTGAGTCCATTTGTGAATTTTTCCTTACCAAGCCCCAGAGCTTTTTGGGCAAAGTAAATATTGTCTGAATAAATTAATGCCTTTTCCATATCGATTGGAACCCCAGGGTCCGAAACCCTTGTAATGGAATGATCTTTCCATGTCGATTTGGCCCATGTTTTCCCTTGAATATCGATCGACTCTTTCGGATCCACGCCATTTTTCAAAGCGATTGCCGCAGTGATGGCCTTAATGGTTGAACCAGGTGCAAACGTCGAACTGAAGCGGTTCAGAAGTGGTTTTTTCGGGTCTTCTTCAAGCGCTTTTTGTTCAGCTTTCGTTATTCCGAAAATATATTTATTAGGATCAAATGACGGACTTGAAACAAGTGCAAGCGTTTCGCCTGTCTTCGGATCAATTGCCGAGGCCGATCCGGCTTCGTTCTTATATTGTTCGAAGATATCCTTTTGAAGCTCGGCGTCGATGGTCAATGTAATTGTTTCTCCCTCTTCAGCAGGCTTTTCAGCAATCACTTTTTCTTCGCCATCTTCGGTTTTAATAAAAATTTTACCACCAGGTTTGCCTTTAAGCCGCTCTTCCAACACTTCCTCAAGACCTCGTTTGCCAATAACATCACTTGCGGTATATCCTTTTCCTTTCAATTTCTCCAAATCCTCGGCCGATGCCTCACCGACATATCCAATTAGATGGGCAGTAGCCTCTTTATATGGATATATGCGCTCTTCCGTATTATTGACAGATACACCAGCAATGCTCAATAGCTTTTCCAAGGTTGCAGTATTATCATTGGACATTTTCTTGATGGGCACGAAATAGCTTGGCTTTACCCATGATTGTTTTAATTTCTGATTCACTTCGTCGGTGGACATATTGAGGATTCCAGCGACTTTTTTAACCGTTTCGGTTTCGTTGGCCATTTTCTCTGGCACGATTCCCACTTCTGCAACCGTACCATTCATGGCAAGGCCGCGTTCATTTCTATCGACAATTTCCCCGCGAATGGCTGGATACGATTCAACCGATACCTTCTCGCCAGCTTTCAATTGAGGGAATATGTAGCTTTCATCCCACTTGATGTACCAATTTTCTTCCTCGCCTTCCCCTTCCTTGACAAGTGTCGCTTTATGATCAGAGCTGACAGCACCCGCCATAGTGGACATATCAACAGTATATGAAAGGCTTACCTTTTCTCCATCTTTATGGTCTTTCTCTTCTTTTGGCTGTTTATAGTCCACCTTTAATTGGTCGGCTTCTATGCCTGTATAGATTTTTTCATAACGCTTCGCAAATTCATCCGCACTGATTTTCTTCTTTGTCTCAGGCGACAGATACTCGTACATCTTCGCAAAATCCTGTTTATTCCAAAGCTTCGTGTATGCCGCAAAGCGATCTTCCGGACTTGGCTCATCCGAGCATCCGGCCAGAAACAATACGCTCAACAACAATAAGCTGGAAACTAAAGCTAGTTTCTTCATGATTTCCTCCTAATGAATAGTTAGAATGATATACCTATAGTTTAGCAAAATATTAGGGAAATGGGGGATTTTACATGCCGAATTTCTTCATTTTTCTAATTAACCATGTTTTTTCTAAAACAAAAGTCCTGTACATTATGTACAGGACTTTTGTTTTAGAAAAAATAGAAGAAGGGCCAGTTCGCAAAAAAGATCCAGTTGATTTCAGGATTCCGCTCCCTTTCCTTCGACTGTCTGCTAACAATCTAAAGACGGTTTCATCCAAGGAGAGCCGCAGGCGGAAAGCGGTGCCAGGAGGCAACTATACAAACCCTTAAAAAACGTAGGCAAACTCGATTTTCATCGAGTTTGCCTACATTCTAAAGCATTCTTTTTTTTCGGCTTTTTTTCTCTTGGAGCCATTTTTTCAAGAAGAAAAAGCCCAGGATGCCCGAAATGATGAGACCGCTTGTGGTCACAATGACAGCTACCCATTCGTATAAGGTGTAATTCATATAAGCTTTCCAGGGTAATTTCCCTTTCCAATCTTCAATATATAGATTCATTCCGAATATCCCGGAGATAACCGTATAAATCGTTAGTATTTGCAAAAGATAATTACTGCTTTTCCCAGACAGTTTATCCTGATTTTGATAAAGGTAGGAAAGTGTTTCCTTCACTTCTTTGTAGAGAGGGGCAATCCTGAAGGTTTCATCCGTTTTTTTGAAGAGCTCTTTACCGATTGCCGTACTATTGACTTCAGTGAATAAGTACTTTGCAGAAAACTCAGTGATCATGAAAATCAGCTGTTCCGTATCCGATTGATCTTTTTCCACATCTATCTGGGAATGTTCATGAGCCAATTTGAGCAGTACGATTTTATAATAGAAGAAAATCAACACTGTATAAAAATGCTGGCCATACATTTCACTTGCCAATTCCCGTTCAAGTTTACCTGTCGCTTTCGTGACACACGCGAAATGATACATGCTAGTTACATAATAGGTTTCCTTGCCCCACCTGTCATATACTCTTTCTTGATAATACTTTTCTATATAATCAGGATTTAATGCGCCTATATATGGCTCACCATCATTGTCATACCCGTTCAGTTCACTGATCCTGAATAAGTCATTTTTAGATATATCACGATCCTCAGGGAATGCCGTATAACTGATCACGTACATTCTTTCATCGATGAAGAAGGGCAAACTGCCAAAATAGGTCGGGTCCGCTTGTTCTTCATCCATATATTCCTCAATTGGCGGCAATAGTTCATTGAAGATGAAATCCTTCACTTGTTCATACTGATTTTCCCGACAGCCGACTTTCGTTTTTTCCTCATCATCAGCAATCGGTTCAAGGATTCGGAATGTATCGCCAAAATAGAGTACATCATCATGTGGAAGCCCTTCAGGTAAAGTAACACGAAGATTCATCATGCCAATATGAAATGGGCATATGAAGATATCGATAGAGTTAATAATAAATGGGGTATTTAGATAGGGTGATTCGAAGGTACAATCAATATCCAGTTTTTTCGTGAAACGCCGCATGCCTTCCTTCTGTTTGGCATTACTCGGAAATAAAATCGGCTCGATGTAAGGCATGAAATACTTTTCCAGTTTACGATGCGAAACTTTATGGCCACCGTAAAATTGATTTTGTTGTTCCATATCTTTCAAGTTCAAAAAAACGAAATTGTCCTCAAACAACTTTTCCACAAACTTTTCAATCTTATTTCCTTCAAGCGTAAATGGAAAAATGTACTGCTGGAAAGTTCGCTTCGTGGGATCATTCTTTACTTTCACATCCATAAAATATATTCCTCCGATTAAACTGCGATGAACACAGGTTTAATTCATCTTGTTTCTTATATTTACCCATGTATATACAAACAAAACGAAACATATTATAGAAAAAAAGTGGACAAATTATCCAAATAAAAAAAGATCCCCCAAGCATATGCACGGGGGCCATCGAAAAGAGTTCTTCAACCCTCTTCACTTTAGGGTACTAGAAACTGATGTTTCTAATGAAAAATCCGATATTCGGATCATTTTAACATTTATTTTAAGTATGATAAAATACGAAATTCCTCCATATTTGGGCTTTACCTCTTATTATCATCTAATAAATCCTTATATGCAGGGATTCACAGAAGAAAATATAACTACAGGAATAATCGCAAGATCTTTTGTTCATCCCTTTATCATTAAAATCACGTTTTAACTAAGAAAAAAATGGGTAAATAAAAAAAAGCAAAGGAGAGACATCATGAAATCCGATAGCAATAAACAACACTTTAAATTTTTTGAAAGAACAAATAACGCTAATCCAAGTAAGCGGAAACAAATGAGCGATTTCATCAAAAAGAAAATGAATGCTCAAAACAGTCATTTAAATGGCAAAAACTCATGACATATGGGATGTCATGAGTTTTTATCATTTAAAATGCGATTTCATTACCTTGAAGGTTGTGCTTCACACATTTCTTGATACCGATTACATTCAAAAAATGTTGAATCTTCTTCATCGAGGTAGCCTGATATTCATCTACAATGGAAAACTCTTTAAGATAAGCGATTTTTTCTTGTACATCTGTATCTATATGATCTTGGCTGGATTCTTTATCATCTGATTCTTTGCATGTGTACACCACAGCTTCACCAATTTTCCTGGTTGCCTCATCAAAATAAAAAGAAAACACAATGGCACATTCATCATCGTAAAAAGAGGGTTGAACTTTCATATTAATATCAATCATTAACCTTACACCTCTCTCCGTTTTGTTATATACACTATAACAAAATCATTAAAAGGAAATAGGCGTTACAAACTACGCTCACGTTTCTTCAACACCTACCAAATGGACCTTACACTCCCCATTCATAGATAATTATAACTACAGGAATATGCGCAAAAGAATAATCATTTAATAATAACAAAAAAAACACCTTCAATTGAAGATGCTTGAATGATTGATAGGAAGCTTCATTTACTTATTTATATAAACCTGGAAGTTCTGCGTAAAGGCCTGGTAATTCGCTTGGGACAATAACAAAAGCAGCGATGATAAGAAAAGATACGACTAATGCTTTAGTACTTTTTTTCATAGGTCATTCCTCCTTTTCTTTTAAAAAAATATTGGTTAAAATAGAAAATAATTCTATAGTTATATTTAACCACAATTCTTAAAATCATATATTTCGACTAAAGAATCTATTTAAACCGTTCAGGACCTGTACATACCGCTTTCACCGATTTTTCATAACAAAATATAACTCTAGGCATATTTTAAGGAGAATCAAAATGGATTTTTTTGCAGTTGGACAAAAGATCAAAGAGCTACGTAAACAAATCGGGCTTTCCCAGGAAGAGTTGGCAACCGGTATTTGTACACAAGCACAGATCAGTAAGATTGAAAAGGGCGATGTCTATCCATATGCATCCACTCTCTACTTAATTTCCCAACGTTTAGGCGTTGATGTAAACTATTTTTTCGATATTGGAATGACCCCTAGGCTGGATTACGTGGAAGAAGTGATTTATCAATTAAAAATAGCCAGAAGAACCCGAAATTATGAGGAAATGCAGCAAATTGTAAAGGCTGAGGAAAACAGTCCCCTCTTTCTTCAAAATAAAAAGAATCATCAATTGATTCTTTGGCACAAGGGAATATACGAATATGAAAAAAATAAAGATTTAGATAAGGCCATAGAATTCATCAATAAGGCCATCTCCATTACTCATACGACCGATAAAATTTATTCGGAACGGGAGCTTGAAATCTTAAGCAGTCTTGGTGTAATGTATGTTGCCGAAGAACAATACGAAAATGCATTTGCCTTGTTAAGGAAAGCTTTAGATCACTTGAAAGCCCTGCCCTTCTTGACGGATAAAACGCTAAAGACGCGCCTATCCTATAATTTTGGCAGAGTGCTAACACGCCTTGGCCGATACGAAGAGTCCATTGCCTGCTGCCAAGATGCCATAAAGTGGTGCCTCGAACATGATCAATTATATGCTTTAGCTGATTTACATTACCATTTAGGATACAATTTTGAACTCGTAGGTAACTTTGAAGAGGCAAAAGAGTACTTGGAAAAATCTGCGTTTCTATTCAAATTACAAAAAAACCATACCTTTGTTACATTCATCAACAAAAAGCTGGACAGTTGGAAGAACGAAATGAAAATAAACTAATTCTATAATTTGGAGCCATTTCCCCGGGAATGGCTCCAAATTATAGACAGACTCGATTCCTCCAAGCACTCGCTTTCCGCGGGCGTTCCGTTCTCGGGTCCTATGCGCCTGCGGGTCTCCACTTGACGCGCTTTCCCCGCAGGAGTCTCGCACATTGTTCCAATCTACTTTGTATTAATTTTTATATAGAACCCCTTTTGTCTACAAACTGAGCCATTCACCAGGAGTATATAATTTCTCACACTCATCATTTCCAAAACCTCTAATCTACATTTTAAATTCCAAGCCAAAATGAAGTATAATAAAGAGATGCTTCAAAAAAGCAATTTTAAAAAAGATTCCTGCCCTCATCACTTGGTATTGGAAGCGTGATGAGGATGAAGGATTTGAGGCATGTTAAAGTGATTGCCAGTTATTCCTGTTTATATCCGAACCGCTTATATTCAAGGGGATTTTTGACGATATTGGCTTTTACAGGGTTTTTATGAATATACGGCTAGAAAAAGTGATGGTTTGTTCGATTAAATGGATTAGAACATGAAGAGAACGGCCATAGTCCGGCATTCGAGCTGGGATGTAATATATGCACCCCCAGAAATAAGCCGAGGCGGGATTACGATAAGTTAAAGAACTGATGGTTCATGATCATACAATATAATTTTGGTATACAGGGCTTGTCCCTGAAGGAGGAGAGTATGGAGCGGGAGTTGTTGTTAGTTGGGGAGCGGCTGGCGGAATTTTTGGGGGCCGGGGATCCGGAAGATTCGGATGTGGTGAATCAAGGGCTCCAGTTATACCGTCAGGGGCTCGTTGATATTAAAGAAGAAGCGGCGGATACGATCGCGGCTGAGGTACAGGATGAAACACGCTTTAAGGCCAGGCTGAATCTGCTCTTCCCTCAGGATGGAAGCTGTACATGTGATTCAAGGTTCATTTGCCGGCATCAAATGGCCGTTTTCTTTTCTGCATATTCTGAACACGCTAGTGTTTCCGAATGGCTGAGCGATTGGAAAGCACCAAAAAACACCTCAACGGCCCATGCACTGCAGCAAGTGAAACCGGCAAGTGAATTACTTAAACAGGCGGCAGGGAAATCCATCATCTTAGATAAAAGCTATCCATCATGGAAGCAATTCGTGAATGATGCATTTGCTGAACATGTCGAGCCTCATATAGGCGAGGCTACTTATATGATTGAAAATCACATACAAACATACTTTAAACGCCTTAGCTCAAAAGCTCCAATGGAAAGGGAATGGAAATTGCTTTATCATTTCGTTACCCAATTTTGCACGATGCAGCAGACACTGAGAATGATTCAGCTGCATAAAAGTGAGACGCAAACGATCCGGGTCTTTTATGCACTTGCCGTCGACCTGGCAGAGGAGCTTCATGAAACGGTACAGCCGCTTAGCAGGCAAGCGAGGCCCTTCGCCTTTGATCCCTTCGTTTTCAGCATCAAGGAAGATGTAGCTAAACTGCTGGATGGAGGAGAAGGCCTCGAATACGAAAAGATCGACCTTTACCGGGAGATATGGAGCTACTTATTCTCCAACTCCTCATGGCGTAAAGAGGAACTGGAACGAATCAATAAAGAACTTCCCGAGAAGTATATGGGCACCACTGAGAGGACGTCTTATTCCCTCGCAGCGATTCACCTATCCCTTTTGGAGAACCATGATAAACAAGCGATTGGGCTTCTTCATGAATTGAAGAAAGAAGCCTGTCCATACATTTTTTATTGGCTGAATCTCCTGGCTGAATCCGACAACCGGGCACGGGCTATCCCTTTCATTGAATTCATCAATAATAATGTCCAGGAGTTCCTTGCCGGTTTATCCGATTATTATAAACGGGTGGATTTCGTCCGGACCTTTACGACTTTAATTAACAGTTGCTGTTATAAATTAAAACGTACCGATTTGCTTGAGAAATTTTACAGGGCCACCCTTCCGCACAGCTATTGGAACTATGCAAACTTCCTTTTTGAACAAGGACAATATAAAAAATGGGTGGAGATGCATATTTACTCAGAAATCAGCATTGACTTAATCAGCAGTGAATCCATCAAAGAAGTGGTCTCAAAAGAACCAGAACTAATCCTGCCCCTTTATTATCATGCGGTCCAGGAAAAAGTTTCTTTGAAAAATCGGCCTGCTTATAAGCAAGCTGTCCGTTATTTGAAAAGGATGCGCACCATCTATAAAAAGAGCAAAAAGGAAGACGTATTCGAACGTTATATACTTTATGTAGCTGATTCGACCAAACGGCTTCGCGCTTTCCAAGAAGAACTAAAAAGGGGTAAGCTTATCGATGTTTAATCCAGGGAAATTAAAAATCAAAATAGCGGCTCTCGAAAACGGAACTTACGCCCTTGGTGTCGTCAATGAAGAGAATACCTTCCTCACCACGAATTATATACGCAGGCTGTTATTCAACTGGGATGACGCAAGCTTTTATGGCACTAAAATGACTACGGATATAGTGGATGGAAATCAAGTATTCATTCTTGACGCTTGGGGACTTCTCAACTTTTTTGCGAGGGAAAGCTTCAACTCCTTCATAGAATGGGAATGGTCCGAGATATCCTCCCTTTGCCTGTCAGCGGCGCCAGTTCTTCATGAATCCATTGAAGCTGGAATCCCCGTACCGGATTTCACTAATCTTCAGTTGGACTCCATCGGCTGGAAGCTGCCGGAAGAAGTGGAAGAGGAATTCGTCCCTTCCTTTTGGGAAGAAGAAATACCTTTGGATCTTCCTTCACCTGAACTGGAAACCAACCGTACTTTTATCGAAAAGTGGTATAACGGTGCCGCTAATATGTATTTAAAAAACTATTCACCCATGCAGCATAAATGGAGTGAAGCCGTCGGGGCATTAAAGGATACTCGACTTTCCCCCGAAGAATTGCAGGCCTTTTTTGACAAAGACAGCTGGCAGGAATGGCTCGGTACCCTGCCCGATCCCAAACCATTCACTATAGGTCTCCGTTTAACTGAGCCTCCTGATGGCAACGGGCCTTGGATGCTCGATGTTACCCTTCGTTCCAAAAGGGATGAGAATATCATTGAAACATATACAGGAAAAAAACTTCCGCGCGGCTGGAATAAGTATGCAAGTGATGTGGTGCGTGCTACGAAACGCTGGCAGCTCGTCGTGCCATGGCTTGGGGAGAATGGCCGTCTGAAAAGGGAGATTTCAGAAACGGATGCATGGGAGTTCTTGACCGATGCAAGCGAAAAGCTCCTGTTTCTTGGCGTCGAAATTCTCCTTCCATCGTGGTGGCTTGCCTTGAAGGAGTCCTCATTAAAGGTCAAGGCGAAAGTGAAGAGCCAATCGAACCGCGGCCCTTCTTATGTCGGGTTAAAAGCTTTAATGGACTTTGATTGGCGGTTCTCATTAAATGGCAAGGAGCTCACTGAGGCGGAGTTCGAGGAGCTCGTCAATGAAAAAAGGCGGCTTGTCTTCATCCGCGGTCAATGGGTCAAGCTTGACCCTGCTTTCATTAAGCAAATTCAGGAGCTGATGGAAACAGCCAATGAAAAAGGCATCCAACTGACTGACTTGCTGCAGCAGGAACTGTTGAATGGCATAAATGAAGATGGTGATGTCGATTCTGAAAACGACGAAATGCTCAGGATCCAATTTGAATTGAACCAGGAGCTCCGTAAAATGGTGGGAAGGCTCCGGGAAACCAAAAACATATCCATCCTGCCCGTCCCTGATGCACTTCAAGGTGATTTACGCCCCTATCAAAAACTGGGCATGAGCTGGCTCCTTTTTTTAAGGGAGCATGGTTTTGGTGCTTGTCTAGCCGACGATATGGGACTTGGAAAAACCGTCCAGATGATTGCCTACCTACTCCATGTTAAAGGCAAAGAAAGGGCCGGTAAAGAGCTGCCCACTGCGCCCAGGGATGAACAAAAGAGTGAACCGATCATCGTCGAAGAGGATAGCAGCGCAGAAAGCAGTGATGAGGGTGAGGTCATTACCACTTCCCCCGAATCCGTTTCTGTACAATCGGCGCTCATCGTCTGCCCGACATCGGTCCTTGGCAACTGGCAAAAAGAATTGGAAAAATTCGCTCCATCACTTAAAGTTCACCTACACTACGGATCGAATCGTGCTAAAGGTGAGGCATTTACTAAACTGGCAGCCAATCATGATATTGTCTTAACATCATATGGACTGACCCACCAAGATGTGGCTGAACTGACCTCCATCCATTGGAGCAGTGTTATCCTTGATGAAGCACAAAACATCAAGAATGCCCAAACGAAGCAATCCAAAGCGGTCCGCAAGCTAAATGGCAGACATCATATCGCCCTATCGGGTACGCCGATGGAAAACCGTTTAAGTGAGCTATGGGCGATTTTCGACTTCATCAACAAAGGTTATCTCGGAACGCTAGGTCAGTTTCAGGAAAAATATGTGGCGACCATCGAGCGTGATGATCAGAAGGATAAAATCAAGGAATTGCAGCGTTTGATACAACCATTTTTGCTTCGCCGTACAAAGCGTGATAAAGAAGTCGCTCTTAATCTTCCGGATAAGCAAGAACAAAAGGAATTCGTACCGCTTACCACCGAGCAAGCATCGTTGTATGAGCAACTGATTAAAGATACATTCACTGATATCGAACAACTATCTGCCTTTGAAAGAAAAGGCATCATCCTCCAGATGCTGAATAAGCTAAAGCAGCTTTGCAATCATCCAGCTCTTTACTTAAAAGAAATGGAAAAGGAAAACATCATGAAGGCACCTAACCGATCTGGCAAACTCGAGAAGCTGACCGAGCTTATCGATGCTGTCCGCGAACAGGATGAAAGCTGTCTCATTTTCACACAATATATCGGGATGGGCAATATGATTAAAGAATTGCTGGAAAAACGGTATGGCTTTGAAGTGCCATTCCTGAACGGGAGTGCGAATAAGAAGCAGCGTGATGAAATGATCACCCGATTCCAAGATGGGGATTTCCCTATTTTCATACTCTCGTTGAAAGCAGGCGGCACTGGGCTTAATCTTACAGAAGCAAACCACGTGATTCACTATGACCGCTGGTGGAACCCAGCTGTTGAAAATCAAGCCACCGACCGTGCTTACCGAATTGGGCAACAGCGTTTCGTTCACGTTCATAAGCTAATCTGCACAGGGACCCTGGAAGAAAAAATCGACCAGATGCTTGATAAAAAGCAAGCCCTGAACGACGAGATCATCAGCAGTGACAACTGGATCACCGAACTTTCCACAGAGGAAATCAAGGACCTGGTCGCTCTTCAATAAACCCGCTCTCACGATTTGAAGATGAATGAGGGCATGTTGTTAACTTATAAGGCAAAAAAAGGGAATGCAATTGATATGCATTCCCCTTTTTTATACAAAAGCGTCCTGTAACTTTATTGAATATCTGGTATAGCCAGGTTCAAATACATGCCTTTCATCAAAAAATCGATATAACCATATAAAGAGCTGTGATCGAAATGATGATTGCAGAAATTTTATTTAATATTCCAAGGAATTTACCAGATGTATCAACCTTTTTCAGCAATCGTCCCGCAAGGCATAATCCATGGAACCAGCACCATGACACAAAGATGCACGTTGCGGTGAAAATCATTTTATCTTTTCCTGAATAAACAAGTGAGCTCGAACCGATTACACCTATCGTATCCAAGATTGCATGCGGATTCAGTAATGATACGGATAGAGCAAATACAATTTGTTTTTTGGTCGACATCTGCATGGATTGGGCACCTGACTGTGAGTTCGATTTGGCAAACCAAATCTGAAAACCCATATACAATAAAAATATAACTCCGATTATGATTAATGTAAGGCGCAACCAATCATATTGCATGACAACCAACGAAACACCTAAAATAGCTAACAAAATGAGCAGTGTATCACAAATTGCAGCTGTTATCGTTGCTGGCAATGCTTTTTTTATTGTAGGTTGGATTGCTCCTTGATTAAAAATGAATACATTTTGCACTCCCAACGGAAGTATCAGCCCTAATGCCAATAATAATCCATGAAAAAGTGGCCCCATACGAATACCCCCTTCCTTCAAATTCAGTATAATTAAAAAAACAAAGGAATTGACCATCCAATTGGTTGGTTTCCAAACCAACCAATTTATAATGAAAGGAGTGGTTTTCGTATGTTTATCGAATGGAGACCAAACCGGACTTCCGACCAATCACTTCACCTGCAAATAGTAGATTGGATCAAACTACAAATTACACGAGGGGAATGGCCAGTTAGTACCAAGCTTCCATCACAACGCTCATTGGCCGACTCATTTGGCGTAAACCGAAGTACCATCATCACAGCCATAGATGAGTTGATTGCAGACGGATTATTGGAAACTAAGGTTGGGTCCGGCACATTCGTTTCCAATAATACATGGAATGTGCTCGTCTCACGCAAACAGCCCGACTGGAAAAACTATGTCCTGAATGGCCTTCATGAACCTAATTTAAAAACGATTCAGGACATTAATCAGTATGAAACGGACACTGCCATCATCAGATTAGGCACGGGCGAACTATCTCCAGCTCTATTGCCTGCAAAACAAATCGAAAAGACGTTGCGATCCACTTCTTTTGATGCCCACTCATTAGGCTATTCCGAACCCAAGGGTGATAAGAGACTTCGCAAATGTATAAGTGCTTATTTAGAAACAAAAGGGATCAACGCGAGTCCGAGCTCCCTCATGGTCGTTTCTGGCGGGCTTCAGGCACTCCAGTTGATATCAGTTGGTTTACTTCAAAAGGGATCGATGATTTTACATGAATCCCCTTCCTATTTAAATTCCGTTCACCCTTTTCAATCTGCGGGCATGCACTTAGTAGGTTTATCAATACAAGGCCGGGAAAGTATCCCGACACAAATAAAGCACTTCAACGGAAGGAAGAAAGCGTCACTGTTTTATACTGTTCCAACGTTTAACAATCCAACGAGTACTACATGGTCAAAAGAAGAAAGACTTAACCTCCTATCACTATGCAAAAAGGAACAGATCCCGATTATTGAAGATGACGTATATAGTGATTTGTGGTTTGATAATGAACCACCGCCTCCATTAAAATCCCTTGATGCAGATGGCCTTGTATTGCATATTGGCAGTATGTCCAAAACATTAAGCCCAGGATTGCGTATCGGATGGATTGCTGGCCCAATAACTGTGATTGAACGTTTAGCGGACATTAAAATGCAAATGGATTACGGTTCAAGTGCACTTTCCCAACACCTTGTGGCAGAATGGTTAGCAAATGGGCAATATTCAAAGCATTTAGAGTGGCTAAGGCATGAGTTGATAGGACGCAGAGATTTTACATTAACTCTTCTCAATCAATATTTTAAGGGACTGGCTGAATGGAAAATACCTCAAGGCGGATTTTATATATGGTTAAAATTATGTAAACCCATCGTGAATCCAAACCTTTTCAAGCAAGCGATAAAGGAGAACATACTTCTTAATCCGGGATACATATACGAACCAAATAACCATACACATATACGGCTTTCATACTCATACGCCTCGGAGGAACAATTAGCTTATGGCATCCAAACCCTTTCAAAGATCATTCGGCGGTTGGTTTGACATCTTGAAGGATTGAGACGCATTAATGGAGCTGCCGTGGCAGCTCCATCCTTATTGAGTAAAGTAACTTTTCGTTTGGATTATTCGGAAATCTCATACCTTACAACGTCCTGCCTAAAAAAGTTAGGGTTTTCATGGCGTAGCGGCTTTCATTTTTACGTTCCGCTCTTTTTGCTGGATGATGAAAAAAGAATGGTGATAGCCATGATTGATCATGATATGATCGAGGATTGCAGTAAGCGCTTCACCCTTATTCGGCTGATATGTCTCTGAACTTTCCTCAATGATGATTTTTTCTTGGTGGGGGTCATAATTAATAGATGTTTTAGCACCTTCTTCAAAAAAAGAAAGGGTTACCTCCTGACATAGAGGAAAATCCTGATAAGGTGAATCTGAGCGAGGATCCTTTTCAAAGGGAGAATGGACGTGCTGAAGTGCATCAAAGAAACTCGGTTTTGTAAGATATGACCTGTCGCTTCCTCTCCTTTCGAATTTCACTGTAATTGCAATACTAGTTACTTTATTGCTAGATTTCTTCTTATAATTCATAGATACCCTCCTTTCAATAGGCTCTTTATACCTAATTCTTTTATCCTATTCGATATACCTGCCGGATAATGAAAAAACTTCCTCACTAATAGATTTCCATATTAGCACGGTGAAAACGCAGCAAACTACTCCTCCATAATCATCACGAAAGAATTCAAAATCCGGACATCTTATAACGCCAAAATAGCCCTCTTGGGTAAGAGGGCTATTTTGGCGTTATTTTTTTGCTTTATTGATGTTAAAGGATTTCTTCGATTCATTTCCTGCAAGATCGGTCACCTTAAACTCAATCTTATTGTTGCCTGTTTTAAGCGGCAGCTCCAAATCCTCTATCTTCTTCTTATAGGCACGCATTTTGTATGGTTCCTTGAATTCATGATAGAATACTTCGCTTCCGTTCAGGTAAAGGCGGATTTCATCAAAATTATCTTCCACCGTCACGTCCACTTTTGGATTTTTGCCTTTGGCCCTCACAGTTTTCGGTACACCCTTCACTTTTAAACCTGGCTTTGTTGCATCGACCATAATCGTCCGTTTAAAGGAAACCGTGTTATCCCATTTATCTGTTGCTTTAACCGTGAAGCTTTGAACACCCTCTTCAAATTTCTTTTCATAAGAGAATTCATATTTGTTATTCGCCTTGTTATACGTTGCAGGTACCGTTTTATTGTCGATTTTAAATTCCTTTATTCCCGACGCTTCTTCAATTTCTCCTGTTATTTTGATTTTATTTTTATTGTTCACGCTCAAGGCTTCAGGACTCTTGATCTTTACAGCTGGTGCATGATTATCGATTGGAGCTGAATCACTTGCTAATTCAGTTTCCGCCGTTTTTTCATTACCTGCATAGTCAATTGCCACAACCTGAACCTTTTCCCCTTTTACATCAGGTAAAGTGAATTGTTTCGCATTCGCCGGGAGCGGCTCTTCCATGATGGATGCTCCATCGACTTGTACATCGTAATAAGCAAGTCCTGAACCATTCAAATTATCCTTGCCTTGGATGGTTAATACATTGCCTTTTTTCGAAATCTTGACTGTCGGCTTTACCGTATCGATTTTGATAGGCATTTTAAACGTCTGCCATTTTGCACCCTCGTAATCTATCATCGCTTTGATTTCAAAATAATAGACCCCATCCTTAGCGAGTGCATTATTGATTTTACCGTCCCATTTACGGGCCGGATCAAGGGTGTACGCGGTCCCTTGTCCGCCATCATAATAGTCCTTACGTACATTATTCTCTGTACGAAGTTTCCTGATTGATTTGTTTTCACCATTCAATATATTGTATTCTACCTTTTTCGCATTCCTTAAGAATGATAGGACAGGCACGAAGTCATCCTGTGCACCATCACCATTTGGGGAAATCGCAATATTTTTGCCATTGAATGTTTTCCCCGCAGGGTCATAGCCAAGATAAGTGAAATCTTCACCTGCTGTAGAAACTCCTCCTGCCATGCCATAGAAGGACTCTTTGTCATATTTAGTGCCATCCAGGATCGGGGCTTTGTCCCACTCTCCTTTAAATCCTACATACGGTACATTCAGTTCCGGATTCGTATCGGCTGGATCCTTCAATGAAATGAACCCTTCAACGAAATATCCGTTTGGAAAGACCTCGTCAATGTCTACAAGAGTCTGAAGGTCATCACCGAGTACCTTTGCATCGGATATGTCAACTTTCACTTCGAATGTAACCGATTTTTTTGCAGGAACGGTAATCTTATTTGTGCTTTTATTATTGATTTTAATCGAAGCGTTCTTAATTTCCTGTGCTTCCAGCTCGTTAGCGGTATAACCGAGTTGTCCCTGGATTGCATAGTCTGTTTGGATATTTCCTTTTACATCATACTTGACCGCTTTGTTGCTGAAGTTTTCAACCTTTAAAGTAAAGGCGAACTTATTGCCGATCTCCTTCATTGCAACCTTCGCTTCTTTCGTGAATGCCTCTGTCACGACAGCAGGTGTGGACAATGCGGATTGCAGCTGCATGACCCCAGCTCCCTGCCTGCGAGGCGAGTAAGGGTTTTCCCAGTCAAGGGCCTTATTGACGACACCTTGATCCGCTAATGGTTTTGAAGTATTCATCATCAGGTTCTTCGCTAGATTTGCCCGGGCAGATCCGTTCAATTTAAATTCTTTATCCACTCTTTCAAGAACCAGTGCCGAGCCGCCGGAAACATGTGGTGCCGCCATCGAAGTACCGCTCATCATTCCATATTCATCGTTGTTCAGCGTCGAATAAATTTGTCCGCCCGGAGCAGTGATTTCCGGTTTGAAATCCAGGTTCGGTGCGACTCCCCATGAACTGAATGAGCTCATTTTCCCTGCTTCTGGATTTACAGCTTTTGTTTTATCACCATTAAAGGTAATCTTCACCTTTTCGCCATCCGTTAAGGCCGCTTTCAGCTTTGCACCATCCGATTTCAACATGAACAGCTGGGGAATGGTGATGCTTGGATCAGTGGCCATGGAAATATATCCGTCAGCATTATTGTAAATAATGACTCCTGTCGCTCCTGCTGCCTGGGCATTTTGCGCCTTTTCTATAAAAGAAAGCGTACCGCGCTCGATGAGGGCGAACTTGCCTTTAACATCCACTTTGGAAAGCTCATCTGGCGTCCCAAGACCTGCAGCCACCAAGTCATGCGTTTTATCCTTTAAAGTATTGGGATGTACGCTTGAAGCCGACATGAACGGAGCTTTCCCTACTTGCCCGTTTATATCATAAGTCGCTGCATCCAAATCCATATAGTTATTCTCTACCGATGACACTTGTACAGAATCGTATGCAAGTCCAGGTGATCCTGAAACGCCAATATCCGGGTTCGTGGCTGATGGGTTTGCAAATCCATTTCCAAAATGTGCCGAGTTTCCTGCTGAAATCGACATGAGGATCCCATTATCAACAGCCCTGGATACCGCCTGCTGCTCCGGATCTTCTGCCGATACAAAACCTGCAGTCGAGCCAAGGCTCATATTCAGCACATCCGCCCCAAGGATGATGGCATCGTCAATCGCCTTGATATATATATCGCCCCATGTTGTCTGCATGTCGGGATCATTCCCGAAGACCTTTAAAGCTAGCAGCTGGGCTTCAGGAGCAACCCCTTTAATGCCGCCATTCTCTTCATCTCCATTGGCACCAGCCGTACCTGCTACATGCATTCCATGCATGGATGCACCTTCACCAAGATCAAGGATTTCTTCATTTTCATCCATGTAATTGTATCCATAAGGAACCTTCGCCGTATAATAATTGCCTAATAGATGGTTAGATTCCTTCATCCAACTAATTTCATTTTCAGTCAGTTCTGCCTTATTCTCATTATTCAGGACCATATCACGGTGAGATGGGTCGATTCCAGTATCGATAATCCCGACGACCATCCCTTCCCCTTTATATCCATATTCCCGCCAAGCTTCCTGGGCTTGGACTAGTTCTTTACTATAAAGCATTTCGGGTTTTTCTACAGGACGTTCATATTCATTCGCAATATGTACTTCAGCAACTTCAGGCATGGCTTCCACCTTTTTAATTTCACCATACTGAAGTTCACCACTGAATCCATTGACGACTGTCGTAAAACTTTCAAGCTCCTTGAAAGCTATTTTTTTCTCTTTCACCTTTTTTTTCAGTTTCTTCTGATTTGCTAGCTTTTCGGACTTTAATTGTTGTTTCTTATTTTTCGATAGCTGTTTAAAAAGTTTCCCTTCTTTCGAAGCTGTTTCTATTGCCGGGGCTTCCTTCATCTCTACGATGACCCTGACCTTCTCGTCGCTTTTATATTTCTTATCCAAATCATTTTTCTTCAGCTTTATAATACTTTCCTGATTCTTCTTACCTGCACCGCCCGAACCTGCCGGGGGGTCTGGGAGCTTGGCTGCGGAAACGCTTGCAGTAAAAACTAATAAAAAGATTGCTAGAATGGACAAGCTACGTTTAATCAATGAACTTTCCTCCTCTAAAATAAGCAATTTTTGGAATATTCTTACTGAGTATAAAAGTATCACAACTTTTGGGGTGATTTTAAGAGATAATAGTCACTATTTTCCTATTCCGAACTAGGATTTTGTTATTATTTTTCATATTTTAATAGATTTACAAGATAAACGACAAAAAGATGGTGATGTTAAATTAACATCACCCTTTTACTTCTAGTTTTTCATTCTTGGATCCAAGGCATCGCGCAGCCCATCCCCCATTAGGTTAAAGCCGAGTACTGTAAGCATGATCGCAAGCCCAGGGAAAAGAACCGTCCATGGTGCTTGAATGATGAACGCCCTGGAATCGGCGAGCATTTTTCCCCACTCTGGCGCTGGCGGCTGTGCACCGAGACCGAGAAAGCCGAGTGCTGCACACTCAATGATGGCAGTTGCAATCGCTAAGGTACCTTGAACGATAATCGGCGCAAGGCTATTCGGAAGGACGTGGTGAAGAAGAATGCGGCCATCCCCCATTCCAATTGCCTTTGCAGCCGTTACATATTCCTCTTCTTTCACCGTTAAGACCCGTGAACGTAAAAGCCGGCCGAATATCGGGACATTGACGATGGCTATGGCAATAAGTGCGTTGCGAAGGGAGGGCCCCAAAACGGCAACGACAGCAATGGCAAGCAAGATACTTGGAAAGGCCAGAATAATATCAAAGATCCTCGATATGATCGTATCTATCCACCTGCCGTAATAACCGGCAATAATTCCCAAAAAAGACCCGACCACAACAGATCCGGCAACAGATAAAAAGCCGACCCCTATTGATATGCGTGAGCCATAAATGACCCTGCTCAAAATATCCCGGCCAAATTCATCCGTTCCGAACCAATGCTCCGCAGAAGGGGCCAAATGTTTATCACTTAGCTTTTGCCCTTCAAATGAATAAGGTGCTATAACGGGCGCAAAGATGGCGATTAGGATGAAAAATGAAACAATCCCCAGACCCACAAGGGCTACCCTATTTTTCCTAAAGCTTTTCCAGCCTTCCTTCCAGGGAGAGATGACTTTTTCCTCTGCCTCTTTTGGAGGAAGGAGTGGCGAAGTATTCGTTGCTATTTCAGGCATGAGTTTCCCTCCCTATTTATACTTAATCCTAGGATCGATCGCTGCATACAACAAGTCCACAACTAGATTGATCATGACAAACAAAAAGGCGATGACGAGAATTCCGGACTGTATCACCGGATAATCCCGAGATAGGATTGCATCATAAATATATGTACCGATACCTGGCCACCCAAAAATGTTTTCCGTCAATATGGCGCCGCCTAAAAGTAATCCTGTCTGCAGTCCGATAACCGTCACCACTGGAATCAGGGCATTCTTAAAGGAATGCTTGTAAACAACCCAAAACATTCTCATTCCTTTAGCACGAGCCGTACGAATGAAATCCGATCTCATAACTTCCAGCATGGACGAACGTGTCATCCTTGCAATAATGGCCATCGGAATGGTCGCCAGCGCAATTCCCGGCAAAATGAGATGTTTGATCACTTCGAAAAACTGATCCACCCTGCCAGCCATGAGTGTATCTATCAAATACAGTCCGGTTATGGCCTCAACGGGATCCCTGATATTGTCCCGCCCTGTCGTCGGAAGTAAATCCCATTGAATTGAAATGATATATTGCTCCATTAATCCCAGCCAGAAAATAGGCATGGACAAACCAATCAACGCAATCACCATGGCGACATAATCAAACCATGAGTTTTGGAACCAAGCTGATATTATCCCTGCATTAACGCCTATGACCACGGCGATGATCATGGCGATCAAGGCCAGTTCTATCGTAGCCATGAGGTATGGCCCAATTTCTTCAGAAACCGGACTATTCGTTTTTAAGGAAACACCCAGGTCTCCCTTTAACAGGCCTGATAAGTAATCCCAAAATTGAATGAACCAAGGTTTATCCAGACCAAGTTCCTTTGTCATTGCAGCGACTGCCTCTTCCGTTGCTTGCTGCCCTAAAATCACCTGTGCTGGATTTCCAGGAATCGCCCGAATCATCATGAATACAATAAACGCCATTCCTAGTAACACTGGAATGAGAGATCCTAAACGTCGTACGGTATAGGAAAACAAAACAATCACCCGCCTTTTAAATAAGGGGCCTTAAAAGCGCCCTCGATCATTTTGAAATGCATTCCATAACAAAACCGGGAAGCATGCAAGACTCCATACTACCCGGTTCGTACGGTTAATTTTCTAAAGAAACATTAACAAGGGATTGAGAACCAGTCGGATGTGGAACAAACCCTTTGACCGTCTTAGATCCGGCTAACTGCGGTAAAGAGTGTACAAGCGGAACCCATGGAGCTTCATCATGGATGATTTCCTGTGCTTTTCCATACAACTCATTACGCTTGGCTTCATCTGCCGTGGACTGAGCTTCGATCAGCAGTTTATGGACTTCATCGTTTGCGTAACGGGCATAGTTGTTTGAGCCGATATTATCTTTATCCAATAATGTATAAAGGAAGTTATCCGCATCTCCATTATCGCCTGTCCAGCCCATCATGAAGGATTGGGCTTCACCAGCCTGCACTTTCTCTAAATATGCAGCCCATTCGTATGAAACGATATTCGCTTCGATGCCGACTTGTTTTAGGCTTGCTTGAATGGCTTCAGCCACTTTTTGACCATCTGGCATATACGGGCGCGGTACCGGCATTGCCCAAAGGTCCATTTTAAATCCGTCTTCAAGTCCAGCCTTTTTCAGCAGTTCTTTCGCTTTTTCTACATCGTAATCATAGTCTACTACTTTATCATTGTAGCCAGAAACGGATGGCGGCATAGGATTCTTGGCAGGCTCTGCTGTGCCTTCATAAAAATTATCAATGATTTCCTTTTTGTTGATCAAATGCGAGATTGCTTGACGCACTTCTTTCTTGTCGAATGGTGCTTTCTCAACATTGAAAGCAAAGTACCCGACGTTCATGGATGCACGTTCGAATATTTGCAGTTTTTCATCTCCTGTAACCTTACTGATATCACTTGGATTCAACCCGTCCATCAGGTCGATTTCACCCTTGATTGCAGCATTTAAACGCGCAGAGTTATCTTTAATGACCTTAAACGTGATTCCATCAAGTTTTGGCAGTCCATCTTGCCAATAGTCATCGTTTTTCACCACTTCAATCGTATCGCCAGGTTTCCATGATTTGAATTTGAAAGGACCTGTACCAGATGGATTTTTAGTGAAGTCGTCACCCTCTTTTTCAATTCCAGCCGGACTGGCTATTGCAAATGTAGGCATGGCAAGGTTTTTCAGGAACGGCGCCTGCGGACGGTTCAAAGTGAATTCCACCGTGCTGGCATCGATCGCTTTTACTTCTTTGATAACATGGCCTTCATCACCTTCAAATCCTCCGAACATGGAGGCATAATACGCAAATTTACCCTCATCCTTACTTTGTGCCCAACGTTGAAAGTTTTTTACGACAGCATCTGCATTGAAATCCGTACCATCATGGAACTTGATTCCGGTTTTCAATTTGAATGTGTATGTTTTTGCGTCATCGGACACTTCCCATGATTCTGCAAGACCCGGATTGATTTCCGTATCATCTTCCCCATATTTGACAAGCGTTTCAAAGATCTGCTGTGTGACGATGAATGATTCACCATCGGTTACGATGGCTGGGTCAAGACCGACGGCGTCTCCGCCTTTACCGTATATCAATACGCCGCCCTTCGCTTCACTCGATCCCCCTTTACCATCATCTTTCTCTTTTGATGTAGACGAGGAGCATCCCGCAAGCGCTAGTGAAAGAGCCAGGATACCAGTCAGCAATAATGCCAAAGTTTTCTTCATATTCTTCCCCCTTATTATTTGCGAATTTATGTATACGTCGTGTCAATTGTATAAATGACAAGCAACGTAGTGACCAGGTTTATGTTCATTCAGGATTGGCTTTTCCGTATTGCATTCTGCCATCGCCTTCGGACACCTCGTATGGAATGGGCAGCCGCCGGGCGGGTTTGATGGGCTTGGAACATCTCCCTGCAGGATTACCCTATCCCCCTTGTATTCCACATCCGGGATGGGCACGGCTGATAATAAAGCCTGCGTATATGGATGAAGCGGATCTTGATAAAGTCCTTCACTTTCCGTCAATTCAACTATATGTCCAAGATACATGACGCCGACACGGTCGGAGATATGCCTTACCACTCCAAGATCATGGGCAATGAACAAGTAGGTCAAATCAAAATCTTCCTGCAAATCCTGCAACAGATTCAAGACCTGGGCCTGAATCGACACATCCAGTGCAGATACCGGCTCATCTGCAATGATCAGTTTGGGATTGACTGCAAGTGCCCTCGCGATGCCAATACGCTGCCGCTGGCCACCACTGAATTGATGCGGATACCTTTTAGCATGGTAACTGCTTAAGCCAACAACCTTAAGAAGTTCCTGTACACGGGCTTTTCGTGCCTTTTTATCTTTAACCCCATGAACGATGAGCGGTTCTTCCAATATTTTTTCAATTGTATGCCTGGGATTGAGGGAAGCGAATGGGTCCTGGAAGACCATCTGCATTTCACGGCGCATCTTTCTCATTTCACCGGCAGATAAAGCCGTCAGGTCCTTTCCTTCAAAATAAACATTACCCTCACTCGGCTCAAGCAATCGAAGCAATAATCTTCCCGTCGTCGACTTTCCGCAACCGCTTTCACCGACAAGTCCTAAAGTTTCCCCTTTATAAATGGAAAAAGACAAACCATCAACTGCCTTGACCTCTCCAATGGTCTTTCCCATAACCCCTCCTTTAATCGGAAAATGCTTCTTTAGGTTTTCTACCTTAACCAATGTTTGACTCATGCAAGGCCGCTCCTTTCCCATCTTCATACAGCCAGCAGCGAACATGCTGACCCTCATCGAATTTCAATAGAGACGGGGTCTCATTTATACATTGCTCCATGGCATGGGAGCACCGAGGGGCAAACTGGCACCCGAGGTTGCTTGTCCCAGGTTTTGGCACATTACCAGGTATTGAGTAAAGGCGCTCTTTCTTTATTCGCATATCCGGAATCGATTGAAGTAAACCGACCGTATAAGGATGCTTAGGATTTTGGAAAATCGTTTGCACATTTCCTTCCTCTATTACCTTGCCGGCATACATGACAATGACACGTTCACACATTTGCGCAACTACCCCAAGATCATGGGTAATCATCATGATTGCCGTGTCTGTTTCTTTATTTAAATTCTTCATTAATTCTAGGATTTGTGCCTGGATCGTCACATCCAAAGCCGTTGTAGGTTCATCGGCTATAAGGAGTTTCGGCTCACAGATCATGGCCATGGCTATCATGACCCTTTGTCTCATTCCGCCTGAAAGCTGATGCGGATATTCATCGAGCAATTCCTCGGCACGGCCAAGCCCAACCAGCTTCAACATTTCCACCGCTCTTTGGCGGGCCTGTTTTTTGTTCCATTTTTTATGTATCCGAAGCGTCTCGACCAACTGCTCGCCAATAGTGAACACGGGATTCAAGCTTGTCATCGGTTCCTGAAATATCATCGCTATTTCATTCCCGCGAATTTTTCTCATTTTCGCTTCAGAGGCATTTGCGATGTTCTCTCCTTTAAAAAGGATTTCTCCCTCCACCTTACCAGCCGGTGAAGAAACCAGACCCATGATGGACAGAGAAGTAACGCTTTTTCCGCACCCCGATTCTCCCACTATCCCTAAAACCTCACCAGGATTGACATGAAAATCGATTGAATTCACGACAGGAATCACCCCATCGTCCGTACGAAAACTGGTTTGCAGCCCATTCACCTTAATAATTGGTTCGTCCATCAAATCACTTCCTATATATAACTTTTTTTCCAATTATATTATTGGGTTTATTATTGCATCAAAATTAAAATATTACAATATATTTTCTAAAAATTCTAATTTAACAGAATTATTTTTTATTTTTTTCTTTTTACGCACTTTTTGGCACAAAAAAAAAGACTGCAAATTTGCAGTCTTTACATGAGGGGAAACAAATAAATCGATTTTATTGAGGGTAAATCGAGGTTTCCAGCGAGGAAGAAGCTATATTAGCTTTGGGGAATGAATGGATGAAAATGAATTTTATATACTACTGTAAAGTTTTACTAAATGGTGTTGAAATTTTGTCCATTTATTTTTCATTATGGTCATATAAATACTTTTTTTGTTTCCTATGTTATAAGCATAAAATTGATCGATCCTATTATGACGGAATAAACCACTAATGGTTTTTCCACTTTTATTGAAAACACTCTTGCTTCTGTCCTGAGTCGGGCCGTCATGCCCAAAACTATAAACCAATATGTTCAAATTCCTTGGGCTTAACATCATTTTGTTTAGACCCAATGAATTGAACCCTCTCGGCGACCACTTCAGTTACATATACATATTTACCCTCCTGATTTTCATATCTCCTTGTTTGTATTCTGCCGGTTATGCCGATTATGGCACCTTTTTTACAATATTGAGCAGTATTTTCAGCAGACTTTTTCCATATGATACACTGTACAAAGTCGGCCTCATAGTTACCGACGGTATTACGAAAGTTCCGGTTGACTGCTAAAGTGATATTGGAAACAGCCTTGCCATCGGGTGTGTATCTTAATTCGGGATCCTTCGTAAGCCTGCCGACGAGGGTAACTTGGTTAATCATTTTTTCACCCCTTCCTCTTTAATATGCTTTAATCATACTCTTTCTTCCATCGATTAAAAAATGGAGGAAATGGTCTTGTTACACCATTTCTCTTTATAAAAAACCGTTTGAATTGATGCAAAATCATTTTTTATTGATTAAAATCAGGCAAAAAACGAATAGTAAACAAAATTAAATATTTTGCAAATTTTTATCCTATCCTTCATAATTTAGACAAATGTTGGGTATTCATTTCATTTAGGGACTTTTTTTTAGTATGATATAATTACCTTTAAAAGGATTAATCGATATGTACCATTTCAAAATTTACGTTTAAGAGAGGTAATTACCGCTCTTTCTTGCAAGAAACGGAGGAATTAGATGAAATCATTTAAATTGATCTCGTTGCAAATTGTAACTGAAAATTTTAACTTGATTGATATTGCATTAACAGATGGATTGATTATAAATAAAGAAAACGACGCTAGATCGTGGTTACTGGAAGCCTTTGTAGAAGAAAATCATTTCAAAGAGCTTGAACCTTCACTTCCCGATATAAACGGAGAGGTGTATATCCAGGCCGTCATTACCAACAAGGATAATGAACCGGCTTTGTTTCACACTGTACTACGCACAATAAGAAAAGTCGGCAGCCATTACAGCCTTCTATTCGTTGGTCACATCCAAAAAACACGGAGCAAATATGCAGAACTCCTTCTTGAAGATTTGGTCCAAAAAGGTCTCGTCGGCGATGAATTAATAAATGAGTTCAAGCAAAAAATCCGCTCAAAGCCTAAATTAGCAACCAATAAATAAAAACCCTTCCCTTAATTCCCATCCCCTAACCGAATGCAACATAAAAAGACTGACTTAGATGAAGAAGGATATTGATCCTCTTCTTTCCTAAGCCAGTCTTTGTCATTCTGTGCTAATTACTTATTATTGTCGTCATTTTTATCAGCGTCTTCAATCAATTCATCGGCATCATTATCGACGTTATTATCGTCGTTTTCAAGCAATCCATCATCATTGCCATTCATGCCGTTATCATCTGTACCGTTGTTATCATCTGTACCGTTGTTATCATTTACACCATTGTTATCATCTTCTATGATGTTGTTATCTTCTTCTGGTGCGGGATTGTTGTTGTCATCATTATCCGTTCCACATCCAGCAAGGAACATAATAGATAATAAAGATCCCCCAATTAGTGCAAAAATTTTCTTCATCATTTTTGGCAACCTCCCTTCTTTCTTTATCATTAGCTATTTTGCCCGAATGTGAAAATAACTTGCGTCCTATTTTAAATTTAAAAATAAAATTCTCTAATTTAAATTTAATCATTAAAAAATGCCGGACATAATAATGTCCGGCGTTTAAAGGGAGAATAGAAAGATCTAAAAACCGCTCTTGCTTTAAAAAAGCAATGCAGTGCTCTTTTTATATACACCGCTTCACGATTCCTTAAACCACTTTTTGAAACATATAGTTAATTTAGTTAATTTACTCCATTTCCTTTCACTGAAAATGAATGAATTTCTTATTTGTCACCAAAAGCAAACATGATATCGGCTTCACATGCTGTCTCTCCATCTACCGTTGCCACTGCTTTCCCTTTACCCATTGACCCTCTCATACGCACTATTTCCACTTCCAGACGCAGCTGATCACCTGGTTTTACTTGCTTTTTAAAGCGGCAATTATCAATCCCAGCGAAAAATGCAAGCCGTCCTTTGTATTCTTCCTGTTTCAAAACGGCTACAGCGCCAACTTGCGCTAATGCCTCTACAATTAAAACTCCAGGCATAACTGGATAATCGGGGAAATGGCCATTAAAGAATTCTTCATTTGCTGAGACATTCTTCAATCCTACCGCTCTTTTCCCTTCATCTATTTCAATGATCCGGTCGACTAATAAGAATGGGTAACGATGCGGAATAATTTCCTTTATTTGTGTGATATCAAGCATACTTTTTCCTCCTATGACTTAAATATTTCAAACATAACGTAAACTCGCCCCTGTCATGATGACAGAGGCGTAGTTGCCATGTAATATAAATCCGCTAACGACAGCAACTACTAAAAAAAAACATGGAACTACGCGCCTTTGTTCACTATATCAATAATATGGGTCCATGTGGATTTTTGGAAAACATCCATTGCATGTCCTCCACCAATCACACTGTATCCTAATAGTGCCCCGGATAATACAGCAATGAAAATCAATCCGATAACAATGAGTAAACGAAGCCAAATCGGTAAAAGACGGACCTTGATTCTACGATTCGGTTTCGCCTCAACTTCCTTTATCTCTTCTTCAATTTGTTGTCTCATTACACGATTTTGTTCCATATAGAATGTGAAAGCTCCTTTTAAGAAAACTCGCCGACTGATTTTCCCTATAACCAGAAATTCAGCAGCTATGCAAAATGATCGGCACGAATGATTTCCTTTGTTATGAATTCATTATAACCGATTTGCTCTAATTCCGCAGGGAGACATTTTATTTACCAGATATCTTAACGGATTCCATTGACTAATCCGCTCATTTGATCGGCCATCGTTACCGCCCGGGATTGAAATTGGTAAGACCGCTGAACATTGATCAGATCCGTCATTTCTTTGGAAAGATCGACATTTGAGGACTCCAGAGAGCCTTGACGGACTGCAGCCTGGTTGCGGGAAACCCCTGTTAATGCGGTCATGATATCGTCTTCAGTAACACCCAAGGCATTGAAGTTTTCGGGCAGGCCAAGTAAATTTCCGCCTAAGCGGTCAAGAAATTGGGGTTTTTTTACCGAGACGATCCCGAGTCCAAAATTCTTTTCGCCATATTCTTCCGTATCCACTATCAATAAGCCATTTTCCGAAATCTTAATGTCTTTAATATTTCCCTCAATGAGGATCGGTTCACCATTTTCATCAAGGACTTTATGTCCTGCAGTGGTAACGAGCATCATTTGGTCGTTAGCATTAGGAGATAAATAAAAAGCCCCATCCCTTGTAAGCCTTGTATTTACCCCATTATCGTCCTGAACGCTTACGGTGAAGAATTGGTCCTCCCGGGTGAATGCAGCATCAAGGTTCCGATCCGTCGTCTTTAAGGCTCCCTGTGAAAGCACCAATTGAGATTGGCTTATCATGGCACCTGTTCCCTGCCGGATGCCAGGTGTGGTCAACCTTCCTTTTTCCTTGGTCTCACTCGGTTGATTATTGAAACTCTGTGTCAATAAGTCATTGAAGCTCGTTTGGGTCTTTTTGTAGGCAGTCGTGTCCACATTCGCGATATTATTACTTATATGATCGATTTTACTTTGAAGTTGGTTCAGCGTATTCGTCGCCGTCATCATCGTCCGATTCATGGTTTTTCCCCTTACATGTTCAAATTTCCAAAATCACCTTTTCCTACTGTTCAATTAAAGCCTGCCAACCTCATTGACTGCTTTATCCAAACTTTTATCATAGGCTTGAAGAACCTTCTGATTCGCTTCAAAAGAGCGGTATGCCGACATCATTTCTGTCATCGTTCTCGATTGGTCAACATTGGAGCCTTCAAGAAAGCCTTGCTTAGTAGAAAAACCGACATCTGCAGCCGCGTATGCGCTAGGTAAATCCCCATCATTCACAGCCTTATACAGGCCTTCCCCATCCTTCATGAGCTGTAATGACGGATCATCCGAATAACCGATGCCCATGCGTGCGGTTTGAACATTTCCTTCTAAAATAACACCGTTTTCCGCTACTGTGAACTGATCGCTATCAAGCTTGATCTTTTCATTATTTTCGTTCAATACATAATACCCCGAAGGCGTAGTCAGATAACCTTGCCCATCCAGGGTGAAACTGCCGTTACGCGTATAACGGATAGCACCATCACCATCCTGGACAGTAAAAAACACCGATCCTTGCCGACCCGTTCCTTCATTGATCGGCAGATTTTCATCAACTAAGGAAATATCCGTATTAAGCTGAGTTTCCTCCAATGTACCCTGGGTAAATAAAGGATTCGCCTCCTGTACGTAAACACCCGTACTGAGCCCTCCAACCTGGGATAAGTTAGTCATGCTCAATTTGTTCTCCGTAGGAACCGTTGTACCACCTATGTTGCTTATGAGCATTTCCGGAAAAGACCTTACGCTCATTTGATCCGCTTTATACCCTGTTGTATTCGCATTGGACATATTGTTTGTGAGCAATTCTGTGCGCCTTTGCTGTGTAAGCATCCCGGAAGCAGCCGTATAAAAACCTCTTAACATCTTCTTCACTCCTCAATCTACATAACTTATCCCGTTCAATTTCTCATATCTATCTTATCGGACATGAACATCAGTATCTTAAGGAAAAAGAAAAGCATTAGGCAGAAGAATTTGTCTATATCGTAGGCTAGGTCAGATTTAAAGGAATGGTGTTAAATTTTCGACTAAAAGAAGAGGGCCTATTGCTCATCAGTACTAGAACTGCACGCACTTTCACTATGCCTCACGTTTGTCTGAACCTTAGACCCTATCTTATGATGCGGATTTCCATCCGCTTTTTAGTTGAATTTGTGCCGTGGCAATTTATCCATATTATCAAGCATGATACCGGTTCCTATTGCTACACAATCCATTGGCTGCTCGGCAACGAGTACTGGGACCTTAAGCTCTTCAGCAAGAAGTAAATCAATCCCGTGAAGCAATGCTCCCCCGCCTGTTAAAATGACGCCGCGGTCGATGATATCAGCAGAAAGTTCTGGCGGTGTCCGCTCAAGTACGCTTTTTGCAGCTTGTACAATGATGGAAACCTGCTCGCGGAGAGCCTCCTCAATTTCTTCTGAATTGACCGAAATGGTTCTAGGCAATCCGGATACCATATCGCGCCCACGGATATCGATGACTTCATTACGAGATCCAGGGAAGACGGTTGCAACCTGGATTTTAATGTTTTCCGCTGTACGTTCACCAATGAGGAGCTTATACTTCCGTTTGACATAATTTAAAATTTCATTATCGAATTTGTCACCGGCCATTTTGATAGAAGAAGATGTAACGATATCCCCCATTGAAAGAACGGCAATATCCGTTGTACCCCCGCCAATGTCTACGACCATATTGCCGCTTGGTTGAAAAATATCCATGCCGGCACCGATTGCAGCCACTTTTGGTTCTTCTTCAAGGAATACTTTCTTTCCGCCGCTTTTTTCGGCAGCTTCTTTAATCGCCTTTTGTTCGACACTTGTTATGTTGGTCGGGCAGCAGATTAAAATTCTAGGCTTTGAAAGGAAGCCTTTCACATTCAATGTATTGATAAAATGCTTAAGCATCGATTCTGTTACATCAAAATCCGCAATGACACCGTCTTTTAAAGGTCGGATTGCGATGATGTTTCCTGGAGTACGGCCTACCATTTTACGAGCTTCCTCCCCTACGGCAAGAACACGGTTCGTATTCTTATCAATCGCAACTACCGAAGGCTCATTTAACACAATTCCTTTACCTTTGACATGTATAAGAACATTGGCTGTTCCAAGGTCTATCCCAATATCTCTAGCAAACATTTCTTAAATCCTCCTTGAATATCCTCACATATAACCTACTTCTGTCCTAATTGTTTATTTTACCATATTGCATTGACACAAGTAAGTATGAATTATAAATAAACACTAATATAGACTATTATTTCCTAATTTGCCAATATGTAAAAAAAATCGATGCCTTATGCACTACATTTCCGCTTTTTCCCATAAAAAAACCCCGGCATGGAACCGCAAACAAGGTTGAGAAAAGAGCTGACACTCACTTTCATGTCCGCTCATTCATTCCCCGATTGCCCGATTCACTTCCAATTGCCGGAATGATTCAAGAATCATTTAACGATTTCTTCTTCTCTTTCAGAACGTTTATATTTTAATTTTGTCGCTTCTCCACCTCTAAGGTGACGAATGGATTTATGATAATCCAATATATCCTTCACTTCGTTAGCCAAATCAGGATTAATTTCTGGCAGCCTCTCAGTTAAGTCTTTATGCACTGTGCTTTTAGAGACCCCGAACTCTTTTGCAATGACGCGGACTGTTTTTCTAGTTTCCACGATATACTTTCCTATCTTGATAGTTCTTTCTTTGATGTAATCGTGCACACCACTCGACCTCCCCAAATTGGATGTGAGAAGTGTGAAATGAGATTCGTATTTTTCGAATCGAATACCGCTGCCCTATAAACAATGAAAGATAGAATTATTCACCTATTAGATAATTTGTAATAAACGATTCCTCACCTCAAACACTCTCTTTGCATGGTTTATAACATCTTATTAGCTTGGTTAAGAATATATGCCTAATGGGACAGGAGGTTTGGATTTATTTCTGATTTTCATCTGTTTCTTTTCCTTAAGAGCAAATTATTTCCCGAGAAATTTGTCAGAAATTCAAAGGTTTCAGCATATTGTCCAATATTTCCTCGAAAGAAAAAAAGGAAGCCGTTCAAAGTGAACGGCTCCCTTTTACCAAATTTTCAGTTGTTGTCATTCGTAACGCTTTAGGTTTTTGTTTTGATTTTATTAAAAATCTTAATTTTAATTAGATTGATTTAACGAATCTTTTAAGGAATCGCTTTCTTCAGTTGTACCTTCACCAGGGACAGAGCCTTCCTCATCAGTGCCATGCTCTAAATCAGTGCCCTCTTCAGATTCGTCAACTGCAGGCGCTTCTTCTGTGCCAGTTTCAGACTCTTCGACTGCAGGCGTTTCTTCTTTATCAGCTTCAGATCCTTCAACTGCAGGTGTTTCTTCTTTATCAGCTTCAGATCCTTCGACTGCAGGTGTTTCTTCTTTATTAGCTGAATCTTCAAGTTCGCTGCCTTCGGCTTCAGTTGCCGATTGGATCGCAGATGCTTGTTTATCAACAAAATCAAGTGGGTTTAACGCAATGTTATCTTTTCTGATTTCGAAGTGGACATGTACGCCAGCTTCTTCATTGATTTGGCTTTTTCCAGCTGTAGCAATTGCTTGTCCTTGTTTCACTTTGTCACCGACTGCAACCTTAATGTCTTTAACAGATTGATAACGGGTAACGACACCATCTTCATGCTCAACTTCAACTAAATTTCCAAGTAACGCATCGTCTTGAACTTTCGTTACATTTCCACTTAAGGAAGCTTTTACATCGAAAGACTTTCCATCTTCCATTGCAATGTCTATACCTTTATTTTGCTCATATCTATTGTTGTAGAAAACCAATGCTTCTTCTTGTGCCTTTTCATCCGCATTCACATCATAAAACTGTTTCTTGATAACCGTTTTGTCTGCATCGGCTACAGGCATCTTGATTGTCTCAAGATTACTATTTACCTCTACAGAAGGCTCACCATAGTTTTTTCCTGTTTCAGCTGATTCCTCGCCATCTTTAGCTGAATCATTAAAACTATTTTGTAATAAGAAGGCCGCGGCTAAGATTATGGCTGCACTTGCGATATAGATTGCTGATAATGCCCAACGTTGTTTTAGTATACGTCGGATTGTGGAAGTTGGTTTCTTTTCTTCCTCTCTCATATTAATCACCTCAGCAATCATTCTGAACATTTTGCTAAGATTATATACATTCAGGAAAAAATTTTTTTAGATTTATTTTGTGGAAATGAAACCGATTTTATTCGCAGAATGGTAAAATGTTTGATATCTTACTGTTGAAGGATGTTTAAATCATGAAAAAATCTTTTAAACTTGTGTTAACGTTATTGCCTTTCCTATATATGATTGCCATTTGGATAATGTCGAGCAACCCCGATGATATGATTCTTGATCTTCCCTCATCCTCAATTGACCGATTTATCAAAGAGGCACTTCATCTGGTCGAATTTGCCCTTTTGTATATATTATTAGTTTCGGCCCTTGCCGCAAACCAAAAAATGAAACCAGGTTTAAGCCTGCTGGCTGCCCTTGTAGCTTGCCTTTACGGAGTTATTGATGAATACCATCAATCTTTCGTCCCATACCGCTCCTCTACCTTAATAGATGTCATTAAAGATATCATTGGAGTAGCTGCAGTCTATTTTCATGTCCAATATCATTATTTCAAGCGTAAACGGGGCTTTTTGACGATTATAGAAAAATTAAACGAAAAAAAATGAGAGATGGGGTCCCCATCTCTCATTTTTTTGCCGTCATCGTATTCAGCCACTTACTTGAAGACTGAACTTTGACGCCTTTATAATAATATTTAACGATGTCTTCATAGGTTTTTCCTTCCCTGGCCATGCCATTAGCACCGTACTGGCTCATTCCAACTCCGTGTCCGGATCCTTTTGTCGTGATGACAATCCGGTTGCCTTGACGCTCCCAGTCAAAATCGGATGATGTCAGCCCGAGCTTCTCACGAATCTGTTTTCCTGTCATTTTCTTTCCTCCGATTTCCACTAAACCCACGCGGTTACCCGATGTTCTTTCAATGACAGTCCCTATTGATGTTCCCGAAGAAAGACTGACACCCAGCTTTTTTTCAAAATCTGCAGTATCGACAACAACTTTATTATAAAATTTTGGTGATTCTTCTTTATCCCACGGACTGGATACACTTTTTAAATAGGGAAATTCAGCTTGCCAATAGTCCTCTGAATTCTCCGTATAGCCATTGCTGGTCGAAAAAAAAGTGGCAGTAATCGGTTTTCCTTCATAGGTTAAGATTTGACCCGCCGTTTCCTTTATAGCCTTGTTGATTTTTTGCATCTTCGATTTATAATCAGAGCCCCACTGTTTTTTCAGCTCATCATTATTCTTATAAACTTGGTGCATGACCGTATCGCTTACATCGGCACCATCAGGCAAGCCTAATCGACTTTCGCTTATGAGCTGATTGACAATGTAGGTTCTCGCTGTCAATGCTTGTGCCTTCAGGGCTTCTTCTTCAAAATCTGCTGGCATTTCAGCTGCAACCACACCAGTCAAGTACGATTCAATCGGCAGTTTTTCAATCTTTTTTACAGATGTGCGGTAAACGGCAACTTCTACGGAACTCATTTCATTTGCAGCTACCTCTTTACCCTCATTCTTCACTTTCTTTTCCAACTCTTCGGTCAATTGCCCACTTGTCTTTTCATTTGAAAATGGAAGCACAAGCACTGCTGGAATCATGATAATTACGAATGCTACTGCTATGAATAGTACGATCATCGGTTTGATTGCTTTCAAATTCCTGAGCCTCCCTACACTTGTTTTCTCTGCCGTAAATCGCATTCAGCAGGTATCTTTACATAACAAATGTATGTCGAAGGACAAGCTTTTATGAATAGAAAAACGACAACTATTTAACTGCAGGCGATGAACCCGGAACAAGACAAAAAAAAACCATTCACGGTTCAATGACTCGAACGTGAATGGTTTTATAAGCTAACTTATGCGTTTAAATCTGCGATTTTCTTTGTTTCAGCAGGCACATCTTCGTTAATACGTTCCACATCAGCACCTAGAGATGCCAATTTACCATGGAAATTCACGTACCCTCTGTCAAGATGCTTCAATTCTGTAACACGTGTAATGCCATCTGCAACCAATCCAGTCAGGATGAGCGCTGCCGCGGCACGTAAATCTGTTGCAGCTACTTCAGCACCTTGAATGTTAGTTGGTCCATTAACGATAACGGAACGACCTTCTATTTTAATATTGGCATTCATGCGACGGAATTCTTCAACATGCATAAAACGGTTTTCGAAAACGGTCTCCGTAATCATACTTGTTCCTTCAGCACGAAGTAGTAATGCCATCATTTGCGATTGCATATCAGTCGGGAAACCAGGATGCGGCATTGTTTTGATATCAATGGCCTTCAAGGTTTTTGGACCGATAACGCGTAATCCATCTTCTTCTTCAAGAATTTCAACACCCATTTCCTCCATTTTGGCAATAAGGGAAGTAAGGTGTTCAGGTACAGCTCCTTGAACAAGAACATTGCCGCCAGTAAGAGCGGCCGCAGTCATGAATGTACCAGCTTCGATACGGTCAGGTATAATCGTATGTTCAGTGCCATATAATTTATCGACACCTTCGATTCTCATCGTACCAGTACCGGCACCTCTGACTTTGGCACCCATTTTATTAAGGAGATTCGCAAGATCTACAATTTCAGGCTCTTTGGCCACATTTTCAAGAATAGTTATACCTTCAGCAAGTGTTGCTGCCATCATGATGTTTTCAGTGGCACCCACACTCGGGAAGTCAAGATACACTCTTGCACCCTTAAGTCTGCCTTCAACCTCGGCATCAATGAAACCATTGCCGACCTTCACTTTTGCTCCCATCGCTTCAAAGCCCTTTAAATGCTGGTCGATAGGACGTGATCCGATGGCACAGCCACCAGGAAGAGCAACGCGGGCCCGGCCATTCCTTGCTAGTAATGAGCCCATCACTAAAACGGAAGCTCTCATCTTACGTACATATTCAAATGGTGCTTCTTCTAATAACTCTCTTGATGCATCTACAGTTACTTGATTGTCATGAAAGGCAACATCTGCATTTAAGTTGCGCAATACTTCATTGATTGTATATACATCGGAGAGCGTAGGAACATCTTTAATGATACTTTTCCCATCACTTGCTAATAATGTTGCAGCGATAACTGGCAAAACGGCGTTTTTAGCACCTTCTACTTTAACTGTCCCGCTAAGCCTTTTTCCGCCGCGGACGATGATTTTTTCCAAAAGTATTCCCCTCCGCGTCCATTTTCTCTATATTAATATTCAAACGTTATGATTGGTGTGCCAACTACAAAGTTCGTTCGGTCACCCAATCCTTCTGTCCGTAGCCCAAACTGCAAATTTAATTTTTCTTTTGTCAAAGGTTGTTTAAACAATGTTGAATGTGCAGATATAGATGTAAAGTTTGTTTCATGCACACTCTCAATTTCCCTTGCTTGGAACATATCTAACAGGTCTTCAGTTTTAGAGTTTAAAACCGAATCCATATTATCATTGATAGACCCTTTAATACAAGAAAAAATTGAAGGAGTTCCTATAAATAGGCCATTCACCCTGTTTCGGAACGTAGCAGTAAAAAATGCCGAATTGGCTTTCTTCCACTTTTTCCCCTTCACTTCGTAAATAACATAGGTAACTTTATCAAATTTCTCTTCCGTTGTCATTATTTTGATAGACTCGGTCAGACCTGAATCGACATTGTAAGTTAACGCCTCTGCCTTCCAGCCGGAAGCATCATCTTTCCGGTGCCATTGAAATTGAGGGTATTTTCGTTTTAAAGCTGTAACTTCGCTTTCAAACTCTTGTTTAGTTGTAATCTCTTTATTTATTTCTCTAGTGAGTACAGACCAATCCCCTATGTCTAAATCTTTATCTTTTTGTAACAGTCCCACCAATTTAACTATATCTGGTTTGCTTTCTGCCACAATCGTACTATTCCCAATTAAAATCACCATCAAACCGATAAATACTATGTATGTTAACATTTTTTTGTTTAAATTAAACATGTTAAATCCCTCCCCTTTTACACATTCTTTCCACAAGGAGAGAGATCATACTTCGAGTTTTCCGACAATTGGTGACAACTTCCCCTTAAACTGGCAGGAAGCAAAAGCGAATACAAGAGTAGAATCATATTTTGCTATAAGAAAATTCTTACAGCATATCAGTCATTACTAAACATATACGGAAGTTGATTTGCAAATCCCAGGTAGTCGAGGAAGAAATTACTTACAACTGAACCGATGGCAACCGTTAATAAAATATATAAAACCCTGGCCTTGATGACAGAATTGGATCTTAATATTTTATCAAAATGTAATGCCTGGAGAGCCCACCAGGTAACTGCGATGAAAAACAAGTGTGCAATTATTCCTGTTAAAGCCTGCTGTCCCATTGCTGAAAACATGTACATACCTCCTAACAGACACCCGAATTCTATTCTAACACAAAACCCCTTCATATTTGGAATTTAAAAGGAAGAATTGCAAAATATCTTTTAAAAATGTAAATAGAGGCTTGATCCAATGGAACAAGCCTCTGATACAGGCATTATATCATTTACTTGAAATAAAGTCTGTAAATTCGCCAAATTGATCATGAATAAAATCAAAGGCAATATTTGGCGCCACCCCGAAAAGTATGGTGCCTATTACGCAAATGATCAACACAATGTAAAGACCCGGACGGATATTAATGACCTTCTCTGAATGAATGGGTCGGAAAAAGACCTGTACCAATAATCCGAAATAATATACATAGGATACAATGGTACCTGCAATCATGATTCCCGCAAGGACAAAATGTCCAGGCTCCGTTATGAATGTTCCAAGAAAAATATTAAGTTTCCCAATGAAACCTGTCGTTCCGGGGATTCCAGCAAGCGACAGGATAAATACGGTGAATGCAATGGCAAGATAAGGTGATTTCCTCCCCAGTCCTGCAAGAATGCTAATATCTTCTGACCCACTTTGGCTGGATAGCAGCTGAATGACTGCGAATACACCGATATTCATTAATACATAAGCCATTAGGTAAAACCAGACAGTATCCAGGAGAAAATATCCTCCGCCCAATGTAGCCACCGCTACAAGCAGGTAACCCGCATGGGAGATGCTTGAATAAGCGAATAATCGTTTTAAATTTTGCTGCCTTAACGCAACCACATTTCCAATGATGATCGTCAGGCCCGCCAACGAAGCTATATAGATATTATTTTTTTCCAAAAAGTCGAGCGCTCCGAACGTATCACCGGAAGCTGTTAGGAACAACGAGAGAAAAATGCGCAGGATGATGACGAAACCCGCCATTTTCGAAATTACACTCAAGAAGGCTGCGACCGGTGTCGGTGCCCCCTCATACACATCCGGCGCCCACATATGAAATGGAGCGGCAGCTATCTTGAAGGCTACACCGACAAACACCATGAAGAAAGCTATGCCCATGATGTATTGCAGCTGTCCGTCCGTCATCGCAGCCATCGTCCGGCTCATTTCGCCTAGATTGACGGAACCGGTCACTCCATATAAATAGCTCATCCCAAATAAAGTGATCGCTGTGGAAATGCCTCCGTTTATCACATACTTCATGGACGCTTCGTTGGACTTCCGATCATGCTTGCGTATTCCGACCAATATATAAGATGAAAGTGAAAGAAGTTCCAGTCCAACGAACAGCGTTATCAAATCACCGCTTGAGGACATGACCATCGCTCCAAGCAAAGCGGTCAGGAACAGATAATAAAATTCCCCCCGGTGCTCCCGCAGCCCCTCTTGCGGTTCATATCCTTCAGCCAGAAGGATGATTAGGGCAGCTCCGAATAACAGTAGCAGCTTAAAAGCTTTTGCAAATGAATCCAAACGAAACGTATCGGATAAGATACTGACTGTCTCAAAGGATAGCAGGCTAATCAGTGACAAACATGCCAAAATGATTCCGGTTAGCGCGAGCCATGCCAGTTTTCTCCGATTAAAGTGCTTCGGCCAGAATAAATCCAATATCGAAAGAATCATGGTCGTTCCAAGGATGATGAATTCCGGCATCATCGCTCCCCAATCATAAGAAAGCATCGTGTTCCAATCCATCCTTCATCGCCCCCCTAGAGCTAGCATCATGGCTTCAATCGTTCCTTGAAGAGGCCCGCCTAACAAATTTGGGTATACCCCAATAGATATTATCAAACCGAGAAGAACCAATACAGGGATAAATTCCCAGCTTCCAAGGTCCCGTTTCTCTTTTTCTATCAAGCTAGCATTTTTTCCGAAAGTCATCAGCATGACCGCCCTCAGTACATAGACAGCGGTTAATACAAGCCCGATCACGCCTATTGCCGCAAGCAAAGGCTGACTCTTGAATAAGCCAAGAAATACCATGAATTCACTGATGAAGCCGGACATGCCAGGCAGACCGAGTGAAGCCATCCCGCAGGCTAACATAAACCCTGAAAAAATCGGCATCGACTTGGCCAATCCCCCTAGCTTAGGAAGCATGGTGGTTCCCGTCCGCTCATACAAAACACCCACCAAGAAAAACAACAAAGCAGCAATTAGCCCGTGTGAGATGACTTGAAAAATAGCTCCCTGAATGCCTGCTTCATTCAAGGCTCCCAGCCCCATCAAGACGATACCCATATGTGAGATCGATGAGTAGGCTAAAACGAGCTTGAAATCCGTTTGTACCAAAGCTAGAAATGCACCATATAAAAAACTGAGGACCCCAAATAGGACAATGATAAAGGCCAAGCTTTTATATTGTTCAGGAAATATCCCCATTCCAAACCGGATGATTCCGTACGCCCCTATTTTCAATAGGACACCCGCATGTATCATGACTATGGATGGAGGTGCTTCTGCATGGACCCGCACCATCCAGCTGTGAAAGGGAAAGACGGGCAGCTTTATCGCAAATGCTACGAGAAAGGCGAGACATAAACCATATTTCATCGAACCGGATATTGGTGCAAAAAGTGAAACACCGCCCATTGTCATCATCTGTGTCAATGCTGCAATGTTGGTCGTACCTGTCCTGGCAAACAAAATCAAAATAGCCACTAATAAAACAGCCGAACCAATGCCATTATAAATCAGAAAACTATAAGAAGCTTTCTCCCTCTCCAGAAAGCCCCATCTGCCAATTAAAAAGAAAGCAGGAATCAAGGTCATTTCAAAAAAGATGAAAAAAAGGATCAAATTTTCTGCGGTGAAGACACCGAGCATCCCAATCTCCAGGATCAAAAATAACAAATAATACCCTTTCCATTCCTTTTTTATATAAATGGATGCGATTGCGGCAAGTGATGAAATGATGGTTGTCAGTAATATGAAGATGAGACTTAATCCATCCAGCCCCAACTCAAAGTCAACCGTGAAGAGCTTGGGATCATACATCTCCAAATTCCCAAACCTGATCCAATTCAACTTAATGTCAAATAAGGATAGGGCCACACCCGAATAATATTGGCTGCAAAGAAAGAACGATAGGAAAAGAGGAGGCAGTGTTCCGAAAAAGCCAAATTGTTTAATCGTCCTTTCCTCTTTTTTCGGCATGAGGGCAACCATCACTATGCCCAGCAGCGGTGAAAAGACTAAAAGCGAGAGCAAATAGACATTCATCTTAGATACCCCCCAGTTACTGCAAAAATCACCAACAGTACCGCAAGTCCCAGAAAGGCTATCATGCCATATTGCTGTACCTGTCCTGTTTGCAGTTTAGACCCTATTTTCCCCAGTCCTTCTATCGAGCTTGTTACAGTGGAAACCAGGCCGCCGACAATGAACCTTTCTATATAAGATAGGAATATACTAAAGCCTTTGACTGCATAGCCTGCAGTGTAATGGTAAATCTCATCAATATAATACTTATTTTCCAAAACCCGATATACCTCGGAGTTTTCTTTGACAAGCCAGTCCCGAGGTAACTTCTTTTTAGCGTATATCATATAAGCAAGGTATATCCCGGCCAGCGATACAAGCACGGCCAGCAACATTATCCAAACGGGTCCCTCACTATGGCTGGCGCCTAGAACAGCTTCATTTCCCTCCACAAGCCACTCCCCAAGGAAAGTTCCAAACCACGGTGTTTGGATATACCCGCCGATTACAGCAAGCAAAGCCAATGCGAGCATGGGAATTAGCATGATGGAAGGTGATTCCTTGACCTGTTTTACTTGACTGCACGAATCGCCTGCAAACATCATGAAAAACAGCCGGAACATATAAAACGCAGTTAAAAAGGAGGTAACCACCGCTAGACCAAACAATATATAACTACCATTCTCCCAGGCTGCCATTAGAATTTCATCTTTACTGAAAAAACCTGAGAGCAACGGAAACCCCGATATCGCCAACGTGCCAGTCAAGAACAGCGGCCCAGTCCAATTCAACTTACCCCATAGGCCGCCCATCTTTTCCATATCCTGTGTATGTATAGCATGAATAACACTGCCTGCTGCCAAAAACAGCAATGCTTTAAAAAAGGCATGGGTCATTAAATGAAACACACCGGCCACATATCCCGAAGTACCCAAAGCAAGCATCATAAATCCAAGCTGAGAGATTGTCGAATAAGCCAATACACGCTTAACATCCTTTTGCACGATGGCAATGCTTGCGGCAAATATGGCTGTAATTCCGCCTGTTATCGCTACGACCTGCATCGCAGCAAAACTTGCCATGAATAGCGGAAACATGGCCGCCACCAGGTAAACCCCTGCAGCAACCATGGTTGCTGCGTGTATCAATGCGGAAACCGGAGTCGGGCCTTCCATTGCATCCGGAAGCCATGTGTGAAGTGGAAATTGTCCAGACTTCCCAACCGCTCCGATAAAAATCAAAATAGCGATTAAAGTCAGTTTTTCACTTGATATCATGCCCGATTGAACGGCTTGAAAGATCTCTCCATATTCAAAGCTGCCTGTTTCCCAGAATAGCAGAATGATGCCGATTAAGAGCCCTACATCCCCAATCCTGGTCATGATGAATGCCTTCTTCGCTGCAGCCTTAGCTTCAAGTTTATAAAAGTAAAACCCAATGAGCAGGAAAGAACCCACCCCGACCAATTCCCAGAAGATATAAAGTTGTAATAAATTTGGTGCCATGACAAGTCCAAGCATGGCAAAGGTGAAGAAGCCCAGATAAGCATAAAAAATGGAGAATCGCACTTCACCCTTCATATACTCCTTCGAATATATCTGGACAAGCAGGCTGACAAGGGAAACGACCACAAGCATCAAGGCATTAAGCTGATTGATTTCGAATCCAGCTGAAAGTTGCGTCCCCCCGAAGGAAAGCCAATCTATCGATATATTATAAGTAGGTTCTTTAAATCGTTCCATCAGGACGAGCAACGATAAAACAAACGAAGCCAATGTACATATTATTCCTATAAAAGCCCCTCGTTCCCGCAACCGTCCGCCTGATAGAAGCAGAACCAGAAACGTGACGAGTGGAAAGACCGGTATGAGCCATGCGTACTCCATCATCGTATCAAATCCCCTTCTTCATTTATATAAACCTTCAATTCTTCATAATTTCCATTTCATCGACATTGACCGTCTTCCGATTGCGATAAAGGGACATTAGTATAGCCAGCCCTACTGCCGCCTCGGCCGCAGCGATCGTAATCGTGAATAAGGAAAAAACTTGACCCGTAATGGATGGCGTTACCCCGAATTTACTGAAGGCAACTAAATTGATATTTGCAGCGTTCAGCATCAGCTCGATTGATATCAAAACAATGACCGCATTTCTTTTCGTCAAGGCACCATACAGCCCTATACAAAATAAAACGAGTGCCAATACAAGGTAAGCCGACAAGGGAACTCCCGTCATGATCGATCTCCCTCCTCATCATCTTTTTTAGCCAATACGATGGCACCGACTAAAGCAACAAGCAGGAGTACCGACATCACTTCAAAAGGAATTACATATTTTGAAAAAAGTTCGATTCCTATTTGCTTTGTATTTTCCTCATGCAAGGCCGTTGGCTGTACAGGTATATCCAGATTATAAATCCCCAGATACACCGCCACGGCAAATCCAGCAATCGCCGCCAGCAAGGAGAATTTCCCCCAGCCCCCTTTAGCGGGTGCCTCATTTTCTTGGTGTTTTGTCAGCATAATCCCGAATAGCATCACGATCGTAATTGCCCCTGAATAAATAAGGATTTGGACAATGGCGACAAACTCGGCCGAAAGCAACATATAAATGCCTGCAATGCCCAAGAAAGTAAAAACAAGTGCAATTACCATGTGAACCACTTTTGTTAAGGTAATCAGCAGCACCCCGCCTAATATCGAGACGAGTGCCAAACCAATGAAGGCAATTAATTCACCCGACAAACTCATACTTTATTCACCTTCCGGATATTTTCATCATTTTCATCCAGCCACTCCAGATTTTTAAATAGATGATCACGGCTATACTCGGCCAGCTCGAATTGATTCGTCATCACGATTGCTTCTGTAGGGCAGACCTCCGTACATAAATCACATAAAATGCAAATCTCGAAATTGATGTCATACGTATCGATGATTTTCCCTTTTTTCGACGGGTCCGGATGTTTCTTACCAGTTAATTGAATACAATCCGTTGGGCAAATCGTCACGCATTGATTGCATACAATACACTTTTCAGGATAGAATTTCTGGATTCCGCGGAATCGGTCAGGAAGTGGAAGTGGCTCATTCGGGTAGTCATAGGTCACTTTTTTCCTCGTCAAGTTCTTTAATGTATAGGTTAAACCTTTTGCTAAACCAAGCATATAAATCCCTCGCTTTCCGACCAGCTTAAGTTTCTAAAAAAGGTTAATCAATTCTTTTATAAGTGCCGTCAAAAATATATTAGCCAATGCAACCGGAAGCAGCACCTTCCATCCGAATTCCATCAATTGATCGGCCCTTATACGAGGAAAGGTTACACGAATCCAGACCAATACATAAAATACGGCACTGAACTTCAGACCGAACCAGATGGCTGCCGGAATAAAATCCAAAAACGGAATAGAATTCCATCCCCCTAAAAATAATACAGTGGTTAGCGTTGCCATTGCAAACATATACACATATTCGGATAACATAAAGAAGGCCCAGCGAAATCCAGAGTATTCAACATGATAGCCAGCAACAAGTTCGGATTCCGCTTCCGGAAGATCAAAAGGAACCCTGTTCAACTCTGCAACCGATGCAATAAAAAAAACGATAAACGCAATCGGCTGAAGAAAAATGAACCAAACCCTTTCCTGGGCTTCAACTATATCATTCAAGTTTAAACTGCCTGTTATGAGGACGATTCCCACTAGCGACATCACCAAAGGGATCTCATAAGATATCATTTGCGCGGCTGCCCTCATTCCGCCAATCAAAGAATATTTATTATTGGATGCCCAACCCGCTGTGACGATGCCGATGGTCGATATGCCGGAAATCGCCATATAATAAAGCAATCCGACACCTATATCAGCAAATTGAAAGGCATCGGTGAACGGCAAGGTCGCAAGGACCATGAAAGCAGGGGCAAAAGCAATCACCGGAGCTAAAATATATAACGGCTTATCAGCTTTTTTCGGTATCGTATCTTCCTTGATCAGAAGTTTCAAAACATCTGCAACGGTCTGCAAGAGACCCCATTTCCCCCCAATTTGGTTTGGGCCGACACGCATCTGCATGAATCCCATGATTTTTCGCTCTGAAAGGATTCCATAGGTTACAAACCCTAATACGACGAACAGGAGCAGGACTGCCAAACCAAAAAAAATGCCAAAATTCAGCAGGCTTGGAGCGGAGTGGAGAAGGTCCTTGATCATTTATCCATCCACCTCCCCTAAAACTATATCGATTGCACCTAATATCGTTATCAAGTTCGCCATATTTTCCCCTTCCAATAATTTCGGAAGTATTTGCAGATTATAAAATGAAGGTCTGCGAAATTTCAAACGGTATGGCTCCTTTTTCCCTTCACTCGCGATATAACAGCCGATTTCCCCTCTTGGTGATTCTATTCGGACAAATGCTTCACCCTTAGGAACCTTTATTATTTTGGGGACCTTTGCAAGGACCGGCCCTTCTGGAAATTGCTCAACCGCCTGCTCGATGATTTTCAGTGATTCTTCGATTTCAACCATTCTACAGTGATAGCGAGAAAAGGCATCACCCTCTTCCCTTGTAGGAACATCAAATGTGAACCTGTCATAAATCGAATATGGTTCATTTTTTCGTAAATCCCATTTCACACCTGTACACCTTAAGTTGGCACCGCTAAGCGAATACTGCAAGGCTTCTTCCTTCGTATAGATGCCCACCCCTTTAACCCGATTCACAAAGATTTCATTCCCTGTCACAAGCTCATGGTAACCGGCAAGCTGCTCCCTCATATAAGGGACAAACTCGGCAACCTTCGCAATCCAGTCTTCAGGAGCATCCCATTTCACACCTCCGATACGCATATAATTGAATGTAAGGCGTGCCCCTGACAATTCAGTCAATAAATTAACGATCATTTCACGCTCTCGAAAGGCGTATAGGAAAGGGCTCGTCGCACCTATATCCAGCAAGTATGTACCCCACCAGACAAGGTGGCTTGCAACTCTGCCCAATTCCATTGCGATCACCCGCAAATATTCTGCCCTTTCGGGAATCTCCACCCCCATCATTGTCTCAACAGCATGGCAAAGCACATAATTATTTGTCATTGCCGCTAGATAATCGAGCCGATCGGTATATGGGATTATTTGTGTATATTGCAGATTTTCCGCTAATTTTTCCGTACCGCGATGCAGATACCCAATAACAGGTGTAGCCTCTTTTATAATTTCACCGTCAATCTTGATGACAAGCCGAAAAACACCATGTGTACTCGGATGCTGCGGCCCGACATTGAGAAGCATTTCTTCCGTCCTTAACATTGGGCTTACACCTCCACATCATAAGGCTGATAATCTTTTCTAAGGGGATACCCTTTCCAATCATCACCAAGTAAAATCCGTTTTAGATCAGGGTGTTCATAAAAGTTAATACCTAATAAATCATATGCCTCACATTCTGGCCAATTTGCTCCTGACCATAATGAGACCAATGATGGAATAACGGGAGATTCCCTATCAAGCTTCACCTTCAAGGCAACTGATTGGTTCATTTTGAATGAATGTAAATGTACATAGATTTCCATATGGGATTCAAAATCCGTACCATGAAGTTCCGATAAATACGAAAAGTCAAGCTGTTCATCGTATCGCAGAAATTTCGCTATTGAGAAATATGTATCCGGATTAGCCACTAAAGTGGGTACATCTTTTGATAATCTATTAATATAGTGCTCTAATAATGCCCCTTGTCCTAAATGGCTTTCAATAGCAGAAACAATTTGATCGAGTTTCGACTGATTTGGGGAAAGCTCGCTAGGGACGATAACTTCCTCGCTTTCCTTTACAGCGGTCCTGTTCTTCGCAGCAGCAGCTGCTGCTGCCTTCGCCTTGGCCGCTGCCGCCGCTTTTTGCTTCGCTATATCCGTTTCATCTTCCGCATCTGCACTTTCAGCTTTCGCCTGTTTTCGGGCCAGTGCTGCCGCTTTCGCCTTGGCCGCTGCCGCCGCCTTTTGCTTCGCTATATCCGTTTCATCTTCCGCATCTGCACTTTCAGCTTTCGCCTGTTTTCGGGCCAGTGCTG
>NZ_JBIWEV010000004.1:387115-387448 GCF_044762725.1 Peribacillus sp. NPDC096447
TGCCGCTTTCGCCTTGGCCGCTGCCGCCGCCTTTTGCTTCGCTATATCCGTTTCATCTTCCGCATCTGCACTTTCAGCTTTCGCCCTTTTTCGGGCCAGTGCTGCCGCTTTCGCCTTGGCCGCCGCTGCCGCCTTTTGCTTCGCTATATCCGTTTCATCTTCCGGCTTCTCCGCAGCTTCCTCTTTCGCCCGTTTTCGGGCCAGTGCTGCCGCTTTCGCCTTGGCCGCTGCCGCTGCCTTTTGCTTCGCTATATCCGTTTCATCTTCCGGCTTCTCCGCAGCTTCCTCTTTCGCCCGTTTTCGGGCCAGTGCTGCCGCTTTCGCCTTGGCCGC
>NZ_JBIWEV010000004.1:387542-608424 GCF_044762725.1 Peribacillus sp. NPDC096447
GTCCGCTGCCGCTGCCTTTTGCTTCGCTATATCCGTTTCATCTTCCGCATCCGCACTTTCAGCTTTCGCCTGTTTTCGGGCCAAAGCTACAGCCTTCGCCTTGGCAGCTGCCGCTGCCTTTTGCTTCGCTAAGTCTTCCTTTTCACTCATCTATATCACCCGCTTTCCGGTTTTCGCCTCGTAACGGATTTTTTCTTTTAACTTATTGATTCCATAAATAAGTGCAGCTGGGTTTGGGGGACAACCCGGTATATATACATCGACAGGTACAATTTGATCTACCCCTTTGACCACTGAGTATGAGTGAACATAAGGCCCACCAGCAGTTGCACAGGATCCCATTGCAATTACCCATTTAGGTTCTGGCATTTGTTCATATAATCTGCTTATTATTGGAGCCATTTTTTTCGTTACAGTTCCTGAAACAATCATGACATCCGATTGTCTGGGTGATGTCCGAAAAAATGATCCAAATCGGTCCAAATCATAATGAGAGGAGCCGACACCCATCATTTCAATTGCACAGCATGCCAAACCGAAAGTCATTGGCCAGAGTGAGTTACTTCTAGCCCAGCCTTTTATTTGTTCAAGTGTGGATAAAAAAATACTGTGTCGCATTTCTTCCATTTCTGCAGGGGTAAGTTCATCTAATTTCAATTCCACTTTAACACCTTCTTTTTCCAAGCGTAGATTAGCCCTAGCATAAGGATCAGGACAAAAAACAGCATTTCAATCAATGCAAACAGTCCGAGTTCATCATAAGCGACCGCCCATGGGTAAAGAAAAACCGTTTCTACGTCAAATATGACGAACATCAATCCGAATAGATAATACCTGACATTGAATTGAACCCGTGAATCCTGAAAAGGATCGATTCCACTTTCATAAGTCGTATATTTCATATCTGTCGGTTTATAAGGCCTTAGCAGTCTACCAAGAAATAAAGCGATCACAGGCAATAAAATGCCGAGACAAAGGAAAACAAATACAATTAAATAATTATTTTGGTAAATATGCAGCTGTCCCATGTTCATCTCCCTTTATGGATAAATCATGTTAAATGGGTTAAATTTAGATTTGCTTGTCTTCTTTTTGGATACCTTTTAAATATTATGCAGGGTGACATTCTTTTAGAAGCAACGTGAAAGGAGGGGGTATGAAGCAATAATTGTAAGCGTATACATTATAACATTAGGCTAAAAGCATGTCGACGAGTTAAGGATTAAAATGGAAAATACTTTACTCTACAATTCGACTTTTTTTTCATTCTACAACCTTTTTTATTAAATATTACTATCCTCAAAAACCTTTTGGTTAAAAAAAACACCTAATCTTACCACAAATGGCTCGATCAGGTGTTTTCATCAATTAAAGTTATCGCATTTCTGCAATTTGGATTCGGTTGATGGCACGTTTAAGCGCTAAATTAGCTCTTTTGGCATCATTTGATCCATCATTGTTCTGCAATCTTTGTTCAGCACGGGCTTTTGCTGCTTGAGCACGTGCAAGATCGATAGTTTCAGCTCTTTCAGCAGATTGAGCTAAAATGGTTACCACATCAGGGCGAACTTCTAAGAAGCCACCATTTACAGCTACATAGTCTGTGTTGCTTCCATTTTTAAGACGGACAGCACCAATGGTAAGCGGGGCTACAGTTGGAACGTGTCCAGCCATGATTCCCAGCTCACCGCTTTTAGCTTTAGTGCTTACCATTTCAACTTCTGCATCATATACTGGGCCATCGGGAGTAACAACATTGACTTTAATGGTCTTCATTTCATTCCCTCCTAGGTCCCTTTAATTAAGCCATTTCTTTTGCTTTAGCAACAACTTCTTCGATGCGGCCAACTAGACGGAAAGCATCTTCAGGAAGTTCGTCATATTTTCCAGCTAGGATATCTTTGAATCCTTGGACTGTTTCTTTAACTGGTACATAAGATCCTTTTTGACCAGTAAATTGTTCAGCCACGTGGAAGTTTTGTGACAAGAAGTTTTGAATTCTACGGGCACGGCCAACGATTACTTTTTCGTCTTCGCTTAACTCGTCCATACCCAAGATCGCAATAATATCTTGAAGTTCTTTATATTTCTGTAAAGTTGATTGAACTTGACGAGCTACTTTATAGTGCTCAGCTCCAACTACTTCTGGGCTAAGAGCACGAGAAGAAGAAGCCAATGGATCAACTGCTGGGTAGATACCCATTTCAGAAAGTTTACGCTCAAGGTTAGTTGTTGCATCTAAGTGAGCGAAAGTTGTAGCTGGAGCCGGATCCGTATAGTCATCGGCAGGTACATAGATCGCTTGAATAGACGTAACAGAACCTTTATTAGTTGATGTGATACGTTCTTGTAATTGACCCATTTCTGTAGCAAGGGTTGGTTGGTAACCTACCGCTGAAGGCATACGGCCTAGAAGGGCAGAAACCTCTGAACCTGCTTGAGTGAAACGGAAGATGTTATCGATGAAGAAAAGAACGTCTTGTCCTTGTTCGTCACGGAAATATTCAGCCATTGTCAAACCACTTAGAGCTACACGCATACGTGCACCTGGTGGCTCGTTCATTTGTCCAAATACCATCGCTGTTTTCTTAATAACACCAGAATCAGTCATCTCGTAGAAAAGGTCATTTCCTTCACGAGTACGCTCACCTACACCTGCGAATACAGAGATACCGCCGTGCTCTTGTGCGATGTTATTAATAAGTTCTTGGATAAGTACAGTTTTACCAACACCGGCACCACCGAAGAGACCGATTTTACCACCTTTGATGTAAGGTGCAAGTAAATCTACTACTTTAATACCAGTTTCAAGAATTTCAACAGTTGTTGATAAGTCCTCAAAAGTTGGTGCTTGTCTGTGAATTGGATCACGACGTACTTCTGCTGTAAGTGGTTCAAATAGGTCAATGTTTTCCCCTAATACGTTGAAAACGCGGCCTAGAGTTACTTCACCTACAGGAACGGAAATTGGAGCTCCTGTATCAACAGTCTCTGCACCACGAGTTAAACCATCCGTGGAAGACATTGCTACAGTACGAACTGTATTATCACCTAGTTGAAGGGCTACTTCAAGAGTTAGTCCTGTACCAGACGCTGTATTTTCGATTCTTAACGCGTTATAGATCTTAGGAAGTTGTCCGTCTTCGAATTTCACGTCAACAACCGGACCCATAACTTGAGTAACGCGTCCTATATTCATCGTTTTCCCTCCTAACGTTGCTTATAACGACAATCAAGTTTATGGAACGGCCAAGCATCGTCCGAGCCGACCGTCCCTTTAATAATTTTATTCTAAAGCTGCTGCACCGCCAACAATTTCCGTGATTTCTTGAGTAATTGCGGCCTGACGTGCACGGTTATATTGCAATGAAAGTGAATCAATCAATTCTTTCGCATTATCGGTTGCATTTTTCATTGCAGTCATACGTGCAGAGTGCTCACTTGCTTTACCATCTAACAAAGCACCATAAATTAAACTTTCTGCGTACTGAGGTAGTAATACCTCAAGAATTTCTTCTGCATTCGGTTCAAATTCATAAGAAGTCAATGCTGTATTGGAAGTATTAAAGTCAGCTAACGGAAGGACTTGCTTTTCCGTTACTTCCTGCTGGATTGGGCTGACATAATGGTTATAGTACATATAAAGCTCATCACACAGTTCATTTAGATACAAATTAACTGTTGATTTTGCAAGGGAGCTAATGTCAGCGAAAGACGGCTGATCAGGAACCCCAATTACTTCAAGCTCTACGTGCATATTACGGCTGACAAAGAAATCACGGCCAACCCTTCCGATTGCGATAATGACGAACTCATCATTGGATTTATGGCGTTCAAGAATAGTTTTATGAACGTGGCGAAGGATACTGCTGTTGTATGCTCCTGCCAATCCGCGGTCCGATGTGATTACCAGGTAACCGGTTTTCTTCACTGGACGTGAAACAAGCATTGGATGAGATGCATCCGTGCTTCCGTTCGCAATACTTGATACTACTTCTTGAATTTTTTCCATATATGGAACATATGCTTTTGCATTAGCTTCAGCACGGTTCATTTTAGAAGCAGATACCATCTGCATCGCTTTTGTAATTTGACTCGTCTTTTTCGTTGAAGTAATCCGAGACTTAATATCGCGTAAAGAGGCCATTCATTCTCACCACCCTTTATAAATTAGTTAGACCTTATTATTCAGAAATAACGAAGTTCTTTTTGAACTCGTTAATTGCAGCAACGATAGCAGCGTCTTCAGGAAGACCTTTAGTTGTGCGAATGTGATCTAATAATTCTGGATGAGAACGATCTAGGAACACATAGTATTCTTCTTCAAAACGAAGGATATCCGATACTGGAATATCATCTAAATGACCTTTAGTTAATGCATAGAAAATCATGACTTGTTTTTCAACTTTAATTGGTTTATTTAGATCTTGCTTAAGAACTTCAACTGTACGAGCACCACGGTTAAGTTTTGCTTGAGTAGCAGCATCAAGATCAGAACCGAATTGAGAGAATGCTTCCAATTCACGATAAGAAGCTAAGTCTAGACGTAATGTACCAGCAACTTTTTTCATCGCTTTAATTTGTGCAGATCCACCAACACGGGATACGGAAAGACCAGCGTTAATCGCAGGACGTACACCTGAGAAGAACAAATCAGATTGTAAGAAGATTTGTCCATCTGTGATGGAAATAACGTTTGTTGGAATGTAAGCAGAGATATCGCCTGCTTGTGTTTCAACAAATGGAAGCGCAGTGATTGAACCGGCACCTAAAGTGTCATTCAATTTAGCTGCACGCTCAAGTAAGCGGGAGTGCAAGTAGAATACATCCCCTGGGAATGCTTCACGACCTGGAGGACGGCGAAGAAGCAAGGAAAGTTCACGATATGCTGATGCTTGTTTAGAAAGATCATCATATACCACTAAAACGTGCTTGCCAGCGAACATAAACTCTTCACCAATAGTCACACCAGCATATGGAGCTAGGTATAAAAGTGGTGCTGGTTGAGAAGCTGATGCAGATACAACAATTGTGTAATCTAGTGCACCATTTTTACGTAGTGTCTCAACTGTTCCACGAACTGTTGATTCTTTTTGACCAATAGCAACATAAATACAGATCATGTCTTGGTCAGCTTGGTTAAGGATTGTATCGATCGCAACTGATGTTTTACCAGTTTGACGGTCACCAATGATTAACTCACGTTGTCCACGTCCGATTGGCACTAAAGCATCGATAGCTTTAATCCCTGTTTGTAATGGTTCATGAACAGATTTACGGTCCATAACACCTGTAGCAGGGCTTTCGATTGGACGAGTTTTTGTTGTAGCGATTGGACCAAGACCATCCAAAGGCTGTCCTAGCGGATTCACGACACGTCCGATTAATTCTTCTCCAACTGGTACTTCCATGATTCTTCCTGTACGGCGTACTTCACTGCCTTCTTGAATGTCTCTGAATGGTCCAAGAATAACAACACCTACGTTATTTTGCTCAAGGTTTTGTGCCAATCCCATTGAACCATTAGAAAATTCTAAGAGCTCCCCAGCCATTGCATTATCTAAACCATGAACGCGTGCGATACCATCACCAACAGTGATAACCGTACCAACATCGCTTACTTTAATTTCCGACTGATAGTTTTCAATCTGCTTTTTAATCAGCGCACTGATTTCTTCAGCTTTGATGCTCATGAATTTCACCCCTATCTGTGAATATTAACCTAATAGTTGTTTGCTAAGGCGATCTAACTTACCGCTAATCGTCCCGTCATAAATGCGGTTACCGATTTGTAATTTGATGCCGCCAAGGATATTGCTATCCGTAATATTAGTAATGCGTAAATTTCTTTTGCCGATTTTCGCTGCAAAAGATGAAGACACAGCTTCCACTTCCGTTTCAGTCAATGGACGTACTGTATAGACCGTTGCATCAGCTACTGAGTTTTCTTCATTCGCAAGTTCAATGAACTCTTGTGCCATTGCTGTCACTTCATCTGTACGATGACGCTCCACCATCAACATCACAGTGTTTTGAACGGAAGAAGAAAGGCTTGCAAATGCATTTGCAATCAAAGCTGCTTTTGCATCTTTAGTCATTTTAGGATGAGCCAGAAAGCTTAATAGCTCATTATCATTTGTAAAAACTTCATTCACTATGCGAAGCTCTTCTTCAAGTTGGTTAATGAGATTTTGCTCTTTCGCAATTTGGAAAAGGGCAACGGCATAACGCTTTGCTACTGTTATATCGCTCATTTCCCTTCTCCTGCCTCTTGAATGTAGTCATTAATCAATTGCTCTTGATCTGCTTCGGATAATTCTTTTTCTATTACTTTAGAAGCAATAAGTACGGATAAAGATGCCACTTGCTCGCGTAATGCCGTAATGGCTTTTTCTTTTTCCTGTACGATTTCACGCTTAGCTGTTTCTTTGACGCGTTCAGCTTCAAGACGTGCTTGATTCACGATCTCTTCACGCTGTGCTTCACCTTGAAGTTTCGCGTTTTCTATAAGTTGTCCCGCTTCAGTGCGAGATTGTTTTACGATTTCACGTTGTTCTTCTAAATATTTAAGTGCTTCTTGTCTGCTAGCTTCAGCTGCTTGAATTTCATTTGCAACATGTTCTTCACGTTGAGTCATGATGCCCATTAGAGGACCCCATGCAAATTTCTTCAGCAACGCTAACAAAATGATAAACATTACTAATTGGTATAACATGTCTCCGCCATTAAAGCCATGAGACGTTGACCCAAGTACAAAGCTGCTTGTTAACACGCTTGGTTCACTCCCTTCACGAGTTTCACTTCTTAAAGCGTTCATTATATATGAACTTTAGAAAACTATGCTCTTAAACTGTATAAAAACAGGATTGTGGACATAAAGGAAAGGCGAAGGTTCACATGGAACGAACTTCGCCATTTTTGAACTTTTTAAAGGTTCTATTAACCACCATATACCATAAACGCAATTACTACCGCGATGATAGGCATCGCCTCAACTAAACCTACCCCGATGAACATTGTTGTTTGAAGCATACCGCGAGCTTCTGGTTGACGAGCGATACCTTCTACTGTTCTTGAAACGATAAGACCATTACCAATACCTGCACCTAGTGCTGCTAAACCAATTGCAATTGCTGCTGCAAGAAGACCTACTGAACCTGTCATTATAAATATCCTCCTTAGATTGTATCAAAATTTATTATTTTTTTAGTTCTAAATGAACTTATAATTAATGGTCGTCACTGACTTTATGAGACAGATAAACCATTGTTAACGTGACAAAGATAAACGCTTGGATGCTACCGACGAAAATACTATAGCCTTGCCATACTAATGTAGGCACAATTGCACCAATAAATCCGGCAGCTCCACTAAATGCTAGAGATCCCGCTAATAGACTCAGCAAAACTTCACCAGCATAAATGTTACCATATAGACGCAGACCAAGTGTCAAGGAGTTTGTAAATTCCTCTACAAGTGTCATTGGGTTTTTATAAGCTTTAAAGTAACCCTTGGCGCCTTTCATTTTTATAGCATAATAATGCGTTAAACCTAAAACCATGACTGCAAGAGTCAATGTGATAACTGGGTCGGCTGTTGGTGATTTCCACCAAAGCACACCATCGTAACTAATTGCAAACGGAAGACCTAGCATATTGGACACAAAAATGTACATCAGCAAAGTCATACCAAGCAGTTGAAACTGACCACCTGTTCTCCAGTCCATGTTACTATTAATAATACCCTTAACGAAATCCATAATCCATTCCATGAAGTTCTGCATGCCAGTTGGCTTCATTGCAAGCTTACGTGTACCAAGCACAGCAAGTATGAACACAACTAGGCTGGCAACTGTAATCATTAGGACGTTACTCAAGTTAAAGGTAAGACCCATAAATTCTTGTAAGGGTGCTTCATGATTCAACTATATTCACCTCTCTTCCCCGCTATCGACGTATTAATTGGATGAAAAAATCTATAAAAATGACAATATAAGCTGTCATTAATCCCCATACAACACTTATCAGATGAAAATGCTCCGGAAATTCCAATGCAATGAGTACCGCTAGACCTGCGGATGCCATTCGAGTCATCGTCCCAAGAGATTTTGTTTTCTTTCCTTCATCGAGCGCCTGACTGAACTTTTTCATTTTCTGATTGATCAGCCATAAATTGTATAAACTCAAACTCGTACCCAGTATAAGCCCAGCAAAAACGGCTTGATAACTCGTAAGTCCCCATCCAACAACATAAACCGCCAGAAGAAAAATTATATATTTACTCTGCCTGTTGAACATGATTTTCATTTCTGGCATTTTTCATTTAATCTCCTGAGAAATATTTTCGTACTGAATGAAGCATTGCTTGTAAACCTAGCAAGTCCACAAAGAAGGCCAATTACTAATAGCAGCGGTTCGAATCTTAGGTTCTGGCAAGTAAATGAAGATACCGAACAAAACTGATCCGACTATTTGAGAAAGAATCGCTGACATCAAAGTCATAGCCATTTTAGACGGCAAATCATTTGACGCAAGTTGCATCCTCGCGGTTGAATTTGGTGGAGGATAGAAAACATTTCATGCTGTAAAAATCTGCATGCCGGGCTACTGAAAACCCTCTCATTTTACATCCTTTGTTAGCATACAATAGGCTAGAATCAATGTCAATGAGTGGTTAGTGAAATTTGTCACAGGTTTGTAATTATTAACGAATTGTTCACAAATTATCTTTTTTCTTCTATTGACATCCGTTTTATTTTACTTATTGTCATCTGTTCACTCAATAAGTAACGTCTTTTCTATCCGATCTTCCCTTCCGCCCCTTCTCGCAAATATTATCGCTTTATACACTCCTTTAGGCGGCAAGTCCTTTTTCAATACATCTTTTTTGATCAAACCGGAAGGTGCCGATTTCGACCAATCCAAATATCCAGCGAATTTCAAGCTATCTTCCTCATAAAGGGCAATACCGAATTCCTCAGCCCCCCGCGGAAGGTACATTTCGTATCGATATGTGCCAGCCCGGTCCCCTTGGCCAAAATCAAATCCCATTACCCTTGGATAATCAGGCTCTTCTTTTACATATAAATAAGGAAGTGATATTCTTTTGGTTCCTTCCATTATTATGAGGTATCCATCAAAGACTCCTTTTTTAAGCTCGGCTGGGTTGACCTGCAGTCCCACTTTAATCTGTTTCTTTTCCTTTGGATTCAATGTAAGGGATTTCGGCAATTCCCAAGTGAGCCCCGTCTCTTTTAATGGGACCATAAAAGAGTACTTCCTCATTTTCGTTCCGGTATTTTCTATGACTATCGTTTCATGATGCTCTTCAATTCCTTCTTTCTTTGCATACATCCCAAAGGACAATGAGCTAGGATTCAAGAGCGTGTCCGCTTTTAATGCTTCGTCGACCTGAATGCGTCCAGCCCCCTGTTCGTATGTGTGATAAAATTGATTCGCAGATTTCCTCAATGGCTTGGAAGTGCTCATCAATGCAGATTTCACTTGATCAGGATTCCAATCCGGGTGTTTTTGCAGGATTAATGCGACTGCTCCTGCAACATGCGGTGCGGACATACTTGTTCCATCCAAGGACATATATCCTTTAGGAACGGTGCTTTCAATTTCCACTCCCGGTGCCAATACGTCAGGCTTTATTCCCCATGATACGGTTACCGGGCCCCTTGAGCTAAAATCCGCGAGCCTATCCTGCTCGTTCTTATAAACAAATTGAACGGTTTTGCTTTGCCCTTGCTCCATGATTTGCTTAAGCTGCAATCCATCTCTTCTATTAATAGAAGCAGCTGGGATGTTCATTTCCTTTTCCAAGCTTCCAGTAAAGGTACCGCTCGTATTATTATAAACAATTACCCCCTTTGCACCTGCCTTTTCTGCATTGGATACTTTCTGCTGGAAGGTAAGTGTGCCACGTTCCATCAAAACAATCTTATCCCGAACATGTTTCAGGTCTTTTTCATTACCCAGTCCTCCATATATGACATCCTCGGAAAACGTCAGGTTCCATTTTTTAGAGCCTTGAAACAAGGTTAAATGCGATTGATGCTTTTTCGATCCAAGTCCGTAAATCATATACGGAACCCTTAAGGGAGGAGTCGATGCCCCAACGGAAATCGCTTTTTCCGCTGTTCCGGGTGAGCCGACGGTCCATACAGCCGGACCGGAATTCCCATTTGATGTCACGGCAACTATGCCGCTTTCCACAGCCTTATTCAATGCAAGGGAGATAGGCAAATCAGGGCCATTGACGTTATTGCCAAGAGAGAGGTTCAATACATCCACCTTATCCTTCATGGCTGACTCAATAGCCGTCAAGACTTGATCCGTATCTCCTGCTCCACCTGGTCCCAAAGCTCGATATGCATATATCTCCGCCTCTGGTGCGACACCTTTCATTTTTCCATTGGCTGCAATGATGCCTGCCACATGAGTACCGTGTAATGTATTCAGGTCGCCTTGATTTTTAGTTTCCATCGGGTCTTCATCACCATCAACCAGATCCTTCCCACCTTTATAAGCTCGTTGTAAATCTGGATGTGTATAATCGATGCCAGTATCGATTATCCCTACTTTTACCCCTTTCCCGGTTATCCGGTGATTCTCCTTATCAAAGAACCCCCTGGCCCTGCCTCCTCCTATGTACGGGACACTTTCATCCAACACGGCTTGATAAACGGATACTTCCGTTACAGCCTGAATTTCGTCCTCCTTTTTAAGTTGTTCTATCTCATTCATCTTCCCATGAAGGGAAAATCCATTCAGGGCAACCGAATAAACATTCCGTAATTGAAGGGATGGATATTTTTCAAGCAGTTTTTCGATCTTTTTCCGTTGAAACGCCTTATCCATCGTGACAACAACCGTTACTTCCTTAGATTCTGATAGTTTTGGTAAAGGCGGCAGAATGACGGATGCCAATCCCTTTTCATTTTGATAAATAAATACAAAAAGGAAAACAAACACTAGAAACGTTTTCTTTCCCAATATAATCATCCCCTTAGCAGTTATCTTTTCTCAACAACCTTGGAGTATGCAAATAAAAAAAGGAAAAGCGCATGGCTTTTCCTTTTTTATGAGTCAAATCTAGTTGGTGGCATATTTATTTGCTTAAAATAGTAACGGATGGCTTCAGCTATGCGGACCGAAGCGTTTCCGTCCCCATATGGATTTGAAGCTTTGGACATTTTTTCATGCACCTCTTGATCCGTGAGCAATTCATGTGCCAAATTATAAATGGTTTGTTCATCAGTACCCGCCAATCTTAAGGTTCCAGCCGCAATCCCCTCAGGACGTTCAGTCGTATCCCTTAAAACCAGGACAGGTACACCAAGTGACGGTGCCTCTTCCTGGATTCCTCCAGAATCAGTCAAAATCAGATAGGCTCTTGAAGCGAAGTTATGGAAATCCAAAACATCCAGCGGCTCGATCAAATGAACCCGCGGATCGTCGCCGAGAATTTCGTTCGCCAATTCCTGTACAAGTGGGTTTAAATGGACAGGATATACCACTTGTACATCATCATGCTCAGCAATGATTCTCTTCACGGCCCAGAAGATATTCCTCATGGGTTCACCTAGATTTTCCCTGCGATGGGCGGTAAGCAAAATGAGCCTGTCTTTACCGAGTCCATTTAAAACCGGATGGGAATACGCGGACCGCACAGTCGTTTTTAAAGCATCGGTTGCCGTATTTCCCGTCACGAAGATATTATCCTTCTTATTTTCCTTAAGTAGATTCTCCTCCGCTTTCGAAGTCGGCGCAAAATGCAAATCCGCCATCGTACCGGTAAGCTGTCGATTCATCTCTTCCGGATAGGGGGAATACTTATTCCAGGTGCGCAGCCCTGCTTCAACATGCCCAATGACAATCTGATTATAAAAAGCAGCCAGACTTGCGACGAACGTTGTGGTTGTATCTCCATGTACAAGAACGATATCAGGCTTAGCTTCCTTCATTACGGAATCAAGACCATTTAATGCTCTTGTTGTAATGTCAGCAAGCGTTTGCCTTTCCTTCATTATGTCCAAGTCATAATCCGGCTGAATGGAAAATAGTTCGAGAACTTGATCTAACATTTGGCGATGCTGAGCCGTAACAGCAACGATCGGCTTGAAATGTTCTGGGTGTTTTTGAAATTCGAGTACTAAGGGAGCCATTTTGACAGCTTCTGGTCTCGTCCCGAAAATGGTCATGACTTTTATCGGTTTGTTCATTCGTGACACCTCAGCTTCTTTCCTTATTTTGTGCCGAATAAACGATCTCCTGCGTCTCCAAGACCTGGAACGATATAACCATGTTCATTCAGTTTTTCGTCAAGGCCAGCAATATAAATATCAACATCAGGATGGGCTTCTTTTAATGCGTCCACACCCTCTGGAGCTGCAATCAAACACATGAATTTAATATTCACTGCACCGCGCTTTTTAATGGAATGGATCGCTTCGATGGCTGATCCGCCAGTGGCTAACATCGGGTCAACGACAATGCATTCCCTTTCTGCCAAATCACTTGGCATTTTCGCATAATATTCAACAGGTTTCAATGTTTCAGGATCACGGTAAAGACCAACATGTCCGACCTTTGCAGCAGGAATCAGCTTAATGATTCCGTCCACCATCCCTATGCCTGCACGTAAAATCGGGACGATTCCCACTTTTTTACCAGAAAGCATTTTCACTTTCGCCGTGCTTACAGGCGTTTGGATTTCCACCTCTTCCAGCGGCATATCCCTCGTGATTTCAAATGCCATCAATGAAGCGACTTCATCCACTAGTTCACGGAATTCTTTTGTTCCTGTATTTATATCACGTATATAGGCTAATTTGTGTTGAATTAACGGGTGATCGAAAACATAAACTTTTCCCATTTAGCATCTCTCCAATTCCATTGCTTAGTTTTGCGCTTTTTTATGATTTCCCTAATCGAATAGAAAAATTTTCGTGTCTTTTTAAATTCACTTCAACCTATTTTACAGAAAAACGTTTCAATCTTCAATAAAGGTTTAGATGTCAGACCATTTTCACTATTCGGATTCTTCTCACATACTGACTCCCATAAGGTATAAAAAAACCGCTCCCTTTAGAAGGAAGCGGCTCAAGAATATTACAATGAAGGATATAATTCAAATTTGTTCGCTAATGATTCAACACGCTGTTTTGCTTCTTCAAGTTTAGCTGCGTCCTCATTATTTTTCAAAACAAGTCCGATGATTGCAGCTATTTCATCCATGTCTTCCAAGCCGAAGCCACGTGATGTCACTGCCGCAGTCCCAATACGAATACCACTTGTAACGAATGGTTTTTCCGGGTCATAAGGAATCGCATTTTTGTTAACGGTAATACCGATTTCATCCAAAACATGCTCTGCGATTTTTCCCGTTAATCCAGTAGAGCGGACATCAAGAAGAATCAAGTGATTGTCCGTTCCATCAGAAACAAGTGTGAACCCTTCTTTCTTCAAACCTTCGCCCAAACGTTTAGCATTGTCGATGATTTGCTGTGCATACACTTTAAAATCATCTTGAAGCGCTTCTCCGAATGCAACAGCCTTAGCGGATATTACATGCATCAATGGACCGCCTTGAATTCCAGGGAAGATGGATTTATCAATCTTCTTACCGAATTCTTCTTTACAGATGATCATTCCCCCGCGTGGCCCGCGAAGTGTTTTATGAGTAGTTGTCGTTACAAAGTCAGCATAAGGAATTGGGCTTTGATGTAATCCTGCCGCAACTAAACCTGCGATATGCGCCATATCGACCATTAAATAAGCACCGACTTCATCTGCAATTTCACGGAATCGCTTGAAATCAATTTCCCGTGGATATGCACTTGCACCCGCTACGATCAATTTCGGTTTGTGCTGACGCGCTTTTTCCAATACATCATTGTAATCGATACGGTGATCTTTTTCGTCTACACCATATTCAACGAAATTGTAGTTAACACCACTGAAGTTAACTGGACTTCCATGTGTTAAATGACCTCCATGCGAAAGATTCATTCCAAGCACTGTGTCGCCGGTTTGAAGCACTGTAAAGTAAACGGCCATATTAGCTTGAGCTCCAGAGTGCGGCTGTACGTTCACATACTCACCGCCGAAAATTTCTTTCGCACGCTCACGTGCTAGATCTTCAACGATGTCTACATACTCACATCCGCCATAGTAACGTTTTCCAGGGTATCCTTCTGCATACTTATTAGTTAAGACCGACCCTTGCGCTTCCATGACAGCTTCACTCACGAAGTTTTCAGAAGCAATAAGCTCAATTTTACTTCTTTGACGCCCTAATTCCAGTTGAATTGCGTTAAACACTTGCTCATCTTGCTTTGCTAAACGATTCATTCCGTAATTCCTCCTCAAATTGTGCGTGATTCGCTTTTTAGTATTTATGTGCAACATGCCTTCAAAAAAGCATGAAAAAGCCTTACCAATAATTTATTAGAAATTTCTACTCCATTTTAACATGTCTAATTTAGAAGTGATAGTCTAATTTTATCGAACATTAAATGTTTTTATATTTGTAAACGTTCGTATTTGACTTCAAAATCATGATAAATAGCCTTTTCACCCTTATTTAATGAGCGAAATCCCCATTCTATTAGCACTACAAAATGAAGATTTTTCTTGTGAACCTTATCTTGAGCTTTACGATTTTGCTCAGATTCTATTAAAAAACAGCATTCCCCATCCGAGAAATGCTGTCTCACTTACCTTAAGTACAACTCTTGTTTTCAGAGATGTCCTGATAAACGGCCCGCTCCCCGCCAATCAGTTTCGGGCGGGTTTTTGCCATGGTCACATGTGCATGCCCTATTTCTTTAATGGCAGAGCGAATTGGAACCGCCACATGCTTCAGATGCATGCCAATGAAGGTGTCCCCAATGTCTATCCCCGCATCCGCTTTAATATGTTCAACGACGACAGCATCTTTCCATTGCTGATAGGCGTACGTCGCCATCGATCCCCCCGCTGTTCTTACAGGTACAACCGAAACTTCTTCATAATCATATCGAACCGCGGTTTCCCTTTGCAAAACCAATGCTCTGTTTAGATGCTCACAACATTGATACGCAACCTGAACACCCGTTTGTTCTTGAAAATCCCTCACTACGAAAAAAATCATCCCTGCAACATCGAGCGTCCCTTCAGTACCGATCCTTTTCCCAATAACTTCACTTGTACTGCAGCCGATTACCAGTAGCTGTTTCTCTTTTAAAGCCGTCTGTTCTTGAAACTCATGTAAAAGCTCCCGAAACTGGTTTTCCCATATCTCAAGCTCATTTGAAAATGTAGCATCACTTGTCATGAAAACGCATCCTTTCAATAAGAAAACTTGCTTTCAAAAGAAAAGGGGTCTCTCCAAAAACCATAAAAATTAGCTGTGTTTACCTTCATACTCCGCGATCTTACCGATTCTGTTTTGATGACGTCCGCCTTCAAATTCCGAAGTCAGCCATGTTTGTGCAATTTCCCTGGCCAGACCCGGGCCAATGACACGTTCCCCCATCGCTAACATATTGGTATCATTATGCTGACGGGTCAACTTCGCACTATAGACATCATGAACCAAAGCACATCGAATTCCTTTGACCTTATTAGCAGCAATGCTCATTCCGATTCCAGTTCCACAGATTAAAATGCCCCGATCGAACTCACCGCGTGCCACTTTTTCAGCAACCGGCAAGGCATAATCAGGATAATCCACCGAAGTAGTGCATTCACAGCCAAAGTCCTCAAATGGAATCTGTAACTCATTCATTAAATTCTTTATTTCTTCACGGATATGCATACCACCATGATCCGAAGCAATCGCAACTTTCATCATAATCCTCCTCTAGCTTTTTCAATTGATTTTATTGTGTCACAAAATTATGAAAAGATAAAGGATGTCCATCCTTTTTTCCCCTCAAAGAAGCAGGAAACCGCCTTGGGTTTCCTGCTGTCAAGTGTGAAGCGGGTAATGGTACTGTTTAACTTTTCCGCTTGCACTTTAAGTTCCATTGCCGATTTTTCGACATTTTCCATGACTGACGCTTGTTTGCTTGTCAGCTGTCACTTCTTCCGCTCCAGCAGATGTTTCTCCTGCAATAGCAGCAACTTCTTGTGCTGCCTTGATCATACACTTTCCAATTGACGGTCAACAAGCTTAGTAATATCTTTTACTGCAGCGACCACATTATGTACCCTGCTTACTATTTAAGCCTTAAGACTAATTCTTCAATTAATTCCTGCAGCTCCCTGAACGTTTCCCGATAAATGCCTTCAGAACCGCCAAACGGATCTATTATGTCTTTATCATATTTATCGTCAATAATGAATTCTTTTAAAGTAAAAGTCTTATCGGTCATCTGGGGATATGCACGGGTAATGACCGATTTATGCCCTTCCGTCATGGTGAAAATATGAGTCGCCCATTCCATCTCCTTCTCGGATAAAGGCGTTGAATGATGATTATGCACTATGTCATTTTCAATCAATACATTTTTAGCATGCGTCGAAGCATCCTGGCCTGATGAAGCATACACGCCAGCGGACTTCACTTCAACGCCCGCAATATTCTTATTTTTCAATATCGCTTCTGCCATCGGGCTTCTGCATGTGTTGCCTGTACATACAAATAATACTCGGATCATTTATGACGCCTCCTTTTTTATTCATTATAAGCTATCGCCCGTTTATTAAAAATCACTCTCATCATGTCTTAGGAAAAAATAAAACCGCCCCGGTAATCGGAACAGTTGAGGAAGGATAGATAAGTCAAGCGGCTCAAAAAGAGAACAATAATTTCAATCCAAACGCACATAGGATGCTTCCGCCAAGAATCTCACTATACACGCCAAGCAAACCCTGCATTTTTCTACCCAGCAAAAGCCCCGTCCACGTTAATAGGGTGGCAGCAAACCCAAAACAAAGAATGGTTAAAATCGTTTTTGCACCGTAAATCCCCAGGGTTAATCCTACCGAGAAGCTATCCAGGCTTACCCCTAAAGCAAAAATGAATAGACCTTTCCCGACAGGAGCCAGCATCTTATTTTCCCTGACACCAGCCCCATCCTTTTTACCAGGGATAAACATCTGTATACCAAGAATGATCAACAATAGACCGCCGGCGTATGTAGCGAAGGTCCCGAATTTTTCTGAAATGAAACGGCCTGCCCCCATTCCAAGCAAGGGCATCCAAATATGAAAAAAGCCAACTGTCAGCCCTATAAAAAGAATTTGCCTCAACCTTAGCTTAAACATTCCCATTCCAAGGCCGACTGAAAAGGCATCCATTCCCAACGCGAATGCCATTAGCAATAAGGTGATGATTTCTCCAGCAAATGTATTCATTCCAATCCTCCCTCGGACGTGCCTACTACATGTTATGCATGTCCGAAAAGAAATAGAAGAATAAATCAGTCCTTATTACACATGTTCCTTGATGATTTGATGACCTGCAGCCTTCTCAAGCCGGTTCATGACCGCAGCCCCTATTCCATGGTCAGGAAACATTTCACTAAAAATGACATCGACCTCCAGTTCATCAAACTGTCTTAAAGCATCATATAAGCCTGTCGCAACAGTATGTAAATCAGCTAATGAACCTGGGACAACCACATAATCCGCCTTATAATCCTGTTGATGTTCACAAGCCGTTATGATACCCACCTTTAACCCGTCACTTCTTTTCTCATCCACAAGCTTCTGAAGGAAAGCTTGATTACCCTTGACTAAATATAGAGGGGCCTTCGGAGCATAGTGGGTATATTTCATGCCCGGGGCTTTTGGCGCCGTTTCCTGATTCTTCAAAGCGACATCTTGCCGGACTTCCCCTATTACAGCTTCCAGCTGTTCCAGGGTCACTCCGCCGGGCCTTAATATAACAGGGACTTCAACAGTGCAATCAAGTACTGTGGATTCTACGCCCACACCCGTAGTCCCGCCATCGACTATGCCTGCAATCCGGCCCATTAAGTCATCTTCAACATGTTTAGCTGAAGTGGGACTTGGTTTCCCAGAAGTATTTGCACTTGGAGCCGCAATGGGCAAATCACTCGCACGAATAAGGCCGAGGGCAACCTGGTGATCCGGCATCCTGACAGCCACCGTATCCAATCCAGCTGTCACAAGATTTGATAGCTGGCCCGGTTTTCGTTTCAGGATCAAAGTCAAAGGACCCGGCCAAAATTCTGCCATTAGCTTCCGGGCCTGTTCCGGAATCTCTTCTACAATACCTGACAACTGCTCTTCAGACGCTATATGAACGATTAAAGGATTATCACTCGGACGCCCCTTTGCTTCGAACACTTTTTTGACCGCCTCGTCATTTTTGGCATTCGCACCTAGTCCATAAACAGTCTCTGTAGGAAAAGCAACCACTTGGTTAGCCTTTAATAATTCAGCTGATTGTGTAATCTGGGGATAACTTTGTAAATTATCCACATTTTTATCCACTGACCAAATTTTCGTTTTCATCTTGAACATCATCGCCTTTTAACATTTCTTATTTTATATAATCGCTTTAATATGAACGATATTTTCAATTTAACGTACTAATTTCACTTAAAAGATACTTTGAAAGTATAAAAGAAGTATACACATAATTCAAGTGTTATCCACAAATTGGGGATAACCATATCGAATCCGTGGATAAGTTTGTGGATATTAATGATTAATGACAGATTTTTTTGATTTTTTGTTAATAACCCTGTGGATATGTTTTTATAATTATCTGAAAGTAAAAAAAGGGCCGCTGCCCCCTTTTTAAAATAGATCATTGAATATTTCTGCAAACAAGGACTTCACTTCCACCTCAGGCTCCTTTTCCCCTTCATATAATTGTTGACCTTGTTCATTGGATGCCGCAAGTTCAACCTTGTTTTCTTCAACATTCCCATCACTGACTTCCTCCGCCACTTGTTCCTTATCTTTTACTACCATCACTTCTTCTTTTACCTCTTGCTCTATAACCTCTTCATTTACCGTTTCTTCCGTTACTTCCTCTTTTACGCTCTCCTCCATTACCTCTTCTTCAACTTCTTCCTCAGGCCCTTTTTCCTTTTCAGCCAACACCTCTTCTTCAGTTTCTCCCTCTGCAACAGGTTCACTCTCTTCATTCGTTGCAGCATACGCCTTCCCATCCGAAGTCAGGGATCCTTCATCTTCTTCCTCGACAATCGGACTTTGACTTACAGCCGTCCCATTTGAAAAATCCAAGAAACATAATGGCGGAAATAGAACACACCACCAATTAGCGCCTTCCCCATCACCAAGTGTGATAATCACTGCTTCATAATCCCCTGCCGGATATAAATACTGCCCGTAGAGTTTTGTCGGAAATTCCGCTTGTCCAAAATCGACTTTTACTGACTGCTCCAAACCCTGTTCCTTTATAACTGCCTCAGCCGTCGCTTGGATATCCGGTAGATGCGAGGTGATCACATCCCTCGCTTCATCCAAAGAAGTAAGCTCCTCGACCCACTTTGTGATATCTTCATTTACCTCATCCCTAATAAGCCGTTTAACCGCTTGATCCTTTTCTGTATCACTATTAGCAAGTATCCGCAGACGAATCGCCTCATCCGGGATCACCTTCATATCTTCTGCACCGACCATCTCCGTTTTAGGCATATATATACTTACGATCGTTCCTATAGTTAAGATTAATAGATAGATAATGGCTAAATGTTTTGTTTTCATCGCCTTCGCCCCCTCACATGAATTAGTCTCACCATTTTCAAGCTATCTTAAACTAGCAAAAATAAAAAAAGTTGATAGCTGGAAATATAGATTCCAAAGGATAATGAGGATGGTGCCCATAAAAAAATCCGTCTCACAGAAGGGAGACGGATCACTTTAATGCAGCAAAGACCATTCGATCTTTTTCATTTATGTCATTTACAATGGATACTTCTGCGGCAGGAAAGGTTCGCTTCAATAAATCGGCAACCGCCTTGCCCTGTCCAGTGCCCACTTCAAAACCGATCAGCCCAGGCACCTTCATGATCAAAGGTAACTGCTCCATAAAGCGTCGGTAAAAATCCAGCCCATCGATACCGGCAAATAATGCACGATGTGGTTCATGTCCTGTTACGACTACTGACATGGATTTATGATCATCATCTGGTATATATGGCGGATTCGATAAAAGGATGTCCACCTTCTGGTTCATGTTCATGAAAGGCAAAAGCAAATCACCTTGCATGAACTGCACTTCGGCACCAAGTGATTCTGCATTTTTCTTCGCCACCTCAAGCGATGGTTCCGCTATGTCCGTGGCCGTCACCAACAGGTTTGATTTTTCAAGTTTCATCGTTATGGCGATTGCGCCGCTGCCGGTCCCAATATCAGCTAAATGAAGCTTCTGTCCCTCCATAAAAATGGCCGGGAGTTTACGTAATGTATAATAAATCAATTCTTCTGTTTCAGGTCTCGGTATGAGCACTTCTTCATTAACAAAGAAGGTCCGTCCATAAAATTCTTCACTGCCGATTATATATTGGATGGGCGTTCCCTCAGCATGAAGCTCAATAGCGGCCTTAAATTGCCCAAAATCCGCTTCACTAAGCTCATCATGAAGGTTGGCCAGCATTTGGGAGCGAGTTTGTTTTAAAAAGTGCTGTAACAGGATTTCCCCAGCATTGGCATCACGATCATTTTCCTTTAAAAAAGAAGAAGCCCATTTAAGGGCTTCAAACACTTTCACGGCAGAATTACTCATCTGCATTTTCCAGCCTTGAAGATTGGTCTTCCATGATTAATGCATCAACCACTTCATCCAGCTTACCTTCCATGATTTGATCCAACTTTTGAATCGTTAAACCAATACGGTGGTCGGTAACGCGGTTTTGCGGGAAGTTATAAGTGCGAATCCTTTCAGATCGATCGCCCGTTCCAACAGCAAGCTTCCTATTTTGATCATATTCCGCCTGTACTTCGCGTTGGATTTTATCGTACACCCTGGCACGCAAAACCTTCATTGCTTTTTCTTTGTTCTTGATTTGTGATTTTTCATCTTGACAGGATACAACCGTATTCGTCGGAATATGAGTCAAGCGCACCGCTGACATTGTCGTATTGACACTTTGCCCTCCAGGACCGCTCGATGCAAAGGTATCGACACGAATATCCTTATCATGAATTTCAACTTCCACTTCCTCAGCTTCGGGTAAAACGGCAACCGTGGCTGTAGATGTATGAATCCGTCCGCCTGATTCAGTTTCAGGTACTCGCTGAACGCGATGTGCTCCATTTTCGAACTTCAATTTTGAATAAGCGCCACTGCCATTAATCATGAATATGATTTCCTTATAGCCACCAAGCCCTGTAGGACTTGCTTCAATGACTTCAGTTCGCCAACCCTGCACCTCGGCAAAACGGCTATACATTCGGTATAAACTACCTGCAAATAAGGCCGCCTCATCTCCGCCTGCCGCTCCGCGGATCTCCATGATTACGTTTTTATCATCGTTAGGGTCCTTCGGAATAAGCAATATTTTCAGTTTATCCTCAAGGCCTTGTATGGTATCTTCAAGTTCATTGATCTCTTCTTTTACCATTTCACGCATATCCGCATCAAGTTTCTCCTCCAGCATCGCCTTTGCTTCCTGGAGTTGCTCACGAACCGCTTTGTATTCTTTATAAGTCGATGCGGTATCTTGTATGCTGGATTGCTCCTTAGAATATTCCCTTAGCTTCTTGGAGTCATTAATGATCTCCGGGTCACTTAATAGTTCATTCAATCTTTCATATCTATCTTCTACTGCTTGCAATCGATCAAACAAATTATTCACCTCATAAATTTTCCAAAACATCTGAAACGAATTGGAAGTAATCCATCTTTTTTAACTATAAATAAGTAGCTCAGTGCCCCAGCTCAGTTCACTTCTAGGTTAATTATAGTATAGGTGAATAATCAACGTCAAAGAGATTCAAAAATGTCGTTATTTGTTTAATTTGACATCTACATTATATTGAGGCACAACCCTGTTTATCATACCTTGTATTCGCTGCATTTCCTTATTTCTCTCTTTTTCCGTCTTGATTTTGCCTTTATCATGGACCGTAACATGTATGGTATTTCCATTAAACCAAACGGAACCTGCCTCATAATTAGTTTCTGATTCAATGACTTCGCGGATTTCATCAATTTGCTGCCCCTGGGATGGAGAATTATTGGATGTATGATGCGGTGTGTTGAGGATTTGATCCGATGGCCGTTCCGCTTCATTGTCCCAATCATTATTGGATACTTGATTTAAACCATTGCCAACAAAATCCCTGCCATCCCGGGATTGATCACCATATTCCGAATCATTATTTATTGCATTGTCATTTTGACCGCATGCCGTTAGTGCAGCAAGCAGAAAGGCTGTCATGATAAGCAGTTTTGATTTCATATTTTTACCCTCCATTTTGATTGGTTAAGAAGAACATTTCCTCGTTAGCCTTCCCAAAACAGGGCAATATTTATCTTTTATTTCGCTTCCATGTATTGGTCATACCACCTGAATAAGTCCACCCTTTATTATTATTCCCAACAAAAAAAGCACCCTACGACCTCATTGGGTCATAGGGCACCATCATTCAAATACGTTCTTTAATCCCAACAGGCTGCTTACCCGGAACTTCGTGATGATGGCGGCAGCGGGGCTCGTATGATTCCGATGCACCCACAAGGATGATCGGCTCATCATAGGAGGCCGGCTCCCCATCTATCAAGCGCTGTGTCCTGCTCGCAGGTGATCCGCACACTTCACACACAGCCTGCAGCTTAGTCACCGATTCTGCCAGCGATAATAGAACAGGCATAGGACCGAATGGTTCACCTCGGAAATCTTGATCAAGTCCAGCCATAATCACTCGATAACCGCTGTCCGCAAGATGCTGGGCAACCCCGATAATTTCATGATCAAAAAATTGCACTTCATCTATTGCAATGATATCCAGGGGCTTGTCCAAATACTTAAAGATATCCGTTGAATGGGCAATCGGTTTTGCCATCACAGAAGAGCCATTGTGTGATACGACAGCCTCTTCCGCATAGCGATTATCAATAGCTGGTTTAAATACAGCTATTTGCTCTTTAGCAAATTGAGCACGGCTGACTCGTTTAATCAATTCCTCAGATTTACCTGAAAACATGCTTCCGCAAATAAGCTCGATCCAGCCTGTTTGTTTCATTACATACATGGAAACAGCTACTCCCTTCCACCTGTCGATCCCTTGGCCATAATTGAAGTCGACCCGGCTTTATATAAATTCTTACTTGTTTTTGGAAAAGAAAAAACAGGCAAGAAAAATACTTGCCTGTTTTTTAAAAAGTCCGGCTTATTTAATACCGTATTTTTTGTTGAAACGATCAACACGTCCGCCAGCTTCAGCGAATTTTTGACGACCAGTGTAGAATGGATGGCATTCTGAACAAGTCTCAACTTTGATCTCTTCTTTAACTGAACCAGTTTCAAAAGTGTTTCCGCAAGAGCAAATTACTTTTGAAAGCTTATAATTTGGATGAATTCCAGTTTTCATTCTTTTCAGCTCCTTATGCCCTGAATCATTCGAAACAGAGTTATATACTTCAAGTTGAGGGAAAAACACCCTCACATTTATTGTAAAAACACATGAACTCATTATAACAACTTAAGACTAGTTGTGCAACTGTTTGTTTCTTACAGGGTTTAAGAACGTTTTACGCTCGCCGGCCCCTTTTTCATTTCTGACATCTCTTCATCCAGCTTACTGAAAAATTCTTCATTACCCTTTGTCTGTTTTAGACGGCGAAGGAATTTCTCCGAGAAATCAGGCGAATCCGACATCGTTTTCCTGATGGCCCATAGTTTATCCAGGCGATCTTTAGGAATTAACAATTCTTCTTTACGAGTGCCTGAGCGGCGAATATCGATTGCCGGGAAGATGCGTCTTTCGGCAAGGGCACGATCTAAATGCAGCTCCATATTACCCGTACCTTTAAATTCTTCATAAATGACATCGTCCATTCTTGAACCCGTATCTACCAATGCTGTAGCAAGGATCGTCAGGCTGCCGCCTTCCTCGATATTCCTCGCCGCACCGAAAAAGCGTTTTGGACGGTGGAATGCAGCAGGGTCAATACCCCCTGATAGTGTACGTCCGCTCGGCGGAATGACAAGGTTGTAAGCACGGGCAAGTCGAGTGATGCTGTCCATTAAAATGATGACATCACGTTTATGCTCCACAAGGCGCATGGCTCGTTCTAACACTAGCTCAGCTACCTTGATATGGTTTTCCGGCACTTCATCGAACGTTGAACTTACCACGTCTCCAGCAACGGAACGTTCAATGTCAGTCACTTCTTCCGGGCGTTCATCAATCAACAGCACAATCAATTCCGATTCGGGATGGTTTGTGGTTATCGCATTGGCAATTTCCTTGATGAGCATCGTTTTACCGGCTTTTGGCGGTGCGACGATCAGCCCACGCTGTCCAAAACCGACCGGTGCCAGGACATCCATAATCCTGGTTGATAAGTTCTTCGGTGTCGTTTCCAGTTTAATTTGCCTGTTTGGATACAGCGGTGTTAAACCTGGAAAGTGGACACGCTCTTTTGCTGATTCCGGATTATCGCCATTGACCGCTTCAACATGCAGCAATCCATAATAGCGCTCGTTTTCTTTTGGCGGCCTTACCTTACCGGACACTTTATCTCCATTTCGCAAATCGAATCTGCGGATCTGTGAAGCAGAAATATAAATATCCTCCGAGCTTGGAGAATAATTAATTGGACGCAGGAAACCGAAGCCCTCTGAAGGGATGATCTCTAAAACGCCCTCCATGAATAGGAGACCATCCTGCTCAGCTTGCGCTTTCAGGATAGCGAAAATAAGTTCCTTTTTTGAAAGTTTGCTGTAATAGGAAACTTTATATTCACGCGCGTGCTCATAGAGATCCTTTAGTTTCATGTTTTCTAAATTAGAAATAGTTAAATTCATTATGACACCACACTTTTATTAATTAAACGTTTTCACCCATACTGAAAAAGAAATGGTTTGTTAGATGGAAGAAAAACCGCAATCCATGTACCCGACCAGAGTTTTCTTAGAAAGGATGATACATTTTTACATGTAAAGAAGAAAATTAATTGAAGGCTTCTTGAAGTTTGGAGTGAAAGGGCAGATTTTAAATTATTAATAGTAGACCAAGCTTTATTTTACTTTTTTTATTTTAATTATTCAACTTAAATTTTTTAAAAGAGAAAGCGAGCGATGAAACCGCTCGCTTTTTAAAAGTGATTTTTCTAAAAAACGCTATCAGTCAATCAAACCATTCGGTTTAATCTTAAGACTGTGACGACCATCAATGAAACGAACGGTACCAGATTTAGCACGCATGACTACGGATTGTGTTTCGCCGTAATGCCCTTTAAATTGTACACCGCGTAAAAGTTCTCCATCAGTCACACCTGTTGCAGCAAAAATCGCATCATCTCCGCGAACAAGGTCTTCCATTCTGAGGACTCTTCCTAAATCAAGGCCCATTTTTCCACAGCGTTCCACTTCTTCATCACTTTGAGGAACGAGCTTGCCTTGAATTTCCCCTCCAAGGCATTTCAAGGCAACGGCTGCAATAACTCCTTCTGGAGCTCCGCCAGATCCGAATAAGATGTCAACACCGGTAAGATCGAAGGCCGTATTTATGGCTCCCGCTACATCTCCATCGTTGATCAACTTGATACGTGCCCCTGCCTCACGAAGTTCATGAATGATCTTCGAATGACGATCGCGGTTCAATACTGTTGCAACCACGTCTTGAATATCTTTATTTTTTGCCTTGGCTACCGCTTTCAGGTTGTCCAACACGGAGGCATTGATATCAATCTGACCAACAGCCTCTGGTCCGACAGCTATTTTATCCATATACATATCCGGGGCATGAAGCAAGTTCCCCTTATCGGCTATCGCCAATACAGCCAATGCATTCCAGCCGCCGGATGCAACGATGTTCGTTCCTTCTAATGGATCAACCGCAACATCCACTAGTGGCCCAAGACCGGTACCAAGTTTTTCGCCAATATAAAGCATTGGCGCTTCATCCATTTCCCCTTCACCGATTACAACCGTTCCTTGCATGGGAATAGTATTGAAAACATCCCGCATTGCAGTTGTTGCTGCATCATCTGCTTCGTCTTTCTTTCCTCTTCCCATCCAACGAGCTGAATTCAGTGCCGCCGCTTCTGTTACGCGGACAAGCTCCATCGATAAACTTCTTTCCATTTCCGGTTCCCCCTCATGTACACTAGCATGATTTATTTATATATTAGTATAACACATTATATCATATATAGTAACACAATGAGGTAACAAGAAAAGGGATCAGCTTTTAAGCTGCTCCACTTCTTCTTGCGTCATTTCTTCACGCCAAATCGTTGCTCCTAAACCTGAAAGTTTTTCAACAAGATGGCTATATCCGCGATCTATATGTTCAAGCCCGGTCACTTCTGTAATCCCTTCAGCCATTAAACCGGCAATTACAAGAGCCGCTCCGGCACGTAAATCGCTTGCCTTCACTTTTGCCCCATGAAGTTGGACAGGACCATCGACGATGCCCGCTCTGCCCTCGACTTTTATCTTCGCATTCATGCGTCGCAGTTCATCAATATGCTTAAATCGTGCCCCGTATATCGTATCGGTGACCATGCTAGAACCAGTTGCTTTTGTTAAGAGGGAAGTGAATGGTTGCTGAAGATCCGTTGGGAATCCAGGGTAAACCAATGTCTTGATATCAACGGATTTATATTGTTCTCCCGGTGAGACAAATATCTGGTCATCACCCGCTTCAATATTAATCCCCATTTCCCTTAATTTAGAAGTCAATGACTCCAAATGCTGGGGAATGACATTATCAATCAGAATTCCTTCTCCGACAGCAGCCGCTAAAATCATGAAAGTTCCGGCTTCAATCCGATCCGGTATGATCGTATGCTTACACCCATGCAAACTTTCCACACCATCAATACGAATGATATCCGTTCCTGCACCCTTTATTTTCGCTCCCATATTGGTCAACAATGTGGCAACATCGATGATTTCAGGTTCTTTCGCAGCATTTTCTATCACAGTGCGGCCTTTGGCCAAAACGGCGGCAAGCATGATATTGATCGTTGCCCCTACACTAACGACATCCAAATATATGCGTGCTCCCCTTAGCTCGTCCGCCCTAAGGTAAATGGCTCCTTGTTCATTCGTCACTTGTGCGCCCAGTGCTTCAAACCCCTTAATATGCTGATCTATCGGGCGAGGTCCTAAATGGCAGCCACCAGGCAAGCCGATCACTGCCTTTTTGAATTTACCAAGCATTGCCCCCATCAAATAATAAGAGGCACGTAACTTCTTGACCCTTCCATTGGGAAGAGGCATTGAAATCATCCTGCTGGGGTTGACTGTCATTTCTCCTTCATCAAAGGATACCTCACCGCCAATCTCCTCCATTAACGCTTTCAGCATCTGTACATCCGAGATATCAGGCAGGCCTTCAATCGTTACGGGAGAGTCCGCTAAAATTGTTGCAGGAATAAGGGCGACCGCACTATTTTTTGCTCCACTGACACGAATGCTTCCCTTTAGAGGATAGCCACCGGCAATTTTAAGTTTTTCCATAATAAACTCCCTTCCACGCTAAGCACTTAGAAGCTACAAAAAGTAATATTTTACCACAGGAAAATTGCATAATCCGACAACATTTACTATCTAGTTCTTTAGTTTACACAAAAGTAGAAAATTCATGTAAAAAAAAGAGAAAAATTTCTAATTTATGTTAATTTTATTTAAACAGTGCAATCTATAGCGACTTAGCGGCAAGGCATTATGCTTCAGTACGTGAATTCCAATCGTTCAAAAAAGCTTCAATTCCTTTATCCGTTAAAGGGTGGTGGAATAATTGCATTAAAACTTTATAAGGGATCGTTGCAATATGTGCCCCTTTAAGAGCCGCTTCAGTAATATGCATCGGATGGCGAATGGAAGCTGCAATGATCTCGGCATTGATATCATGAATCGCAAAAATGTCAGCAATATCCGAAATCAAATCCAAACCATTTTGGCCGATGTCATCCAAGCGACCTAAAAATGGCGATACATAAGTTGCTCCTGCCCTAGCTGCCAATAATGCTTGGTTTGCACTGAAAATAAGGGTGACATTTGTTTTGACACCTTGTTTTGTAAGTGCTGAAACAGCCTTCAAGCCGTCCGGAGTCATTGGCACTTTAATCGTGATATTCGGTGCAATCGCAACTAGTTCCTTGGCTTCAGCCATCATTCCTTCAAAATCAAGCGCAATGACTTCAGCAGAAACGGATTCCTTAACAAGGCTTGTGATTTCTTTCAAACGGTCATGGAAAGAAACTCCCTTTTCCCTAGCAACAAGGGATGGGTTAGTCGTAACACCTGCTAAAACGCCAAGTTCATGCGCTTGTTTGATTTCTTCCATGTTTGCTGTATCTATAAAGAATTTCATAAAATATCCTCCGTATGTAATCGATTTTTATTTCCCTTTATGCATCTGAATTCTAATTGTTCTAAAAATAGAGCCCGGATTCAGCCCTGCATCTAAAAGAAACCATTAGGGGGGAGCCCCCCAATGGAAATTGCCTTTATCATCTTACATTTAAAGGGATGGAACCCTTAAGTTACGTTTGAATTATGCTTTGCCGTTTGAACCGAATTCACGGATTTTGCCGATGACAGTTTCTTTAATCGCTTCACGGCCAGGAACGATGTATTTACGAGGATCGTACACTTCAGAATCGTTATTCAGAATTTCACGAACCGCTTTTGTGAATACAATTTGATTTTCCGTATTCACATTGATTTTTGATGTTCCAAGCGATATCGCTTTTTGGATATCTTTCGTAGGGATGCCTGTACCACCATGAAGAACAAGAGGTTTATTCGTTAAATCCCGCACTTCTTCCATTTCTTTATACCCAAGGTTAGGTTCACCTTTGTATGGTCCGTGAACGGATCCCAAAGCTGGAGCAAAGCAGTCGACATTTGTTTCTTTAACCAACTGTTCACATTCTTGAGGGTCTGCATATACGACTCCATCAGCAATTACATCATCTTCTTGTCCGCCAACCGTGCCCACTTCCGCTTCGACAGAAACATTCCGTGCGTGAGCGAATTCGACAACCTTCTTGGTTGTTTCGATATTTTCTTCTATCGGATGATGTGAAGCATCGATCATTACTGAAGTGAATCCGGCTTCGATAGCTTCCTTACATTTATCATAACTTGAACCATGGTCAAGGTGAATGGCCACAGGAACAGTGATTTTCATGTCTTCCAACAATCCTTGAACCATCATCACAGTCGTTTTAAAACCACCCATATGGCGGGCAGCACCTTCGGAAACACCAAGGATGACTGGAGATTTTTCTTGTTCTGCAGCAGCTAGAATAGCTTGTGTCCATTCAAGGTTGTTGATATTGAATTGACCTACTGCATATTTTTCATCAAGGGCTTTATTCAGCATATCTTTCATAGAAACTAAAGGCATTTGATTTCCTCCTACTAGTGGATGTTATTATTTTTAAAGTTAATTCTTTCTAGATATTCCCTAAAACGAAAGTAGCATACGCTTATAAATCAGAATATCTCTCCTCTTTTAGCATATCAATACATCAAAAAAACAGCAACAAATACACTATACCGAGCCTCAAATTTTATTCCAAAAAAACACGGCCCATCTAAAAAAAGATAGCCGCAGCAATTACTCCATCAGTAATATTAAATTTTCAAGACATTTAACTTGATTGAATCGGTAAGTATTCACGAACGGCTTTTCTAATATCATCAATATCAAACGGCTTTGCAAAGTGTGTCATTGCACCTAAATCCTTTGCTTCCTGAATCATATCAAGTTCACCGTATGCCGTCATGATTATGACCCGAATGTCCGGATCGACGACTTTCATCCTTTTCAAGATCTCAATGCCATCCATTCCCGGAATCTTCATATCCAGCAATACAAGATCAGGTGAATGATTATTTAGCACATCCAAGGCTTGAATGCCATTAGCGGCTTGAAATGTTTCATACCCTTCTTTATGTAAAACCTCGTTCAATAAAATACGAATCCCGAATTGATCATCAACAATCAATATTTTCCCTGGCATTTTATCACCTCTCCCCTTCCCGATTCATCCATTAAATATATTGGCCTACTCTGCCATGCCATATTACCCGAAAAAGGGTAGTTACATAGATTGCGTCATATGACTTTTAAGTCCAACGCATTTATTGTTCATATTCGATAATTGTAACAAAATTCCTGCTGTATGGCTAAGAGGAATTTTAATTTTTTTGTTTTTTCGACCGATTTAGTAAATTCGGCCCTTCCGGATCAAAACCCCAGAAACCTGTCATTGCAAAGGAAAGTCCTTTATAATAAGTATATTATTTTTTAAAGGAGTCCCTGACCATGTTAAAAATTTTTTCGACACAGATAAGCGGTTTATTTAAGAAAATGATTGAAAATGAAGCCTTTGAAATGGAGGATGCCGGACGCTTGCTGGCTCAGGCTGCGGTTGGGGACGGTTCTGTGTACATTCACGGTTTTGGTGAAATGCAGGGCGTCACTGCCGAGGCTTTGGATGGGGCAGAACCCTTTCCGAAGGTAAAAAGATATGAATCAGGAGAAACTATTTCCAGGGAAGATCGATTTCTCATATTCAGCCGCCATTCGGATGATGCAGAAGCATTGTTGCTGGCAAAACAACTCAAGGAAAAGGAAGTCCCATTTGTTGCGGTTTCTACATCCGTCCCTTCTGAAGAAGATTCTCTTTTGGAGTTGGCAGACGTTCATATTGATTTACGTATCCAACGGGGATTGATTCCTGATGAAACCGGAAATCGATATGGGTATCCTACCCTCATTGCCGCTCTTTTCGCTTATTATGGGATTAAATTCACTCTTGAAGAAATCATAAAAGAGTATGAAGAAGAATGATTAGTCATCTAAAAAAAAACAGCCACATGGGCTGTTTTTTTTGTTTATTAAAGTTTTTCGCTGCGCTTTAAAGACATACCGACAAAGTCACGGAATAGCGGCTGCGGACGGTTAGGGCGTGACGTGAATTCCGGATGGAATTGAGAAGCCACAAACCAAGGATGATCCTTCAATTCAACGATTTCAACTAGACGGCCATCCGGACTAGTACCGGAGAAGATGAATCCTGCCTCTTCCATTGCCTGACGGTAGTGGTTATTGAATTCATAACGGTGACGGTGACGCTCATAAACAACCTCGTCATTATACGCTTCGTATGCTTTAGTTCCTTCGATAAGCTTACATGGATACAGACCAAGACGCAGTGTACCGCCCAAATCTTCTACATCCTTCTGTTCAGGAAGAAGATCGATGATTGGATCTGGAGTATCTTCATTAATTTCAGCTGAATGAGCTTCTGGCAATCCCAGGACGTTGCGAGCATACTCAATGGACGCCAACTGCATGCCTAAGCAAATTCCGAAGAATGGTTTTTTTGTCGTGCGGGCAAATTCGGTCGCTGCAATTTTCCCTTCGATTCCACGATCTCCAAAACCGCCTGGGACAAGGATTCCATCTGCATCTTGAAGAAGTTCAGCAACATTTTCTTTTGTTACATCTTCGGAATTCACCCAGTCGATTTCAACATCTGCATCAAATGCGTAACCTGCATGCTTAAGTGCTTCCACTACAGAAAGATAAGCATCTTGCAATTCAACATATTTTCCGACTAAAGCGATTTTTGTTTTCTTTGATAAAGAAGTAACCTTTTTGACTAGTTCCTTCCAATCTTCCATATCCGCTTCGCCGCAGTCCAATTGCAAGTGATCACAAACGATTTGGTCCATATTTTGTGCTTGAAGCGCAAGAGGGATGGAGTAAAGAGTATCCGCATCAAGACATTCGATAACGGAATTTTTATCGATATCGCAGAATAAAGCGATTTTATCCTTCATATCTTGTGAAATTGGACTTTCTGTACGTGCAACGATGATATTCGGCTGAATGCCTAGACTGCGTAATTCTTTTACACTATGCTGTGTCGGTTTTGTTTTCATTTCACCAGCAGCTTTGATGTAAGGAACCAGTGTACAGTGGATATACATAACATTATTGATGCCGATATCACTCTTGATTTGGCGAATCGCCTCAAGGAATGGAAGAGACTCGATATCCCCTACAGTACCGCCGATTTCAGTGATGACTATATCGGCATTCGTTTCATTGCCTGAACGGAAAACCCGTTCTTTAATTTCATTAGTGATATGGGGAATGACTTGAACTGTTCCACCTAGATAATCGCCACGGCGTTCTTTTCTCAGGACCGTTGAATAAATTCTGCCTGTAGTCACATTGCTGTGTTTGCCAAGGTTGATATCAATGAAACGCTCATAGTGCCCCAAATCCAAATCCGTTTCAGCACCATCATCCGTTACAAACACTTCACCGTGTTGGTATGGACTCATGGTACCTGGATCCAAGTTGATATAAGGGTCAAACTTCTGGATCGTAACATTCAATCCCCTATTTTTTAATAATCTACCTAAAGAAGCGGCCGTTATCCCTTTTCCCAAGGAAGAAACTACTCCACCTGTCACAAAAATATATTTTGTCATTTTATATCCTCCTATAGAATGTTTTCTTCCAATTCTGTTCTTCACATCATTAAATCGGAACTGAATCAAATCTTCCGCCACATGAGCGGTTAAAAGCTAAAAACCGTAAACCAGTACAAACCATTAATCACTTAAAGGTCTTTAGTGAGAGTCATGCAGGATACATGAACAAGAATAAATTTCCTTAAATGACAGTAAACATAAATATGTTCTCTATAGTTTTTACAATTCTACGAGAAATCATTTTTAAAAATAAAAAAATGATGTCATTTATTCATTCCATCATTAAAAACAAAAACGCTCCGCTTACAATAAAAGTAAGGGAGCGATATAATTTAATCATTGTGTCCTTTTTTAAGGAGCCCAAAAATGATTCTACAAATTTCGCCTCAAAAAGTCAAGGGCGATTATTTATTTCTCATCCTCTTCATCCAAGTCATCCAAGTCATCTTCATCTTCGTCTTCGTCCTCATCATCTTCCAGGACAAATGCATCATCTTCGATTATTTCTTCTTCCAGATCGTCGTCATCATCCACGTCATCATCCAAAAGCACTTCGTCGATGACTGGAGAACCTAGAATATCATCATCGTCATCATCGTCATCCTCGTCCAGATCATCGATATCTTCTTCAAAGTCAAGATCTTCGTCTTCAAGTTCATCGAAATCGTCGATAACGGCAGCAGCCTTTTTGGCTTTCTTTTTCTTTTTAGGTTTTACAACATGTACGACTTCTTCTTCGATTTGGTCAACCGGGTACCATGTTTTCAATCCCCAGCGGTTGTCCCCAAGTGAAGTGAAGCGGCCATCCACATTTAAATCCGTATAGAATTGTGCAATTTTCTTTTCCACTTCCGCTTTAGATAAATGGTGCAGCGAAGCTAATTCACTTATTAAGTCTTTAAATGGAATCGGTTCATTTCTTTCCACTAACAAATCATATGCCATCTCTATTAAGGACATTTCCAATAACTGCTCTTTTGAGTATTGTTTTAAACTCAAATTCCGCACTTCCCTTCTCTATTCAAACACTGAATTCCGTGTTTTTTCACATAAAAAAATAATCTAAAACAGTAGTTCGATAAAATAACGACAATTCCTGCTAGACATATACTCCATTATAAACAATCTAAATGGGTTTATGCTAGTTCTATCTGATACTTTCACAGATTTACCTTATTGTCTATCATTCAGGAAACCAAAAGCTAAAAATCATTCACTTTCCTTTTTCGACTTCTGTCGATAGGCTGCCGTAAAAAAGACAATAGTCAGGATAAAAAAAGAGATGGCACCCAATTGATGCTCATACAGCTCAAATAAAATAATGATGGCAAGAATGTACCCTATGATCAATCCAATCATTTTCAGGTTCATTTTCTCAACTCCAATAGGGCTGATTCTTCATTTTTGCCCCTTTTCCAAATAATTATAAGGTAAAATCTTCATTTTGTTAAAAAAGAGGGAAATTATTCAAAAAAAGGGGCCCCTAAACGTTCGGAGCCCCCTTCTCAGTTTACATATTCCTTCGATATTGACCGCCTTCATCATATAGCGCCCTCGTTATCTGACCAAGACTGGCCACTCTGACGCAGTTCATGAGTTCAGCAAAGATATTTTCCCCATTCATGGCTGCTAATTTCAGTTTAGTTAGCGCCTCATCCGTGAACTCCTTATTTCTTTCCTGGAATGCCCGGAGATTTATGATTTGCCCTTCCTTTTCTTCCTTTGTTGCACGGGCAATTTCCATGCTGTTCACCGCTTCTTCGGAAGGAGGATTTGGATTCAAATACGTGTTGACACCAATGATCGGCAATTCTCCCGTATGCTTTTTCATTTCGTAATGCATCGATTCATCCTGGATTTTCCCGCGCTGATACTGCGTCTCCATTGCACCCAGCACACCGCCTCGATCATTGATGCGATCGAACTCCTGCAGTACGGCCTCTTCAACGAGATCCGTCAATTCCTCTACGATGAAGGCTCCTTGCATCGGGTTTTCATTTTTTGAGAGCCCATGCTCCTTTGTAATGATCATTTGTATGGCCATTGCCCTGCGCACGGATTCTTCAGTAGGCGTCGTGATGGCTTCATCGTACGCATTAGTATGCAGGGAATTACAGTTGTCCTGTAGCGCCATTAAAGCCTGAAGTGTCGTTCTGATATCATTGAAATCAATTTCTTGCGCATGAAGGGAGCGCCCTGAAGTCTGTACATGGTATTTGAGCTTCTGGCTGCGGTCGTTCGCACCATATTTATCCCGCATGACCGTAGCCCAAATCCTTCTTGCCACCCTCCCGATAACCGTATATTCCGGGTCGAGCCCATTTGAGAAGAAGAACGACAAATTCGGGGCAAAGTCATCAATATTCATTCCGCGACTTAAATAATATTCGATGTAAGTAAAGCCATTCGCTAATGTAAAAGCAAGCTGTGAAATGGGATTGGCACCCGCTTCTGCAATGTGATAGCCGGAAATGGATACAGAGTAGTAGTTCCTGACTTTTCGATCGATGAAATATGCTTGAATGTCCCCCATTAACCTTAAAGCAAATTCCGTAGAGAAGATGCATGTATTTTGGCCTTGGTCCTCTTTCAGAATATCCGCTTGAACAGTTCCTCGTACCGTTTGAAGGGTATAAGCCTGCACTTCTTCAGCTTCTGCATCCGTAAGGGGACGGCCTAACTCTTCTTCTTTCCGTTGAATCTGCTGATCGACTGCCGTATTCATATACATGGCCAAAATGATTGGTGCCGGTCCATTGATGGTCATCGATACAGAGGTTGAGGGGTGGCAAAGGTCAAAGCCTGCATACAGCTTTTTCATGTCATCCAACGTACAGATGCTGACTCCGCTTTCCCCTACCTTTCCATAGATATCAGGCCGGTGATCGGGATCCTCGCCATATAAAGTTACCGAATCGAAAGCCGTACTTAGCCGTTTTGCATTATCATCCTTTGACAAATAATGAAAACGCCTGTTGGTTCGGTCGGGTGATCCTTCACCGGCAAATTGCCGCTTCGGGTCCTCCCCTTCACGCTTGAATGGAAAGACTCCCGCTGTGTAAGGAAAGAAGCCCGGAACGTTCTCTCGGAATACCCATCCTAAGATCTCTCCATAATCCACATACTTAGGCAGTGACACTCTCGGAATCATTAAACCTGATAAACTTTTAGTTTTCAGCTTTGTGACGATTTCTTTATCCCTGACTTTCGTTACAAACTGCTCTCCTGTATACTTTTCTTTTAATTCCATCCATCCAGAAAGTATTTTTTTAGATTCAGGTGATAAATTCGAAGCGGTTTCCTTTTTCAGTTTTTCTAAAGAAGCCACCATATCTTCGTTGTTATCATTTTCCTTAATTGCATCAATTGCTCCTTCAAGCTGGAATAGCCTGCGGGCAATACGTACTTGTTCAGCCGCACGCTTATGATAAGATCTGACCGTATCACTGATTTCACGTAAATAATACCGACGGTCAGTAGGTATGATGACATTTTGCTTGTAAACATCCGCTTCTTTCGAAAAGGCGGTACTCCAACCCGTCCCTGATTTTTCATTAAGCTTTTCAATCAGTGCAGCGAACAATGCATTGGTGCCTGGGTCATTGAATTGGGAAGCGATGGTACCGTATACTGGCATTTCAGATGGATCTTGATCAAAAAGTGTACGGCTTCTTTGGTATTGCTTTTGAACTTGGTTTTTTGCATCCTCTGAGCCTTTGCGCTCGTATTTGTTAATGACTATCAAGTCTGCATAATCAATCATATCGATTTTTTCAAGTTGCGAAGGAGCACCGAATTCACTCGTCATTACATACATGGATACATCGCATATCTCGGCAATTTCTGCATCTCCCTGACCAATTCCGCTCGTTTCAACGATGATTAAATCGAAGCCAGCTGCCTTCACGACTGAAATGGCATCTTTTATCGCCAAAGACAACTCACTTTTTGAATGGCGCGTGGCTAGGCTCCGCATATAAACACGCTCTGAAAAAATCGAGTTCATTCTAATCCTGTCACCAAGCAGGGCACCGCCCGTTTTCTGTTTAGTCGGGTCTACAGATAAAATGGCGACCCTCTCGTCTGGTATTTCGTTAATGAACCTTCGTATCAATTCATCAGTCAATGAACTTTTTCCAGCACCGCCAGTCCCTGTAATCCCTAGAACAGGAACCTTCTTTTCGGAAGTCTTGATCTGCTCAAAAAGACTCTCCACCGCTGCCGCTGATTCCTGTGAAGCATCGAGTCTGTTTTCGGCAAAGGTAATGAATTGGGCAATCGCATTTGTTCCCCCAGCAATCAATTCATCAAAACGTTCTTGTAAAGATGGTTTGACTGTCGAGAAATCACACTCCTCCATCAATACGTTTATCATTCCTTGAAGCCCATATTCCCGCCCTTCATCAGGAGAAAAGATCCGGGCAATCCCATAATCATGGAGTTCTTTAATTTCCCTGGGGATGATGACCCCGCCGCCGCCGGCAAAAATACGAATGTGCCCGGCTCCCTTTTCCTTCAGCAGGTCATACATATATTTAAAATATTCCACATGTCCGCCTTGGTAAGATGACATGGCTATGCCTTGAACATCTTCCTGGATAGCCGCATTCACGATCTCTTCCACCGAACGATTATGACCTAGATGAATGACTTCTGCGCCGCTGGACTGAAGGATTCTCCTCATAATATTGATAGATGCATCATGTCCATCGAATAAACTCGAAGCAGTAACGAATCTAATATGGTTCTTCGGTTTATACACCTCAACTGTACCCATTGAGCTCCTCCTTATTGAAACGAATTTAACTCAGTATTTTTCTGAAGCGATATATTTTGAATCAATAATTGCGTCTGCAGTTCGACATATTCTTGAAGCGTATACTCTTTATGCAATGCCCACCTTCTAAAACTCCACATCTGTCCCTGAACGAAAATATTATGAGAAACAAGGCTTATTTGTTTTGCCGTCAACGATAGCTCCCCATTCTCAACACATTTCGTTATCACCTTTTCAAACATGCCGACCATCCGCAGTTCTTTATTCAATACATAAGGTAAAGCATCTTTCGTCAGTGCTTTCACCTCTTGATACATGACCAGCACTTCGTCCTGCATATCATCCATCACTTTATAAAAATAGGCGATCGTAAGCTTCAAGCTTTCAAGTGTCCCATCGCTCTGATCTATTTCTTTCTGAAGCTTTTCCTGGACTTCATCGTAGATAAAGTCACAAACGAGATATAATATATCTTCCTTTGTCCGGATATACTCGTATAACGTGCCAATACTAAAGCCGGCCGCTTTGGCAATTTCCCTGGTAGTCGTACGATGAAATCCCTTTTCCTTAAAAAGGGTCACCGCTCCTTTAATCATTTGTGTACGTCTTTTTTCAACCAGCCGTTCATCTTTTACAGATGCAAGAACCTCTCTTTTTTCCATTTTCAAACTCCTTTTAATAAGCCCCTCATTTAATTGCCAAAGACATTCTGAAGAAATTGAAAAGGGTATTCCGGTAAAGGCAATGCCTCATCGGAAAACCTCAATTTCAATCTTATTTAGTAATCATCCGTGAGATGACCAGCTTTTGAATTTCCTGTGTACCTTCATAGATTTGGGTGATTTTCGCATCACGCATATACCGTTCTACAGGATAATCCTTTGTATATCCATAACCTCCAAAGACCTGCACGGCTTCTGTCGTCACTTTCATGGCTGTATCTCCAGCAAAAAGTTTGGACATGGCTGACTCTTTTCCATAAGGAAGGCCCGCTGATTCCAACCAGGCAGCCTGATAGGTTAATAGCCTTGAAGCTTCAACACCCGTTGCCATATCCGCCAATTTAAAACCGATTCCTTGCTGTGCAGAAATTGGCTTCCCAAATTGGACGCGCTCTTTTGCATAATTAACTGCGGCATCCAATGCACCTTGGGCTATGCCTACAGCCTGGGCTGCAATCCCATTACGACCGCCATCAAGCGTCATCATCGCTATCTTAAAGCCCTCTCCTTCTATTCCAAGGAGATTTTCTTTAGGCACTCGGCATTCATCAAAAATGATTTCCGTGGTCGGTGATGAACGGATTCCAAGCTTCTTCTCTTTTTTGCCGACACTAAAACCCGGGAAGTCCTTTTCAACGATAAATGCACTCGTTCCTTTTTGTTTGGATGCTGGATCCGTCAATGCAAAGACGACATATGTATCCGCAATCCCGCCGTTCGTAATGAAGATTTTTGAACCGCTGATAATATATTCATCACCTACAAGCTTTGCAGTCGTTCTCATACCGCCTGCGTCAGAGCCTGAGCTAGGCTCGGTCAGCCCATATGCACCGATTTTTTCACCCTGTGCCATTGGACGAAGGTATTTTTGTTTTTGCTCTTCAGATCCAAACTTATATATTGGCCATCCTGCAAGGGAAGTATGGGCTGATAAAGTCACCCCAGTGGAAGCGCAAACGCGGGAAAGTTCCTCAATCGCTATGCAATACGCTAAATAATCACTTCCAATTCCGCCGTATTCCTCAGGCCACGGAATCCCAGTCAGTCCAAGTTCAGCCATTTTATCGAAGATCTCACGGTCAAATCGTTCTTCTTCATCCCTCTCGGCAGCTGTCGGAGCCACTTCATTCTGGGCAAAATCGCGCACCATTTTCCTGATCATTTCATGCTCTTCCGTTAGTTTAAATTGCATGTCTATGCCTCCTAAATATTTCGTGAATTATAGATTCTTACTGATGACCATTCTCTGTATTTCACTGGTTCCTTCATAAATTTCAGTTACCTTTGCATCCCTGAAATAGCGTTCGACAGGATATTCCGTCGTGTATCCATAGCCTCCGAACACCTGGACTGCTTCTATCGCCACATCTACAGCCGTCCTCGAAGCGAATAGCTTAGCCATTGCCGCCTCTTTACCGCACTTCAATCCCTGTGAGCGTAAAAACGCCGCGCGATAGACAAGTAACCTTGAAGCTTCTATACTCGTTGCCATTTCAGCAAGCTTGAAACCAATCCCCTGTTGTGCTGAAATAGGTTTGCCGAATTGAACTCTGTCTTTTGCATATTGGACAGCATGTTCCATGGCGCCTTCTGCAATTCCCAGCGCTTGAGCAGCAATGCCTATCCTTCCAGCATCCAAGTTGGCCATTGCAATCTTAAAGCCTTCCCCTTCTTTGCCAAGGAGATTGGCTGCAGGCACTTTCATATCCTCGAACGTCACCTGTACGGTGCTCGAGCCATGAAGGCCCATTTTACGTTCATCTTTACCGATGATTAAGCCTGGCGTCCCTTTTTCTACAATAAAAGCAGAGATTCCCTTGCTTCCCTTCTGAGGGTCAGTCGAGGCAAAGACAATGAATACATCCGCTTCCCCGCCATTGGTAATAAAAACCTTGGACCCATTTATTCGATATTTTCCGTCTTCCTTTACTGCCACTGCCTTCGATTTCAAACTCGCAGCATCGGAACCTGAGCTTTGCTCAGTCAAGCAAAAGGCGCCTAAATATTTACCAGCGGCTAACTTAGGCACATACTTTCGCTTCTGCTCTTCCGTTCCAAAATAAACGATTGGATTTGTTCCAACAGAAGTATGAACGGACAATATAACACCGAGAGTTGGACTAACTTTGGAAATCTCATTGATGGCGATGATATAAGACATGAAGTCCATACCCGCGCCACCGTATTCTTCTGTAATCGGGATTCCCATCAAACCAAGTTCACCCATTTTTTGCAGAATCGTTTTTGGAAACACGCCTGTTTCCATTGCCTCGATATGAGGGGTAATCTCATTCTCCGCAAAAGCGCTTACCATTTTCCGCATCATTTCCTGTTCTTCTGTAAACTTGAAATCCATGCTTCATTCCTCCCTAGCTGCACATCTTTCTAAGATTAGTTATATTCGTAAAAGCCCCGTCCTGATTTCTTGCCTAGCCATCCAGCTTTTACATATTTCCTTAACAGCGGACACGGTCGGTATTTATCGTCTCCGAGCCCTTGGTGAAGGGTTTCCATTATATACAGGCATGTGTCCAGTCCAATGAAGTCAGCTAGCGTAAGCGGGCCCATCGGATGGTTCATTCCCAGCTTCATCACGTCGTCAATCGCCTCTTTAGTGGCAACGCCCTCATAAAGGGTATAAATGGCCTCATTGATCATCGGCATCAAAATCCGATTCGCTACAAAACCCGGGAAATCATTGACTTCCACCGGTACCTTGTTCAAGGATTCAGCCATCTCTTCAACTTCTTTATAAACTTCATCCGCTGTAGCCAGGCCACGGATGATCTCAACCAGCTTCATGACTGGAACGGGGTTCATAAAGTGCATGCCAATTACCTTTTCCGGCCTTTTCGTGGCAGCGGCTATCTCTGTAATCGGAAGCGAAGAAGTATTGGATGCAAGAATGACATGTTGTGGCGTGATTTCATCCAAATCGGCGAATATTCTTGTTTTTATTTCCATGTTTTCCACCGCCGCTTCAATCACCAAATCCACCGCAGCCGCATTATTCAAATCCGTCGATGAAGTCAGCCGGGAAAGGATTGCATCTTTTTCCTTGGCTTCCATTTTTCCTTTTTCAACCTGCCGGGAAAGGTTCTTGGTAATTGTCCCTAACCCCTTTTCTACATATTCATCTTTTAAGTCATGTAAAAGAACTTCATAACCGCTCATTGCACAGACCTGGGCAATGCCAGATCCCATCTGTCCAGCACCAATGACCATCACTTTTTGAATGCCCATGAAAAATCCCTCCTCATGTATCTATCTATGAAACTATTATCCTTGCTTAGGCACTTCAATTAAAATGGCATCTCCCTGACCGCCGCCACTGCAGATCGCTGCGATGCCCAATCCCCCTCCGCGGCGTTTCAGTTCATGCATCAGCGTAATGATGATGCGGGCACCACTCGCCCCGATCGGGTGACCTAATGCTACAGCCCCTCCGTTTACATTCACTTTTCCCGGCTCTATGTTGGCAATTTTCCCACTGGCCAGCGCAACCGCAGCAAATGCTTCGTTCACTTCAAACAAATCAATTTCCTCTATCGATTTACCTGTCTTCTTCAGGAGCTCATTTATGACCAAACCTGGCGTTTTAGGGAAGTCCTTTGCTTCAACTGCCACTTCTGCATGAGCTAAAATATAGGCAAAAGGCGTTTTCCCTTCCTTTTCCGCACGTTCCTCACTCATCAATACGAGTGCACCTGCCCCATCATTGACACCTGGTGCATTACCTGCCGTAATGGTTCCCTCATTATTGAAAGCTGGACCTAATTTAGCTAACTTCCCGGCAGATGTATCTTTTCTTGGGGCTTCATCATGTTCAACGGTAATTGGTTCGCCTTTCCGCACCGGCACCTGTACGGAAATGATTTCTTCTGCAAGGATACCGCCATCGATTGCTTTTATCGCTTTTTGATGACTCTCGTAAGCCCAGCTATCTTGTTCCTCACGGGTGATTTCAAGGTCCTCGGCTGTACTGTTTCCGTAAGTCCCCATATGCACGCCCGTAAAGCTGCAGCTAAGTCCATCCGAAATCATCGTATCCTTAAGCTCTCCATCACCCATCCTTAGGCCCCACCTTGCTTTCGGAAGTATATAAGGAGCATTGCTCATCGATTCCATTCCGCCGGCAACAATGATTTCTTCTTCACCTAAGCGAATGATCTGATCAGCCAATGTCACACTGCGAAGTCCTGATGCGCATACTTTATTAATGGTTTCCGTTTTCACTTCCCATGGCAATCCAGCATGACGGGCTGCCTGGCGGGAAGGTATTTGGCCTTGGCCAGCCTGAAGCACATTCCCCATGATGACCTCATCTACTTGGCTGCCTTCAATCCCTGCCCGAACAAGTGCCTCTTTGATTGCTATTCCACCAAGTTGTGATGCCGTCAAACTGCTAAGGCCACCGCCAAATTTACCAAAAGGTGTTCTCACACCGCTAATAATCACTGTTTTCGCCATCATTATTTCCCCCTATAAGTAACATTGATTGAACGCTCGCTCAATATGGAGTTAAAAAAATAGTGTTGTAAGCGCTTAATATTATAATATATTACACATTTTTCTCAAAAATGAAAATATTTAGTTTATAAATATTGAAAAAAATTACCTGCTCCCTTTTGTTTCATCCTTTATAAAAGAAGCAGGCATTTCCATTTAAATTAAGAGGCAATCGTTTTATTTTCACCAATGACCGCTTTTTCGAGTAGTTCCGCTACATCATACGTTTTGACATTTTCCTCAACTTCTATTGCTTTCGTCCCATCGGATAGCATGGTCAGGCAATAAGGACATCCTGAACTGATCACTGTTGGACTGACGGCCAGAGCTTGTTCGGTACGGGCCACATTAATGCGGTTTCCTGTTTCCTCTTCCATCCACATCAAACCGCCTCCAGCTCCACAGCACATACCCTTTTCACGGTTACGCTCCATTTCAATAAGTTTCACACCAGCAATGGATTGCAAGATTTCACGCGGCGGGCTGTAAACTTCATTGTACCTTCCCAAGTAACAGGAATCGTGGAATGTAATCGTCTCATTCACCGGATACTGAGGGACCAACCTGCCTTCACTGACAAGTTTGGCTAACAATTCAGTATGGTGATACACTTCCGCTTCCAAGCCAAAATCCGGATACTCATTCTTAAAGATATTGTATGCATGCGGATCGATCGTAACGATTTTCTTGATTTCATTCTTCTGGAATTCTTCTATATTTTTCATTGCAAGCTCCTGGAAAACAAACTCATTACCCAATCGACGCGGAGTATCCCCTGAGTTTTTCTCCTTATTTCCGAGAATTGCAAATTTAACGCCTGCTTCATTCAATAATTTAGCAAAGGAAAGGGCAATCTTCTGGCTTCGGTTATCATACGACCCCATTGACCCCACCCAGAATAAATACTCGAATTCTTCGTCTGCCTTTTTTAATTCCTTCACGGTTGGGACGCTGACATCTTCCCGAAGGCTTCGCCAATCTTCTCTCTCTTTACGGTTCAGTCCCCACGGGTTCCCTTGACGCTCAATATTCGTCATGGCACGTTGCGCATCAGGATCAAGTCTTCCTTCCGTCAACACTAGATAACGGCGCATATCGATGATTTTGTCAACATGTTCATTCATTACCGGGCATTGATCTTCACAGTTCCGGCATGTGGTACAAGCCCAAAGTTCTTCTTCCGTAATGACTTCGCCAATCAGGCTCGGACTGTAAGCTTCTATTGCTGCAGCTGATTCCTGCGCCCCCTGCGCGGCACCAGCCAAAGCGATCTTATTTCCTTTCGTATTTCCAAAAACAAAAGATGGCACCCATGGCTGCTTCGTAGTAACCGCAGCGCCTGTATTTGTCAAATGGTCACGCATCTTGATTATGATATCCATCGGTGACAGCATTTTACCGGTACCTGTAGCCGGGCACATATTCGTACAGCGCCCGCACTCCACACAGGCATAGAGGTCCACCATTTGATATTGCGTCAAGTCTTCGATATATTTTGCACCATAATATTGATTTCCTTCTTTGTCGAGAATCTCTTCTTCCAAATCTACCGGTTTCAATTTCCCGGGATTGTCCAGGCGATTCAGGAATACATTTATCGGACCGGCAATCAAGTGAGCGTGCTTAGATTGCGGGATATAAACAAGGAAAGATAATATGATCAGTAAATGCAGCCACCAAGCTACATAAAAAACGACGGTTGCCGCTGTTGTCCCCATCCAGCCGAATAGGAAAGCGATGCTTGATGCGACTGGCTCTGACCAAGTTGCATCGTGTCCATGCCAGATCATTCCCATTCCATTCCCCAGCAATACGGTAATCATGATACCGGTAATGAAGATGACAACCAGGCCTGCTTTGAAATCCCTTTTCAAGCGAACGAGCTTTTCGACATAACGACGGTATGCCGCCCATAGGATTGCAACAAGAACGGTAAGCGTCACAATTTCCTGGAAGAAAGTAAAGGCCGGATAAACAGGGCCAAACGGTAAATGCCACCCCGGTCTTAAGCCTTTAACGAAAAAGTCAAGTGCGCCAAATTGCACTAAGATGAAACCATAAAATAACAAGGCATGAATGATCCCGCTCTTTTTATCTTTAAAGAGCTTCTTCTGTCCAAATACATAAACCCCAATTTTAACAAGACGATCTTTCACACGGTTATCGAATTCCACTTTTTTGCCAAGTTTTATATAAGCTATACGAGTCTTTATCAAATAGACAAATAAACCGGCGGCGTAAGCGGTTACAAGCAGGAATGCAACTAAGTTGATCCACAGTAAGCCATTCATTTCCATGCAGTCTTTCCCCCTCTTTAGTAAATTGCAAAATGCCAGGTACCATTATGGGAAATTTGGCATTTTTCTGAAATTTGATTAACTCCATTATATAATGAATGAGCATTCAGTCAACTTTTTTCTTTCTAAAATCAATTTAATTTTTCGGGACTTAATATATAATTCGACAATTCCGTGTATTACCCTTCTTCATTCTAAAAAAATGAGGACCCTTTCTCCGCTTTTTAATGGTTACTGACAGGGAATTAGAGCCAAACTAAATATAATCATTTAGGGGGGATTTTTTTTGAAGATAATCACTACGATTGCCTCTATATTTTTATTGATCTTCTCTTGGTGCTGGGTTGATCTTAAGGTAGGGCATAAACGTTATTTGAAGCACGCAACCAACATTAAATATCCGCCTCGGAAAAGCGAAATGACTGTATTCACATCAGGGAAAATCCTGTTTGAAGATTATATTAAGGAAGTCAGGCAAGCTCAGGATTCCATCCATATCCTTTTTTATATAGTAAAAAATGATAAATTCAGCAAGGACTTTTTGAAGTTACTGCAGTCAAAAGCGGAAGCGGGCGTGGAAGTGCGGCTTTTAGTCGATTGGGTAGGAAGTAAACAGCTGTCCCGCCAAACCATCCAGGAGCTGACAAAAAGCGGCGTTCATTTTTCTTTCAGCTTTAAACCGAAACTCCCCTTCCTTTTCTATACAATACAAAAAAGAAATCACCGTAAGATCACGGTAATAGATGGAAAAATCGGCTATCTTGGCGGCTTTAATATCGGTAAGGAGTATATAAACCAAGGGGAGAAGCTGAACCCATGGAGAGATTACCATTTAAAAATGACCGGTGAGGGTGTAAAGGACCTTCAGGAAGTCTTTCTCTCGGATTGGTTCTGTGATACAAATGAGGATTACAGAGGAACACCTGCCTATTTCCCGACATTGACTCCCGGGACGCAGGCACATCAGTTTGTCGTCACGAATGGCAGTGATCTTGAACAGTCACTGACATACATGATTCGGCAAGCCACTAAAAAAATCATTATCGGGACTCCATACTTCATTCCCAGTGAAACTTTATTTAAAGAATTAAGGGAAGCCCTTGCACGCAATGTTTCCGTTACGGTCATCGTGCCTGAAATTTCAGACCATGCCCTTGTCAAGGAAGCTTCTTTTCCCTACTTCCGGGTACTAATAAAAGACGGGGCTGAAATCATGCAATTTCAAAGAGGGTTCTACCATTCTAAAGTGATACTGATTGATGATATAATGTGTGATATCGGTACGGCTAATTTCGATAAACGCAGTTGTTTTTTAAATAGTGAAATGAACTGCATCGTATTTGACCGGACATTTATAAAAGATGTAGAAAAGGAATTGGCAGTGGACCTGGCCGAATCCAAGCCCCTAAATGGGGACGCGCTTTCCAGCATGAATGTAGTCCGTTCAGCAAAAGAATCGCTGGCTTCCATCCTATCTCCTTTTCTTTGACATCCTGTTGCTCAAGGAGAAAAATAAAATGAAAATAAGATTTGGATTCGTATCCAATGCCACCTGTTTATGGGAAGCTTCTCCGGCTAAGACACTTACTTTCAAGCGATATAGCACACTTGGCCCAGAAAAAGGAATGGAAAAACTCCTGGATGTGACAAGACAGAACATTGAAAATACCTTAAGGGTCCTTCAATATAACACGGCACACCAAATAGAAATATACCGGATGTCCAGTTCCATCGTTCCTTTAGCCACACATCCCGAAATAGAATGGGATTTCGTTACTCCTTTTAAAAAAGAATGGAAACAGCTTGGCGATTGGGCCACTGCACACAAGATGAGGATCAGCTTTCATCCAAATCAGTTTACGCTGTTTACCAGCCCAAAACCCGAGATTACACAAAATGCCGTAAAAGATATGGAGTTCCATTACAAAATGCTTGATGCAATGGGCATAGCGGACACCTCTTTCATCAATATCCATGTCGGTGGAGCCTATGGTGATAAAGAGTCCGCCCTTGTAAGGGTTCATGACAACCTTAAATCGCTTCCTATGCACGTCAAGGAAAGAATGACTTTGGAAAATGATGATAAAACCTATACAGCATCTGAAACCCTGAGCGTATGTATGAAGGAAGGCATCCCACTTGTATTCGATTACCACCATCATCTCGCAAACCTTTCAGATGTGCCGCTTAACGAGCTGCTCACCGAGGTGTTCACCACTTGGAGTCAGGCAGGGGCGGTACCAAAGATTCATATTTCATCCCCAAAATCGGCAGGTGAATTTCGCTCACATGCAGATTATATCGATTTGGAGTTCATCCTGCCCCTCTTTAAAGTGCTTAAGGATCTTGGACAGGACGTGGATTTCATGATCGAGGCCAAGATGAAGGACCGGGCAATGCTGCAGCTGATTGAAGATATAGCAAAGGTTCGTGGTGTAAAAAGGGTGAGCGGCGGTGCCGTCGAGTGTTAATTAACCTAAAAAAAGCGGCTGTTTCGCAAGAAACAGCCGCTTTTGCCATTACATTTTTTCCGGTGCCGAAACCCCAATGATGGCTAATGCATTCTTTAAAGTAATTTGAACGGATTTGACCAGTCCTAGACGCGCCTTACTTCTTTCCATCTCTTCAACATCCAGAACCTTATCTGCATTGTAGAAACTGTGGAATGTAGAAGCCAGGTCAAATATATAATTCGTCATGCGGTGAGGCATCCTTTTTTCGGCTGCTTCCGCTATTGCCTGCGGGAATTCTCCTAATTTCTTCAAAAGTTCCACTTCTTTTTCAGTAGATAGGGCAGAGAAATCAGTGACTCCTTCATAGCTGATCCCTTGTTCAACACCTTGGCGCAAAATGCTGGAAATACGGGCGTGGGCATACTGTGCATAATAAACCGGGTTTTCATTGGATTGTGAGACCGCAAGATCCAAATCGAAATCCATATGAGTATCCGCACTTCTCATCGCAAAGAAATAACGTGTTGCATCCAGACCTACTTCATCAATAAGGTCACGCATCGTAACTGCTTTACCTGTACGCTTGCTCATCTTCATTTTCTCGCCATCCTTGTACAGGTGAACAAGCTGGATGATTTCGACTTCAAGCTGCTCGCGATTGTACCCTAATGCTTCGATCGCCGCTTTCATACGCGGGATATAGCCGTGGTGATCTGCACCCCAGATATTGATCAGTGTTTCAAAGCCGCGTTCCAATTTATTACGGTGATAGGCAATATCCGGTGTCAGATATGTGTAAGACCCATCCTGCTTAATAAGCACCCGGTCTTTATCATCGCCTAATTCCGTAGAGCGGAACCATGTAGCACCATCTTCCTCGTAAACATGGCCCCTTTCCCTCAACACTTTAAGTGCTTCATCAATTTTACCGTCTTGATAGAGGGATGTTTCGGAGTACCATACATCAAATCCGACACGGAAATTACCCAAGTCCGTTTTCAATTTTTCCATTTCATATTTCAAGCCGTACTCACGGAAAAATTCAAAACGTTCCTTCTCATCGGCATTTACATATTTATCCCCATATTCACTTGCAAGCGTCTTACCGATGCCAATGATATCTTCGCCATGATAACCGCCCTCAGGCATATCCTTTTCAAGGCCAAGAGCCTGGAAATAGCGGGCTTCTATGGAAAATGCCAAATTATTGATTTGGTTTCCTGCATCATTGATATAGTATTCACGTGAAACATCGTAACCTGCTTTAGAAAGGATATTACATAGCGTATCACCTACTGCTGCACCACGTGCATGACCAAGATGGAGATCACCGGTTGGATTCGCGGAAACGAACTCCACTTGGATTTTTTCTCCTTTTCCAAAGTCACTTTCCCCATATGCTTCATCCACTTTCAAAATGACAGGAACCAATTCTGTCAAATAGGCATTATTCATGTAGAAGTTGATGAAACCTGGTCCTGCAATTTCAATTTTTTCGATGGATGCTTTTGAGTTGTCAAAGTTTTCGATGATCGCCTCTGCTATCATCTTTGGTGCTTTCTTTGCAATCTTCGTTAATTGCATGGCCATGTTCGTGGAATAATCTCCGTGTGTCTTATCTCTTGGCAGCTCCAATACAACATTTGGAATCTGCTCTTCCGTTGCTAAACCAGCTTTAATGACTGCCGCTTTAATCTCTTCTTTCAGTTTTTCCTGTACCTCTTTTACTATATTCATGCGCTATGCTTCCTCCTTGTAGGAAATCGTCATCTCATATTGACCGGGTTCGCTTCCCTGCATATGTAACGTATATTTAAGGACGAGTTTCCCTTGTTTGGTCTGCTCATCCCATTGATGATGTATCTTCTTCGCGGTCGTCCGTAATCCTAACCTGCCATATATACTTTCGTAATGTCCATTTGTCGCTTCCTTCAGGCGGAAAAGCTGCCTCATTTTAATGGCACCATTTCTAAGCAGGATCGTTTCATCCGGTTTGTGCTTGATGGTCGTTTGTGTTTGACCGGCTTCATTTTCCTCTTTATATTGCAAATATAAATCTGCACCTTTATACATTTTTGTACCAAATGTGACCAGCTCATACGTTTCCGTTTCTGAGCCGTGCTTGATTTTTGTCTGTAAAGTCACTTTAATCGCTTGCTTATCTATATCATGAAGAGTCAAAGCTACACTTCCTTCATCATGTCGTTCTTAACTTTATAAGTATAAATATTCTTCAAGGAAGTTTCAACTTGGAGCGGAAAATAAAATGTAAATCAAAAAAAGTGAGGATAAACTGTCGAAATCATGTTGTTGCAATTCATTTGAATTTAACACAATAATGACTCATCGGGGCGGAATTATTCAAATAGAGTCCATCAGACGTGAAATTCTTTCCCGGAATGGATAAAAAAAGACCATTCCCGCTAAAAAACAGGAACAGTCAAGTCAAAGTCTTACATCCATTAACCTTTTTGAACCCAACCTAAAATCATTTCGCGAATCAGCTTGCTCGCAGTGTTCGCAGTTTGCTCGGATGGATCATAAATCGGTGCCACTTCTACCAAATCGCAGCCGACTACATTAATTTCAGACCGTGCTATCTCATGAATCGAAGCTAAAAGCTCTTTGGAGGTGATGCCCCCACAATCTACTGTGCCTGTTCCCGGGGCGTGCGCAGGATCAAGAACATCGATGTCGATCGTCACATATACAGGACGGCCAGCTAACTGCGGCAGTACTTCTTTCAGAGGTTCAAGAACTTCAAATTTAGAGATGTGCATGCCATTTTCTTTTGCCCATTGGAATTCTTCCTTCAAACCGGAACGAATGCCGAAAGAGTAAACATTTTTTGGACCGATAAGGTCTGCGGATTTACGGATGATTGACGCATGGGAAAGCGGCTCTCCTTCATAATCCTCACGTAAATCTGTATGGGCATCCATATGGATGATGGCCATATCGGGATACTTTTTGAACATGGCTTTGATGACAGGCCATGTTACAAGATGTTCCCCTCCCATACCTATTGGGAACTTACCTGCATCCAACAAGCTGTCGACGAATTTTTCAATCATATCGATACTGCGCTGCGGATTGCCGAATGGTAATGGAATATCCCCGGCATCAAAGAATTTAACTTCCTCTAATTCACGATCTAAATACGGGCTGTACTCTTCCAAACCAATCGAAACTTCACGAATTCGGGTAGGGCCGAAGCGGGAACCCGGACGGAAGCTTACCGTCCAGTCCATCGGCATGCCGTATAGCACAGCTTCCGATTCCTCAAAAACAGGATGGCTTTTAATGAATACATTGCCTGAATAGGCTTCATCGAATTTCATGGTCCATGCCTCCCTTATTTCACTAAATCTTGAACGAATTTAGGCAGAACGAAAGCTGCTTTATGAAGTTCTTTTGTATAATATTTCGTTTCTAATTCATGGAAGCGATCTTCAGTCACTTCTAATGGATTATATTTTTTCGATCCGATCGTGAACGCCCAAAGGCCGCTTGGGTACGTCGGGATATTCGCTAAATACAAGCTGGTGATTGGAAATATTTCTTTTACATCACGTTGTACATCACGAATTAAGTCCGCTTTAAACCAAGGATTGTCGGATTGTGCCACAAAAATCCCGTCTTCTTTCAAAGCCTTGGAAATCCCGGCATAAAAACCTTTAGTAAATAAATTGACAGCAGGTCCGACTGGTTCAGTTGAGTCAACCATGATCACGTCATATTCATTTTCACTTTTGGCGATGTGCATGAAGCCATCCCCAACTTGTACGTCTACACGCGGATCTTCAAGCATGCCTGCAATTTCAGGCAGGAATTTCTTTGAGTATTCGATAACTTTCCCATCGATATCCACCAATGTAGCTTTTTTTACGCTTGGGTGTTTTAGGATTTCACGGATAACTCCTCCGTCCCCTCCTCCTACAACCAAAACGTTTTCTGGATTAGGATGGGTAAATAAAGGAACATGGGCTACCATTTCATGGTACACGAATTCATCACGCTGTGAAGTCATTACCATGTCATCCAGCAACAGCATATTGCCCCACTCTTCCGTTTCAATCATATCCAGCTTTTGAAACTCAGTTTGCTCCGTATGTAAAGTACGATTCACTTTCATCGTAATACCAAAATTCTCTGTTTGTTTTTCAGTAAACCAAATGCTCATTTATTAACGCTCCTTTTCCATTTCATATTGTCAGTCACCTTATAGGTTCCCCAAAATCGGTATAGTCATTAGCTAGAAAAATTATAGACGAATCTAGCAGAATTGCAAGATAAATTTCTTAAATGCAGTTCTTATGTTTAAAATTTTCTTTTTTTTCCATAATAGTAATAGATACTAGATTCTTACCTGATAAGAGAGGTGAAAGCAATGGAATTGATTCCAAGCGAACGATTTAAAAGGACAACTAAATATGTACGGGCCTTCATTATCCTTGCCACAATCGGGCTCACGATACTCTTTGTATTGCTCCTCTCTTTACTGATTTATGCAAAAATATTAGGCCCGCCTCCTTTGGTCGTGCCGCAGTCCACTCTCTATTATAGTGATAATGGAAATGTGATCGGTGAAACCGATAATGGCCAGAAACGTTATTGGGCCGGAATGGAGTCAATTTCACCAGAGCTCATCAAAGCGACTGTCGCCGTTGAGGATCGTCAATTTTACACTCATAATGGATTTGATATAAAGCGGATCGGCGGAGCCATCCTTGCTGATATTAAGGCAATGTCCAAAGTCCAGGGTGCAAGCACCATTACCCAGCAGTATGCCAGGAACCTGTTTCTCGGGCATGACAAAACGTGGTCGCGTAAATTTAATGAGGCCTTTTATACGATACGTTTAGAAATGAACTACTCCAAAAAGGAAATTCTAGAAGGCTATTTAAATACGATTTACTATGGCCATGGTGCCTATGGAGCCCAAGCTGCAAGTCAGTATTACTTTGGCAAGGATGCCAAGGATTTGACCCTTCCTGAGGCGAGCATGCTGGCCGGAATACCAAAAGGGCCGTCAAACTATTCTCCATTGGATAACTTTGAAAAGGCCAAATCAAGGCAGAAAGTTGTCCTGCAAGCCATGAAAAACAAAAACTACATTTCAGGAAAAAATATCGCGGAAGCGGTGCGAACACCCCTTACATTAAAAGGGGAGCATGGAACGGTCACCAATAAGACCGCTCCCTATTTCCAGGATGCCGTCAAACAAGCTTTAAAGTCTCAGCTTCATTTGGATGACCGGACGATCGAGCTCGGCGGCCTTAAGGTCTATACCACACTGGACGAAACCCAGCAGGACGCTGCCGAAGAAGTTCTTTCCAATACCATACCCAAGTCTTCAGGCATTCAAGCCTCGATAGTGGCAATGGATCCGGATACCGGGGAGGTCCGTGCGCTGGTCGGAGGGAAAGATTACTCCGAGTCACCATTCAATCGGGCCACACAGGCCGTTCGCCAGCCTGGTTCAACCATGAAGCCCTTGCTATACTATTCAGCACTGGAGAATGGTTTCACACCGTCCACCACCTTAAAAAGCGAGACAACTACATTCTCTTTCGATGATGGTCACTCATCTTACACACCGCATAATTACAACCATCAATATGCGGAAGGTGAAATCACGATGGCTCAGGCCATTGCTCTTTCCGATAATATCTTCGCCGTAAAAACGCACTTGTTCCTTGGGGAACAGACATTGGTCGATACGGCGCATCGTTTCGGCATCACGGCAAAGATGGATGCGGTTCCTTCCCTGGCACTCGGTACGTCAGGTGTAAGGGCGATTGAAATGGTGAACGCATATAGCATTCTGGCTAACGGCGGCAAGAAGGTTGAACCCGTGTTTATCAAAAAGGTTGAAAATCAAAAAGGTGAAGTGATTTTTGATGAAAATGAGAAACCGGAACAGATTTTGGATGAGGATAAGGCATTTGTCATGACCCAGATGCTTACAGGGGTTTTCGACGAAACCTTAAATGGCTATACGAAAGTGACCGGCAGCACCATCAGTTCCCAGCTGTCCCGCCCATATGCCGGCAAATCAGGCTCCACCCCGACTGATAGCTGGATGATCGGTTACACACCGGAGCTTGTAGCAGGAGTATGGACTGGATATGATCAAGGCAAAAAGATCGAGATCCCTGCTGAAAAAGGCTATGCAAAGAAAATCTGGGCTTCCTATATGGAAAAAGGCCTGCAAGGGAAACCGGCAAAACCGTTTAAGGAAACCGAAAACGTAATCGGGGTAAACGTGAACCCCGTTAGCGGAAAATTGGCCACAAAGGACTGTCCTGCCTCAAGATTGACTTATTATGTTAAAGGAACCGAACCTGTCGAATACTGTGCCGAGCACTTTAAGGGTGAGAGTCCGAAACATGCCCCAAAAGAAGAAGAACATAAAAAGGCCCCATGGTACAAAAAAGTCTTAAAACCTTGGGGATAACGAAAAACCCCCGAAGCCGGCAGCGGCTTCGGGGGTTTTTCTGTCCTAGTTCCACAGTGACTAAACTGCTGTCTTTAAGTTTACTGATTTTATCGCTTTCCTACAAGTGCATTTTTCACTAAACTTAACATTTCACCCATTAATCGAATTTCAAACCGTCAATGACTCCTTCAGCAGATCTGAAGAACGCTCCCACATCCCTGCATCATGATTTTTCAGGAAGTCTGCAAGCACACGCTTTGATTTATCGTCCATGTCCTCGACGATGATTTTTCGTTTCAGCGATTTATCCATCCGGTTAACATGCTCCGGGAGCGATTTGTAACCGCGTCTAATTGACCTGTCGACCATCATTTCACATGCTGTCACTCCTGCATAGTGCGGACCGTTTTGAGTGGCTTCAATGGTCACCCAAACAAGCCAGTAAGGTTTGGCATTCGGGACCTCCTCTTTAGTCTTTAAAAACTTGATCCCTTTTTCCACTGCACTTCTGGCATGCATCGCGCCGATATCGACCTCTGCTTCACCTGCATCCACATCGATGATGACCGGGGAAATATTATCGAGCGTTAAAACCCCTGCTCCATATCCGCCATGACCTTCTGTTGGGTCGTTTTTTATAATATTAAAGCCTACCTTTTTCTTTGGTTGTTCATCCATGCTTATATCCCCCTTTATCGATTGTCATTCCTTATTATTGGTTAAAAAAACAAAAGTGAAAAAAATTGATTCAAGGTGCTTCCTACAAATTTAATGCCAGTATCCAAAATCGGTCTAATTGTATATTGACTCAGAGGTGTGATGATCAGGATCAAAAAAATAAGCGAGCCGTATTGTTCATACTGGGTCATTTTTGCCCGCAAGTCTGCTGAAACAAGATCCTGTACGATCCTATAACCATCGAGCGGCGGCAGCGGTATCAGATTAAATACAAATAAAAGGACATTTAAATTTATGAGCATACTTAAGAATGGCTCGACGAAAAACGGTAAATCAGGTCCAACGCCTGCGGCAAGCAATCCGTAGAAAATTAAATACCCCAAAATTGCAACAATCAAATTACTGAACGGACCGGCAAAAGAGACGAGCACTCCTGCCAATTTTGGATTCTTGAAATGAAAACGATTGACCGGTACAGGTCTCGCCCAACCAAATCCGGCAATTAATATCAGCAATGTTCCGATCGGATCCAAATGGGAAATCGGATTCAATGTGACTCTTCCTTCATTCTTTGCAGTCGGATCACCGAACTTATAGGCCACATAAGCATGGGAAAATTCATGAACCGTAAAGGCTATTAAAAGTGACACGATGACATATGGAAGTTCTTCCAATCTATAAGCCAAAAACCCTTCTATTTGCTCCAATAGCTTCTCCCCCAATATATATTACCGTTAGTATACATCAAAAGATCAAGAAGTGAAAAAACTCTGACTTCCGTGTCTTGCATTTCTTTTTCCATTGTGAAACACTACAAGATAAGAGAGGAAGGGGGGAAAAGAGATGCCATATGTAACAGTCAAAATGCTTGAAGGCCGTACAGACGAACAAAAAAAGGCTTTAGTCGAAAAGGTGACTGCAGCCGTTACGGAAACAACTGGAGCACCAGCTGAAGCCGTGACGATTTTCATTGAAGAAATGTCAAAAAATCATTTAGCAGTAGCCGGTGTCCGTAAAAGCGATTTATAAGATTTACATAATGGGGAAAAGCTAAGCCATCAATTCGGCTTAGCTTTTGTTTTTAGCTGCTCAATATATTCATATGCCTCATCAATTTCTTCAAGCGTATATTTTTGTTTGCTTTTCAGCGTGAAAATTTTCTCGGTGACTTCCTCTTTTTCAAGCGTGTCAAAGTATAATACCGTTGAAACCAGCTCCAAAAACCTGGCATTCTGTTCGTTCATATCCTGTAAGCATGCCTCAAGTGCCGGCATCTCCACTTCCTGTATGGATAGGAAATCCCGGCCTGCATCCGTTATCGAATAACAATATTGATAATAGCCTGCTTTTTTTTCCCTTACTTCATTCAAGTAGCCCATTTCGCAGAGCTCTTCGATACGTAAGGTCAACTCCTCCGAGTACGGTCCATAAAAGTGAAACTGAAACTTTTCATGAAATGGGAAGGACAGCTTCTTCGCGATATAAACGATCTTTTGTAATTTTTTCCGACCCGAGATTTCACCGGCAGTAGAAATTGCATTGATAATGTTTGCATGATCCTTAAACAAGGCTCGTCACTCCTCACCAAAAATGTACCACTTTAATCCGATAGCTCCAAAAGCTTTCGAATCTGTTTTTTTATATTTTTCTTCGTAGATTCATCACGCAATAAATCCGCTGGATAATACAACTTATGATCCGTTCTTCTTTTCCCTGAAATTGCATCGACAATTTCGGATTCACGCGATAATTCACGAATTTCGCCATTATTTTTCAGCAAGTGAATCGGCAGTCTCTCCTCTTCCTCACCTGGCCGGTAAAAATCATACGGCAGATCTGATGAAGAATCGACGACAAGATAATAATCCGGATCGATGCCTGCCTTCTTGAATAGCGTCCTTAACTCCATCAACCTGTTCATTTGACTGTTCGATGGATGGAATTCCACATATTTAAATAGTTTACGGTTAACGAAGCGAGTGCATAAATCTTTTAAAATCGCATCGTTTTCGTCTTCCCATGCTTCGAAATAATAGAGCATCACCGATTCATCCATTTTCAAGTAGTCCGTTAAAGTCACTTCTCCCCTGAACAATGAATAAAAATGGTGTGGTTCTTGGGCAAACTCATAACCGGATTCATATAAATGTTTCGCTCTATGTAGAATCTTGGTAAGTATAACCTCCGCACTTCTCGTAACTGGATGGAAATAAACCTGCCAATACATTTGGTAGCGACTCATGATATAATCCTCAACCGCATGCATCCCGCTTTGTTTTATGACGGCATGTTCTTCCCTTGGCCTCATTACACGCAAAAGCCTTTCCATATCGAAATGTCCATAACTCACGCCAGTGAAGTAAGCATCACGCTGTAAATAGTCCATTCTATCAGCATCGATCTGACTTGAAATCAGGCTGACTACTAATTTGCCTTTATAGGTTTTCGCTATGACTTCTGCCACTTTTTTAGGAAAAGAACGTCCAACCCTAAGGAGGATCTTATTCACTTCCGTATCGCCGAGGATTATCTGCCGCGTGAATTGCTCATGATCCAGGTCAAACACCTTTTCAAAAGAATGAGAGAAAGGACCATGACCCAAATCATGCAGAAGTGCTGCGCACAAGGATAGTAACCGCTCCTCTGGTTTCCATTCGGGTCTGCCCTCGAAAACATCATCCACGATTCTCCGAACAATCTCGTATACTCCAAGCGAATGGCTAAGCCGACTATGTTCCGCACCATGAAAGGTTAAATAAGTCGTTCCCAGCTGTTTGATCCTTCGAAGTCGCTGAAATTCCTTCGTCCCTATTAAATCCCATATAACCCGGTCGCGAACATGTATATATCGGTGCACCGGGTCCTTGAATACTTTTTCTTCTTGTAATTTTTCGCCGGAATATTCCATGAACTACCCTCATTTTCGTAATCTCGATGCACTCATTATAGCGTGTTTTGACAAAAAAACCTAACTTCCACCTTGCTAGTAAGAGAGGTCATTTTGTAAGAAAACGGAAGTTTCAGTCCGATTTTGTCTTGAAATTAAAGAAATAAAAAATCACCGCAGTGTGTCGAATCTGGGTGATGATTACTTGTTTCATTTATCTTAAGCAAACAATCCACTCTAACTATATATCATGGATCCTACTTTAGTTTTTTATTGATTTTATCTAGTAACTCGTCTTCTGTCGGTGCAGCAACTGGACGGTTATTGACAAAGGCAAAAGACTTCTTTCTGCCAGGACCGCAATAGGATTGACAGCCCACTTCAATTTTCGCGTCGGGATCAAGCTTTTCAAGACGCGGAATCAACGTTTTAATGTTTACCGCCAAGCAGTCATCGCACACTCTGAATTCATTGGACATCCTCCGGTCACCATCCTTTCCATGACAAACTATTTTTCATCCATTTATACGACTAAAGGGTATTTTACCGTTTCTACTTATGAATATCAAGAGGGCTGGATGATGTGAAAAGGATGTAAATAATCAAAAAACTAGTATCCTTTTAACCTTTTTGTATAAAAAATCCATATTTTGTCCAAAATGCTAGTAGAACACTCCATAAATCACTGCCACACGATATTTTATATAGTTATTTATTTTAAAAATTACCAGAAAGGGAGTATGTAGAAATGAAGGTTCGTCAAGACGCCTGGACAGAAGAAGATGATTTGCTTTTGGCAGAAACGGTATTGCGCCATGTGCGGGAAGGCAGCACTCAGCTCAATGCTTTTGAAGAGGTAGGAGATAAGTTGAATCGCACCTCTGCAGCATGCGGATTCCGCTGGAATGCAGTTGTCCGCCATAATTATGATAAAGCGCTTTCCCTTGCCAAGAAACAGCGTAAGCAGCGGCAAAGGATCCTTGGAAAAGATCAAGGAGGGAAAAAACGGCTTCTTTATACACCGCCGTCCCCAACGATTTCCGACATAATGGTTCCCCATGTACAAGAAGAGGAACTAGAGTTGAAATCCGAAGTCGATACTACCAATTATGAAGCAGCAGAGGAATTCGTTGTGGCAGAAGCCCTCGCTCCTAAGACACAGCACACACCAGTAACTTTGGAAACGGCCATGAGCCTTGATACCGTCATCGCCTATTTGGAATCTATGAACGGCCGCATGCTTCAAGCCGAAGTATTAAAAACCGAAAATGAAAGATTGAAGCTTGAAATTAAAGGGCTGAAAAAGCGAAACGAAGAATTGGAGAATAAAATCAGCCACCTAGAACAAAACAGCGGCTTGATGCAGGAAGATTATGAAACTTTGATGAATATCATGAATCGAGCAAGAAAGCTGGTTTTGTTAGAGGAAGAGGAACGTCCGGCAACTAAATTCAAGATGGACCGGAATGGCAATTTGGAAAAAATGGCCGAGTAATGAGATAATGTGGGGATAAGTTACATAGATCAACCACATGATAAAGGCCGTTTCACCCATGTTTATCCGAAAAAGGGAGCCAATAAGGCTCTTTTTTTCATTGTTTCAAGATAGAAGGAATAATATCTCCCCGGACGCCACTGCCTATCATCCAGTCCTTTTACAGTTTCAGTGAATGCTAAAGTCGTATTAAATGAAAGAAGCCGTTCCTGACTTAATGGAACGGCTTCTTTCATTTCAATCCTTTAATGCATCAAATACTTTATCATTGCGTTCCACCACTCTTGTCAAGTATGCCTCATACATCGGCCATTCCTGAACGGAAAGAGTGTCAGAGAATATCCTTTCGCTATGTTCCTTCAATACATGCAGGAATCTGAGCATCACGTCCTGAACACTCAATTGCACGCCCAACAATTCAGTTAGGGACGCCATTACCGAAGGGACGATATCAGGATAAACGAATTTGGTTTCTGCATTTCCTTTAGCTGCATCATAAAAACCCTTCACGAGGCTGGCACGTTCAGCCCCGCTTCCATTGACACACAAATAGATTTGCACCGCTACGCCATTGCGGATCCTGCGTTGGGAAATACCGGCAAATTTTTGCCCATTTATACTTAAATCATAACTTCCAGGACAATAGGAACCGACGATTTCCCTTGCTTCCATCGTGACTGGGAAATCGGAAAACATCAATTGGACAAGCTCCCACATCGCATCATATCCACGATTGATTTCAATTTTCCGCTCGTTTTCAGGAAAAATGAGCGACAAATTAAGGACACCCTCATCCAGCACGACTGCCAGTCCTCCGGAATTCCTCACGATGGCCTGAAAGCCATGTTCTTCTAAATGATCCAAACCCTTTTTAAGAAAAGGCAACTTCGTATCCTGTATACCCATGACGATGGTTCGATGGTGTACCCACGCCCTGGCTACGGCCGCTGATTTACCTGACCCCACGGAAGCGCAAAATGTATCATCCATCGCAAAGGACTCCAGAGCAGGAAACTGAGGTCCGACGGAAGATTGATCAATAATCCTCCACTCTTGCTGCATTAATAATGAATCTGTTTCACCCATACGAATCTCCCTCTAACATTTAATCCTCAAGCTGCCTATTGATACTGCGCCACAAACCCCTGTGCCGCTGTAATGACAGCCAGTTTATATACATCCTCTTCACTGCATCCCCTCGAAAGGTCATTCACCGGACGATTCAGGCCCTGAAGGATCGGACCGACAGCTTCGAAGCCGCCCAAGCGCTGTACCATCTTATAGCTGATGTTCCCTGCTTCGAGACTTGGGAAAATAAAAACATTCGCATCCCCCTGAATAAGGGAATCCGGTGCTTTTTTTCTTGCTACCGAAGGAACGAAGGCCGCGTCAAACTGAAATTCCCCATCAAGGATGATTTCCGGGTCCATTTCCTTTGCCAAATCGACGGCATCAACCACTTTTAAGGTCTCGGGGGATGTAGCCGATCCCTTCGTCGAAAAGCTCAGCATCGCCACACGCGGTTCGATATCGAACATGAGTGCAGTCTTCGCACTTTCTATGGCAATTTCAGCCAGGTCCTGGGAATTGGGGTTTATATTGATCGCACAATCGGCGAACACATATTTTTCTTCATCCCGGACCATGATGAATACTCCCGATGTTTTTTGGACGCCTGGCTTTGTTTTAATGATCCTTAGGGCGGGCCGAACCGTATCGGCAGTCGAATGAGTTGCGCCGCTGACCATTCCATGTGCCAGTTTCATATGGACGAGCATGGTTCCAAAATAGTTCTCATCCATTAAGATTTCACGTGCTTGTACATCGGTCGCTTTACCATCACGGACCTTCACGAACGCTTCAACCATTTCATCCATCATGATATAATTCTTCGGATCATATATTTCGATTGCATCAAGGGAGATCTTTAAATCTTTTGCCTTCTCTTGAATCAACCCGATATCCCCGATCAATACCGGTGTCACCAGTTTAGCTTTGGCAAGCCTGCCTGCCGCTCCCAAAATCCGTTCATCTAACCCTTCCGGAAAAACGATCTTTAAATTATGCCCCATAATTTTCGATTCCAATATTTCAAATAAATCACTCATTGGCTCTTCCTCCTTTTTAGATACGTTTCCCCCATTTTTTTTATATTTAACCATTGGATGAAAATCCATTGCCGTCTTCTTTTAAGAATACTCTAGCAGCCAGGTAAATTCCAGCCACTTTGGTCCCCTGCCAATCCGCAAATCAAAAATTTGCAGAAACGCCAGAAAACAGTGATGGTGTTTGCGGGTTGATAAAAATTTCCTTATACTGAAACTATGTTATATTAAAGTTATAATAAGACTTAGGAGTGATCGTAATGAGTGAAGCAGCACAAACACTGGACGGCTGGTATTGTTTACATGATTTCCGTCTAATCGACTGGTCTTCTTGGAAAACGTTATCAAGTGACGAACGCCAATTGGCCATCTCAGAATTCCAAGGTTTACTGGATAAATGGAATATGACACAAAACGACAATGAAGGCAGCCATGCCCTATATTCGATCGTTGGTCAGAAAGCGGACTTCATGCTTATGTTTGCCCGCCCAACCATGGAAGAATTGAATGCAATTGAAAACGAATTCAACAAAACGAAGCTTGCCGAATATACAATTCCCGCTTATTCATACGTTTCCGTCGTGGAATTAAGCAACTACTTAGCTGGCGGAGATGGTGAGGACCCATATCAGAATCCTCATGTCCGTTCCAGACTTTATCCGATACTTCCAAAAGCGAAACATGTATGCTTCTATCCAATGGACAAGCGTCGTGATGGCGATGATAACTGGTATATGCTTTCCATGGAAGAGCGCAAAGGATTAATGCGTTCCCACGGCTTGATTGGCCGCAGTTATGCCGGTAAAGTAAAACAAATCATTTCGGGTTCTGTCGGTTTTGACGATTACGAATGGGGCGTAACACTATTTGCAGATGATGTCCTTCAATTTAAAAAATTAATCTATGAAATGCGTTTTGATGAAGTGAGTGCACGTTACGCTGCATTTGGTTCTTTCTTTGTAGGCAATATCCTGCCGGAAGAAAACGTACCTTCATTCCTATACGTATAAGACGATGAGCTTCCGGTTTCCGGAAGCTTTTTTTTTGCGTCCCCCTCCTTATTTTTCCCCGGCTTTGGAATAAATCCATTCCACATCCCATACATTTTCAATAGTGATGAATTTATTTTTTCACAGTCCCATTCAGCTTCAGGAAAATTGATCAAGGCAATTCCTGACTCCAGCGAGGTGAAGGAACGTTACTTTTATTCATTAGCCGACAAGGGGATATGGCTTTTATCATGAACGGCAGCCGTTATGTATCGCTTAACATTCATTGTGGTTTTTTAAGCCACCCGGGGATTGTCCAGAAAACATATACAATACTACCGGTCGCTATAAATCGCACTGTTTCTTCCAGTCCACACTCTCGGATTGTCCAAATTCCACAGCATCAACTAAACCTTGAATTTAGGAGGGAATGCAATGTCACAAAATAATCCTTATGGTAACTACCCGTACGGGGGAAGCCCTTATTACCCCTATGAGAATAATGAGCCTGAACTAAGGCAGCAGAATCCTAACCAGCAACAAGGTTACCCGCAGCAAGGATACCAACAGCCATCATACCAGCCACAACAGCCCACTATGGCAGGCACGCCACAACAAATGCCGATGACGATGGGTCAACCCCCTTCCGGACCACAGATACCTGGCATGCTTCCGGTCGAACAATCATACATCGAGAACATCTTGCGTTTGAATAAAGGGAAACTAGCCACTGTTTATACAACGTTTGAAAACAACAAGGAATGGAATGCCAAGATCTTCAAAGGAATCATTGAGGCTGCAGGACGCGATCATTTAATCATAAGCGACCCTCAAACGGGAAAACGATACTTAATCCCGATGGTATACTTAGATTATATAACGTTTGATGAAGAAATCGAATATGAATATCCATTTGGAGGCGCTGGGCTTGCCACCTATTCGCCAAGGTGAAAAAATCCTATATAGAAGAGCCTCAGAATCTATTTGATTCTGAGGCTCTTCTTATATTGGAATGACTTTTTCCCAAAAAGAGCTGACCCAAGAAGATCAGCTCAGTTTGTAGACAAAAGAGGTTCGGAAAACTTTCTTTCATCAAATGCTGTTCCCAAACCAACACCTTCAACTCATCAGGTTTGGTTTCTATCTATATGTTATAACAAAGAGAAAGGTGCGAGACTCCTGCGTGAAAAGCGAGTCTAGGGAAGACCCCACAGGCGCAAGCCGAGGAGGCTCCATGACCGCCCGCGGAAAGCGAGTGCTTGTAGCGGAAATCAACGTCCAAATTGTACAAGCCATAAAAAAAACTGTAGGCAAACTCGATACTCGATTTCTTCGAATTTGTCTACAGTCTCAGCTAATCTAAGAAAATCAGCTAATTCCATTACAAGTATTTATATGCAGCAACGATCATTAAGACCCAAGCAACCAAGAAAGAAACTCCGCCAAGCGGTGTGATGGCCCCTAGGACTTTGATTTGCGTAACGCTTAGAACGAATAGACTTCCGGAAAACAGGATAATTCCTATTAACATAAGCCAGCCGGACCAGTTGATCATCGGACTTGAAATTTTCCCAGCCAATAAACCGAGTACCAATAAACCCACCGCATGGAACATTTGATATTGAACAGCGGTTTGCCAGGTTTCTAAATATTTATCGGGAATTTTCCCTTCCAGTCCGTGTGCACCGAATGCACCTAGTGCCACAGCAATAAACCCATTCAATGCACCTAAAATGATGAACAGTTTCAATTATTTCGCTCCCCTTCCCTAATTTAAAAATCGAACAAGGACTCCCCATTAGCCTCATCCATTTTAACCGGTTCTACATTCGGTGTAGCCGACATAACGGGCTGGGTCAATGTGATTGGCTTCGGTATGCTGATGTTCACCGCTTTTTCATCAACCATTACTTCACAAAGGGACTTAATCGCAATAACATACCCCTGCACCTTATCCTCTGAATTTGTCTGTTTCGCTTTTAAAACAAGCTCTTCGATTTTATCTAACATTTGTCTTGATGAAATATCCAACTTTACCACCTCGTCTATATACAGGTCAAAACTATCATATCTAGCATAGCAAAAATCAGAGAAGAAAACACCTTGCATATTTCCTACCTTTTCATTGGCTTGGCTTGAAATTTCAAGCATGGCTGTCCTGAGGAATGAAAGACATCAAGAGAAGGCTGGTTTGATGTTTTGAATTGAAAAGCACGGCAGCCCTTTGGAAAACTGGGATCCCAAGTTATATAGAAATGACTGCACGCCATACAATTCACCCGTTTCGTTTTCCTGCCCATATCATCGGTTCGTGATTTTCCAATCAATTGGGGATTCCCCCATTTCCAACAGAAATTGATTTGTTTTGGAAAAAGGTTTTGTGCCAAAGAAACCACGGGAAGCCGACAGCGGACTTGGATGTACGGACTTAATGATTTTATGGCGGGTTTCATCAATTAAAGGGATTTTGGTTTGAGCAGGTTTTCCCCACAGGATGAATACAACCGGTTTCGGACGGTCATTCAATAGGCGAATAACTTGATTCGTAAAGATTTCCCATCCTTTTCCGCGGTGTGAGTGCGCCTCTCCCTCACGCACAGTCAAGACGGTATTCAATAGAAGCACTCCCCGTTTTGCCCATTCAACAAGGTAACCATTATTCGGAACCTCATAGCCAGAATCGGTGTTTAACTCTTTAAAGATATTTCTTAAAGAGGGTGGGATGCGAACTTCCGGCTTAACTGAAAAACTAAGGCCATGCGCTTGACCAGGGCCATGGTAAGGGTCCTGTCCAAGGATGACAACCTTTACGTCTTCATAAGGAGTATAGTGAAGCGCATTGAAAATATCGTCCTGATCAGGATGAATGACTTGCTGGCTGTACTCTTGCTTTATAAATTCCCTTAGTTCCTGGTAATATTCTTTTTTGAATTCCTCTTTCAATAGAGGCCACCAATCATTTGCCAATAACTGCTTTTCCATCTGCCACAGCCCCTTTCCACTTTTTGAAACTATATTATATCAAACTTAATTGCCTTGCCTTTTCCATAGATTACGATTTATGTTTCTATATACCCCAAAAGTGGGAAAGTAGAAAGTTAGCAAGCAATTTAACCATGTTGGAGGATTCCCTATGAAAAAATGGTACAAAAGAAAACGATTTTATCTGCTTGTCAGCATTTTGATCGTCATTGCAACCGTAATCGTCTATAACAGCTACAAGCCTCTCCCCGATGGTATTTCTTATGAAGGAAAGGTTCATCATGTCGAGGATATCGATTTCATCTATGACCTTTCCTATCACGATGAACAAGGGAATCTGCAACATGAGCAGCGAATTTTCCAAACCATAAATCAAGCGATAGAAGAGGCTGATTCTTATATCGTAATCGATATGTTTTTGTTTAATGCTTTTTATGATGAAAAGATAAACTTCCCGAAGTTAACCGAGACTCTGAAGGATAATCTGGTGAAACAGAAGAAAAGGAAACCTGATCTCCAGGTTATATTCATTACAGATGAAGTGAATACTTCCTATAATGCCTACCAGTTAGAAGCATTGGAAACGATGAAGAAAAATGGAATTGATGTCATTGTTACCAACTTAGACCGCCTCCGGGATCCGAATCCTCTCTATTCAGGTGTGTATCGGACCTTTTTCCAATGGTTCGGTGAAAGCGGAAAAGGCTGGATTGTGAATCCAATGGCCAAAAGCGCACCAAAGGTCACCTTGCGTTCTTATCTTAGACTGATGAATATCAAAGCCAATCACAGAAAAGTGGTCGCTACTGAAAAAACGGCCATCATCTCATCTGCCAATCCTCATGACGCAAGTGGATTCCATTCCAATATCGCGTTCCAGATGGATGGGAATATCATCGGCGATTTTCTTAAAGCCGAAGAAGCCGCTTCGAAATTCTCGGGAGGACCAAAGTCATTTCCTGAGTTCAAAGGGAAATCGGCAGATGAAGGACCGATATCGGTACAACTGCTAACGGAAGGAAAAATCAATAAACATGTCCTTAAGGCAATTAAGGATGCAAAAAAGGGTGACAAGATCCATCTTGCCATGTTTTACATTGCCGATCGCGAGGTTGTCGAGGCATTAACGGATGCAGCTGAACGGGGTGTGAAGATTCAAATGATATTGGATCCGAATCAAAACGCTTTCGGAAGTGAGAAAATCGGGCTTCCCAATCTTCCGGTTGCCGCCGAATTCGAAAAGCTGGGGGATGAAAACATCTCGATCCGCTGGTACAAAACAGATAAAGAACAGTTCCATACAAAATTGATGATGATCGAAAAGGCTAATGAAACGGTTATCCTTGGAGGATCGGCTAATTATACCTCCCGCAATCTGGATGACTATAATCTTGAAGCGAATGTTGAAATCCATGCTCCAAATGATGCTGACGTTTCCAAGGATGTCGATAGCTATTTTCAAAGACTTTGGACAAATCAAAACGGAACTTACACGGTGGATTACAGCGAATACCAAAAGAAACTGCCTGTCTTCAAATACCTGACCTACCGCATTCAAAAGGTATTCCGCTTCACCACTTACTAAATATTCTTCGATAAAAATGTTTATCCGTGCCCAAACAAGGTTATATACCACTATAGCCAATCAGCAACTGTAATAAGCAAGATTCCATTTACCTATTTTCAAGAGAATCTTACTAAAATTCAAAGGAGGAGTTTATATGTATCAAGTACATGTAGTAGAAAACGGGTTACAAGCAAAGGAAAAAATCGATGAATTAGTTACATCAGGTTATACGAAAGACGATGTATATTTGTTTGCCCATGACAAAACCCGTTCAAAACACCTTACCGAGAATACAAATACAGAAGGTGTAGGCATGAAGGAACAAGGTTTCCTTGATACCGTCGGAAATCTCTTTAAATCACGCGGAGATGAACTTCGTAATCGAATGAGCAACCTTGGCCTTAGTGATATGGAGGCAGAACGTTACGAGGAAGTTCTTGACGAAGGAAAAGTAGTCATCGTCGCTTCCAAACAAGATAATAAAGACGGGGTTACACACTAACACCCGCTGACCCTATATGGATTCATAAAAAACGAGGCCCCAAAACCTGTGGCCTCGTTTTTTATGATCATTATCCCAGGATTCTTTGGTACGTGGCCTTTGCATGGACCATGTCCTTCGTACCGTGAATCAACGCCCGTCCATCCTTGAAAATGACGATACGCTCCCCAGCTTTTTCACAAGAGAGAAGAAATGGATTGAATTTCACCAAATAGCCGCTGCCGTCCAGATCCTTGGCTAATTTCTCGAGTTGCAGTTTCAAAGGTTTTGGCGGTCTTACCTGTACAGTATCCCTCCCGCAAAGAACAGCCGTTTTCGTTGCATTTTCCATTGTTAAAAAGGGGTATGTCCTCCGCTCCCCGCATGAGAGACAATCTTTCTTTTTCGCTTTTGTCAATTTAACGGTTTGGTATTGATTTCTCCACAGATCAAAAGAAACAAGTGCAGGTCGTACCGATTCCCAATCTTCCACAAGGATTTTCAAAGCTTCGGCAGTTTGGTGTGCCACTACCATCGTTACAGCTGGTGATATGATTCCTCCTGTGTCACAGGTCATACCTTGAATGGGGATCGCTTTCAGCAAACAGTGCAAACATGGAGTCTGTCCGGGAAGGATCGTCAAAGTCATCCCTACACTCCCCACACATGCCCCATAAATCCACGGTATATGAAGCTTTTGTGATATATCATTAATTATCATCCGTGTCTCAAAATTATCGGTTGCATCCAATATCAAATCAACATCACCAAGCAGCTGCTCGAGGTTTTGGGCAGTTGCGTCCATGATGATGGCATTCACTTCAACTTCATGATTGATATCAAATAAATGACGCTTTGCCGCTTCGGCTTTTGGCAGTTTCTCCTCGACATCCCGTTCCGTATACATTTGTTGGCGCTGTAAATTACTGGTCTCGACATAATCCCTGTCGACAATTGTAAGCTTCCCTACTCCTGCACGAGTAAGGGCCTCGGCATTAGCAGATCCCAAAGCCCCTGCACCAAGAAGCAATACATGCTTCTTCATAATTTTCAATTGGCCCCCTTCACCAATGGGGGCGAATAAAGTCTGCCTTGAAAATCGCTCTTTCACCGTGAACCCTCCCTTCCGAATGCTTTAGCCTCCACTTACTGGCGGAATGAAAGCTACGGTATCTCCATCAGATAGAATTGTGTCATCATCGGCAAATTCTTCATTGACCGCTGTCATCACGGTTTCAAGACCTTCCAATTGAAAATCCACCTTCATTTTTCCTTTTAGCTGCGCCACACTCATTCCATTTCCTTCTATAGTAACAGTCTCTTTGCCTAGCTCATCTTTCAATTGGGCAAATAAAAGTACATTAATCATCAATATCCTCCTCTTCCGGTTTCCCTGTTGGATATGGAACGGTTTCCAACTGGTTTCCGACCCATGTCTCCCCATCTTCCCAGTGTTCTTTTTTCCAAATCGGGACGATTTCTTTAATTCTTTCAATCGCATACCTGTTTGCCTCATATGCATCATTTCGGTGTGGCGTACTAACAGCAATAACCACTGCGATATCAGTGATTTCAAGTTTACCTACACGATGGGTGATCGCCGTTTCTGCATCAGGCCAACGCTCCTTGATCTCAGATCCGATTTGCTCCAATTTCTTGATGGCCATCGGTTCATACGCTTCGTATATTAAGTAGAGAGTCTTTTTTCCTTTCGTCATTTCCCTCACCGTACCAATAAAAGTCGTGACGGCACCTGCATTTCGACTGACTACTTTATCAATCACTTCCTGGATGACAATCGGCTCTTTTGAAATATTATAATTCATGTCTACCATCCTTTATATATAATTCAGTTTGATCAATATAACCTGCCTCTTGATAATCTTCCATCGTATTCATATTGAAAAAAAGGTAGTGAAAATGTTCAGGATTCTCGCGATATAACTTAAATTCGGTCTCTTTCATGATTTTCACCGAAATCTTTTCCAAAAATAGTCTCATTTTCAATTCATGTTTTAATAAACACTCCGTCAGTACAGGAAGACACCTTTTATGGTAAACAGCAAAAAGCGGCTGGAGCCTGCCATTTATTTCTGGAATGACAGCATCGAATTCAGGTTCATAATGGGAAATGATATCCTTTATGGCATCTGCATTCACAAACGGCATATCACAGGCTGCAAGGAACTGAAGCTCCGTTTTCGATGAGGTCAACCCTGCATGCAATCCGCCAAGAGGTCCTTGATCTTTATGTAAATCCGGAATTAGCGGCAGCTGCAGAAAACGATATTCTTCAAATGTATTCGTAATGACCATAATGTTTTCTGACACCTTTTTCAATTCGGATGCCACTCTTGAAATGTTCACAACGCCACCTATGGTCAACAGGGCCTTATTCACGCCCATACGGCTTGATTTCCCACCAGCTAAAAGCAACATTGTCCATTCCATAGAAACCACCCTCCCTTTTTTGGGTTTAATCCAGCATCGAACGGTAAAGCTATACTAAATGTATCCACTATAATTAAATATTTTAAATCAACTTTGAAAATAATGACACCTTCACAAACTTTGCTTTATATATCAAAAGATGGAAAATAGGATCAAAAGCTAAAAAGCATGCCACCCACCCATTTTATTTTCTGAATTCCAGGTCCGAAAAATGACTCATGCGTGGCCATTCCATTACCTTTCTTAAGGTACTCATATTAGGGTGAAAACTAAGTTTTACATAAAAGAAATTTTGGTATATTCTAAAAATAGGATATTACCTGGTATGCTGATAATATCGATATCTAATTCTCCTAAGGAGGTCACATAATGACTATGAAAAGAGCTATGACAGTTGCCGGATCGGATTCGAGCGGCGGTGCGGGTCTTCAAGCAGATTTAAAGACATTCCAAGAATTCGGCGTTTACGGTATGTCCGCTTTAACGACAATCGTGACGATGGATCCAAAGAATGGCTGGTCCCATAATGTATTCCCTACACCGGTCGAGGTTTTGGAAGCCCAAATCGAAACGATTCTATCAATCGGCATTGATGCCATGAAAACGGGAATGCTTGGATCAGTGGAAATCATTGAACTTGTTGCCCGTAAAATAGACGAGTTGAAGCTGGACAAGGTCGTAATCGATCCAGTTATGGTATGTAAAGGTGAAGATGAAGTGTTGCACCCTGAAACAGCTGTAGCTCTGCGCGAACTGCTTGTTCCACGTGCAACTGTAGTCACGCCAAACCTGTTCGAGGCCGCTCAGTTAGCGGGAACTGCGCCTATCAAGACGATTGACGATATGAGGGCTGCAGCCGAAAAGATTCATGCACTTGGTGCAAAATATGTCTTGATCAAAGGCGGTAATAAGCTGGATCATGATAAAGCCATTGACCTTTTATATGATGGAACTGAATTTGAAATCCTTGAATCAGAAAAAATCGAAACGACCAATACACATGGTGCCGGCTGTTCATCTTCAGCAGCCATTGCAGCTCAATTGGCTGAAGGTAAAAGCCCGCGTGAGGCTATCCTCATTGCTAAAGACTTCATCACCGAGGCCGTTCGCCATTCTTGGAAGATGAATGACTATGTTGGACCTGTCAATCATGGTGCATACCATAAATATGGAATCGCTGAAAAAACACAAAAATAAAACATCAAGTTTAATGGCCGCTCAAATTCATCGAGCGGCCTTTTTCGCTTTTTTTGTTTTTATTTAGTAAAATAGAAAGAAGGAAAAGCTTATCTAGCCGCCCAGTTAAGGAGGAAATTATAGAATGAAACCTATAGACCGTACAGAGGTGCAAAATGCCATTGATTCTTTCGCCGGACAAGATATATATCTTCACCTTGAAACGACAAATGGTGCCTATGCCACTCATGTAGATGAAGCTTTCTTTTCGGCAGGTGCTTATATTCGTAATGCTCTTATACAGTATGAACATGGGAAGATAGTTGGGGATGGACCCTACCGCATCGGCTTGAAGCTCAATATTGGCTGGGTATATGCAGAAGGCGTTAACCACTTCGAAATGGATGAACAAGGGAGATTGCTATTGGCAGGCCTTGATTTTTCCGGAAAGCTTGCGGTCTCCATGCAGCTCAGTCCCACTCCTTTTGAATGATGACAACTTGCTTGATATATATCATATAATTCCGATGAAAACTCCCATTTACCGATAACCATACTCACTGTAAGTAGAACGGAAGGAGAAATATACCTTGGAAAAAGAACGCCATGTATTAGTTATATTCCCACATCCCGATGATGAAGCTTTCTCGGTCTCCGGAACGCTTGCCCTTCATAGAGAAGCGGGCACTCCTGTCACCTATTTATGCTTAACTTTAGGAGAAATGGGACGTAATTTAGGAAACCCTCCATTTGCAACAAGGGAATCGCTCCCTAAAATTCGTAAAAAGGAATTAATCGATGCAGCAAATGCGATTGGCATCCAAGATTTACGCATGCTTGGATTGCGTGATAAGACAATTGAATTCGAAGATGATGAAAAGCTGACTTCATTATTTACCGATGCCATCAATGAATTGAATCCTTCATTGATCATTACGTTTTACCCAGGATACAGTGTCCATCCAGACCATGAAGCAACAGCACGGGCTGTGGTGCGGGCCGTTGAAAGAATGGAAGCGAAAGAGAGGCCTAAACTTCATTGTGTCGCCTTCTCGAATAACTGCATTGACGAATTAGGGCCACCTGACATCATCCATGATATCTCTGCCGTCGAAGAAAAAAAGGTAGCCACATTCACTGCCCACCGTTCGCAAACTCAGGCAATGGTGATCGATTGGAAAGAGAAATTCGAAAATCAGGATGCCGATTTTCTAGACTGGATCCGCAAAGAACGATTATGGACCTATAAATTTTAATAAACCGCCAATATGGCGGTTTTCTTTGTTTATGGCATAAAAAAAACGCCTGTGGGATACAGGCGGAGAAAAGGGGGATACTTTGGAAAATCAATCATAATATAAGCATCCCCAAAATTCTTCATTTTATACATCTTATTCAAAAAATCAGGCAGACAAGCGTTCCTCATGCTGCATTTTCACTCTTGCCGAGGCTTTTTTTCCATGCGCCAAGTAATAAATGCCAATAAGTATGAACGCAAAGATCGACATTCCTATGAATAACCCTTTGAACCCTGTATATGGAATAAGGAATCCCAATAGGAATGGGCCCACACCAATACCGAAGTCATACATGGTAAAAAACGTGGATGTGGCTAAACCCATCCGATTTGAGGGGGCTTCCTTGATGGAAATCGCTTGACTGCTTGATTGGAACGTACCATACCCCACTCCGATAAAGGCACCGGCAATCAGAAGCGTGATCCCATGATGGGATTGGCTCAGGATGACCATACCGACCGCAAATAGCAAGAGCGATGGGTAAATAACTGCATTTTCCCCCTTCACATCAAACATCCGGCCAGTAAACGGACGGGACGCCAAAAGGAATACAGCAAATACGACAAAGAAAAAGCTCGCCGCATCCATTAAATCCATTTCTTTTGCAAAAGACGTTAAATAGGACAAGATGCTCGAATAGGTAAATCCGGCAAATCCGATAAAAATGGAAATGGGCAGTGCCCTTTTTTCAAAGTAATCACTGATTTTAAATCCTTTTTGTGGTGAAGCTCCGACCTTTTCCCCTTCAGGCACATTCATGAATAACGATGCAACTAAAGAAAACGCGGCAAATAAGGAGGCTGCATAGAAAATGATGGAATAACTGAAATGCTGTGTTATCAGCAATCCAATAAACGGACCGAAAGCCATTGCCAAGTTTGTACTCATGGCAAAGTAACCTGTGCCTTCCCCGCGTCTTTCATTCGGAATGATATCTGCAGCAATCGTTCCAGTTGCCGTAGTGGCAAGGCCAAAAGCAAAACCGTGAATAAGCCGATCGATCAATAAGAGGGATAAACCATTCACCAGGAAATAGCCAATGGATGCAATCAGGAATAGCACCAACGAGCCAAGCAACATCCTTCTGCGGCCGATCTTATCAATTTTTTTCCCTGCAATTGGTCTGACAAGCACAGCCCCAAGAACAAAAATACTCGAAGCAAGCCCTGCTTGTGCTTGCGACGCATGAAAGTTATCCATCGTGTAAATGGTCAATGTCACCATCAAGACATAAAAAGTTAAAAATAGAAAAAAGTTCGCAGACGAGACAATCAGAAAGTCTTTCGTCCACAATTTCGGTTTGTGATTCATTTCAATCCTTCTTCCTTACTATTGTTTTAATTTTTCCTTCAGGAAAATCAACGTACGTAACGTTGCCTCCCGGTCTTCTTCAGCCAAACCGCTCATTAATTGAAGTTCAAATTCTTCAACTACCTTTTTGGCCTCTTGATAAGTCCTTAAACCTGACTCCGTTAACTGTATTCTCCGTTCCCGTTTATCTTTTCCTGGGACTTGTTCAATCAAATCAAGTTCTTCCAACCGGTTTACCGTCCTGGTTACCGTCGGTTTCTCCACATCTAGATAAGTGCTTATTTCAACAAGCGTAGAACAGCCAAACTGACTCAGATAATATACAATCGACCATTGGGAATGAAAAAGATCAACCTTGGCCAATTGTTCATTTAACTTTTTGGTAAATGACCTTGAAAATTGTAAGTTATGATGAAAAAAACCATTTTGAAAGGACAAAGGTATTCCTCCTGTAAAGTAGTTACCTAGGTAACTATACACCTATTCATTAAAAATGTCTAGCCTTCGGATGAACGAAAATAATCGTAGACACACTGTTTCCTAAGCTTCTCCACCGCTTCCGACACAACAAAAAAACCTCTTTTCAGGAGGTTCGGGCTTTTATTTGGGAGTTTAGAGGGATTACTCAGGATTTGGTGCCTTTTCTCATGAATTCGGGGCATATACTTGTTAATTTGGGCGTTACTCGTGGGTTTCGCGCTTTTACTCGTGAGTTTGGTGCTTTTACTGAATTTGGGCGTTACTCGTTGGTTTCGCGCTTTTACTCGTAAATTTGGGGCATTTACTCGTGAGTTTGGGCGTTACTCGTTGGTTTCGCGCTTTTACTCGTGGGTTTGGTGCTTTTACTCGTGAATTTGGGCGTTACTCTTGATTTGGGCGTTACTCGTGGGTTTCGCGCTTTTACTCGTGGGTTTCGCGCTTTTACTCGTGAGTTTGGGGCTTTTACTCGTGAGTTTCACGCTTTTACTCGTGATTTGGGCGTTACTCGTGGGTTTCGCACTTTTACTCGTGGGTTTGGTGCTTTTACTCGTGAATTTGGGCGTTACTCGTTGGTTTCGCGCTTTTACTCGTGAGTTTGGTGCTTTTACTTGTTAATTTGGGCGTTACTCGTTGGTTTCGCGCTTTTACTCGTGAGTTTGGGCTTTTACTCGTGAATTTCACGCTTTTACTCGTGAGTTTCACGCAAATACTCGTGAATTTCACGCTTTTACTCGTGAATTTTGCGCAAATACTCGTGAGTTTCGCGCAAATACTCGTAAGTTTATAGGACATAAACCGAAAAGGAAACCCCGCCATTAGCGAGGTTTCCGATTATATGCTTCTTTTCTTCTCATTGATAACATCAAGGCATATTTAACCGAGACAGCGGCAAACGATAAAGCTTATCATCCTTTTCATCAGGATTTCCTCGGCCGTCCGTATTGTTGCTTATGAAATAAAGAAATTCTTCATCAACGAATACATCGCGTATCCTTCCTGAGCCTGTGATGATATTAGTCAGTTTTCCGCTTTTCACATCATAACTCTTAAGTGCTTCGCCCCTTAAGGCTGCAAAATAGAGCTTTCCGTCAAAATAGGCCATGCCAGAAGGAGCCCATGTATTTTCACCGGAATGAATCAATGGTTTTACCATATCAGCTTTTTGCTCATCGCCCTGTATCTCTGGCCAGCCATAGTTCTTGCCCGGATCAATTTTATTTAATTCATCGTGAGCCGAATCTCCATGCTCACTTTCATACAACTGTCCTGCTTCATCCCAAGCAAGGCCTTGTGGATTGCGGTGACCGTATGAATAGACGTATGAATTCTCGAAAGGATTATCGTTCGGAATGGTGCCATCCAGGTTCATGCGCAGAATTTTTCCGCCTAAAGAATCTGTGTCCTGTGCGATCTCAGCCCTTCTTGCATCACCTGTCGTTGCGTATAGCTTATCATCCGGACCAATCTTGATCCTGCCGCCATGGTGGAAGTCCCCGCTTGGTATTCCGTCGATTAAGGTCTCCATCTCCTGCCACTCATCATCATTTTTTTCTAAAATGACGATTCGATTGATGGAATTCCCGCCTTCTTCATACGTATAATAAGCGAAAGCTTGCCCACTGTTAGAAAAATCGGGAGCTAATAAAAATCCAAGCAACCCAGCTTCCGCTTTAGATGACAATGTCTTTTTTAGGTTGACCTTTTGCCGTGTCATCTCACCCTTGTCCCATTCAACGATAGTTCCTGTCCGCTCCGAAACATACATTGTGTCCCCATTCTTCTGAATCGACCATGGGGCATGCAAGTTCGTTACCAGCACATCCGGATCTTCACCTAAAGTGCCCGTCACTTCCTTGTCAGGATTCGGCTCGGTTTTACTGTCATCATCATTCATGTTACAACCACTTAAAATCAATGCAGCCATAAGGAAAAATAAGAGCATTTTTTTCAAAAGTCTTTCCCCCTTCGATTCATGATTTTAATAGGCTGACTGTTTAAGTACCTTTAAAATGGCCTCCGCTACACCGGATTCATCATTTCTGCCTGTTACTTCATCACACAGTTTTTTAATTTCGAGCGGGGCATTTCCCATTGCGACAGACAAACCTACCCGTTCAAACATGGATACATCATTATAATTATCCCCAATAGCCATCGTTTCCTGCATCGAGCCGGATTTTCCATTCACATATGTTTCAAGTGCCGTACCTTTTTGAGCTGTTTCACTCATGATTTCCACATTTTCACGTCCCGATGAAGTGACTGTAACTCCCTGTCCTTTCAATTTCGAAGCAATTTCATTTAATAAATTTAAATCCTTTGAGAAGCTGAGAATTTTATAATATTCCTCATTCGAACGGCTGAATAACTCGGAATAATCGGAAATGGAAGTTACCTGTCCAAGCTGTAGACGCTCCTCAGCATATTTCCGCATATTCTCAGGGTCAATGTCCGGATTGGCTGTAACGAATACATCAACCAAAACAGATATTGCGTTTTCATAGTCTTTAGAATAAATCCCCTGACTCGTATATATTTCGAAATAAATCCCTTTTTCTTCGAGGAATCCAGCGACCATTTTAGCAGTGGCAGCTGACATTGGATTGGAAGCGGCAATATTTCCGTCCTCCGTGAAGAGGGCAGCCCCATTTACACAGATGACAGGGCAAACGATGCCTGCTTCATCTAAAGCGAACCTTGCTTCCACATAAGATCTTCCAGTAGCAATGATCACTTCCACTCCCTCACTTTGCGCCCTCTGGATAGCGTGCTTATTTTCCTCACTGACCTTTTGCATTTTGTTTAACAATGTTCCGTCCATATCAATCGCAATCGTCTTTATCAATTCAACCGGCTCCTTTTTTTCAATATAATCCCTATTTTAACCGAAAGGACGTGGATAAACACGTTTAACAAACCCGTATCTATTCTTGTGTGACTTCCGTCATTAAAAAATAGTCTTATGTATATAAATAAACTGCACCTAATTAAAATAATAGGTGCAGTTTGTTTTCTTAATGCAGAATCGTTTGGCTATCGACATCTTGTGCCCGTTCAATGATCTGTTCTTGGATGTCTCTTTGAATGTCATCGATGGCTGTAAAGTCCATTGCTTTTACATAAATCTTTTCAAGTTCGTCATGCAGCTCTTTCGCCTTAGCCAGATTTGCTGTCGCTTCATTCATTTTTGTCCGGTACCTGGTGGAAACATCCTTTATCTGATCGGCATAAATTTCATCTGTTCCAGGCAGGATAGCTGTTTTATATATATCTATGATTTCATCACCTTCACAACTCGGGAAATATTCATGCGGTGATGTGCTGTCAAAAATGGCGATCCCTACCTCCCGGACGATTACCATGTCCAAGCTATGCGGATCGAATCCGCAATGATATACTTCCACATCAAAACCTCTTTGCTCCGCAGCCTTTGCAATCTTCTTCAGCATCGTTGATTTTCCTGAACCTGGACGTCCCTTTAAAAAGTACCGTTTTTGTATTCCCTCAGTAATATTTGGGATGAAATCAACTGCACCTTTTGGTGTAGCTGCCCCTAAGAATCGGTGACGAACATCCGACTTCTTATTAAGGGTTATATCTCTATAAAAGCCTTCTATCAATTTATTGGTCAACCCATTCAATTTAGCGAAATCAATATTTGCTATATAAATGTCTTCCCATTCATCATGTATCTTCAATGCTTCAGCGAATAGGGCATATGCCTTCTCGAAACTCTTGCTTCTTGCATTCGTCAATCTTATGATGGCCGCTCTTTCAGAAGCCAGCTGCTGGGAATTCCAGGCAGCCCCTAGATTGACATATTCCTCAATGGCCCCAGGTGCCTTCGGCTCAATCACATGCGGCGCGGTCCCATCCACGAGTCCGATTTTCAAAGCAGGAATGATCACTCCATCAATGGAATCATTATCGGACGAACAATGTAAATACTCGATGTCATAGTCTTTATCCAGCCATTCTTGGCCGATTTTTTTCATAATGGTCGATTTACCGGAACCAGGTCCGCCTTTTAAAATGAATAATCTTTCCAGACCTGCCAAATTGGAATCATATAAACTATAAAAACCTTGAGCCGTATTGCCTCCTGCGAAATAATGCATCACTTTTCCTGTCACTTTCACACTCTCCCTCACAATACAGATGTGATCTTCAAGACAGCTTATGCAGAAATGAACTAATAGGTGAATGCCTACAGGTTAACAGTCTATTTTATTAGGGCTGCAGATTCCGCTTGTGTGACCTCCAGGAATTCTGACGGTTTTAATACGATCTGTGTACCGATCTTTCCTCCGCTTACGATGATTTCAGGCAGGTTTGCTGCACTTTCATCAATAAAGGTCGGGTATTGCTTTTTCATTCCGATCGGTGAACAGCCTCCCCGAATGTACCCTGTGAATTTTTGCAGATCTTTAACCGCAAGCATTTCAATTTTTTTTGCACCTGCAGCCTTCGCTGCTTTTTTCAAGTCCAGTTCGGTGGCTACAGGAATGACAAATACGTAAAGCTGCTGCGGTCCGTTATGGGTAACAAGCGTTTTAAAAACGGTTTCTGGCGCTTTTCCAATTTTGTCCGCAACAGTGATCCCATCGATTTTTCCGTCGCGGGCATCATAACTCATCATGCCATACTCTATACGTTTGTTATCAAGAATTCGCATTGCATTCGTTTTACTGGCTCCCATAGAAAATTCCCCTTATCGTTTTCTACCATCTTACCATTTTAATTACCAGGCAAAAAGAAAAGCACAGTGCCAAATGCATCTGTGCTTTCCCTAAAAATCATTCTAAATGACGTCTTTGGAAATCAGCGATTCTCTTGTAGTCGCCTTCCAATTGCCTGCTCACGGATAAATAAATCGACATTAATTCTTCATATACTTTAACGTTCTCTTCAATCGGGATAAGTTCATTCGTTTCACCAACCATACCTTCAACCTCATCAAGGCTTTGGATTTCTCCTAAAGCGTATAATCCAAGAACGGCTGCACCTAAGCTTGAACTCTCGAAGCTTTCAGGAATTGTCACGTTTTGATTGAATATATCAGCCATGATTTGGCGCCAGAGCTTTGAGCGGACAAATCCGCCGCTTGCATGGATCTTCTCGGGAGCACCCGTCAATTCCTTAACAGCAAGAAGGACACTATACAAGTTATACATCACACCCTCCAGCACTGCCCGGACCATATGGTCACGAGTGTGATGAAGCGCCAGTCCGAAGAAGGAGCCCCTTGCATCGGCACTCCATAATGGTGCCCGTTCCCCTGCCATATACGGGTGGAATATCAAACCATCAGAACCAGGTGCAATATTTGAAGCCATATCCGTCAGGATCTCATAGGAGTCCTGTCCCGAAGCCTTCGCTTTTTCGATTTCCACACGGCCCAACTGATCGCGTGCCCATCGGAAGGTGATTCCCCCATTGTTGACCGGTCCGCCGATTACCCAGTGATTCTCAGTAAGGGCATAGCAGAATGTCCTGCCTTTCGGATCTGTAAGCGGCCGGTCACTGACGGTTCTTACCGCACCGCTCGTTCCGATTGTCACTGCCAGAACGCCTGGCTTGATTGCGTTTTGCCCTAAGTTGGCAAGCACACCATCACTCGCGCCAATCACAAACGGGGTACCAGCCTGAATGTTCATTTTTGCAGCTAATTCCTCACTTAATCCTGAGAGGATATGCGTTGTAGGGACAAGCATCGGCAGCTTATCAGCCCCAATTCCAGCAATGGTGAGTGCCTCTTCATCCCACTTCAGGTCATTCATGTTGAACATGCCCGTTGCAGAAGCGAGTGAATAATCCATCACATACTCATTGAAAAATTTATAGATGATGTATTCTTTAATTCCGATAAATTTGTCCGTTTCGTTAAAAATCCCGGGATGCTCATTTTTTAACCACATTACTTTCGTGATTGGGGACATCGGGTGAATGGGTGTTCCGGTCCTGTGATACAATTGCATCCCTTGTTCCGAAGCCTTCAATTTCCTCGCATAGGCAACACTTCGATTATCAGCCCATGTAATGCTATTTGTCAGCGGTCTGCCGTCTTTACCCATTGCGATAAAGCTATGCATCGCCGAACTGAACGATATCAAGCCCAGTTCTTGCTTTTCTATTCCGCTTGCAATCATAACCTCGCCTATTGCAATGATGACCGCTTTATAAATTTCTTCGGGATCTTGTTCCGCCACGGAAGGAGTTGGACTGTGCAGAGGATATCCCCTCGAACAAGATTGGACAACCTCCCCCCCTTTTGAAAAAAGAACAACCTTCGTACTCGTCGTACCAATATCTATCCCCATCATATAACCTGAATGTCCCATATTTACAACATGCTCCTTTCTCTTAAACAATTGAATTCAATAGTAAGATTAGGATAAGTGAAACGAATGATATAATCGTTTCCATAACCGTCCAAGACTTTAACGTTTGTGCGACTGTTAAATTAAATCTTTAGCGACATGGATCATAAGCTGCAACGGCTTCATCCACCCCGCTCGTGATCAATACAATTTTAAATGCACCGCACGCCCCGATAATCAAGATGATGGAGCAGTTGGGCGAGGCAGGCGGACATGAATTGGTTTAGTTCTTCTTTATTAAAACCTCTAGCGCATTCTAATGTAAAGAATGATACCACCACAGAAATCATGAGGGCGATGATTGGTTTTCCAATGAAGGCATTCCAATCATTTCTTTTTATATCTTCAGCAAACAAAGCACCGAAAGCCGCGATCAACAATAAAAAGACCGGCATTAAAACCGTGTTCCGCTAGCCCCTCGATGCTTGTTCATCCATTAAAAATGGCATTGGGAATTTCGATGATCAAAGCATATAAAATGCCAAAAGGGATTAGCTACCCTTACTGCACCTCCGAATCGACCATCATCTTTCCAAGCATGTTACCTAAACCGAAAATGATTGCCATCTAACCAAGAGTATTACCTACCCCTATCTGAACAGCATCTGCAACATCCGTAATATCCATACCTGCGTTAATCCTAAAATGACGGAAGCAAGAAGTAACGCAATAAATGGGGACCATTTTGCTTTGGCTATGATAACGATCAAGAGCAAACCATTGTTATGGCTAACAATCAATAAAAGTAAGATTTCAATGAAAAAAGCATCGAACCAGTTCTTTATGAACAAACTCGATACCTGATTCAGTCATGAGAACATCATTCTCCAATGAAAAGAGGACCGGATATGTGCTTGATTTCTTTCTCCAGATGTTCAGGATAGGCAATGAGGAAGCAGGTGGATGGTCCTGATGATTTTTCAATATCGACATTATCACTTATATGCACAGAAACACCTTCACCACTTTGATCCAGGTGCTTCCATTCATATGCTATCCCTTTTGAGCCGACTGGAAGTGCCTGAACGTCTTCCATTTCACATAGGCTTTTATATAAAGATAATGGCGCGACCCAATCTTGCTGTTCCATTACTTCTTCTCCAACGAGCGGCCTGCCGATCAGAGCGATTTTCCGTGAAGGATGCTGCTTTTTAACACGTTCATTCACTCGCTTACCAATCACCATAAGACCAAGTGCTGATTGAAGAAGCGGCATGTTACTTTCTGTGCTGCCAGTAATGGGAAGGTCCCCCATTCCCAATTCACCCAGACCCTTTTTGACACCCCTGGTCAAGTCCTCCCAGGCTTCATCACCGCAGAAATTATTTAGAACGACGGATACGGGTCTTCCGCCAACGCCCAAACACTCCATGACGGCAACCCGAAAGGAATAATAGCCAACGACCTCATAAGGGACATGGACAATGTCCTTTTCCTTCAGCCCGATACCGCCGCTATTATCACTAGAAACAATCAATGAATCTGATTCGGAAAATGGCAAAATCAACGAATCACTCATTCTACGAGTCCATCTTTAAAAATCACTTTTTTCAGTACAGGCTCCAAGCGTGGCAGTAAAAGGGCAGCCAATACTACATTTACCGCCGTCGCTGCCGTTAATCCCGGAACCAATAACGTGTAAAAACCAGGGCTGATAAGAAATGCGAAAGGCAGGGCTAAAACGAAGGCATTACCGATAAAGAAGAGGAAAAATGCGCCTACTTTTTTTCCGTGCATATATAAAATGCCATACATCCATGCAAGGACTGCCATTTCGACCATGATCAAAAAGTGGAATGGCCCAAGCGGCATGCCGCCGATGAACGCTGAAATGATATGACCAAGCCCAGCTACTATAGCCCCCGATACCGGGCCAAGTATGACAGCCGCCAAAAGGGCCGGAAAACTATCCAAAGCGATGCTCCCGATCGGGGAAGGGATTTTAATCATTGCCCCTACCGCCGATAAGGCAATGAATATAGCGATTGCACTAATTTTTCTTACGTCCATGTTTACTCTTTTTCCTTTCTTTTCCCTCCACGGAACACATTTGCGCTGCGGATATATTCCACATCTTTCACACCAAGACGGAAATTGATCACACGTGCAACAGCAAAGAAGTAATCCGACAAACGATTTAAATATTGAAGTGATAATGGTGAAACAGCCGCACCCGACTTGATCAATGAAACGACCAATCGTTCTGCCCTTCTTGTAACGGTTCTGGCAATATGAATGGTTGCAGCCGCTTTTGAGCCGCCAGGCAGGATAAACTTTTCCAATTCCGGCGCTTCAAGTATGAAGGCATCTATCCGTTCTTCCAAATAGGTAATGGCCTCATCCGTCAGCTTTTGTGGGGCCTTCTCGGAAACGGTTGCCAAATCACCGCCGCAGTCAAACAACTCATGCTGGATTTTCTCTAGGTCGGCCAGTATATCCGTAAATATCGCTGGATCCAATTCTGTCACCGCAAGACCGATATAGCTATTCACTTCATCAACCGTTCCATAAGATTCCACACGGATGTCATCCTTGTCAAGCCGACCTCCGATTACGCTTGTTTGTCCCTTATCCCCTGTACGTGTATAGATTTTCATCCCAATTACCTCCTCTACTTTATTCGCTGGTCAATTCCATACCAGATGATATCAACGCGCCATGATATGGATGCTACATCTTGAAAGACCCATCCGCAGGCATCGCGCCATCTGCGATCTCTTGCTTCCATCGGCACTATGCCTTTGGTGATATCTGAACCTATCACAATGCAGTTGCGGTCATCTCTTTCTTTCTCCCATATTCGCCAATCAGCCATGATTTCCTTCCATTTTTTTCGAATCGAATCTGAATCCATCTTTTCTGCATCTTGTTGAATCCATGCATCCAACCCTTGCAATGCAACAGTCTTGCCTTGAAAATCAATCATTTCCGGCTGTTCTTTTCGATAACCGGATAGCCAAAGGACATCATTTTCCAAACCATACAATTGCTTTACCCATTTTGTTTTGCCATTATAGGCGCCTCCTGTAACAAAGTGCAGCGTTCTCCCCTCCTTAAGCTGTTCCGGTCTTCCCATATCAGCTCATATCCCCTGCCATGGGAAATCCTCCAATCAAAAAAAGACTTTTCCTGCGGGGCATAGCGGACCAATAAATCACGCATTACCCCTCCATGCGTCATTAGGGCAAATCGGTTCTCCTTACAGGCAATCAATTCGTTCCAGCCCTTATTAACACGCTCGGAAAATGCCGGATAGCTTTCACCCCCAGGCACCAGTGCCTCCATGGGACGTTCCAGCCAATTAAGATATTCTCCATCTGTCTTCAACTCATGATACGTCCGTCCTTCCCAATTGCCGAAGTTCATCTCACGGAACGAAGGGTTTTTGACCGGAACTGCATATGGAAACAGAAGTCGTGCAGTTTCCACACAACGGGGCAAATCACTGCTGTGAATTTTTTCATACTGTGGGTAAGAGCCCCTTAAGTCCAGTATTTCCTTTTCTCCTTCGGTACTTAATGGAGAATCCGTCCAGCCTAAATAGGCCCTTCGCTCATTTGCTACTGTCAGCCCATGGCGAAGTAGTGTAATAGCCACAATATCAGCCATAACCAAAGCTCAACCCCTTCCACGGATGCTCCCAGTACATCCCCTGTTATCCCACCGAACCAACTGACGACTTTACGTTTTATATAAACCAGTAAAATCATTGCAGCCAGGCACATGATGAAAAATAAAGTGACAAGCTTAAAATCGATGATCCAGGCAATCGTCAGACTTACAAGGAGATACAGCCAATAAATGGGCAAACTGCTTTTCGTTACTGCACTTTGAAAAAAAGCACCGAGCCCCTCTTTTTTAGCCAGCGGCATCCGAATGAGTAAATAACCCATCACACATTTGCTTAAGAGCGGAAGGGCTATGATCAAGAAGTATGTCCATTCATTTACCCTTTCGACAATTTCATAGATAAATAGAAACCGGGCGGCCAATAGAACTATGACGGAGATGACACCGAATGCACCTGTCCTGGAATCCTTCATGATTTCCAAACGCCTATTCTTATCCTGATAGGAAAAAAAAGCATCACTTGCATCGATCCAGCCATCAAGATGCAAACCACCCGTTAATGCCATCGTCAAAAACCAAAGGAAAAAGGCAATCGCAAGCGATGACAATGGGGTCCATTCCACTAGTGCATACAAAACGCCGCCCAATATCAAGCCTAGCAAAAGACCTACTAATGGAAAGGTTTGAATGGCACGGTGAATATATTTCTTCTCCATCGGAAGCTGCTTCTTTATTGGAAAGACCGTAAAGAACTGCAGGTTAATTAAAAATCCGATCACTCCGCTCATTCCTGCATGCACCCTTTCTTCCGCAATGGAATTCCCGCTTCCACAAGATAGGCTTCATCGGCCTGCCCGACGATCGTTTGATGAAGCAGGCCCAGTGTTTTTCCGTATATATGGAGGAAATCATCCTGGAAAATCGGTTCCTGCACCAATTCATTGCTCACGACTATTAAACAGCTGGATTGTTTTCTTATCTCATTGATCCCGGTTATTATTTTTGAAAAAACGCTATTTAAGAATTCTTCTTCAAGCGGAATGCCAGGGCCAAATAGCTCGTTATCAAGCAGGGTTGTCAGACAATCGAGCAGAATTATGGAATCATGATCAATGTCAGCCCCTATTCTTGTAATATCCGTTGCGTATTCAGAGGTCTTCCAAGCAATCGGGCTGCTTTCTCTATCTTTTCGATGCCTAAGGATGCGTTCACCCATTTCAGCATCACTGACACGGCCGCAGGCGAGATAATGCAAGTTCCCATTCGTTTGGAGCGCAAACTCCAGTGCTTTTCTTTCTGCGAAGCTGCTTTTTCCTGAACGGACACCCCCGGTTATAAAACAGAGCCTTGCTTTCTCCACTGTCTTACCCCCTCCATCAGTGCTTCGTTATCATGTTCACTCTTCACTGCAAACCGAAGCCACACTCCGTCCAAACCCGGAAAATTATAGGTATGGCGCGGTACAATTCCTTTTTTCAGCAAAAAGGGGAAAAGGGATAGAGATTCATCCTTCACCAAATAAAAATTAACTGTGCTAGCGGAGACATTCAACCCTTGCTCCTCATAAAACCGGAATAGTTTTTGCTTTTGCAATGCAATATCGTCTCTTGTTTTTCTCATATAGGCTTCTTCCGCAAGACACATTTTCCCCACTTCAAGCGCCACGTGGTTGACGCTCCAATGCGGCTTATAGTTTCTTACCCGTTTTATGATGTCAGGTGCCGCAAGCAAGTAGCCTAGTCTCAAACCCGGGATTGCAAAGATTTTAGTCATTGATCTTAGAATGAGTAAATGTGGAAATGAATTGATTAAAGAAGCATAACTAAAGGCATCTTCCGTAAAATCATAAAAAGCCTCATCCAAGACCACCAGGCAATCCGCTTTTTGGCATTCCATGATCAATTCCCTGACTGCATCCCGATTAAATGAAACACCCGTCGGATTATTAGGCGTACATAAGAAAATTGCATCATATTCGGGTAATTGGGGAATCAATCGCTCCAAGTCCAATTGCCACTCAGGAGCATCAAGCTGGTGAAAATCGACCTTACATCCTGCTGCCAAACAAGCTTCAGCATATTCCGCAAATGCCGGCTGAATGATCAGCACCCTTTGATTGGCTAATCCGTTCGCTACCAGCATGATTATTTCGGCACCACCGTTCCCCACCAAAACGGATTGCTCAGGAAGAGCTTCTTTTTTTGCAATGGATTTTGTCAGTTCAATGGCATGCGGATCTGGATACTGAAGGATTCCTTCGAAAAAACCAGCCCACTGTTCCATTATGCGTAAAGGCGGACCCAATGGGTTGATGTTAGCACTGAAGTCGAGAACCGCTTCAGGCATCTCGATTTTCAGCGCTTCATAAAGATAATGAGGATTAGAGCCATGAGAAGGTAATGTCAAGAATAAGCCCCCCTAGCCATAGCATCAGCAGAAATAGAAAAGATGACCGATGCATGATGGTAATCGTTTTTGGTATATGTTTTGCTTCCAATCGAACAAGCGGGACTCCCATCCTCGCACGGTCGGAAACAATTCCTTTGTACATATTACGGCCTCCAAGCTGTATTCCCAAAATCGCAGCAACGCCTGCTTCACACCACCCGCTATTCGGGCTTGGATGTTTTTTTGCGTCATTGAATAATATCTTCCATCTAGCACCAAATCCATGATAGCGGGATTTTGAGCTCAGTAACATCAGGTAACCGGTGAGGCGGCTGGGAATCCAGTTCACGATATCATCGAGCTTGGCTGAAGCCCAGCCGAATTGCCCATATTTATCATTTTTGTACCCTACCATGGAATCGCATGTATTAATTGCCCTGTACACCATAGCGAGCGGCGCACCGCCAATAGCTGCCCAAAACATTGGGGCTGTAATCCCATCACTGGTATTTTCAGCTACAGTTTCCACGGTGCCCCTGACGATTTCGGATTCATCAAGATCCTCCGTATCACGGCCCACGATATAGGAAAGCTTTAGCCTCGCTTCAGGAAAATCGCGTTCATTAAGCGGAAGGCAAACATCCATCCCAGCTTGCTTCAAGCCCTTCTGAGCTATCGTAGTAGAAATGACAGCAGCTTCCCAAAGGATACCTGCAAGCGGATGGATTAGATAAGCCAAATAGACGGTAAGACCCGTAATCAATAACACCGCCGATAAGACGATGATCAACATGAAGAGTCCATTCCGTTTCTTATATGCCCCTCTATTGAATGCCAGATCCAGCTTGCTTATCATCGTTCCTATCCATTTGACCGGATGCGGCCAATTTGGCGGATCACCGATTAATAGATCAAGGAAAAATGCCAGCGTAACCGCAAAAAGATGATGATAGATCATAAATCCTCAATCCTTTTCCGATTATTCTTTAATGCTTCCACTGTACAATCATATACGCCGCGACTGATCAGCTTCCCTAACGGAGTGATGGTGCCTGCATATTGAAGCTTTGCCCCTCTTTGAGCAGCCGCAATCAAAATGCTGTCAGTGGATGTTCCTGTTGCACATGTATTTGTCACCTTATCCAGTACATGCAAATCATGAAGCGCTTTTACTTTTGCCTCGGTCGCAGTAACTATACTGTGGATGAAAGCCTCTTCTGCCAAATGTCCATTTACGAATATCCATGTATTTATCGTTCCCGGAGCGGAACTCCAAGAATGCCGGTCAGCTAAAGAAGCGTCGATGGCATTCCCTACACCAGCCGTCACGATAATGAAAACAGAGAAATCTTCAGCTCTTAAAAGCTTGAAGGCAACCGTATCGAGAAAGACAGCTGTCATCATCCCTACCGTCTCCTGAGGTTCAAAACCATGAGTTTTTAAATAATCGGCCATTTCAACATGATGATCCTCGCAGTCATAGCCATGATGGACGTGCCTATTCACAAAATATTTATGCCAGCCCGTCCCTGAACCAGTCACTCCGGAAGACATCGTTCTAAGCGGGATCGGAGAATGCAATTGAATCATCTCAGGCCCGACTGTCAAATAAGATTCATCAATTTCCAATGGAATAGTATCATGGCCATGCTTTTCCGGAACGATGAACATCTGCGGTTTCGGAAGGGCGGGATGTGGATGTTTTTCGATCGTCGTATGATATACACCCTGAATCCGTTCCTGTTGGAGCACTTCATTCGGCACATCAACAACCTGAATTTTCCCTTTCTCAAGCAACATCAGCCGATCACAATATAACCCAGCCAAATTCAGGTCATGGAAAATTGAAATAACGGTCAAATTCTGCTCTTTTGCCATTTTCCTCATTAAATCAAGAAGGTCTTTTTGATAGGAAAGATCCAAGTGATTCGTAGGTTCATCCAAAAAAAGGATTTCAGGCTCTTGGGCAAGTGCCTGTGCCAGCAGCACCCGCTGCCTCTCCCCTCCTGATAATCGTTCAAAATGCAGATCCTGAAAATTGGCTACGCCCGTTTGTTCCATAACCCGTTGGACAATCGCTTCATCTTCTGCGGACCAACTATGGAACCAACCTGACTGATGGGCATATCGCCCAAGTGAGACCGTCTCTTTTACTATATAGGAGAAAGCTAATGAGGAATGTTGAGGGAGCACAGCAATGACCTGTGCAAGTTGTTTTGACGAATAATCCTTCAAATCCCTACCTCTTATCCGTACGCTTCCGCCCTTATAATCGAGCACCCCGCTAAGCATACCTAAAAGCGTCGTTTTTCCGCTGCCATTAGGACCAATAATCCCGAATAATTCTCCTTTATGTACATCAAAAGAGACAGAGTCCAAAACAGCTTTGTTGTCATATCCACCTGTTAACCCTTTAACTTCAAGCATCCGTTTTTACCCTTCTCTCCGTCTCTTTAATAAAATCAGCGCAAATGCAGGTGCCCCGATAAGTGAGGTGATCACCCCGATCGGCAGTTCCGATGGGGCAATGACCGTCCGTGCTACAAAGTCAGCCAAAATTAGAAATCCGCTTCCTATCAACAATGACAGCGGAAGCAAATGTTTATGGTCAGGTCCCCATAACTTTCGGACAAAATGAGGAATGACCAATCCTACAAAGCCAATCGCCCCTGAAACGGCAACCGCCGCCCCTGTCAATGTCGAACCGGCTATCAAGATCCACATTTTCCGCCGCTTAACATTCACACCTAAGTGTTTTGCCCGGTCTTCCCCGAAAGTCATCGCATTCAATTCGCTTGTATTCATGATCAAGATAAAGGAACCAATGATAAAAAACGGCAAAATGATTGCAATATAATTCCATCCGCGCATTGAAACGCTTCCCATCAGCCAGCCGATGATTTGTCTTAATTCATCACCCGTCAGCGCAATCATCAATGAAATGAATGCACTTAAAAACGAGCTGAAAATGATTCCCGTTAAAATGATCGTTTCCACTTTCATGGATCGATCCATTTTTTTTGCAAAAGTCAATACGCAGAGCATCGTGAGCACTGAGCATAAGATGCTCAGTGCCGGAAGAGTGTATAAACCGATGAACGGCAGTGATATATTCAAGAATATTGTCAATACGGCGCCGACCGATGCTCCTGATGAAATACCTAATGTGTAAGGATCAGCGAGCGGGTTCCGGAGCAGCCCCTGAAATGCCGCACCCGCAATCGCAAGCGATGCCCCGACCAAACCCGCAAGCAACACACGCGGCAAGCGGATGTTCATCACGATATTCGTCAGCATCACATCCGGATCAGCAGAAATCGGCAAATGAAAGATCTCCTTGCCGATTATTTGTAAAAGTACGGAAATCGGTACTGACACCGAACCAAAGGAAATGCCTATCGTCATTGCGAATAACAAAATTAACAACGCAATCAAATAAGCAACCGTCCATTTAGTTGTCAAATAGGTTCGGATAGACTTTTTGGGCAAGTTCCTCTACTCCCTCTATCAAGCGTGGACCTGAACGGGTCACCAAGTCTGAATGGACATCAAAGACTTGGCCATTCTTAATGGCATTTACGTCTTGCCATCCTTTTCGGCCCGTCACTTCATTTACTGCGTCTTTCGTATAATAACCATATGTTGTAATGATGACATCCGGATTTGCAGCAATCATCGACTCTTCATCAATTTTTGCCCAACCGTCCAAATCAGCAGCAGCATTATCCGCTGAAATAATATTAAGCATCTCATTCATGAAAGTATTTTTTCCCGGTGTGTATATTTCCGGTGAAGGCGAAACTTCCACTAAAACAGTCTTCCTATCCTCTTCCTTTACGGATTTGGCTTTTTCCTCGATATCCTTGAGCTTCGTTTTCATATCCGCAACGATTTCATCTGCCTTGTCATGTTCTCCCGTTGCCTGTCCAATCATTTCAATAGACTCATAGACTTGGTCAAAGCTTTGTGCATCATTGACTACGAGGACATCTATTCCAGCATCCTTAAGCTGCTGTAAACCCTCATTCGAATTATGGGCACTTGATGCATGGGCAAGAACAAGGTCAGGCTTCATGGAGACAATCAGCTCTGTGTTCATTTCCATTCCGCCAACTTTTTCAATTTCTTTCGTTTCTTCCGGGTAATTATCATTATCGGAAACACCAATGACCTTTTTACCCAAACCAAGTGCAAAGACCACTTCCGTATTACTTGGTATTAACGAAACGATTTTCTTCGGTTTTTGTTCTATCGTTACTTTTTCCCCAGTTGCATCTTTAATCGTAATCGGGAAAGCTTCGTGTTGAGCATGATTCGTTTGCTGCTTTTCTTTTCCTTCATCAGTAGTGTCACTGCAGCCGACCATCATGCCTGCAACAAGCAACATCAACAGTATCAGACCAAAAATTTTCTTCATTTTCATTCCCCACAATCTTTTTATTTAATTTCTTTCCACCTAATAATCTCGGAAGATGCCCCCAAAACAAAAAGCACCTCCCGTTAAACGGAAGGTGCTTGTATGGCAACAATATCATTACGGACTTCTTATGGTCTGCCACACACCTTCCCATCCGCGTAGGTTACAGGTGTACGAATTTTGGCAGGTCTCCTGGCTCATGGTCATCGTCAACGGCACCTTCCCATATCTCATACAGTGGTACACAGCCGTCAGCTCCCATATACAGTGGCGGGACCGCGCTGGCATTTCACCAGCTTCCCTTTTAAGTCATTACGACACCAAATCGTTCATATGTATATAATTTTCACTGCCTTCATTATACACCATGTAAGAATCGATTATTATATGATTTTTCTGAACAGGTTCGAAATGATCCTCCCACCTTCAATGATTTGAAGCATTTTCAATCAGTGACGCAAACCCATCGTCTGATAACCCGGGTGAAATCCGAACTCGATGCAGGGCATGCATCCCTTGTTCCCTTGAAGCTCCCCTAGGTTCGGTAGTGACTGCCATCTGTATCCGGCTTCTTCTGACAGCCTGAGAGTCACTTCGTTATACCGGCCAACCGGATAGGAAAGCACTGTCGTGTCCTGGTCGAGAATACGGTCGAATAGCCCCTTCGACTGGACCATTTCAGCTTCTTGCTGCTCTGCCGTCATGCGGTTCAGCTCCAAATGGTTGATAGTATGGCTTTCGATCGAAATCCCATTCCCGCTCATCTCCATCATTTGATTTTCAGTCAGGTGATGACCTTTATCAATGGACTTCCCGATCATGAAAACAGTTGCTTTCATATCATTTTCTTTTAATATCGGGAAAGCCTCCGTGAAGTTATCTGTATAGCCATCATCAAAAGTAAGCCAGACGCACTTCTCACTTGGCATCCGGTTCTCGGTTAAAACGAGGAATGCTTCTTCAGGAGATAATGTATAGTAGCCATTCTCCCGAAGCCAAGCCATCTGAGAACGGAATTCCTCTCTTGGAACCCGAAGGCGATTACCTTCAGAAATGCTATGATACATCAAGATTGGAAGCTGGACGTCGGACTCGGCCGTTATCCAGTCTTCCGTATCGATTTTGCCCTCCACTTCCTGCCCTTCCGCATTCTGCGGAGCCGTCCTTGTGCCTATACCTTCTAAAATCCCTTGTGAGCATCCAGGTAAAATCAAAATCCCCAGCAATGCAACCATCCATAAAACTCTATATTTTCCCACTATCATTCTCCTGATTTTTTATAGTAAAATAGTACCGGAAAACTAGTGATTAATAAAGTATTCCATTAAATGAAAAAAAGGAAAGATGAGAGCTTAGTGACCTGTTAAGCATTAATGAGGATTTTTTTTCATAAGTATGTGCTATTAGCTTGAAAAGTTTGCCTATAAGAAATATAATAAATAAGTCGTCGACTTTTTTATATGTCCCAGTAGCTCAGCAGGATAGAGCGACAGCCTCCTAAGCTGTAGGTCGTAGGTTCGATTCCTATCTGGGACGCTAATTAAAAAACCCTGTTACAATGCGGTTCTTCCGCGTAGTAACAGGGTTTTTTCTTGTGATTTATGGGGCGGTTAGACAAAGCTAATCACAAGTTCATATAAAAAAATCCGAGCCCTGTAAAACACAGAACTCAGATTTTTTATATCAAGATAACCAATAGTTCCAAACAAAATTCCCTTTAGCTATACTTACTTTCTATCTAAGCCTATCTCGTTGATTTTTTCTTCAAAAATAGGTCCAAAACTTTCAGAATAAGTATTCGTTAAATGTCTATTGTCCCGATAAATTATAACATTGCCAATAATGGGCTGAAATTTACCGTTCACTTTAAAGTAATCTGTTAAGTCAATTTTATGCAATGATTTATTCTCTTTTTCAAATTGTCTCCAAAAGCTTTCGTCTTTCTGATTATCTACTGAATTCATTTTTTTTGTAGTTTCTTCTAGTCCATCTGTTTCTAATGATTCCAGTACATTAAAACTATATCTTGGATCATCACGAACAGCTAACACTTCAATACCATATTCATCTTTAACATACTGCAGCTGATCAACCATCTGTTGCTGTATTTTATTATTAGGCGTATCAGAAGCTGTGGCGTGAGAAATGACTAGATCTACATCTGCATCCTTTAGATAATCGAGAACATTATTGACCCAGATACCTTTCAAATCATCATCCGCATAACCTGTTGAAAAACGTGTACCTGAACGGGTCATATTCAATACACGATAATTATCATCTTTTGTTGCTTGTAATATGGCACCTAACCAATGCTCTGAATGGGAACTGCCGATCAGGGCAATTGTAGCATCGTAATTTTCAGTTTCGCCATATTCCCCAATTTTCAAGTCACTTTCCTTCAACCCTTGGTTACTGCCGTCCAAATGCGCTTGTGGTAAATCATCAAAGACTTCAGAATATGATGGAATTGGTTCTTGATCAGGTATATCATCAGGGTTTTTTACAGCTAACGCTCCTGGATAATTTTTATCGTTTATATTATTTTCCAGTTTATTTTGATCTATATATACTCCAATTAAAAGAGATGCAATCAAGAGTACATTCAAACTGCCCATTATCCCGAGTCTCTTGAATGAGAATTTATTGTCCTTTGAGCTTCGGATTGGTTCTTCTATATACCGAGTCATTAAAAAAGAAAGGGCAATTGATGAAATGATAATAAGCGTTCCGACGATGAATCCTGGAGTTTCTTGGACATTATAACGATAGAACTCCAATAGTACCCAATGCCACAAGTAGATTCCAAAAGCGATTCCACCTAGCTTCACCATTACGGGTGAACCTAAAAAGCGTTTGACACCATATTTTGTATCGCGTGTACCAGACAAAACAATGAATAATGCGCAGGTCATTGGCCATAAGGCAATATACCCCGGAAACATTTCAGATACATTGAAAACTATTCCCGTTAAAATTAAACCGATTAATCCAAGCCACCCTATCACTGTTGCTATATATTTATTTACCTTAATTGATGATAAATTGATACAGAGCAAACTGCCTAAAGCAAATTCCCACACACGTGTCATCGTTATGAAATAAGCCCATGGCTGATTGACAGAGGTTAAATATATGGAGTATATAAAAGAAGAAACAAATAATATTCCTAAAATCGTATTAATTAATGTTTTAACTTTAGTTAATTTATATTTTTTTATTAAAAATAAAATCAAAGTGAATAATAAAAACCAAATTATATAAAATTGTCCTTGTATAGACAAAGCCCAAAAGTGTTCAACAGGTGTTTTCATTTGACTGGAATCTAAATAATCCGTGCTCGAAAAAGCCAGTTGCCAGTTTTGATAGAAAAACATGGAGGCAAATACTTCATGTATAGTTTTATCTAAAATTGATTTAGGTAATAAAAACCAACTTAAAACCAGAACAATTGCAAGAATAAAAAATACAGAAGGAAGTAATCTTTTCATTAATTTTGTGACATATGGCCGAAACCGAAATTCCCCTGTTCGATTAATTGTGGAAACAATTGAAGTAGTAATAAGAAAACCTGAAATTACAAAGAATACATCAACCCCGCCAGAAACACGATTAAGCCATATATGATAAACCGCCACCAGCAGTGCAGCAACAACGCGTAACCCTTCGATTTCGGGTCTGAACTTACTTTCAGTATTAATTAATTTTTGATTCATTTGATTCTATCTCCTACCTTTTGTCATGCATACAATTTAAAATTATATCACTTTACAATAATGATTTGTCAACATAGTAGAAAAGGTTCTTTAATTTTCACAAGTACGGATTTTTTTCCAACTTTTCAACCAAGGCCCATTACAGAAAATGTACGTTGCCTGGGTACGAAGCCTACAGCTGAGAGTTACTTCTTGATGGAAAAACGTCATGGGGCATTTTGAATATTTGGAAGCTGACGCAAACTCGGCATGTTACAACTTGTTATTTCAGCAACATAATCATTTTTTAGGATATAATCATGTTTTTTTAAAAATATATGTTTTAACCTGTCCTATCCGGGTATATGAATACTGTAAGACATTCTCACCAAAGGAGATGATAGTGCATGATGAGTACAATCAGAAGCCAATGGAACAAAGAGAATGACGCAGCGGTGTTTAGTCCCGGTGATCAGCGTTAGAGTCAATTGAAGAGTTGGATGATAATCAAATATGGGAATTACTAGTCTTCTCATCCAAAGGAGGAGGATACGATCATGAGTATTTACAGCCTATGGAATCCAGAGAATGATGAAGCAGTTTTCAGTCCGGGTGATCAGAAGCCATTCAGTACGCTCATACGAGTAGATTCGGATAAACACACACACACTGACAAAACACTTGAATATGATTTACATGGCACCGTACTGAATGAAACTTAACAGATGCAGCGATATATGGAAAGGGATGGAGCGAGCGCTCCATCCCTTTCTGCCGTCTTTTTCTTTTATTCCAATTTCGCCACTTCAGCAAGCAGCAACCTTAGGAAAGACGGGTCTGCCGGCAAGGAACTTTGCCCAGACCTGTTCCATGCATATAACCCATAAAAAAGAGCCCTTTCACCAAGGAGCTAAAGGTGAAGGACTCTTTTCTTTTATTTATCGAATTTCAGTTTGGCCAAGGCATCCGCCAATGCAGTATTGATCGGCTCTTCCTTATTTTGCTTTTTCATATAATTGGATACTTCATTTTTGGATACTTTTTGATTCTTATTTTGCCCTCTTCGTTTATTGTAAGAAGAAAGTTTTTCGTGAAAACCGCATTTACAGGTGAATGTCTGTGCTTCTCCTTGACCGCGCATTTCCATCTTTTTATGACATTGCGGGCATCTGGCATTTGTTACACGTGAAACACTTTTTTTGTGGCCGCATTCACGATCTTGACAGACAAGCATTTTTCCCTTTTTACTATTCACTTCTAACATCAGCTTGCCGCATTCAGGACATTTCGTTCCTGACACGTTATCATGCTTGAATTTTCGGTCACTATTTTTGATTTCAAGGACGATATTTTTGGCATAAACGCGCATATCGCCGATGAAGGCTTGCTTTGGCAGCTTCCCTTTTGCTATCGCAGTTAACTTTTGCTCCCATTGGGCTGTCAAAGCTGGAGATCGCAAGTCTTCAGGTGCCAGTTGAAGAAGTTGTTTTCCTTTCGAGGTAACATGAAGGCCCTTTCCTCTCTTCTCGATTAGGAAACTATTGAACAGTTTTTCAATAACATCCGCACGTGTTGCAACAGTTCCAATCCCGCCAGTTTCACCAAGTGTCTTGATGAGCTCTTTGCTTTCCCCTGCCATGAAACGAGCAGGATTCTCCATTGCCGAAAGAAGCGACCCTTCATTGAATGGTTCCGGCGGTTTCGTTTCACCCTCTGATTGTTTCACAGTCGAAATGGTTAAACTGTCACCTTTTTGAACGTTCGGAAGCAGTTGCTCAGCAAGGCCATCCTTAACTTCTTCCTCATCAAATTGGTGATCATAGACTTCCTTCCATCCCGATTTCAGGACGACCTTCCCTTTTGCCATGAACGTTTCCTGCCCCATTTTTGCGGTGATGGTCGTTTGTTCATATTCAAAAGGCGGCATCAATACAGCTAGGAACCTTTTAACGACCAAATCATAGATTTTCGATTCTTTGTCGCTCAGTTTTCCCGGCAGTGGCGTTTGCTCAGTGGGGATGATTGCATGGTGATCGGAAACCTTGCTATCGTCCACGAACGATTTATTGGTTTTAATCGGGCTGCGCAGAATCCTAGATGCATACTGGGCATATGGTTTAATGCTTACAGCCTGTAATCTTTCTTTTAACGTATCAACCAAATCCGTTGATAAAAAGCGTGAATCCGTCCTTGGATAAGTCAAGACCTTATGGCTTTCATATAAGCGCTGCATGATCGATAACGTCTCTTTCGCCGAATAGCCGAATTTCTTATTGGCGTCCCGTTGAAGTTCTGTTAGATCATATAAAGAAGGGGCAAAACTTTTCTTATGTGCCTTGTTCACTTCAACCACTTCTGCACTTTTCCCCTTAACGGCTGCAAGAACCTTTTCTGCCTGGGTTTTATCGAATGTGCGGATATCTTTTGATTGGGCATCTTGCCAAATCAGGCGCAAATTGGATTCTGCAATTGCCGAAACGCCATAAAATTTCTTGGGCTGGAACTGTTTTATTTCTTCTTCTTTTTTTGCAATCATCGCAAGTGTCGGCGTTTGGACCCTCCCGCAGGATAACTGGGCATTGTGCTTCGTTGTTAGGGCACGTGTCGCATTCATCCCAACGATCCAGTCCGCTTCCGCCCTTGCTACAGCAGAGGCAAATAGGTTTTCATACTCCTTGCCATCCTTCAGATTTTTGAATCCATCTTTGATCGCTTTATCCGTTACAGAGGAAATCCAAAGCCGTTTGACCGGCTTCTTCACATTCGCTTTTTCGAGAATCCAGCGTGCAACAAGTTCCCCTTCACGGCCTGCATCCGTCGCAATGATGACATCCTTGACATCATTGCGATTCAATTGTGTTTTAACCGATTGAAATTGTTTGCCTGATTGCTTGATCACGACCAATTTCAAAGCAGGCGGCAGCATGGGCAGGTCCTCAAGGCGCCACGTTTTATATTTTTCATCATAAGATTCCGGATCTGCATGGGTGACCAAATGACCAAGTGCCCAAGTGACGATATACTGATCGCCTTCGAAAAAGCCATTACCCTTTTTCCCGCAATTCAGCACTTTTGCTATATCTCTGCCGACCGAAGGTTTCTCGGCCAGTACGACTGTTTTACTCATAATAACATCCTTTCGCTTTTAAACTGGTTCCTCCATTATCTCATATAATTTAAGACAGGGCGATAATGCACGGCATGGCATTGGATCCATTGGTTCACAATAAGGATTTCCCTTCGAGGGGCTCCCTGTACCCACATATATGTAAATTAATAGATTAGATAGCAATCCCGTGCAGATTTTAGTATGATGAAACTTAGGGATTTTTTCAAATTAATTGGGAGGTTCAATATAAAATGAGCTTACTTTCTATAGATAAATTAGCACACAGCTTTGGCGACCGTACCTTATTCAAGGATGTATCGTTCCGCCTGATGGCCGGTGAACATGTTGGGCTGGTCGGGGCGAATGGTGTCGGGAAGTCAACGATGATGAATATCATTACAGGACAACTCATCCATGATGAAGGCCGGGTCGAATGGACACCTGGTGTCGAATATGGCTATCTTGATCAACATACGATACTTTCTAAAGGTAAATCGATTCGCGACGTCTTAAGGGATGCATACTTACCTTTATTCGAGCAGGAAAAAGCACTGAATGAAGTTACAGAGAAAATGGGTACTGCCACTCCGGAGGAACTTGAAGAACTCTTGGAACAAATGGGTGAAATCCAGGACAAGCTGGAAGCCGGCGGCTTTTACAATCTGGATATTAAAATTGAAGAAGCGGCACGCGGTTTAGGGTTGGATGCAATCGGTTTGGACCGTGATGTCTCTGCCCTAAGCGGCGGACAACGGACAAAGGTTTTACTGGCCAAGCTACTTTTGGAACAGCCTGAAGTACTGCTCCTTGATGAACCGACGAACTACTTGGATGTAGAGCATATCCGCTGGCTGAGCAGCTACTTAAAGGAATATCCTAATGCATTTCTATTGATTTCGCATGACACTGAGTTCATGAACGGTGTCGTCGACGTCATTTTCCATCTTGAATTTTCTAAACTGACCCGTTACACGGCAACTTATGAAAAATTCCTTGAGCTGGCTGAATTGAATAAAAACCAACATATTAACGCATATGAAAAACAGCGCGAATTCATTAAAAAGCAGGAAGATTTCATTGCAAAAAATAAAGCACGCTATTCAACGACAGGCCGGGCAAAGAGCCGTCAAAAGCAATTGAATCGAATGGAGCGTATCGATCGTCCAGAAACTGCAATGAAACCTACCTTTGACTTTAAAGAGTCACGTGCGAGCAGCCGTTATGTCTTTGAAGGTGAAGATCTGGAAATCGGATATGACCGCCCATTGCTTCCCAAGTTATCCATGACCATCGAGCGGGGAGAAAAAATTGCCGTGGTCGGCTGTAACGGAGTTGGTAAATCCACTCTATTAAAAACGATTTTGGGTAAAATCGATCCTCTAGGCGGTAAAAGATCACTTGGAGATTTCCTTTTTTCTTCTTATTTTGAACAAGAAGTGAAAGCAGGCGATACGACGCCGATCGATGAAGTATGGAATGCATTTCCGCATCTGGACCAACCGCAGGTACGTGCGATTCTTGCCCGTGTCGGTTTGAAAAACGAGCACATTACACGTCCGATGAGCCATTTAAGCGGTGGAGAACAAGCAAAAGTGCGCCTATGTAAACTCATGCTTACCGAAAGCAATTGGCTGTTATTCGATGAACCGACGAACCATTTGGATGTCGTTGCAAAAGAAGAACTGAAACGTGCATTGAAAGAGTATAAAGGAACGATTGTCCTTGTATGCCATGAACCTGATTTCTATGAAGATTGGGTAACCAAAGTATGGGATGTAGAGGAATGGTCGGCACAAAATTAATTTTGGGGGGATGTCGCAGAACGCGGCATCCCCTTTTTATTCGGAAAGTCACGATTGCTGAAAAGCCAGAAGGTATTCTCTTTAAACTCAATTATGATTGAAGAAATCTTCATTTCGATCTTCATACCGGCATCCGTGCCGTATAACTGGATAGAAGAAATCCCGCAAGATGCTTGCTTTGATGAGGCTTGGCAGACAGTCGGCGGAAAGTAAGCGGATTTCCGAAAACAACTGGAACGTTTTAAAGAAAAAAACTGTAGGCAAACTCGCTTTCTTCGAATTTGTCTACAGTCTGAAGGTAAATTCTATTGAGTTTTTCCTTTTTCCTTCTGCATTGAGATTGGCCATTAGATTCCCCGTAACTTTATCCATTTCCATTATATTGGTAGTTAATCACCTTTTGTTTTTTCGGTTTTTCTCTATACCTCAGGAAGTAAAGGATCAGTGTCAATGTAACGGCTATAGTCATTTGAATTATAAAGATTGTTTTCATAATAAATAACGTTTCAATACTGATTCCAATAACCATATACGAAACGATCATCAAGGCCTTTATCTTCTTTTGAATTTCATACTTATAAAAGCAATCTATGATTAAGCTTAACATTAGAAAACAGTAGAAGGCCTTATAGCCATCAAGTATCAATAAAAAGGGAATGCCCTCTACCAATACTTTTAATAAAAGAAGAAGCGTGAACGTTACAATCAGAAAAAAACCATTCGTAATGTCTACGGCGATTCGTTCCATTTTTAATGAAATGGGTAATACATCAAGTCTAAGCTTTTGATGTAATTTGTATTCAATTTTGATATTTGTTAAATTTAGGAAGTTGACGAAAAATGCAATATAAATGGTATCCACGAAAAAGTTAGTATGCATATCTTCGATTTCCATAAATGGTAAATACATACTAATTAAATTAAAGACGATAACTGTAATATTAATCGTAATGAGTTTACTAATATAGTTAACATCTCTCAGTAGCCTGAAGAAATTGTACTTTATTAGACCATTTATAACTTTATTCCGTATGAGGATATTCACTACCCTTGTAGATATCCGGTTTGTGACGTGATTGAACTTCTGAGAATTTAGATTGGCACCTTTTTCTTTTATTAACCCACCGACAATGATTGGATAAGTGATAAACGTTATTACTAAAAACATACAGAGAATAAGCAAAATGGTTGTTATCGTGAAATCTAATTTGGATAATAAAGGCGAAAGTTTACTTGAATTAATATAAAATATTAAAACGATGAGAAGGGTAATGGCCGAAAAATACGGGAATCGAACCTGATACTTCTTAAACCAAAGGATAAAAAACTCAGAATATGTCCGAAGAAACTTCAATGAGAAAACAAAGAATAATAGCAATAGGATATTCAACGTTGATGCCCCGTAAAATAAAAGAAAAGAAACCACGATTGTAAGCTCTAGAACAATTTCTGCTGTTAGGTTCGATTTAATCAAATGATAAAAAAAGAGTTGGTTGGGCTTAATCGGAATGGTTTTGGAAAAGCTTATGATATAAGTGGTGCTTTCATATAAAGCCATAAACACAAAAAGCAATAACAACTCGATTACAGTGAGCACAATGATATAATAGTAGATTACCGTACTCGTATGTACATCAAAAAAAGACAAAAGGATAAAGAGCAAAGAAACCCAAAAAAGAGCTGTGAATAATAATTTTACAGCTTTTTGTTTTTGGTTTAGACTCTTTTCTTCGGTATAGATATTGTATAACTTGCTGTATGAATGAAAATTCATTCTACTACCCTCTCTGTCATTTCTTCATTTTTTTGACTATGAAGCTTTCCATTTTCCAATTGATATATGCGGTCGGAAATATCCCATGTATGGTCCATGATATGACTTGTGAATAAAGTTGCTTCTCCATTTGCTTTTCGTTTTAGGAAATATGCTTTCACCCAGTTAACAGCCTCATGGTCCAAGCCCTCGAAAATTTCGTCACATACCAATACCTTAGGATTATAAAGAATGCTACCGATCAATTGGATTTTTTTCTTTGTTCCGAAAGATAAAGAACTAAATGTGGAATCTAATTGATTTATGACATTCAATTCCTCCGCTAAGGATGTATATTTAGCAACAACTGATTCTTCTGGAAGGTTGTATATAGAAATTATAAGTTCAAAGAACTCTTTTCCGGTAACCTTCTCCAAATGCAGTTGATTATCAACCGAAACAAACGAAGTAACTGTTCTCAGGAAGTTATGATTATTATGATTTTTATTCAAAATATTAATTTCACCTGAATCATAATCCATGAAGTTCAATAAGCAGTTTAAGAAAACACTTTTCCCAATTCCGTTACTTCCTACTATCGCTACTATTGAATCATGTTCAATAGTTAAATTTAAATTGTCTAATACTTTCTTGGAACCAAAACTCTTATTTAGATGATGAACCTCTATACTATTAATCGCAATCACATCCAATTTAACTCATAGTATCTATATAGTACCAGAAATTACAGATAAAGTAATGACATTAGGATAAGTATTAGGTTTTGTTGCTTAAGTTAAATTAATAAATTAATCTATTAGTCCAGCAGCTCTTAATGCATCATAGATTGCATATAGTGCACTTGCGTTTGATGCTAACCATTTAGTGAAAGCCCAGTATCCAGCTTCCCATGCAGCTTTTGCTGCACTGTATACTGAGTATGCGCCAGCTTTGATTGCGTCCCATGCTCTAGATCCGTATTTTACGATTGCGTTATAAATTTTAATAGCGATACTTAACATTTTTAATCATCCACCTTTTGGTTTTTTTTAAAATTTCCTAATGTCATTTACGATATCTTGCTTTAATAATACAAAAGAAAAAAAGAAAAAAAAGGTAAAAAAGGCAATGTTTCGGAAACCCGAAAACCCTTTGCCACAGGTGGTTTCGTCTTTCCGCAAATCCTTTTACATTCATGGAATTCCTATGTAAATTATGGTAAAATTTCCTTTCATGGATTAGTAATTTCGTTGCTCCCGGATGGAGGAATGAGGTTTACATTTTTTAAACGCTATAATCAAGAGCAAAAATCCATGTTATACATAATCAGCTTTTAAACTTAGAAAAGGAGTTTTTATAGTGAAGAAACTGACCGTATTTTTCGAAATTATCTTTGTACTAAGTTTCGTTGGTTTAACCCTCCGGTTTTTTGGAGTTGAAAAGGCAGAAGATTGGGCCATCATCTTTTACATAACCGGTGGATCTAGTTTCTTAATCAGTTACTTGCTTCGACAATCAACAAAGAATAAAGATACCGTAAGTAGTGATAAATAAAGTGCCCAATTCCATTCCCACTTTATGAAAAGGCGTACTCCAACCGGAGCAGCGCTTTTTATTTTGTTTATATTTGTTATTTAACAGGATAGAAAAGGATAAATGGAATCCCTTCCTGCGGTTCATCGTACGGCTCCTCCATACTTATCTCCTTTTGTGGGGATCCCACTTTTAATTCCCGGCACGGAGAACACACCAATTCCCCTTACTAGGGTCTACAGGTAGTTAAATTAGATGTTGCCTTTGGAGACGAGTTTATCAAACTCCTTATCCTCCCTTTGGTCCGGTACAGGTGACAGATGCCAAATAGGTAAGGTAAAGGGTTCTTATCTAAAATTAGATAAGAACCCTTTTCCATTTCATCACTATCCATATGATCAATAGAATTACCGCAATACTAGCCCAAATTATTACTTGACCGTTTTTTTCAAATTAACACCTTCTTTTAACAAGCTGAATACCAGTTACTTGGTATATATGCATAGTAATTTTGGTAGAGTCCACATCCATTATCTTGTTTGGGATAATTAAAACTCTGCAGAGCTTCTTTGGCGTGGAACATGTCGGCAAAAGTTTGACTTGTTACTTGGCCAATCATCTCAAATTCCCCTACAGCACCCGCTATTACTGCAGTTCTTGGCAGTACTGGTTATTTAGGTACAAATATATCTTATGTTATTGAAGATGAATTAAAGATACGTAAAATGCCAAAGAAAGGGCATCCCTTCTTTGGCACTTAATAAAAAACTAGAAATGTCGTTCGATGAGATTTTTTAATGCCGTAAATTTGTGCCGGCTTAAGTTAATCTTGTGATTGCAGTGATGTAATTTCACATTATATGATTTCATATAATTGTCCGATTCTATGTATTCGATTTGGTCAATCGACACCAAATAGGATTGATGCGTTCGATAAAAATTACACTGATTAAGAATGTCTTCTAACTTATTTAAGCCTTCCGAGCATTCCACAGTCTCTGCATCTTTTAGGTGGATAAATGTTTTTCTCCCCTTTTTCTCTATATAGAGAATGTTGGCTGTATCGATTAAAGAGATTTTCCCATTCGCCTTTACGCCAATTCTTCTTATCTTTTTATGCGTATAACTAAGGCGGTCAAGCGTCTGCTTTAGTCTTACAATATTAATTGGCTTAGTTAAAAAATCTTCTGGGTAATATTTGTAACCCTGCAAAGCGAAGTCTTGATGGGCACTCATGAAAATAATCTTGATTTGGGGATGATTTTCTTTCAGATAATGGGCAATGTCAAATCCATTGGACACAGGCATATTAATATCTAATAATATTACGTCAATGGTCAGCCCCTGATCGATAGAATTAAACAATTCACTCACATCAGTTGTACTTAATATCAAATTCACATTTGGGAATTTAGTTACAAACCCCTTAATCTCGTTAAGGATTGGTTCCTGATCATCAATAACAGCAAGACGTATAAATCCCATCATGACTCCTAGTTTTCTTCATCTGGTAGCTCTGGTTCGTAGGAAAACCAGAAGCAACTACTCATCGAGGTGATGGAATTAAAAAATAACGATATCATTCCAATAGCAAAAGTTAGAAATTTCAACATAATCAATGTAACCCCTTTAAGGTAATTTTATATATAAAAGCATCTAAAATTAAGACGCTTTTCCCCAAAAAATCCGTTAAGGATAGTCCTTGGAAAATTAGAGCAGACCACACACAATACATTATGGTTTGAGGTAGAAAAACGCTCAATCCCGTGCATAGAATGAATGTGGTCACAGCCTTCATTTTCTGTTTTAAAATACTTTTTTGTGTGAAAAGGTGCTTTTTTTTATGTAATATAGGTGCTTTTTGAACAGTAATCAAAAAACTTATAAGTAAAAATAAGATAAATAGAATCTTATAGGATGAAAGAACGTCTGTATATTGTACGCAAACTAATGTCAGAAAAATAATTTGCAACGTGCTAAGAATAAGACATGAATAATACCCTTTGAAATGGGCACCTCCTGAAAACATTCGAAGGAGAGCCCCTGAAAGCAAGCCCATCATGGTTTCAGGTAAGATTCCTAATGGCCAAACAAGTAAACTGACCAAAATGATTTGATTCATCCCCGATATCATCCATTCAAGTCCATAGCGAATTTTATCTTTACTTTTTATGAGTTGCGGATTCTCAGAGACAACCAGGTTTGAGATGTTCGTTGCCAAAAGGTTCGGTAAGAAATGCTTAAACATATTGCCCTCCATGCGGTATTTTTACAATGAACGTAATCATGTCATCTATGACTTCTGGGTATATATGTCCTCCGTACTGCATGACAAGACTTTCAACAATGGCCAAACCCTGACCAGTGTTGCATGCATTAGTTTTAGTCGTAAAGCCTTGATCGAAGATACTACCAATATGTTCTAAAGTTCCATCCTCTATAAAGTTGCTTACTTCTAAAATATAATGGATATCGTTTCTTTGGATTTTCATGTTGATATATCTCTTTTCCTCTTCTAATTGATCGACAGCTTCAATAGCATTAAGGATTAAATTTCCGAATATCTTATTTGTTTCATAAACCTTACAAGGAAAGGCAGATAAATCATCTGCAATGTAGTAATACATGTTGATGCCTTTTTTGGCACCCTTCTCTTTGTAGGAAAGTAATAACCCCCCAACAGCTTCTGAAGCTATGGGTAATACATCGCTTACGTAGGATATTTCTTCTAGCACTGAGTTAATATAGTCTACTGAGTCATTGTATTTTCCACTGTTCAGCATTTGTTTCAGCGCTAATATATGATGAATAAAGTCGTGTCGCTGCGAACGCATTGTCGTGATATGTTTAGTAATGTCTTCTTCATATTGACCATCTAAGGAAACAGCCAGATCCTCAATTTTTTTTACCATATGATAACGAATTATATACAATAAAGAAATTGTAATTAAAACTAATACTATAGCTGATGTTATGCTTAAAAACTTTAACTGTTTGAATTCAAAAACGAAAATGTAAAACAAAAAAAGAAGGCCAAATAAGAATACTAAAACAGATAAAATAGTATCGTTTTTATTTTGTTTTTTCTTGACTGGTATGGGAATATAATAATTTGCTTTTCTCAAGATTACATAAAATATTACCATTATCACAAGGTGCGGAATGGCCCTTACTAAAGGTAAAGCACTCAAAGAATGTATATATGGGAATTCTTTAAAGAGCGTGAATCCGATAACCTCTGAGATTAACAATAAAAGACATCCAAGCAACACAGCTATAATTGATGCAAAACTATTCAGGTTTGTGACAAAAGTCAGTAGAAACCCAATCGCTAAAATCGTTACTAAAAGGTAAGTTATCGAAGGCAATGTTTCTTTTACCATTAACAGAATAATACTTCCATAAAAACTTACGATGCATATCGGGATCATTTTATCTTTTAAAGAAATTCCAATTAATCGATACCCCACAAGGATAATGACTAACGTTTCCAAAAACCCACCGAATATCGACAATAACACGACAAACTTCCTCCTCAACTTTACAAAAATACCATAAAAGGAGTAATTTTACATCTATTTTTAGGATAATTTATGCAAATATTTCAAATTAGGGCATTTTTTTTGTTAATTGGGATAAAATAAACATCGTTAAGACCCACTTGGACCTTTATGACCAAATCAACTAATAACTCTGGTAGTATTTGTTTAATAATTAATGGAGGAGTGTTATCGTGAAAAATGAAAAAGTGGGGTTTAATAGTGTAGAAAGTCGTATTATTCAGCTTATTGCCAGTGAGGTGCCAAATAAACAAATTGCACTAGAATTAAACTATTCGCAGAGGATGGTAGAGTACTATATTAGTAATATTTCCAAGAAACTTGAAGTGCATACACGAGTCGGCATTGTTGTGAAAGCATTTCAAAATAAAATTCTCCATTAAAAGAAATACTCCTTCTATGACGTTTCTTTTCTATTAGCCTGTAGAGAAAAATTGTCATTTCTCTCTACAAGCTTCTAAAAAAACATTTTACATAAGGTCTGTTCCTACTTGGATACCAAGTAACAGCAACATTTGGTGGTGTCCTATTTCAGGAAGATGAGCGTAATCTTTGTACCCTTATTTTCTTCAGATTCGACTTCGATCGTTCCATTATGGTATTCGACAAGTTGTTTTGTTATAGCAAGTCCTAGCCCTGTTCCATCAGTATCTTCTGATACAGATGTGCCACGATAATACCGATTAAATAAATTTTGCTTCGTATATTCGTCCATGCCTATTCCATTGTCCTGAACATGGATGCTGAAACAATCTTTCCCTTGTCTTACGATCACCCCAATTGAGGTTCCTTCAATATTGTATTTTGCTGCATTACTTAACAGGTTCACAATAATTCTCTTGAAATACTTCTTATCAATTGTATAGAAAATGGGGTCCTCTTCAACGTCGACGGTATAAAAGTGATGTTTTTCAACATTCGTTCTAAAAAATTGATTTACAACTTCCTTAGTAAAGTCATTAATATCAACCTCTTCTCTATACATCGGAAGCGCATTATTTTTTATGCGATAGGTTAAGTTAATGTCTTCTATGAGATCCGACATATAGGACGCATTCTGTTCAATCGATAAATAAAAGTCACGAACTTCATCCTCTGTCCAATTATAATCAGAGGAATTCAGCATCACTGCATATCCGTAGATAGTGCTTAGAGGAGTTTTCAAATCATGTGAAAGTCCCGAAATCCATTCTTCTCTCGTTTGTTGTATTTTTTTCTGCTGCAATTCACTTTCTTTAAGCATATTTGTCAGCTTTTTCAACGAATTTATGACCTCTTTAAAAGGTTTAAAAGACGATTTAAGATTTCCGTTCGTTTTCAGGCTGTATGCCAAACCCTTACGTTTCCCCATTGGTTCCTCATAGACACCTTTGGCTAACGATTGAAGCCAGTGAATGATATGGATAATCGGCTTTCCAAACTTCTGAGCATACCACCAAGAAATGATAAATAGAATAAGCAGCATGACAATGAGGGTGATAACCAGCCCTCTTAGTACTGTTTGATTAATATTAATTGAACTAAACATGTGTTCTTCATAGTTTTTATTGGGAGCTATTACGACATAAGATGTGTCTGACTCCTTATTATAGTAAGTGGCGATGTTCTCTGTTTTTTCCCAGTAGCTATCTTGAAAATCAACTATCTGAAATAAGGAAGGTTCTGCTAGATTTTCATTCGTTACATACTTTCTCATTAACTCACTCTGATCATCATAAATGTAAAGATTAGCCTTTTCCTTGGATAACACTTTTTTGATTCGTTCAGTCACCAACTGTTTTTCGCCTGATTTTCCCATCTGTTCTCCAACCAATCTGATGATTTCAACCAAAGTTCGCTTCGAACCGAAAACAGCAATGTATGACTGATTTTTTATATCAAGGGACCAAAACGTCCTTTCATTCGATTGGTTTGATGTCATTTCAATTATTTGTTGTTTTGAATAGACTGATGGAAGGCCCTTAGGTGTGTTCAGAGAAAACTGAACTTCACCTTTATCATCAATGATCTGGAGCCATCCATCCTGTTTAAGGATGCTTTCCTTGATATTCTCCTTTACGCTTACTTGCCCGTCATTTAGCTTTATGGATTGCTGCAGAAAATCACCTGGAGTTTTAGAAAAATCCTCCTTTGCATCTTGTTCAACAATGGAAAATGCTAGAATGAGAAGGCCAATTACTGAAAAGAAAATTAAGAAACTCAATGCCATGACAATTTGAACAATAAATTTAATTATCAGATGCTGTGTAACACTCATTTGACCGATTTGCTCACAAATTTATACCCAATGCCGCGAACTGTAATTAAAAGCTTGGGATTACTTGGATCTTGTTCGATTTTTTCCCTTAGTTTTCGCATATGTACAATAACCGTATTTTCATCTCCGTAGGAGTCTGCCCCCCACACCCTATCATAAAGCTGTTGTTTTGAAAAAATCTGATTGGGAGACTTGGCGAAGAAAGTCAGAAGCTGATAAAGCTGTGCCGACAAGTTTATTTCTTTTCCATTTACTTTTACAACAGCCTCATTGTATTTAATGAATAAAACGCCGTTATCAAATCTATCATTTACTTGTGACAAACTCAGGTTCTTTTTATTTCTTTTCAATTGAGCTTTTATTCGAGCAACTAGTTCTAATGGGTTAAACGGCTTCGTTATATAATCATCTGCCCCATATGCAAATCCTGATACTTTATCAAAGTCTGAACCTCTGGCAGTGAGGAAAAAAACCGGAACATCCGACCTTCTTCTAATGATGGAACAGATATCAAACCCTTCCATATCCGGAAGCATGACATCCAGCAAAATTAAATCATAGTCAGTTTGTTCAACTAAGTCGAGTGCATCTCTCCCAACATATGCAGCATCGACATTTGTAAAGCCCTCTTTTTTCAATAACACTTTGACCATCTTAACCAACGTCACTTCATCATCCACGATTAATATTCTTGATGCATGCACATTTATCACCCCTGATTAAAAATATATCATGAATGACATGCTTTAATTATCCAAAATTAACAATTTTAAGGTTCCGTTAATGTACCTTTATGCAAATGTTAATCTTGCGCTCTTATAATAAGCGATGAAAGGAGCTGTCACGATGACAACGATATGTTTACGAGAATTCAAGAGTCTTTTCAAGAGTATTCGCTCAATTATTATTATTATTTTTATGCTTGGAGTTACATTAGGGTCTGCAAAGCTACTTAGTAAATGGAGCTCTGAGTTACAGGATGTAGGTCTTGATAATGCTTATATGGGCGGTCTTTATATTCTCCTGTTGCTCGCAGGTCCCATTTTTGTTACGAGCTTATCTCATGATGTAATAAATCGAGAGACCCATTCTCGAACCATGCGTTTTTTAGTAACAAAATTGTCGAGGGATAAAATTGTTATCGGAAAATTTTTAGGGGTTTCACTCTTCTGGTTTGTATGTATTCTACTTTCTTTAATCATGTTGATTCCTTTTGCAAAAACATTCTATTTTGCAGAATTGATTGAATCAGTTATTTTTATTACCTACTTTGTTGCCCTGTTCCTATTTATCTCAACCTTAATTAATAAACCTGGATTAAGTATATTTTTAGGTATCATTCTATCGATTACGCTTCCAGTTTTGGGGATTTGGGGTATGGTTTCAAAAGAAATAATCATCCTGAAGATATTCAGTTACTTGACCCCTTACTTTTATGTTGGGCAGGAACAGTCCTTTTATGTTTATTTCATCCCAATCTTGTCACTGGTCTTTCTTTTATCAAGCATAATAATTCTTAGAAAGAGGGATTTCTAATGTATGCTTTTGAAACAAATCAAATAACTAAAAAGTATGGAGATCATACCGTTGTCAATAAGGTTGATTTAAATGTTACCCAGGGTCATATATTCGGCTTCTTAGGGAAAAATGGAGCTGGAAAGTCAACCTTTATTAATATGGTAACGGGCATAACCACACCTACCTCCGGCGATTTTAAAATTCTCGGCTCAAGTGAGATTACGGAAGATAAAATCAAGCGAAGAATAGGCGTCCTTCCTGATTACTCCACTTTCTACGACGACCTGACCGGTATTGAACATTTAAAGTTTTTAGGAAATGTATTAGGTGTGAAACGTTCAAAGGCAGATTTAATTGCGTTATTAGAACGTGTTGAACTTGGAGATGCAATTAAAACGAAAACCAAGAAGTATTCTTTCGGGATGAAGAAAAAATTAGGTGTCGCCCAGGCGCTCATTAATGATCCGGACTTAATCTTTCTCGATGAACCAACTTCTGGTGTAGATGCAAACGCGGTTCTAAATATCCATTCCTTGATTAAAAATGTAGCTGCAGAGGGGAAAACAATATTTTTAACATCTCATAACCTAAATGAGGTTGAAAAGCTTTGTGATGAAATTGCAATAATGGATAAAGGGATTATTCAAGCTCAGGGAAGCATGGAACAATTAAGACATAAGTATCAATCTCAATTAACAGTTAAGGTGAAACACGGGAAGATTCCTATTGAGCATAAAGCCGGGTTACAACAAATTTTCGAGAAAATTGGAAAAGATATTGAGTGGGGAACAGAAAATACATCTTTAGTAGTAGCTGAAGAATCAAGCATTCCTGTCATTAATCGAGCCTTTTCCAATACAAAAGTGGATATCTATCGGCTTGAGGTCAATGAACCATCTCTGGAAGAAATATTCCGTAACCTTGGTTCCAGCCAGAGAGGAGCATGATATGAAGTCCACTGGAATTGTACGGAGACTAGATCCATTAGGTAGACTTTGCATACCTAGTGAAATAAGAAAGATGCTGGATTTGGAGATAAGTAACCCACTTGAAGTGTTTATAGATGACGAACATATCATCCTAAAAAAACATGAATCGCAAAATGAATGTTTATTAACAGGAGAGGTATCAAGTCAAAATCTTATCCTGGGAGATGGTTCAATCATTCTGACTCCTAAAGCTGCAGAATTGCTTTTTGAAGAATTGAAACATTTAAAGGAATCCCAACATTTTGGAAACCATGTGGGCTAAAGCCCCTAAAGGCAACTATCAGCAATGAAATAAAAGAGAACAAAAACTTATTTAAATGCAGAAAACCAGTATTGAAAATTATACTGGTTCTTTTGTGTTCTATTTATTTGTCGCTCCATTTTAAAATGAAAAGTGGAAGGCTCCTTCGGCCAGCCACATTTCCTTAACCTGCGGCTTAAACTCGTTCCGCCACCAAGGTATATGTTTTCGGAAGCCCAATATCATGGATTTTATGATTCGGTTCTTCCTCGAGTACTTTAATAACCAGCCCTGATTGACCTATTGACGTTATAAGTTCCCCGATTGTCCATTTACGCTGTACAACTCTTGAAAGGCTCCCTTTTTCCTCATCAGGCATATGCTTCGAAAAAGCGACCTCATTGTTTTCGATTGCCGGAGCGAAATAGTTGCCTGTGACTTTGTGTTTTTTACCATTTGAAGTAATGAGCTTTGTTGAAATCGGGTGAAATTCATGCAGTACGAATTGGCCTCCAGGTTTCAGCATCATTTTAATTTTTTCAAATAACGGCTGCAGATCTATTAAGTAGTGAAGCACACCGAGCTCCATTAAAACCAAATCCTGATTCCCTGATACATGCTCGGATGATAGGGAAAGGACATCCGAAACGATATACTCGATGGAGGCATTGGCACCACTTGCCAGCTCATTTGCAAACATTGCGTTTTCCTGGGAAAAATCAACAACTTTCACTTCGGCTCCCAACATGGCAAGGGCAACTGCTTTGACACCGTTCGATCCCATCAAATGAGTGATTTTTTTACCGGATATATCTCCCATATACTTATAAAAAGGGTGCAGTCTCCATTTTGGGTTTTGCTTGATTTTTGATGCCAATTCCACGGGATCTCCATAACGATTGACAAGCGCCAAATAATTATTCTGGTTCCACGCCTGTTCATTTTCCGCTGTGAACCCCTTCTGCTCGGCTGATAAGTAAGCATGGATCTCGGCACTGTACTTTCTCATTTCTTCTTCGTATAAATAACTGTATAACGACCTGCACCAAACCTCCATATTCCCCATCTTTATGGACAAACGATAAGGATCCGTTTTAATGGTCGTGTTAAACCGGCAGCGAACAGTGACAGAAACCCCATCGACATCCATTAGAAAGAATGCAGTCTCAGGACTTCTTTCAGGCTTTGTTGGGGAGTATTCGGAAAAAAGATCCAAAGCCTCATTAAAGACATCCCATTGTACATCCAGGTCGATTTTCTTATATTCATCGATATCCACTCCTTGTACGAACAGAGCAGATCGACCTGTATATTGGTATGGAATAGTAGCTTGATCCAACATGTTCGCCATTAAGGTGATTGTATGATAATAACTTGCCTTCATATGTACCTCCTAAACATCAAAAGAGCATGACGATTATTCTTCTATAGCAAATTTCAAACCGGTACTCGTAATGGCAATCAGCTCTTCATCGTGGCGGTCTATGCCATAAACGAGTAATGTAACAAGCATATATATGGCTCTGAACCGGGCTAAGCTCTCTGTTTCCTTTTCGATTTCACCATAGATTTCGAAAAAAGCCCTGCGCGCCTCTTTTGGGAAATAACTGTATAAAAAGGAGAAATCAATGGCTGGATTCCCGATATGAACATCTCCCCAATCAATGATACCTGCGAGAACGCCTTCGTCATCAAGTAAAACATTCCGGATATGAATGTCTCCGTGAACGAGTGAAATCGGATGCTGAACATCCAATTCGCCTAAGGCTTCAACAAAATCCTTAACCGCCTTTGCCTGTTCAAAGTATCCTAGCTTTAATAGATTTGAGACATTTTCCATAAGTGATTTCCTTCGATAGGATACATCAAGCCTCATCATCCCATCAGGCTGCACCCCCAAACGCATAGCCCTTTCCGCAGGGAAACTGTGAAGAACCTTCAAAAAACGGGCAAACCTTTTTGCCGATTCGACCTTATTTGCCTCTGATTCTTCTACAGGCAAGTGTCCTTTTACCATTTTATAACCGGTAAAAGGATAAGGATACAGGGTACTTGGTTTCCCAAAAAAGATCGGTTCAGGGATAGCTAGCGGAAAGGTGCCTGCAATGGATGGCAAAAGCTGATTTTCCACCTGAATCAACGTAACTGCAATAGGGCGGCGGGGGAAACGGAATACAAATTGCCCATTGATTTGTATCACCGTGTTATCGAAACCCTCCCCAAGTTGCTTGATCTCTTTCAACTCAATTTCCGGAAACTGCAGTTTGATCAATTTCCCTGCAAGCTCCAGCGAAACTGGATATTCTGCCAACCAAGGCTTTTCCACTCCCGTCTCCCCCTTTTACCGGTTTCTCCCTCTATTAGAAAAGCTTCCAGATCCACCCCTGCGATTACTTGCCCCTTGTGTACTAGGGGATCTACGGCTGTCTCTTTGATCTCCTCGCGGATTGTCACGCTTTGGCCCACGGCTTTCTTCCGAGCGGCCACCCCGCGGATTCTCTCGCCTTGGTCCGCGGCCGTTTTCCGAGCGACCTCCCCGTGATTCGTCACGTTTAGGTCCGCGGCTGTTTTCCATCCGGCCTCCACGTGGTTTCTCCCTCTCGACTTCACGATTGTCCGCTTGATTTACAGAACGGTGACTGCCTCGATTCGGCCCTCTCGTATCTATCCGTTCCCGATGTTTCCTTCCCCCTCCCGAACGCGGGCGGCGGGTACCCTCATCGGAAGAGTCATCATGACGCTTCCTTTTTTGCCTCACCTCATCGGGTTGGAACATTTTCACTCCTTCAATCGTCCTTCTTTCGATTTTCATGGATATCCCTTTTTCAATATCGCTTAAAAGCTGAAGATCCTTCGTTGCTATGAAGGTTACAGCCAAGCCATTCTCACCCGCTCGGCCAGTCCGGCCAATTCGGTGGATGTAACTTTCTGCATCCTCGGGAACATCATAATTAAACACATGGGTCACGCCTTCTACATCGAGCCCCCGTGCAGCAACGTCCGTTGCCACTAAATATTGAAGCTTTGCGTCTCTGAAGTTTTTCATCACACGTTCCCGCTTTGCCTGTGAAAGGTCACCATGAAGCTCTTCAGAATTGAATCCAGCTGCCTTCAGGGCATCATTCAAAACCGAAACACGCCGTTTTGTACGGCAAAATATGATCGCAAGGTATGGCTGTTCTTCTTTGATCATGTTGATTAATGAAGACTGTTTGGCACGATCGGTCGTCTCGATGACAAGCTGCCTGATTTTCTCGACCGTTACTTGCTCAGCCTTCACAGCGGCAGTTAATGGCTTAGTCATGTAGCGTTTTGCCAATTGATGGACCTGTTCAGGCATCGTCGCTGAAAAGAGCAGCGTTTGGCGCTCCTCTGGAAGCTGTCCCATGATCTCTTCCACTTCTGGTAAAAACCCAATATGAAGCATTTGATCAGCTTCATCAAGCACAAGTGTTCCAGTTTGTGAGAGATCGATGGTGCCTCTTCGTAAATGATCTAATAACCTGCCTGGCGTGGCGACCACCACGGAGATGTTTCTTGTCAGCTTTTTCATTTGCTGCTCGACATCCTGTCCGCCATAAACTGCAAGCACTTGAAGTCCTTCGATTTCATCAGCGAATTTTTTCAATTCTGCAGTGATTTGCAAAGCCAATTCCCTGGTTGGCGTGACGATCAATGATTGTATGTGGGATGCGGCGAGATCGACTTTTTCCAAGATTGGCAGCAAAAATGCCAAAGTCTTCCCCGTTCCCGTCTGCGCCTTCGCGATGACATCCCTTCCAGCAAGGATATCTGGTATCGATTTCTCCTGAATCGGGGTAGGGGCGGATATTCCTATTTGCTTTAATATCTTATTAATCGCCGGGCTGACGCCAAGGTCGATGAATTCTGTCATGTATGGGCCTACTTTCTGAATTTCTTCATTTAATTGACTGATAAATCCACTTTAATGGTAACAGCTTCGTTCACTTCATGTCATTATCCTTAGTCTAAACTATTTGTTAGTATATCATTATCTATTTTCGAGAAAACCTGTACCTTAAAATTTTTCATGCTATTGTACTTTAGTTATTTTTCTAATATAATTTATAAGATTTATTATCATAGAGCTACTTACTTGAAAAAGGGTAAGCATCTCCTCCTTGTATATTTTTGCAAGGATTTTTTGTATAGAAAAAAAGGAGTGACCGCATGTTTAAATTAAAAGAACGGAATTCAAATATTAAGACGGAAGTACTTGCGGGGCTTACAACCTTTTTAACACTGGCTTATATCATCGTTGTAAACCCAATGATCCTTTCTGATGCCGGTGTTCCATTCGACCAGGCATTCACAGCAACCATAATCGCAATAATAGTCGGTACCCTATGCATGGCCCTTTTAGCCAATTACCCAATTGTCATAGCACCGGCAATGGGATTGAATGCTTATTTTGCATACTCGGTATTGGGAACCCATGATATCTCATACACAGTTGCTTTCTCTGCAGTCTTTGTTACGGGCATCATCTTTATCCTTTTATCCCTAACCTCTTTCCGCTCAAAATTGATCGAGGCCATACCAAATAACTTGAAGCATGCAATCAGTGCCGGAATCGGGCTTTTCATTACCTTCATCGGACTTCGTTTGTCAGGTGTCGTAACACAGCATGAATCCAACCTGGTTACCCTTGGAAGCTTCAGGGATCCAAGTGTGGCACTTACATTGGTTGGTCTGGTCATAACGATCGTGCTGATCGTTCGTAATGTACAGGGAGCGATATTCATCGGAATGATCGTGACAGCCATAATCGCTTTTTTTACAGGCCAATTGGAAATTAACGGCCTGGTTTCCACCCCTTCCTTACCTGAAGGAATAATAGTCGCCAATCCAATCACATCTATCGCCGATGTCATTAACTATGGGCTTTATGGCGTCGTCTTCTCCATTTTGCTTGTAATGCTATTCGATACGACCGGTGCTTTATTGGGCATTGTCCGTCAAGCTGGATTGCTGAAGGAGAATAAGCTTGAAAAATCCGGCAGTGCCTTCTTTGCAGATTCCGTCGGCACTACTGTCGGCGCCATGTTCGGTACAAGCCCGACCGCTGCCTCGGTTGAATCATCAGCTGGTGTTGGAGCCGGGGGCAAGACAGGTTTAACCGCTTTGGTAGTGGCCATCCTATTCTTAATAACCGCCTTCTTCAGTCCGCTGATAGGAGCTGTTTCAAATGTAGCGGCAATCACGGCACCTAGCTTGATCATCGTGGGAAGTATGATGATTAAGAGCATTAATGAAATTGACTGGACACACTTTGATGAATCATTCCCAGCCTTTTTGGTCATTGTCGCCATGCCTTTAACATCAAGCATTGCCAACGGGATAGCACTCGGATTCATCGCCTACCCCATTTTAAAAATGGCAAGAGGCAAATTCCGTGAAGTGCATCCGTTCGTGTACATGTTTGCTGCTCTATTTCTTTATCAACTGATTTTCCTGGCTTGATCATCTCATGAAGGGCACCATGGGATAATCAAAAGGAGTGTTCAATTAGGCTAATTGAACACTCCTTTATTTGTTTACGTGCAATTATTTTATAACGTTTTCTTTCTGCTTACCTTTAATCACACTTGGCACTCCAACTGCCGTGCAATTATCGGGAACGGATGCATATTCCAGGGCAGAAACCAGGACACCATATTCGACCTGGAAAGGAGGGGGTGCACATCTAATGTTACATAGGAAGTGAAATGTGCATTTCTCAAAATCAACATAACATGTGTTAATTTTGGAACAGTCGCTTAAACTTACAGCTAATTTGTATGGAATAAAGCGGTAACCGGATTGTGATTGTGAGAAACAGCCCACACTATTGAAAAGTGAATGGCCGGTTGATGTGTGTTTATTCAAAAGCAGGAATGTGCATCCGTCACGAAAAAAAGCCTTTCCCCGATTGTTTACGGGAAAAGGCTGATGTCCAGTCCAAAGGGGTTTGTGTCATTAACCCCCGCAAAAAAAAGGAGGACATCCAACTTATCGTCAAATATCCTCCAAAAGTTTATTGGTTCATTTGATCAAGAAAATCACCCAGAAGATCGTCGAGATTTTCCTCTTCCGGTTCGGATTCTTCCACTTGTTGTTCGTGTTCATCCAAACTCCAATCAAAGTCATCCAGGTCCTTCTTAGGCAGGTCTTCATGAACTTCTGCTTCCTTTTCTTCAGGCTCGGCCTGCACATACAGTTCCTCATTCAGTTCATTATTGTTCAAAGAGGCAAGCAGGGCCGTAGCGCGTAAAGGATCGGATAAAAGGTGGTACATAATCGTTCCAAGCATAGCTTCTGAGTGGGAATGCTTGAGCCAATCACGCTGAGATTTGCTTAGTTTGTTCGGCATGGGCAGGGCAATCATTTCCCGATCCTGATGGGAGGATTGCCCGACTCCATCGAGAACATACTCGGCAATTTTACTGGAAAAATTCCTTCTTTCCGTTTCCTTCAATTTCTGCAGCTGTCTTAACGTATAGTCTGATACATCCGAAGGGATACGAAAAGTGATGGCTTGTCCTCTTTTAATTTCAGAAGAAGCTGTTTTTTTCATTCTCTCACCTATTTAATGGAGCCCGTTCTTTGTTCTTTCTTCTTTTGCTGTGACTGATTCTGTTCCTTTGCATTCCGGCGGCGATTAAAGTCCGAAATCAATTTATAATAGGCGTTTGCCATCATCCAAACGCTTTCCCGTTCATCTTCGAAAAAGTCTATATTGTAGCCATCGAAATTTTGATTCAATGTTTTCAAGTAATCTTTCAGGACAATCGATCCCCCGCCTACAAAATAGCAGATTTCCGTTTGGGAATTTTTTTGCCATACGTTGCGCAGGTGACGATATTGCTTTTTGGCCAGTTCACCTAAAATGCGGTCGACGATATCATGGACGCTTGTCCGGCTTCCGCGAACCATAATATGATTGCGATCGTTTTTCTTCGTGATGATTTCAACGACGTCGCGCCTGCTATCCAGCTCGACACCATGCTTCTTCCTGATTTCTTCACGAATCGATTCAAGGGCTTCAGCTACTCCCAAATTGAATCCTTGTGCCTTGTCATCGTCAACTTTACGATTTTTAATGACAGCGATATCCGTCGATAATCCACCGATATCCTGGATGAGGATCCTTCTATCGATCAATTCACGGTTAATGATATTCAAATCTTTATCCATGACCAAATTTATGTATGCAGCAAATCCCTCTGGATAGACTTTCACTTCATCGAATTTGATATTAACCTTCATGCCTTGGTATTTAGGGGTAATTAAAAATTCCACCTGGTGGACTGAACCAAGTAATTTCGAGCGGTACCCGACGTCTTTTCCTTCTTTAACCTCACGAAGAGGCAAGCCTGTTCCAAGCGTATAATTGGCTTCCACAACGTTATTCACTTTTTTGAATGTATCGTTGTCCCCCAACTTGGCAGCGTCTAATGCAAGAGCAGCAAAAAGCATGACTAATGTTTGATCTTCTTCCGATTTACTGCTTCCTAAATCCAATTCGGTAGGATTATCACTTTTTGTCGCCAAGTTCCCAACGCGATAAATCGCATTATTATCTTGAAGGGCTGGTGAATGGACCCTGATATGAATCCCTTCCAATGGGTTTTTTTCATCAAGTTCCTCAATCCCAATGACCGGACGGTCCTCTATGTCTTTTGCAATGACATTTGGTATATATAGTTCAGACTCTAGCTTTCCAAAAATAGCCTTGATAGCATCATTTCCTACGTCTACTGCTGCGATTCTAGAACTCATCTAAAAACATCCCCTTTTTTATAGAAAAAAATTTTAAGTGAAGCTTTCCCTTTAAGGATAGAAAAGGTTGCCTCGATAGTCAATCCTTCATAAGTTGTAGCTATATTTGTCGAATTGTTTTCAAATTGTTTACAATAGGAACAAGTATGTATACACCTTATATATAGCCATGTGTACGCATTTGTAAACATGTATACTTATTTGTGTACATTACATCTATTTTTGTTTACATGTATACATTTTTGTAAACAAACCAAATAATGTATTATTTTCTTACTCTTTCTTCTTACAAAAACAAGCGTATAAATAGCGGATTGGGTATGGTAATAAATGGGCAATTTACTAATGAACTGTATGGAGGTATTCAAATGACTGAAAAAATACAGACCTTCCCCGGTTTCCGGAACCCTATTGGCGCAGTTCGTTAACTTTCCCATCTTTTTCTAAACTAGAAACAGATATAAACTCTGATATCTTACTTAATAGTAGGCGGCGGAATTACAGGGATTACTCAGCTAAACAAGGTATTAAGTTACACTGATAGAAGCTAGCGAAATCCTTAATGGATTAACAGGACAAACCACAGCATGGCCTGATTTACAATTTGTTTGTTCACTAAAACATGGTGAAGAGAAAGCCAAACTATATTATGTAGCCAATGCAGAAGAATGGGCTTATCAAAGACTTGGTAGAAGAACATTCCATTGAATGTAATTTGACTGCAATGGATACCTATATTCACGCAAATTCTGAGGAATATAAAAGTAAAATTCCAAAAGAACTAAAAGCCTATCGAAACTAACCATTCGCGGGGATTATGCAGAAGAAACCCCTTTCTCCATTCCTTGTAAATCTTCCATGATCCAAGCACAGTTTCACCCCTTTAAAATATTTAACGGCTCTACTCTCCACGATTCTGGAAGCTGAAAAAGTTTCCACGATAGTCAATGCTTCATTAATAGTAGCTAATTTTCGAATTGTTTACAACAGGAACAAATATGTAAACACCTTATATATAGCCATGTGTACGTGTTTGTAAACATGTACACTTATTTGTGTACGTTACATCTATTTTTGTTTACATGTGTACATTTTTGTAAACAAACCAAATAATGTATTTTTTTACTCTTTCTTCTTACAAAAATAAGCGTATAAACAGCGGATTTGGGTATGGTAATAAATGGACAATTTACTAATGAACTGTATGGAGGTATTCAAATGACTGAAAAAAATACAGACCTTCCCCGATTTCCGGAACCGTATTGGCGCAGTGAGTTAACTTTCCCTTCTTTTTCTAAACTAGATACAGACATAACCACGGATGTCTTAATAGTGGGCGGCGGAATTACTGGAATCACTTCTGCTTATCTACTAGCTAAACAAGGAGTTAAGGTCACTCTGATTGATGCTGGCGTAATCCTTAATGGGACGACAGGACACACTACAGCAAAAATCACGGCCCAGCATGGCTTGATATACGATCAGTTGATCACTGACCATGGCGAAGAAAAGGCCAAACTTTATTATGAAGCCAATTCAGATGGAATGAAGCTAATTAAAGACTTGGTAGAAGAGCATTCCATCGAATGTAATTTGACTGCACAGGATGCCTATGTGTACGCAAATACTGAGGAATATAAAAGCAAAATCCAAAATGAGCTGAAAGCCTATCAAAAACTCGGCATTCGCGGGGATTATGCAGAGAATATCCCTTTCTCCATTCCTTGTAAGGCTGCTGTGATAATGAAAGATCAAGCACAATTTCATCCGTTGAAATACTTAACTGCCCTCATTTCGACAATTCTCGAAAGCGGAGGCACCATTTATGAACGGACAACGGCAATGAAGATTGAAGATGGCGATCCAGCGACCGTCCTGACCGATACTGGACATACAATCAAAAGCAATCAGGTCATCGTTGCCTCCCACTTCCCTTTTAATGATGAAATGGGCTTATACTTTGCCCGTGTTCATGTAGATAGGTCCTATGTACTCGGTATCAAGACTGAACAGGAATATCCCGGCGGGATGTATTACAGTGCAGACAGCCCTACCCGCTCCCTTCGCTATACGGAATTGGACAATGGGGAAAAACTTATACTAGTCAGCGGGGATGGTCATAAAACAGGCCAGGGAATCCCGATGATCGAGCATTATGAAGCACTGAAGGACTTTAGTTCCCAATATTTCGATGTGAAGGAAATTCCCTACCGCTGGTCGGCACAGGATATTGTGACACCGGATAAGATCCCCTTCGTCGGACCAGTGACATCCAATCATCCAAACATCCTGATAGCTACCGGCTATGCGAAATGGGGAATGACGAATGGGTCGATTGCGGCCAAGATCTTAACTGACCGGGTTTTGCAAAGAGAAAACCGGTATGCGGAATTGTATGATCCTGCCCGTTTAAAAGGCATGAAGAATATAGTCCAAGATAATGCTGATGTAGCGAAGCATTTGATCAAAGGCAAATTGGCGGTCACTCATAAAACGCCGGAAGACTTAGGTATTGATGAAGGAGCAATCGTGAAGGTGAATGGTGACAAAGCTGGGTGTTACCGTGACCATGATGGCCAGCTTCATATCGTTGATTCCACATGTACACACATGGGTTGTGAAGTTGCCTGGAATAGCGGCGACCGTACTTGGGATTGCCCATGCCATGGCTCCCGCTACTCCATCGCTGGTGAAGTGTTAAATGGCCCTGCTGTCGAACCATTGAAAAAAATACGCTGATGGTCAATTTTTGATTTTATCTAATATTCGACTAGCCCCGCCGTTTTCCTTATACTGAAGTTACTGCATGATTGAATGGTTGCAAATAACTCTGAAAAGGATTGAATTGAACATGAACGGTAAAAACCGGAAAGATATTACCCCAGGTACCTCTGTGGACATTGTACTTAAAGCAGATCAACGCACCGGAAAACTGACAAGCGGCACTGTAAAGGATATTTTAACCAACTCCAGCACTCACCCTCATGGAATTAAAGTAAGATTGACTGATGGGCAGGTTGGCAGGGTTCAAGTCATTCATAAGTAATGCGCACTCGGTCTTGGCCGAGTGTTTTTTTATGATCATTTGACCGAAATAATGACGATGGGGATATTTCAATCATGTTTCCCGTTCATAATTCGTACAATAGGGGTGAGATTATCTCTTTAAAAAGGCTGGTGTCAAAATGAATCAAGAATACAATGCCCCCGAAAGGGATTATTACCGCAATGATGAACATACATTGAAAGTTTCCGGCTCAGAGACGCTATCTGCTGCTCCGGATCAAGCCACGATCACCCTTGGAGTCATAACAGAGGATAAGGATCCGCAAAAGGCACAGCAAGCCAATTCCCAAGCAATCGCAAATGTCATCGCATCACTTAAATCCACAGGCATTCCCGAAGAGCAATTGAAAACGAGTGATTACAGAATCGATCCACAATATGATTATATTGACGGAAAGGAATTGTTCAAGAACTACAAAGTCCAGCACATCATACAAGCCCAAACGTCCGACATCGAGAAAATAGGCAGCATAATCGACACGGCCGTCAGAAGCGGCGCCAATTCAATCACCAGCATCCGCTTCTCTTTATCCAATCCAGATGCATACTATAATCAGGCACTTTCTCTCGCCTTAAAAAATGCATACGAAAAAGCACTCTCCATGGCTCGAACACTGGGAATTTCATTGAACCCAGTCCCTAATCAGGTTGAAGAGCTATCTGAAACGGCAACCCCAATGCATTACCAAACAAGTACATTTTCAAAAATGGCGACTACCCCGATTCAGCCTGGTGAATTGAACATCACTGCCTCAGTAAGGGTGGAGTACACGTACTAGCACTCACTAAATTCCATCCTAAAATCCCCCCTTGGCAACCCAAAGGGGGGATTTTCACTTTAAAAGACTACCGTTTTATTTTCATGAACAAGAACGCGGTCCTCCAAATGCCATTTAACGGCACGTGCCAGCACCCTGCGTTCAGCTGAACGACCGATTTTCTTCATATCCCCGGCAGAATCACGATGGTCCACACGTTCAATATCCTGCTCGATGATTGGACCTTCATCCAAATCATTCGTCACATAATGGGAAGTCGCCCCTATCAGCTTAACACCTCTGTCATAAGCTCGTTCATATGGCCGGGCTCCAATGAAGGCAGGTAAAAATGAATGATGGATATTGATGATTCTGTTTGGATGGGCCGCTACGAAGTCCGGCGTCAATATCTGCATATACCTGGCCAATACAATAAGGTCCACCTTGAATTCTTCCAGAAGTCCAAGCTGTTTAGTCTCCACTTCCTTACGTATATCCTTATTTGCAGGAATGTAATAAAACGGGATGCCCATCGATTCGACAATTTCCCTGGTATCTTCATGGTTGCTGATGACTAGCGCAATATCAGCCAATAAATCCCCGCTTTGCCACTCCCATAGCAATTCCAGAAGGCAATGCGGTTCCTTCGAAACGAAGATTGCCGTCCTCTTCAGATCACTGACATGGTTAAATGTCCATTGCATCGAGAATGCTGTCGAAACCTCCTGGAATGCCAGTTGCATATCCGCTGCCTTGTCATTCAATCCTGGACAATCGAACTCGATCCTGGTGAAAAAGGTACCGCCCTCAGGATTCATCGAATACTGACTCAATTCAACAATATTTGCATCATACTCTTTAAGAAAGGCAGTAACTGTCGAAACAATTCCTGGCTGGTCCGGACATTTTATAATCAAACGTCCCCTATCTTGATTTCTTTCGCGAAATTCCTGTAACTGTTCTTGCACAAAGTTGCTAACCATTTTCCCAACTGCCCTTCTTCTATTTTGCTATATTATACTTCAATTCATGGGCAAAATTAAAGTCAGTCAATAAATACGGGAGTTTGTTGGCGGACACACCATCTGAACATTCCAATTTTATTCCATAACAGATTATACAGTAGTAATAAATCACGTACTTATACAACACATTTAAAATTTTTGCTTACAAGAATTTGCTCCGTCATATCCTATATATAAGCACCTCTCTCCTGTTTCTTAAAATTAAGAAAATTCAAATAATGAAATAAATTATTTATATATTGAAACTCTAAAAATCATTTCTTATGTTACGTTTGGAATGATTTTAGACAATAGTTCTCATCCTCTATTAATAGGCACTATCATTCTTCCAATAAATAACTGGTGAATTTAAAGGAAATGAAGGCAAAGGCCGAGAACCTTTATGAAATGCATAGTGAAGGGGGATTCTTGAATGAAATGTCGGTATGATCTGGACTACCTTTTTTATTTCAGTTTTATTTTCCCTAGTTAATAAGGTTATTCAAAGCCTCATAAGGGTATAGACCATTCTATTAGTTTTTTTCAAAGGGGGAAATGAAATTATCATGAAATCATCAGTTACATTCATTGTATCCATTCTGGCTGTTCTTGGTCTCCTGTCCGGCTGTGCTGAAAAGGACCAGCTGGAGGATGGGAGTAAGCTGATCAATGAGGACCAGTTTGTTTTCGCTGCCTCAGGCGAATTCAAGCCATTCAGTTATGTCAATGATGACATGACCGTAACCGGGTTCGATATTGAAGTCGGCGATGCAATTGCAAAGGAACTCGACCTAGAACCAGTGCCTAAACGGATAAAGTTCAAAGGTATCGTGGAAGGTGTTAAAACCGGTCGGGCAGATGCCGCGGTCGCGAGTCATACAATCAATGAACAACGAAGTAAACATGTTGCCTTCTCGACCCCTTATTACTACTCAGGTCCTCAAATTTTCGTCCGTTCGGATAGTGATATTAAAACGGTTGAAGATTTAAAGGGTAAGGAAGTTGCGGCTTCTAAAGGCTCTACGTACGCAACCACAGCAGAAAAATATACAACCAATGTAAAAACCTATGACAGTGATATCACCGCCCTGAAAGCATTGAGCGGAGGACGGCATGATGCCGTCATCACCGACTTCGTAACCGGCAAGGAAGCGACCAAGGAAGGTTTCGACATCGAAGGAAGGCAATTGATCGAACGAAGCGAGCAGGCCATCGTACTGCCTAACGACAACCCTCAGCTGCTTGCACGCATCAACGAAGCACTTGAAAACCTCCGGGAAGATGGAACTCTTGCGGAAATCAGCAAAAAATACTTTGGTGAGGACATCACAACTAAGCCAGAATAAAGATTGATAGAAAGGGAGTCATTACATTGCCAAGTTTTTCACATTTTTTTGATACATTATTTAGCTCCTCGGACGTATTCATCCGAGCCATGCTCCTCACATTGGAACTGACGGTAGTCTCCATATTGGTAGGTATCGTCATCGGGTTGCTATTTGCACTTTTAAAAATATCCAATATAAAAATTCTTGCATGGATTTCAGATACATATGTATTCCTGGTACGTGGAACACCTTTAATCGTACAGATATTCATACTCTATTTCGGTATCAGCAATCTCTTCTTACTGCCGGACTTCTGGGCGGCGTCACTTGCCCTGGCCTTCCATAATGGAGCTTATATCTCTGAGATTTTACGTGGTACGATTCAATCCATCGACAAAGGCCAAATGGAGGCCGGACGCTCCCTTGGCATGAGCAATTCGCTCACCTTAAGGAGAATCATCTTGCCTCAAGCCTTCCGCCGCGCATTGCCGCCGCTTGGCAACCAATTCATCATCGGACTGAAGGATTCATCACTGGCAGCCTTCATATCCATGAATGAGCTGTTTAATGTAGCCACTACGTTAGGCTCGAATAACTTCGATGAAATGACTTATTTATTGATTGTTGCGGTCTACTACTTGATTCTAGTGGCTTTCCTGACCATTATCGTCAATTTATTCGAAAAGAAACTGTCCATCAGTGATCGATAGGGGGAATTGAAATGGAACAAAAAGAAATGATTCGGATAAGGAATTTAAATAAATCGTATGGAAACCTGCATGTACTTAAAGATATTGATATGAAGGTACTCGATAGCGATGTTGTCTGTCTGATCGGACCGAGCGGTTCCGGAAAAAGCACCCTGCTCCGCTGTTTGAATTATTTAGAGAAGAAAGACAGCGGCCAAATCCTCATTGAAGGAACGGAAATCAATCCGGGTACCCATGATATTAATAAAATTCGAGAGAAAGTCGGAATGGTATTTCAGCATTTCTACCTCTTTCCTCATATGACCGTACTGGAAAATGTCATCGAAGCACCGACACATGTCAAAAAGGTCCCTAAGGCCCAAGCGATTGAAGAAGCAAAGTCATTGCTTGCCAAAGTCGGTTTATCAGATAAAGCGGATGTCTATCCAAGCAAGCTCTCAGGTGGGCAAAAACAGCGTGTTGCCATAGCCCGCGCCCTTGCCATGAAGCCTGATATCCTGCTCTTTGATGAGCCCACCTCGGCTCTGGATCCCGAACTTGTCGGGGAAGTTCTTGCCACGATGAAGGAACTTGCCTTGGAAGGGATGACAATGGTAGTCGTTACACATGAAATGAGCTTTGCACGTGAAGTCGGGGATTGGATTGTCTTCATGCATAATGGGAGGGTTGTCGAAAGCGGACCGCCAAAAGAATTCTTCACCAATCCAAAAGAAGAGCGTACAAAAGAATTTTTGCAAACGACATTCTTTTGATTTTAATTCTAAAATCTGTCTGCTAGCGAGATTATAAGCAATACAGGCGTGAATTCCTGTATTGCTTTTTTTGAATGAAAAACGATTTATTGGTTTCTTTAATATCCAGTTAGGTACTTCCCTAAATTACATGATCAAAGTTTTAGGGATATTTCCGCTCTGATTGTACAAACTAAATACTTGATGAATTGTTTCAGATAAACCCTGATTCCGGCTCGAACATGGAAAAATATCTGTATTTATGGTATATATACAGGTAAAATTAAAAGAAGTATATAAATGAAAGAGGTCGAATTCAGTTGGAAAATAACTCTTCGAATTTTATTAAAAATATTATAAAAGATGACCTAGAGTCCGGAAAACATGATCATGTCATCACCCGCTTCCCTCCTGAGCCGAACGGATATTTACATATCGGGCATGCCAAATCAATCATTTTGAATTTTGGGGTGGCTGATGATTTCAATGGGAAAACTAACCTTCGTTTCGATGATACGAATCCATTGAAAGAGGATATTGAGTTTGTAAACTCCATAAAGGAAGATGTAAAGTGGCTCGGTTACGACTGGGATAACCTTTTCTTCGCTTCCGACTATTTTGATGAAATGTATAAAAGAGCTGTGCTGCTCATCAATAAAGGACTGGCATATGTGGACGACCTTAATGCCGACCAAATCCGTGAATATCGCGGAACGCTGACAGAGCCGGGGAAAGACAGCCCCTACCGCAATAGAACCGTCGAGGAAAATCTTGAACTATTTGAAAAGATGCGCAGCGGCGAATTCGAAAACGGCGCAAAAGTCTTGCGTGCAAAAATCGATATGAGCTCACCTAACATTAATTTGCGTGATCCCGTCATATACCGTATCTCCCATACTGAACACCATAATACCGGCAACAAATGGTGCATCTACCCAATGTATGCCTTTGCCCACCCAATTGAAGATGCCATCGAGGGAGTCACACACTCCATTTGTACGCTTGAGTTCGAAGATCAACGACCTCTTTATGACTGGATCGTTGAGAATTGTGAAATGGAAAGCAAACCAAAACAATATGAATTTGGCCGTCTTAACCTGACCAATACAGTAATGAGCAAGCGAAAACTGAAGCAGCTTGTCGATGAGGGCTTCGTGGACGGCTGGGACGACCCCCGGATGCCTACTGTTTCAGGCTTGCGGAGACGCGGGTATACACCCGAAGCGATTCGTGCATTCTGCCAAGAGATAGGTGTCGCCAAAACAAGCGGTGTCGTGGACTCTCAGATGCTTGATCATTTCGTGCGGGAAGACTTAAAGCTGAAGGCTCCACGGACTATGGCCATCCTGAACCCGCTTAAAGTGGTCATCACCAACTATCCGGAAGGCGAGATTGAGTGGCTGGATGCCGAGGTCAATCCGGAAGTTCCGGAAATGGGCACACGCCAAATCCCGTTTTCACGTGAAATATATATCGAACAGGACGATTTCATGGAAAACCCGCCGAAAAAGTATTTCCGACTTTTCCCGGGCAATGAAGTCCGTTTGAAACATGCTTATTTCATTAAATGTGAAGAAGTGATAAAAGACGATGCCGGTAACGTCATTGAACTTCGCTGCACATACGATATTGAAACGAAAAGCGGATCTGGCTTCACTGGCCGTAAAGTGAAAGGTACATTGCACTGGGTCGAAGCTTCACAAGCCGTTTCAGCGGAATTCCGCAACTATCAGCCTTTAATCTTGGATAAGGAAGATGATGAAGAGGAAGAAAAATCATTCCTGGACCGGGTAAACCCTGATTCTATAGAAATTTTACAAGGATTTGTCGAGCCTAACATGAAAGATGTTAAGCCTCAGGATAAATTCCAATTCTTCAGGCATGGCTATTATAATGTTGATTCAAAACTCACTGCGGCCAATCACTTGGTCTTCAACCAAATCGTCGGGTTGAAAAGTTCATTCAAGTTATAGAATCACGAAAAAGAACCAGATTCCTAACGGGATCTGGTTCTTTTTCATTTTCTGCACCCTTATATCACTTTTTCTCGTAAAGTTTGATCCCTTGCTTGGAAAGGGCCTGTTTAAGAGTACTATGTGTCGAAACCTGACTAAAATCAAGACCTAACTGAATCGATGTCTGGGCCACTTCAGGACGAATCCCGGAAATGGTCGATTGAATGCCTAACAGGTTCAGGGTACTTATCAATTGATAGATCTGTTGGGCAACCATCGTATCCAAAAGGGAGACCCCCGATAAATCGATGAATAAGTGTGTGATATTTTTGCTAATGCATTTGCTTGGAGTCCCATTCAAAATTTCCTTTGCCCGATAGGTATCGATTTCACCGATTAACGGCAATACCGCAATGGCATCAACAATGGGAATGACAGGTGCGCCCAGTTCATTAATCAGCTCCTGTTGTGCAAGGAGCCGTTCTTTTGTCAAAAGGTAATACTGCTCAGTGAACTCACGGTTCAATTGATCGAAGGCACGATTAATAAGCCGGCTCCACCGGATGATTGTATCCTTCGTTATCTTCGTATCCATAAGCATATAATCAGTGATGAAGGCCCAATATGTTTCGCGAACCTTATTAAGCGCTTCCAACACTTCGTAAATAGGGGTGTCCGATTCAACCCTGCTCTTCGCAACAAGTGTGGCCCACTGCTCCATCGTTTCAATAAAAGCAGTTTTATCTTCAAGTAAAGCACTGGTCACTGTCTTGATCGTCAATGTATTCTGTTCCTTAAGCAGCTTTTCGATTTCCTCATTAGAATCTATTGAATAGATGGATCCAGACTGCTTTTCCCTTAAAGCCAGCCAGTTTTCCGTAATCTTGGATGAGTTATCAAGGATATATCGATATAAATGTTCATCTATTTTATCCATTAGTGTTCCCCTATCTCCCTAGTTATTTCATTTTAAAAAGTAATAATAAGTCTCCATATCCCTCTTTCTCCATTTCATTTCTAGGAATGAATCGAAGGGCAGCAGAGTTTATGCAATATCTCGTGCCTTTAGGACTTGGACCATCAGGAAAAACATGTCCAAGGTGGGAATCGGCTTCCCTGCTGCGCACCTCGGTCCGGGTCATTCGGTGGCTGAGATCGATTTTTTCATTGACACTTGCAGACATGATGGGCTTCGTGAAGCTAGGCCACCCACAGTCGCTATCATACTTGTCCCGCGAACTGAATAGGGGCTCCCCAGAAACGACATCCACATAGATGCCTTCTTCAAAATGATCCCAATAGGCATTATCGAAAGGCGGCTCCGTGCCATTTTCCTGGGTGACATGAAACTGACTCTCCGTTAAGGTCTTTCTAAGGTGTGCATTATTCTTAGGCCAATTTTCTTTAATGAAAGCATCCCGTCCTGAACCTTTACGATACAATGCATAGCGAAATTGATTTTTCCGATAGAACTCTTGATGATATTCCTCAGCGGCGTAAAATTTCCCCGAAGGTAGAATACCCGTAACAATAGGTTTCTTAAACCTCCCGCTCACCATTAAATATTCCTTCGATTGTTCTGCCTCCTGTTTCTGACGTTCATTTAGATAGAAAATGGCTGCCTTGTATTGCTTTCCCCTATCCGAGAACTGCCCCTCGTCATCCGTAGGATCGATTTGGCGCCAGAATATCTCCAATAAGGTTTTATAGGAAATGATTGATGGATCGAATACCACTTGCACCGCTTCAACATGATCGGTCAAACCGGTAATCACTTGTTTATAACTAGGAGCGGCAAATTTACCTCCTGTATAACCTGATGTCACTGAAATAATACCATCCATTTCATCAAAGGGAGCAACCATGCACCAAAAGCAGCCTCCTGCAAAGATAGCTGTTTCTTTTACATCCATCGTCATCCTAAAACTCCCCTTTCACGCCTGTCATTTTATGTATTATATACCAGCAAGCCAAACACCTTCAAATTCAAAAATTTCTATCTTTGCTGTACATATATAAAAGAGGCACTTAGGAGTAAACCCAAGTGCCCTTTTATGTTAAATCTGTTATTTAAAGTATCACACTTACAATGATCGCTGATAGGATGCTGACAAGAGTCGCACCGTAAAGCAGCTTCAAGCCGAAACGGGCCACAACATTTCCCTGTTTTTCATGAAGTCCTTTGACTGCACCGGCAATGATTCCAATTGATGAAAAATTAGCGAATGAAACCAAGAAAACCGAAACGATTCCTATCGTCCTTTCGCTCAAGGCTGCTGATGCGTCCCCTAAGCTCAGCATGGCAACGAATTCATTGGTTACCAGTTTCGTCGCCATGATTCCGCCAGCAGTCACGGTTTCTGAAATCGGTATACCCATGATAAAGGCAAACGGTGCAAAGATATACCCCATGATGTCTTGGAAGCTGATGCCGAAGATCATGTCGAATACGCTGTTGATCCCTGCGATTAATGCAACGAAACCAATTAACATTGCTGCTACAGTGATAGCAACCTTAAATCCATCCATGATATATTCCCCAAGCATTTCGAAGAAAGACTGCTTCTCTGCCCCTTCTTCAACAGGGAGAATATCCTCTTCATCCGTTACGGTATAAGGATTGATAATGGATGCGATGATAAATCCACCAAACATGTTAATAACAATTGCCGTCACAACGTACTTTGGTTCAATCATCGTCATATAAGCGCCAACGATCGACATCGATACAGTTGACATGGCTGATGCACAAAGCGTATACATGCGAGATGGCGGAATGGCACCGAGTTGTTTTTTCAAGGTTATGAAAACCTCGGATTGGCCCACTATTGCTGATGCAACCGCATTGTAAGATTCCAATTTACCCATTCCATTCACCTTACTTAGAAGGAATCCAATCCACTTCATGATGAACGGAAGGATCTTGAAGTGCTGTAAAATCCCGATTAAAGCTGAGATGAATACGATAGGAAGAAGGACATTTAAAAAGAAGGGCGATGCTCCTTCGTTTACAATCCCGCCAAATACAAAGGTGATCCCTTCATTTGCCCATTCTAAGAGTTTTCCGAAACCATCGGCAATCGAATTGATGATCACTAAGCCAAACTTCGTGTTTAATAATAAATAAGTTAAAATAAGCTGAATGACCACCATGAGGATGATCGGTTTGATTTTAACTTTCTTCCGGTCACTGCTGACTAAGATAGCTAGTCCAAAAACAATAAGCAGTCCTAAAATTGCAATCAGAAATTTCATATATTCTGCCTCCACTAAGGGTGAATTTAATGTTCGTGCATTAATAGTAGGATACCCTCAAAAAATTTATGCAAACGTTTTCTCTTTCATCCAAAATACATGTACGTACCTCTCAGAAGTCTATATTAAACTAATATTTTTTTAAGTGCAATTATTATTTCCCTTTTTAAAATAACAATTAGTGACAATAATGGGTTTCGTGAATTAAAAAAGAAGGCTCCCCTCCGAAAGGAACCTTCTCTTTCCTCAAATAGTACCGACTATTTAGGCAGCTGTTTTTCTGGATATCACCGTTGTCGCTAATCCAGCGCCTCCAATTACAAAGATGATGATGGATGCGGCCAAGCCACCTGCCCCTTGATAAAAGTCGATGAATTTCCCTGCAAATGAGTCTCTGCCTTGGAAACCGCCACCGCTTGGCATCTCCCCTGGAGTCCCGGAACCATTAGGCCCGCCTTGTGAAGTGCCCTGCGTATCATTAGATGCCGTTTCCGTAGATGAATCATCGGTCGCCGTACTGCTATTAGCCGATTCTTCCGTATCATCCGTTTCTGTTGTGTTGCGGTCGGCAGGCTGACCCATCACCGCTTGTCGGTTCATGGGTTCAGTGCCGCTGCCATCCACATACATCATGATCCCGATGACTGCTTGGGCCATTAAGAGGACCGAAGCCAATATTCCAACCAAAAAGTGTAACCTACCAAGTCTTTTCATCAATGATTCCCCTCCGAAAATAACTGTAATTATAAGATGATTATCTAAAAAGACCCTTAATTTTTCCTTAAGCAACAAGGAAGAAAGTAAGGGTCTTTTCGTATTGGATGGCATCTAAAGGTAGATTAGCTTTTCCTTTGATTTCTCGGAAAAGTGATTTCAAAACGGGTGCGTTCATTCAGTTCACTCGTAACCTTGATGTTCCCTTGATGTGTGTTTACAATCCATTTGGCTATGGATAAACCTAACCCAGAGCCTTCATTTGCTGAACGGGATTGCTCCACTTGGTAAAAACGGTTAAAAATCAAGGGGAGCTCTTCCTGCGGAATGCCTTTTCCATTATCCTCCACAGTAAGAATGATGGATGAGGCATTCTTGATGCAGGATAGGGAAATCTCCCCGCCTTCCTCGGTAAATTTCATGGCATTGTCCACCAATATCACCAATAGCTGATGGATTCTCTCTTTATCACCATGAAACACCACCTGTTCGGGAGCATGGCTAATGATTGACTTCTCTTGAAAAGAAGCGATATCCGTATACTGTTCCACGATATCCATAAGTAAGTCATCAAGAAAAAAGTTCGATTTCTTAACCTCCATTTGATTCGAATCAGTTCTGGTCAAGGTCAAAAGTCCGTTAACAAGCTTATTCAATCGCCGGACTTCTTTCGAAATGATGGATATATCAACGGCTTTTTCCTCGATTGTCGCATTCGGTGATTGAAACAGCAAATCAGCCCGCGATTGAATGACAGCAAGCGGCGTTCGAATTTCATGCGAAGCATCCGAGACAAACTGCTGCTGCTGATCCCAGGATTTCTTGACCGGTATCAAAGCCCGTCCTGCCAGAAGATAGCCTGCGCCTACCGCCACTAGACTTCCAATTCCTCCACCAACAAACAATATGAGCAGCAAGCGATCGAGCATATCCTTTTCTGTATCCACATTCCTGATGAATTGTACGGCCATCTCTCCATACCCCGTATCGACTTGGGTGGAAAGGGCCCGATACGTGTATCCATTCACCGATATCTCTTCAATCTCATCAAATCTTTCAGGGTAAAATTCCGATTCATTAACCTTAAAAAAATTATCTACACTCAGTCTTGGCTCAATGATCGTATCATCCGGTCCCCAAACGATGACACTCGGTCCCGGTCCTAAGAGAAACTCACCTTGCGGACGTCCGCCTGGCATGCCGCCATTATTGAAATCCCTGTAATCCTTTTTAAGTGAATCATTGACATCCTTATAGATCTGATTTTCCGTATAGAAATAAATCGTTCTGCTTAAAATGGCTATTAAGACAATAAAGACGATAGAATTCAATAATGTTAGTTGAAGCCTTGTTTTTTGGAACATAATGATCCCCTTATGGTTGTTTTAGCATATAACCAATACCGCGTACGGTTTGAATATCTTTATGATAATTGAAAGGTTCCAGCTTTTTTCTAAGATGATGGATGAACACTTCGACAATGGCAATCGTGGTATCTGAATCAAACCCCCAAATGCGGTCGAAAATTTGCTCTCGGGTCAATATTTTCCCATTATTTTGAATTAGGTACTCCAGTAATTCAAACTGTTTCAAGGTCATTTTAATGACCTTTCCATCAACCAAAATATCCTTTTCCTTTTCCAGCAGTTCAATACCACGGTATTTCACATGCTGCGCAAGCGATATAATGCCGCTCCTACGAAGCAGGGCACGAATCCTGGCCTTAAGTTCCGGTGCCTGGAACGGCTTGACTAAATAATCATCGCCACCCATTTCCAATCCTCTGACACGATCCTCAAGCGCATCTTTTGCCGTCAAAAACAAGACACTTGTATCGATTTTTGCTTCCCTGATTTTCCGTACGATTTCAAACCCATCGATTCCCGGAAGCATTACATCCAAAATGATGATATCGTATATACTTTGCTGAGCCATGAATAGCCCATCTTCCCCATTATCTGCTGTATCGACTTCATATTCATCCGTCAGAATCTGTCGGATCGACTCTAATAATGAAACATTATCCTCTACCACCAAAACCTTCATTCAGGGTACCTCCCAGCCGCTTCAATTGTGATATATATGTTGATTTTATCCTTTTTCATATGCAAAAGAAAGCGGGCTTTTAATCGCCTGCTTTCTCTCAAATTGTATGTTCATTCGTGACGCAGTGCTTGAATTGGATTTAACCTGGATGCCTTATTGGCAGGAAATACGCCAAACATTATCCCGATTAAAATGGAGAATAAGAAGGCAAACAATGTCACCGACCATGAATAACTAATCGTTAAGCTTGAAAAAACTGAAATCAATTTTGCGATCCCCAATCCAATTCCAACTCCCAACAATCCCCCTAAGCAGCTCAAGACCATCGCTTCAATTAAAAACTGAAGAAGAATCGATTTCCGATTTGCCCCAATTGCTTTTCTAATTCCGATTTCCTTCGTCCTCTCCGAGACGGAAACCAACATGATATTCATGATTCCAATTCCGCCTACCAGTAACGAAATACTGGCAATGCCGCCAAGCATGAGAGTGAACGTATCCGACACAGAGCTCATTGTATCCATCAGATCTTCTTGATTGGACACCGAATAGTTATCATTCTGTTCCGGGAATGATGTGGTCATCGTACCTTGTACCTGGTACATCGCCCTATCTATGATATTCTCGTTCTCCGCTTTTAAATATACGGTTCCGATTGTCCTGCTGCCTGTAGCCCGTTCAGCAGTGGTGATCGGTGCAATGATTACATCATCCCCGCTCGATCCCATTGAGGTGCCTACCGATTTAAGCACACCGACCACGCGATAGGAAACGCCGCCGATAAGAACGTTCTGGTCCACCGCTTTTTGATTTTCAAAAAGCGTGGCGGCTGTATCTGATCCCAGGACAACGACCTTGGAGCGTAATTCCGTTTCCATATCCGTCAAAAACCGGCCTTGACTGAGCTCCAGATCCCTGACTGATAAGTAGGATGAAGTTGCACCGGTCATTGAAACCTGTGCCGAAGCTTCTCCATTTTTAGCATAAACGCGTCCAGTGACCACAGGCGCCACTTCCGATATCCCGCTTAGCTCTTTAAACTGTTCAATTGTATCATCCGTCATCTCCACGGAGTCGGTATCCGTGACGCTTACCGTTATCAGGTTCGTTCCCAGGCTATTGATCTCATCCTGAACGGACTGTGAGGAACCCTGTCCAATCGAAACCAGAACGATTACGGAGGCAACACCAATTATGATTCCAAGCATGGTTAAAAATGCTCTGACTTTATTGGTTTTGATACTGCGAATAGCCATCTTCATTGATTCGCTCAGGTTCAATCCAATCACCTCCATTTTCAAATAGCTGACCGTCCTGTATCCGAACGACACGAGTTGCTTCTTTTGCCACTTCCAAATCATGGGTTATAAGGATGATTGTTTGTCCCTTTTCATTCAATTCCTTCAGCATCTGCAGCACTTCTTTACTCGTTTTACTATCAAGAGCCCCCGTCGGCTCATCCGCCAATAAAACGGGAGGATTACCGGCAAGTGCCCTTGCAATCGCAACTCTTTGCTGCTGTCCACCCGACAGTTGGGTCGGCAGATGATTCTTCCGGTCACTCAGGCCGACCATATCAAGGCATGCATTGGCCACTTCCCTTCTTTCCTTCACGCTTGCCCCTCTATAAACCAGGGGAAGTTCGACATTCTCCAACGCTGTCAGTTTTGCCAACAGGTTAAAATTTTGAAAGATAAATCCAATTTTTATATTACGAATCGCAGACAGCTCATTATCCTTCATTTTTTCCACTTCTTTTCCATCAAGAAGATATTCACCTATGTCAGGCTTGTCAAGACAGCCAATCATATTCATGAACGTCGATTTCCCTGATCCGGAAGGTCCGATGATGGAAATGAAATCGCCTCTATCAATTGTAAGACAGACATCTTGAAGGGCCTTAACCGTTTCACCGCCTAATTCATATGATTTAGACATGTTCTTAATTTTTATGATGGGTTTCGCCATTTTACTGACCTCCCTTGCCGCTCGGCATCCCGCCGCCGTTTGGCATTCCGCTGCCACTCTGCATTCTTATTTCGCCTCCTTGGCCTCCCCTCATTCCTTCGCCGTCACTGCCAGTGGAGCTTTCATTGATGGTAATGGGCAATGACACAAACTGGCCCTCTTCCAGACCTGAAGTTATTTCAATATACCTATCATTGCTGATCCCAGTCTCAACCACTTTTTTTGTACTGGCAGCTCCTTCAGTTGTACCGGATTGTTGTATATTCACATACTTTTCTTCACCGTCAATTTGAACTGCTTCAATTGGAACATATAAAGCATCTTTTACACTATTCGTCAAAATGCTCACTTCAGTCGACATCCCAATTTTTATATCGCCGGGTTTGTCAATTTTGATAGTGACATCGAACGAAGAAACTCCATTCTCATATGTACCTTCCTTTGCTACACTGGTCACTTCCCCCGTAAACGTTTCATCTTCAAAAGCACTGGCTTTAATTTCAACTGTTTGTCCTTTTTTAACGCTCGGAACATCCAATTCATCAACACTGATCGTGGTTTTCAATTTTTTATAATCCGTAACATGTGCCAACACTTCACTGCTTGATACACGATCTCCTTCTTCTACATCCAATGTTGTCACGGTACCATCGAATGGTGCCGTTATCGGGTCACTTCCATCCGTGAAGGTAATGAGTACATCTCCTTTCTCAACCAATTCATTCTTCGCTACAAGGACTTCATCCACTTCATCCGTTACCGAGGAAGTGATGTCCTCACTATTGATTGCGGCGACCGATCCGGAACCGCTTATTTGAACTTCAAGATTTCCCTTTTCAACTGTAGCCGTCACCGACTTTGCTATTACAGGCTCCGCATTGTCCTTCATGAAAAACCAAGCGCATCCCCCAATCGCCAGCACTAAAACCGTACCTATCATTATCAACTTTTTCATCACTTTTCTCCTTTCAGATTTCCTTCGTTCAAACAAGTATCGTGAAAGAAGCTTAACTTTTCCTTAATGGCCATGTGTTTGATTTCAATCACCAAGCAGCTTTTGCTTGTAAAAAACTATGTCGAACGAAAAATGCCTTATTTTCAGCATTTAAATTTACAATATATTCTGAAAAATATATACTGATACTGTTATCGGAAATTGGTAATGAAAACCAAATCATTAATGATGAAGGGGGAACCAACTTGGCATCAAACGATTCAATCGCTAAGGAAACCGAGGCAAGCGCTTCCACGGACTACACCAAGATCGTCCAATCACAATCTTTTCAAGAGCTCTTAAGGAAAAAACGCAATTTCATCGTCCCGCTATCGATCTTTTTCATGGTCTTTTATTTCACCCTACCCATACTAACTTCCTATTCTAAAGTTCTTAACTCAATTGCTTTCGGGACAATCAGCTGGGCCTGGATCTTTGCCTTCGCTCAATTTATCATGACCTGGACATTATGCATCCTCTATTCCAAAAAAGCTGCGAAATTTGACCAATTAGTAGAAAAAATCGTTAAAGAAGCGAAAGGATAAAGGTGAATTCACAATGAATATACTTGCTTTTATATTATTTCTAATCATTGTCGGACTAACATTGGTCATTACCTATTTTGCTTCACGGCGCACCAAAACGACCGCGGACTTTTATACGGCGGACAGCAGCCTTACTGGCTGGCAGAATGGCTGGGCCATTGCGGGAGATTATATGTCCGCCGCCTCATTTTTGGGGATAGCCGGCATGGTCGCACTCTCTGGATTTGATGGGTTTTTCTATAGCATAGGTTTTCTGGTTGCGTATCTGGTCGTTCTTTATATTGTGGCCGAACCGCTCCGTAACCTTGGCAAGTATACATTGGCGGACATGATCGCTGCCCGTTTCAATGAAAAGAAAGTGCGCGGGGTTGCTGCCCTTAACACCATTTCCATTTCAACCTTTTATATGATCGCCCAATTAGTCGGTGCAGGTGCCCTTATAAAACTCTTACTTGGAATTGATTATCTTTACTCCGTCATCATTGTAGGTATTTTAATGACCGTATATGTCGTATTTGGCGGTATGACGGCCACCAGTTGGGTCCAAATCGTTAAAGCCGTTTTATTGATGGCAGGTACATTCATCATCTCCATCATCGTGTTGGCGAAATTCGACTTTAGCGTGATCGAGATGTTCAAGCAAATGAAAACAGCCACTCCTTTGGGCGGGGATTTCCTCAACCCAGGTAACAAATTCAAGGATCCTTTGGATACTTTATCCCTTAATTTAGCGCTTGTACTCGGTACAGCTGGACTACCTCACATTCTCATCCGTTTCTTTACGGTGAAAGACGCCATCACAGCTCGTAAGTCCGTAGTATATGCCACGTGGATCATTGGCATCTTTTATATAATGACCATTTTCCTCGGCTTTGGAGCGGCAGCTTTTGTTGGATACGACAAAATCATAGCTGCGAATGCAGCCGGTAATATGGCTGCCCCGCTGCTTGCCGAAGCCATTGGGGGTGACTTCCTGTTCGCCTTCGTCTCTGCTGTTGCTTTCGCAACCATTTTAGCGGTTGTAGCAGGTCTCGTCCTATCGGCAGCATCTGCTTTTGCCCATGACTTCTATGGCCACATCATCCGGAAAGGCCAAGCCACTGACAAGGAACAAGTCGTTGCTGCTCGTTGGGCATCCATCGGAGTATCCGTCCTTTCCATCATCCTTGCCTTATTTGCCCAAAACATGAATGTCGCCTTCCTTGTTTCACTTGCCTTTGCCGTCGCTGCCAGTGCCAATCTGCCAATCATTGTCTTCACGGTATTCTGGAAACGTTTTAACACAGCCGGGGCTGTCACGGGCATGATAGTTGGACTGGTCAGTTCTTTATTGCTTGTGTTCCTAAGTCCCAATGTCTGGTCACCTGTAGAGGGTACGGCAATATTCGTTGGGGAGCCATTATTCCCGCTTGCCAATCCAGGCATCATCTCCATCCCGATTGGGTTTATCGCAGCCATCGCTGGAACACTTCTGTCAAGCAAGAAAGCTGATGCCAAAAAATTCGACGAAATCTTGGTCACGGCTAACACTGGGATGAAAGATCCTATATAAGCTAGATTTATTATTATTTTAAAATATAAAAAAAGAAAGGAGATCAGGGTTCGGCCTGCTCTCCTTTCTTTTTATTCAGAACCTATTCATAAGGAAGATTCCCTTTAACTTCTCAATCTTAACTTCCTTCTATTGTACTTAGTTACTAACTGGTTCATGACTTCTGCAAAGATCAGCCCCATTGCAATGGCACCAGCCAGCATGAAGACCTTGGCTGCCAGCTGAACGGCGACATAAAAATCATTTCCGACAAAATGCTTCATCGCATCATATGACAAACCTCCAGGCACGAGTGGGATGATTCCCGATACATTGAAAATCGTGATCGGCGTTTTATACCTTTTAGCAAAATACTGGCTGATGACCGCAACGATAAATGCAGCCGTTAATGTTGCAATGATGGTGTTTATCTCATTTTCAACCAGAACAAAGTATATTATCCACCCTAACATCCCTACGAAACCACAATGAAACAATGAATTTTTTGGTACATTGAAGATGACTCCAAAGGCGGCTGAGGCAATGAAACTTGTAATAAGCTGTGCAATCATCATTCTTCCTCCCCTAAAATCATAAGAAAACAAAAGCGGCCGATATTCCTGCCCCAATGGCTAAAGCAGTCAAACCTGCATCCGCACCCTTGGATAGACCCGAAACCAAATGCCCTGCAATTAAATCCCTGGCTGCATTCGTAATTAACAGCCCTGGCACAAGAGGCATCACCGCTCCAATGATTATCGTGTCCAAATGACTTCCAACTCCAATCTGGACAAAGAACATAGCTACTAATCCTACGACTAAAGAGGCGATGAATTCAGCAAAAAAACGAACTTCCAGTAACCAGTGCAAATAAAGCAGGCATGAGAATCCCATACCTCCAGCTATACAGGACCAGATGAAATCATTCCACTGTCCTTGGAACATGATTAAAAAGCAGCCGCTCGCTATAAATGCAGCAAAGACCTGTACCCACATGGGATACCCCATCCCGGCCTTTTCGATTTGCTTTAACCGAAAATATGCTTCCTCCGGTGTCATTTCCTTGCTGGAAATGCTTCGGGATATACTGTTAACCAGCGTCACTTTATGTAAATCTGTAGATCGTTGGGAAACTCGGATCAATTTTGAAGCTGGGTGCATCCCATCCAGCGAAAAAATAATTCCAGTAGGGGTCGAAAAACTGTGTGATTCACCGCACCCAAACGCTGCAGCGATCCTAACCATCGTATCTTCCACCCTTGATGTTTCCGCTCCGTTCTGAAGCATGATTTTTCCCGCAAGTAAACATACATCTATAATTTCATTGTATGGTAAACGATCATCCATTTTATCCTCTCCATCACTTCCTGCATGAGTTTCTCTCAATAACAGATAACGATCACACCAATTTAAATCCACCTCATAATAGCCCAATTCCTGTGAAAAGGATATAAAAATATTACCTATTTAATTTATCAATTCCATTAACCTTCACTACTATCTTCCTTAGTACCAGTATTCCCTTTATTTCCTGCCGAAACCGTTTAGTTAAAAGAAAATTCAATTATATCCATAATTAAAAGGAGTGCAGGCACGGTCACTGCATCCCCTTTTTCCTATCCTGTACGACTATACTCCCTTTTGAATGAAGCAATCCACTGTTTCATTAAACAAATCGCTTTCTTCCATAAATGGACAATGACAGCTATCTTCAAAGACTACTAGTTTGGAATTCGGAATGTTTTTATGCAAATGTTCCCCTGCAGCTACAGGAATGACTTTTTCATGCCTTCCAAAACAGAGAAGTGTCGGAATATTGATTTCTGGCAAGAATTCACGATAGTCCACAATCGATTGGTCAAATAGAATGCTACTGGCGATGGATTCGGGCATTTTGGTCACTTCCCCAAGCATCCAGCTTGCATCCTCTGCAGATAATTCATTATTGAACATGGAAGCAAGGAAGCTTTGCAAAAACGAGGAACGATTCGTTTGAATTTCAGTCATGAAGGCAATCAACGTGTCCATATCAAATGCGCCGATATTAAAATCGGGCCACTTGAAATCAGATGCCAATTCATCCACAATCACGGTTGAATGAATATTTTCCTCACCGAATTGCTTAAGATAATCCCAGACGACAAATGCCCCCATCGACCAGCCTACAAGTATGACATCCCTTAATCCCAGTTCACATATGAATGCATGAAGATCTTTTGCATAAACGGAGACCGTATTTCCGTAATGTACATGATTTGACTGGCCATGGCTTCTTAAATCAAGTAAGATCGTTCTATATTTTTCTGAAAAGTACGGAAGCTGCCATTTAAAAAACCGGCTGCTCATCCACACACCATGGATAAAAATAATCGGTTTCCCCTGGCCCTTTTCTTCATAAAACAACCGAACGCCTTCTTCCACCTCAATAAATGCCATTCTATCCCTCCTTCTTGATATTTTCATCATCCATTCCCCATTATTATTTATTGCATTTCTTCTTTTAACATTCCTCCCTATAAAAATATATTGTCAAACCAGATGTTAGAGTTGATAATGAAGTATATTTTTATGATATCTTCATCCTGAAAGGACGGAATTTTAATGAAGAGTTTTATCAAAAACTATCGATCCTCTCTAATACTGCTCACCGCCATTATCATCGGCGGGATAGCGGGTGTGGTTTTCGGGGATAAAACCTCGATCATACAGCCTCTAGGGGACTTATTCTTAAATCTGATGTTCACGATCATCGTACCATTGGTATTTTTCAGCATTGCTTCAGCGATTGCCAATATGAGCGGAATGAAGCGTCTCGGAAAAATCATGGGAAGTATCGTTCTCGTGTTCCTGACAACAGCCGCTTTGGCTGCCGTCATTGGATTTATTGGGACAACCATTGTCAATCCGTTGGAAGGCACAGATACGACAGCCATTAAAGAACTGATGGAAAACAGTTCCCCTGAAGAGACCATCGAAGAAGTTTCTTTCTTCAGTCAACTGGTCAACACTGTAACCGTTTCCGATTTCCCAGAACTGTTCTCCAGAAGCAATATGCTTCAGCTTATCGTTTTCTCAGTACTAATCGGACTTTCCACTGCACTGGTCGGTGAGAAAGCAAGACCGATTACTGAGTTTTTGACAGCAGGTACAGCTGTCATGATGAAGGTCGTCAAAATCGTGATGTACTATGCTCCAATTGGACTTGGTGCTTATTTTGCGGCGATTATCGGGCAGCTTGGGCCGCAGATTTTAGAAGGCTATGCTCGCACTTTCATTCTTTATCTAGTCTTGGCCTTGATTTATTATTTCGGCTTCTTCACTTTGTATGCCTTTATTGCAGGCGGGAAAGATGGAGTTAAACTATTTTGGAAAAATGCCCTGACACCATCCATTACAGCCATCGCCACTTGTTCTAGTGCCGCATCCATTCCAGTCAATCTGGAATCGGTCAAGAAAATGGGCGTGCCTAAGGATATAGCGGAGACTGTCATCCCACTCGGAGCCAACACTCATAAAGATGGTTCGGTATTCGGCGGTGTATTGAAAATCGTTTTCCTATTCAGCTTATTTGGAAAGGATATGACAAGCATATCAAGCATTTTAAGTATACTTGCTGTTGCCTTTTTGGTTGGAGCCGTTATGGGTGCCATTCCTGGGGGCGGCATGATTGGGGAAATGCTGATTCTTAGTGTATTCGGCTTCCCTGTGGAAGTCCTGCCTATCATTGCCGTTATATCCACGATCATCGATGCTCCTGCTACACTGCTTAACTCAACAGGAAACACGGTTTGTGCCATGCTTGTCACAAGGCTTGTTGAGGGGAAAAATTGGTTAAAACAAGCATTCGTTAAAGAAAATTCAGCCGTATGATTCTTATAACGAAACTGGCTCCTGGTTAAAACAGGAGCCAGTTTTTTTATTTTCACGACTTTCCTTCAAACAGTTCTTTAATTGACAAGGGGTTCCATATCCTTGCATAGAATTAAAGGTTGAAGGAGGGAAATGAATGTTAATGAAATGCTTACCTGCCGCAATCACTATCACGGGGCTATTATATATTTTTTTTATACCGGAAGAGCCTTTGATGATTAAAATCATGTTCAAGATCATCCCCATGTTATTGATTTTGCTCTACGCCTGCACAACTGTGGGAAGACGAAATCGTTACCAATCCTTAATACTTCTTGGTTTATTCTTTTGTATGCTTGGAGATGGTTTGTTGATTTGGTTCGTCATCGGGCTTTCCGCCTTCTTGATCGGCCACCTTTTCTATATTTCGGCATTCTTTAGACTATGGACCTTTTCATGGCTTCGATTTGCGACGATTGTTCCGATTAGCATTTACTCCACTTGGATTGGCCGTGAAATTGTACGTTCTTTAATTGAAAAAGGTGAACATAACCTCATCATCCCTGTAATCTGTTATGTAACGGTCATCTCCCTCATGGGCTGGGCGGCATTTATGACCGGAAATGCTGCCGCAATCACCGGCGGGGTCCTGTTCGTGATTTCCGACTCCATTTTATCTTGGAACAAATTTATCGATGATGTTGCCTTTTCTGGCCCAATGATCATGCTTACCTACTATGCAGCCCAGTTTTGCATCGCTAACAGCATTCGCATGAAACCTTCTTTTCATTTATCGAAAGGTTTGAAAAGTGAATGGCCTATCCAGTGAATCTGAATGTCCAATCGTTCCACATGAAACATTTATATTACAAAAAAAGGCGTTCACAGCCCTGCTTGAACTGTGACGCCTTTATTTAACCTTTAATTTTCTTAATGAAGACTACTTTTAAATAATCCCCTTCCTTATATTCCCTTATTGTTTTAAAATCAGCCGGTAATGAGAATTCTTCCATGATCTCATATTTTCCATTCATTTCTTTGAAAGCAACATCAATGAAGCTCTTGAATTTTTTCATGTCAAACGTACTGCAATTAGTTGAGGCGATAATGACCCCATTGTCTTCCGTAATGGAAATGGTATCCTTCAATAGATTCGTGTAGTCTTTTCCGGCACTGAAAGTAAACTTCTTCGATTTGGCAAAGCTGGGCGGATCGAGGATGACCATTTCAAATTTCAAAGCCTTCTTCACTGCATATTTAAAATATTTAAAAACATCCATCACCACGATATTGTGAGCTTCTGGATCTATTCCATTCACACTGAACTGCTCGATCGTCTTTGGTAAACTGCGATTCGCCAGGTCGACACTAGTTGTTTTAACAGCACCGCCTAAAGCGGCAAACACGGAGAATGCCCCCGTATAGGAGAACATATTCAACACGGTTTTCCCTTTGGCATATTCATCCCGGATTTTCCTTCTGACATCGCGTTGATCAAGGAAGACACCGACCATTGCCCCATCATTCAGATAAACAGCGAAATGGACTCCATTCTCCTTTACAAGAAGCGGAAATGCCGGCTGTTCGCCCATGACAAAATCGTCTTCATCCACGTACTGCCCCTTTGTATCAAAGCGTTTCTTCTGATAAATCGATTTGACCTCGACCGTTTCCTGCAATGCCTTAATGATGTAGTCTTTAAAGGAATATATCCCTTTGCTATACCAGCTAATGACATAGTGACCATCATAATGATCAATGATTAAACCGCCAATTCCATCACCTTCCCCATTAAACAAGCGGAAAGCTGTAGTCTCCCCATCTTCAAAAAAAGACTTTCGGAATTCATATGCTGCCTGGATTTTGCCGTTAAAGAAGGATTGATCGATCTTTTCATTTTCTCTTCGGGTCAATACCCAGCCATAGCCCTTATTCTGTTTACCATAATAACCTTTTGCCAGAAAGCGGTTGTTTTCATCCACCAAACGCACCAAGGCCCCCTCTTCCTGAAGGTCATTTAGGTTGGCTATCGACTCTTTAACAATCAAGGGAAAACCCTTGCCGATTTTACTCACGAACTTAGCTTTCACTTTTATATCTATTTCTTTTCCCATCTATATCATCCTATCTATGCAAATGCTTTCCTCCCCATTTTACCCTAATCCCTTTATAAATAAAAACCAGCCCGGTTCCTTAACCAGGCTGGTTTCCAAGAAAACTTTGATTATGAAACTTCCAAATGAAGATCACCTGGCTTAACTTTACCCATCATCTTCAATACCCGATGTAAGGCAAGTGTGATCACAGCTGGCAATACCATACCCACTGCCACATAAATCAAAAACGTGTACAGCCCCTGACCAGTTATGATGGCAATCGGTGCAATCATTGAACTTAACCCCATGCCTCCAAGCTCATACGGCACTTGAAAATCGAATGCCAAGGTTGCGATAGGCGCACAGATGATTGCCGCCACAAAAGGAGGAATTACATATAATGGCTTTTTGATCAAGTTAGGAAATTGGACTTTTGGCGTAACGACCATCTGTGCCAGGAACCCGCCCATATCATTATCTTTATAAGACATGACAGTGAACCCGACAAACTGAACGGTACATCCGATTAGAGCTGCAGCACTGGAAACGGGATCTAATTGCAGGGCGATCGCCAGTGCAGCGGAAGACGCCGGTGTCATTAATAAAATGCTCCATACCAAGGCTATGACCATGGAGCCGATTAAGGGAGAACCCTCGACCGCAGCCGTGGTTTGACTGCTTATCCATGTTAGGAGCGGAGTGGTGACAAGAGCCAGGCCATATCCAGAAACTCCACCGACAAGAACTGCCCCCATTGGGATGGCCATGATGTCCAACTTCGTTTTGCCGATTAGCCGCTTGCCTATATATGTTGCAATCACTGCTGCCAAGACAGCACTTAGTGGCTGACCCGTAACAATCGTGAAGGCACCCTCAGCAGTTCTGTGAATGGCAGCACCTCCAACAGCACTTGAAGCCATGGCGCTAAAGATAATTAATGAATTTCCTCCAAGCTGATATGCGATACCTGCTCCTAAAGCTGGCGCTAGCAAGACCTTTGCAGCCCCGCCTATTGCCATGAAGACCTCCCAGCCTAAATAGCCCCCTATGGATTCAAACAATAACCCGATCCCTAATGTAACCAAGACAGCGTTGGCTATCCCTGTTGATGCCTTGTACATTCGATCGCTGATGTATTCTTTCCTGCTCACTTTATCTCCACTCCTCATTAATTATCAGAATATTCAATTTAGGAAAATCAAAAAAAAAAAGGTCTTCTTTTAAACAAAGTATATCGTATCGCTACCTAGATATTTACTAATGTCTGTCCGTATAATAACATGAATTTTCTGATAATGTAAGTGATATTTTTATTCTAATAAAATAAAAGCGCTTTCAAAAATAAATATTTAACGCATTACTATTCAATAAAAACTAATAATTTATTATTCCGAAATAATTTATCCTCATTTTAAGATGTCTAAATGGAGATATCTCGATACATTTACGGACCAAAAAAAAAGAACCCGATTCAAGGATTCTCTCACTAGCTGGATTTATGACTTTTCTAATAGACACCCATCTCATTTCTATTGAAAACCTTCCAATTTTGCAAAAGTATTCCTCAAAAATTGGTAAAACAATTTCTCCGTTGGCATCAGTTCCCTATCAATCGGAACGATGACCCCTACTGCCCTGGTTATAGATTGGTCCTCCAGCGGCAATTTAACCGTAAAACGAGGCAAGCTATCAATCAAGGAAATCTCAGGAATCAAGGTTATTCCCAGACCTGCTGCCACCAATCCTTTTATAGCATCTGTATCCTTTCCTTCGAATGCCACTTCCGGTTCAAAGCCATGCAGTTTGCAAGCTTTCATAACGAGATCCCTTAAAACATATCCCTTTGGATATACGATGAACGGGTTTCCTTGAAGCTCATTTAAGGATAATGATTTCTTCAATGACAAAGGATGACTTTCTGGTAAAAGGGCAACTAAGTTTTCAATAAATAGCGTTTCACCTTTGATTTTCTTTTCATTCACCGGCAGTGGGCCAATCAAGGCCATGTTTATGTTACCTTTTATCACAGAATCTATCAGGTAGCGATATGAACCTTGTTTCAATGTGAATTTTGCCTGCGGATAACTTTCCCTGAAGTCGGAAATGACCCTTGGCAATATATAAGAAGCTAAACTGCTGGGAAAGCCAATGCGGATTGTCCCTTTTTCCGGATCCAGGCTTTCAGCCATCTCACGCTTGGCACGATCGATTATATCCATAGCTTGTTCCATATGAGATAAAAATGTATGTCCTATAGGTGTCAATATAATCTTTCGGCCTTCCCTGATAAATAAGGGCACGCCCAGCTCTTCTTCTAAATTGTAAATTTGGCGACTGACAGCAGACTGGGCAACATGCAAGTTCACTGCTGCTTCCGTCATATGTTCACGCTTTGCCACTTCAATGAAATATTCAATTTGCCTTAATTCCAATCCAAGCTCCCTCTTTCATATCAAAACAGCATGTTATTTATCTAATATTCAGATTGTTCGTTCCACTTTTAAATTATATCATGAAAGTATCATATAAAAACCGATAGACTTACCCCATTTAAATTTTATGACTTTAACTTTATCTAAAGGAGAGAGAACAATGACAACTTCACAGGAAGTAGAGCATGAGGAATTACAAGATGCCAGAGATTTCGTAAGTCAAGTATACGCACAGGTAAAGGAGCGTAATCCTCACGAAAATGAGTTCCATCAAGCTGTAAAGGAGATATTCCTTTCACTGATCCCCGTTTTTGCAAAACATCCTGAATATATGAAAAGCGGGATATTGGAGAGGCTGGTTGAACCCGAAAGAATGATCACCTTCCGTGTTTCTTGGGTTGATGACCTGGGCAATGTCCAAGTAAACCGTGGTTTTCGTGTGCAATTCAACAGTGCAATCGGACCATTCAAAGGCGGTCTCCGATTCCACCCCACTGTCAATTCCAGCATCATAAAGTTTCTTGGTTTCGAGCAAATCTTTAAAAACTCTCTTACTGGCCAGCCGATCGGTGGGGGAAAAGGCGGGTCGGACTTCGATCCAAAAGGAAAATCGGACGCAGAAATCATGCGTTTTTGCCAAAGCTTCATGTCGGAACTATCTCGCTATATCGGCCCTGATACAGACGTACCGGCTGGTGACATCGGAGTCGGTGCAAGGGAGATCGGTTACCTGTTCGGTCAATATAAAAAGATGCAAGGCAGCTACCATGCCGGTGTTCTAACTGGTAAAGGTATTAGTTACGGAGGAAGCTTGGCCCGTACAGAAGCGACTGGATATGGAACGGTTTACTTCGTCGAGGAGATGCTCAATGACAAAGGGTTACAATTCCATGGCAGCACCGCCGTTATTTCCGGATCTGGCAATGTATCCATTTATGCCATTGAAAAAGCTACACAGCTAGGCGCAAAAGTGGTTGCATGCAGCGATTCAAATGGCTACATATATGATGAAAATGGTCTGAACCTGGATACAGTTAAACGGTTAAAAGAAGTGGAACGAAAACGCTTGAGCGAATATGTCGATGCGCACCCGGAAGCTGTATATCATGAAGGGAGCTACGGCATTTGGTCTGTACCATGCGATATTGCACTGCCTTGTGCCACACAAAATGAAATCGATGAAGAAGCAGCAAAATTACTGGTCAAAAATAATGTGAAGGCAGTCGGTGAGGGGGCTAATATGCCTTCAACCCTTGAGGCCATTGAAGTATTCCTTAATAACGGCATTCTTTTTGGACCAGCAAAAGCGGCCAATGCAGGCGGCGTAGCCGTGTCTGCACTCGAAATGGCCCAAAACAGTGCCAGGATGCCTTGGACTTTCGAAGAAGTCGATGCCAAGCTGCATGAAATCATGAAGAACATCTATAAAAACAGTGTAGAGGCTGCAGAAGCATATGGTGAGCCTGGCAACTTAGTTGTTGGGGCCAATATTGCCGGATTCCTTAAAGTGGCGAATGCGATGCTGACTCAAGGTATACTCTAGCAATCAGTTGATTTAGGAGGCGGCCCGACATGGGCCGCCTTACTTTTGTAAAAGAATGATCTCTCTTTCTTATACTCTCTCATTCATATCAATACAAGCTGAATATCCACAATCAGATAACATCAATGGAATTAAAAAAAGGAGTGCCGGAAAAGTTCCGGCACCCTCATTGTTTGTATGACAATCATTCTTTGGTGACCAATTTCAATGGAACGGATATTGTGTCATCCACTTTGTCGCCTTTTAAGATTTTTTCAGCCGCATTAACCGCTTCTTCACCGATAAGTGCCGGTTGTTGGGCGATTGTAGCTTTTAGTTCACCGTTTTCAACTGCTTTCAATGCATCATCATTTCCGTCAAAACCAACCACGATAATGTCTTTTCCGGCTGCCTTGATTGCTTCAATGGCTCCTAGTGCCATTTCATCATTATGGGCGAATACCGCTTGGATGTCTTTATTGCCTTGCAGGATATTTTCCATGACGTTAAGCCCTTTTGTCCGGTCGAATTCCGCCGTTTGGCTTGTCAGGACATCTAACTGCTTGTCCGCAATATTGTGGAAACCTTTCCCGCGTTCACGAGTTGCAGATGCACCAGATACCCCTTCAAGTTCCACTACTTTCGCTTTTTCGCCAAGCTCTTTAACTAGATATTCTGCAGCCATTTCCCCGCCAGCCACATTGTCGGAAGCGATGAACGTTTCAATGTCTCCTTCGTCTGAAGAGCGGTCAATCGTGATAACGGGAATGCCCGCTTCATTAGCTGATTGAACGGCTGAAGATATTGCCGCAGAGTCAGTAGGATTCACAAGAAGGACATCAACCTTTTGAAGGATTAGATCTTCAATTCCGCTGATTTGTTTTGCCGTATCATCTTGGGCGTCAACAACTGTGACTTTCATGCCTTTTTCTTTTGCTTCTTTTTCAATACCATCTTTTAAGGAAACGAAGAATGGATTGTTTAAAGTAGAGATGCTGACTCCGACTTTCACGTCTTTCATGGAGTCTTTCTTTTCTTTTTTATCATCTGTTAGACCAGAATCCATTGAACAGGCAGCCAAGACCATTAAAGAAAGAACCATGATGATCGATACTATTTTTTTCATTGATTACACCTCTTCTTATGATTTTTTACGGTCAAGTAAAACCGCGATTAATATAACTGCACCTTTTACCACTTGCTGGTAAAAAGAGGATACACCAAGTAAATTCATGCCGTTATTCAAGGTACCGATGATCAGGACACCGACCAGCGTACCGAACAAGCGCCCTTTACCGCCTGAAAGGCTCGTTCCGCCCAGCACCACGGCTGCGATGGCATCCATTTCATAGGATTGGCCTGCCGTCGGCTGTGCCGAATTCAGACGGGATGTCAAAATGGCACCGGCAATGGCCGCCATCGTACCGGCCAGACCATAGATGGCCACCTTGACTCGATCAACTTTAATCCCCGAAATACGGGAAGCCCTTTCATTTCCTCCAATGGCATAAGTTTTACGGCCAAAGGATGTTTTATGAAGCAGGAACCATAGGATTAAGAAAGCGATGACCATCACAACGGCCGGTACTGGCACTCCAAGGAAGTAACCTCTCCCAAGCATCTGGAACATAACGGAATCGCCAATTCCGGTAATCGGCTTTCCATCCGTATACACAAGCGTTAATCCCCGGAAAATCGTCATGGTGGCCAGTGTCACGATGAAAGGGGCCATTTTTCCCTTTGAAACGAGTATCCCATTGATCACACCCATTATTGCACCTAGTAGAATGCCTACTAATATTGCTAAAATCGGGTCTAATCCCGAGACCATCATACCAGCCATAAGTGCGCTGGATAGAGCTAAAATGGAACCGACGGACAAGTCGATGCCACCTGTCAATATGATAAAGGTCATTCCAAATGCAATAAGTGCATTGATGGAGGTTTGACGCAATAAATTCAAAATATTATTCGGTTCCATGAATGATGGATTTAAAACGGTTATTACGATAAATAAAAGTACCAGGGCGAGTAACGGACCGAATTTCTGCCAAATCCCGCTTTTCCCTGTAGCCTCAAGTTTCATCCTAGTTCCCTCCTGTCGCCAATGCCATAATTTTTTCTTGCGTCGCTTCCTGCTTTAACAATTCCCCAGCAATTTCACCTTCATGAACCACAAGGATTCTATCACTCATTCCAATGATTTCCGGAAGCTCTGACGAAACCATGATGATGGCGATGCCTCGCTCCGTCAATTCATTCATCAACTCGTAAATTTCACGTTTTGCGCCAACATCTATGCCTCTGGTCGGTTCATCCATAATTAAAACTTTAGGGGAAGTGCCGATCCATTTGGCAATTACCACCTTCTGTTGATTTCCTCCGGATAGATTGCCGATGACCGTTTCAGCAGAAGATGTCTTTACATGAAGTCGCTTAATCATCATTTCGGCAAAGTTCATCTCATCTTCCGTTTTTACGATTCCGTTAGGAGCAAAACTTTTGAGATTCGGCAAGCCGATATTTTCCCTTACAGAAAAGTCCAGGATCAGCCCCTCTTCTTTACGATTTTCCGTAATGAAAGCCAGGCCGTGTCGAACTGCATCCGTTGGTTTTCGTATGGAAACCTTCTTGCCTTCAATGGTGATTTCACCCCTGTCTATTTGGTCGACACCAAATAGGGCGCGCATTATTTCTGTTCTTCCTGCTCCCATCAATCCGGCGACACCGACAATCTCACCTTGCCGAACCGCGAAATGGATATCTTCAAAAAGCCCCTTTTTAGTTAAACCTTTTACATCAAGGACTATATCGCCAGGATTCGCTTCACGATGAGGAAAACGATCCTCCAGCTCCCGCCCTACCATTTTTTGAACGACTTCATCGAAATTTGTATCTGCAATTCTTTTCGTATCGACGGTTTTTCCGTCACGCATTACGGTGATCCTGTCACAAATGGCGAATATTTCTTCCATCCGGTGAGAAATATAAACAAGCGATACACCCTTTTTGGTAAGTCCCTTCATCACTTCAAAGAGCTTCTCTATTTCCCTATCAGTTAAAGCTGCTGTGGGCTCGTCCATGATGATGACTTCGGCATCCGTCATGAGCGCCTTGGCAATTTCAATCATTTGCTGTTCCCCGACAGAACAAAATCCGGCTTCCTTATCAAAAGGAAGGGAAATATTAAGTGTTTTAAAAATCTCGTTTGCACGCGCTTTCATTTGTTTCGTCTTCAGGACACCGAAGGCATTCACCATTTCCCTGCCGATAAATAGATTCTCCAGCACGGTCATTTCTGGCCAAATATTCAATTCCTGACGGATAAAGGCCATTCCCGCCACTTCCGCTTCCTTTGAATCCTTGAATGAGGTTTCTTTACCGTTAATCTCAATCGTTCCTTGATCTTGTTTATGCAGCCCGGTCAAAATGTTCATCAAGGTTGATTTCCCCGCACCATTTTCCCCCATTAGCGCATGTACTTCCCCAGCCTCTAAAGAAAAATGAACACCTTCCAATACCTTGTTTTGACCAAATGCTTTATAAATATTGTGCATTTCGATTTGCATGCTCATCATCTCATTTCTTTAAAAGAATACTCCAGACTGCAATATGCAATTTGAATATGGCGTCGTCTCCCCGGTCCGGATTATTGCTTTCGCGTTACTTGTCAGCCTTTTAAAATCCTCATGGGAAACATATTCAATCGCTGCTCCGAATTGCTGCTCCATATATTGATGCTGTTCCGGGTTTTTAACCTTCACTTCCGTGGCAGCGATAACTTTTTCAACAACCATATCTTCGTGAATCGCCCGGACTACATCTTGAAATGATGGTGTTCCAGGCGTCAATGCTAAATCTATCTTGCAAACTCCAGGTGGCACCGGCAGCCCGGCATCACCTACTACTATATAATCGGTATGACCAAGGTCAACCAGGACCTTGGCTATTGAACTATTGATGATTCCTTGACGTTTCATGCTTCAAAGCCCCTCTCGACCTCTATCCTTTGCGGCATGCCGCCTTGGGCTCCTAACTTCGTCACGGAAATGGATGCTGCCCGGTTCGCGAATAACAAACATTCGTCAAAACTTTTTCCTTCTGCAACAGCCACGGCAAAGGCAGCATTGAATGTATCCCCTGCGCCTGTCGTATCCACCGCTTCCACTTCAAAGCTTGGAACAACCTTTTCTTCATGTCCGTCAAAATAACGGACGCCATTTTTTCCTTCGGTAATGAATAATTTATTGGGATACTCAGTCAAGACTTCCGTTCTATCTCTCCCATTGAATAGTATTTCGAATTCATGTTCATTCGGAGTAAGGTATGATGCCTGTTGAATGACAGCCTCGCTTAGTTTGCGGGCGGGAGCTGGGTTCAAAAGTAATCTCTTTTGAAGCGTGCTGCACAACTCAGCCAGATATTCCACAGTTTCCTCAGGTATTTCCTGCTGAACCAACACGATATCCGATTCCTCTATTACCTTTTTCGCCTTTTGTACATATTCAGGAGTAATGAAATCATTCGCGCCTTTTACGACAATAATGCTGTTATCACCTTCCGAAAGGGTAATGTGTGCTGTCCCGGACGCGGAATCTGTAACCGGTTCCACATTCTTCGTGTTTACATGATTTTTTTTCAGGTTATCTAAGATGATTTCTCCATAGACATCATCCCCTACACATCCAACCATCGAAACTTCTGCACCAAGACGTGCCGCTGCAACAGCCTGATTGGCACCCTTTCCTCCAGGAACCGTGATAAAAGACTCCCCTAAAACCGTTTCACCAGCCATTGGCCGCTTGGCTGATGTCACCACTAAGTCCATTGAGGAACTTCCCACTACTGCAATTCTAATCATGTCTTCTCCGCCTTCCTTCTCGTTGTTTGTCTCTCCACAAAAGAAACAGGGAGCTTTTCATGTGTTACTTCCAATTTTTCTTGATTGATCCTTTTAATTAGCATTTCCGCCGCTTGTGCCCCCATCTCATAGGCTGGCTGCCGAATTGTCGATAACGGCGGGTGCAATAACGCTGTGAAGGCGATATCATCATAGCCGATCAATTGTATGTCTTCCGGTATCCGTATTCCCCGTTTTAAAATCTCTTGAAGTGCGGCGGCTGCAACAATATCATTACAAGCGATGATTCCATCGGTTTCCGGATATTGCTCGAACAGCTGTTTCACGCAAGTTTGGCCCCCCTGAAGAGTTAGGGATGAATCCATGACTTGCACGTTCACTTTTGCTTGTTTCAATTCTTCCAATGCTGCCATGTACCGTTCATATACAGGCTTTATTTCGACTGGCCCCCTAATGAGGACGATATTCGTACTGCTCCTATCCAGCAATACGCGTGCTGCCAGTTTACCGCCTGTCTTTTGATCGGAATAAACAGCTGGTAATTTCTCTGCTGTACGGTCAAGAAGGACAACTGGAATATCCAGATTATCGAAATTTTCATTGGCTTCTTCACTAGTTGAAGCAATCATGCCCACTACATTATTTTGCAGGAATGTGTCGATATATTCTATTTCTTTCTCTCTCTTTTCATCACTATTTCCAAAAATTAACCGATAACCAAATTGCTGTAGATAATCCTCCACACCTCTAGCCATTTCTGGGAAGAAAGGATTCGTAATGTCCGGCAAAATCAAACCAACCAATTTGGATTTACGTTTGTAGAGGGATCTTGCCACTTCATTCGGTTTATAATTTAATTTCTCAACAGCTGCCATGACCACCTTTTTTGTGTCCTCATGTGCATAACCACTGCCATTCATAACTCTGGAAACCGTTGCCACAGAAACCCCAGCTTCCTTTGCCACATCCCGAATAGTTGCCAATATATCACCCTCAATAATTTTGTGTAACCGTTTACACATAGCTTATCACCAATTTAAATGAACGGCAAGCCCTATCTCAAAGATAATTTTTAGGGAATTTGACCCAAAGAGGATAACACAATCCGTTTTTTATGCGTACATTTGTTAACCATTACTTCTCTATATTTAATAACAAAGTTGATTGGAACGGGTGTACGAGACTCCTGCGGGAAAAGCGTGTCTAGGGGAGACCCCCGCAGGCGCAAGCCGAGGGCTGACCGCCCGCGGAAAGCGAGTGCCTGGAGCGGAAATCAACGGTCAAATTGTTAAAACCATAAGAAAACTGGCCCAAAAGTCTGAGCCAGTTTAACTTTATAGCGATTTTGCAGGTAACTTTTCATAAAGGGCATTATTCACATGCCCAAACTCAGATGCATGCGGACGGTCTTCTCCATCGCTATATCCATATTGAAGCATCCGATTTCTATTCAGGCAGAGCTTTGTTAATTTTGGCGCAAAGAAATTGAACGTATCGAAACGATCTTGTAACTCAGGGAATTTTTTCTGATGTGTCAGGATTGTTCGAGCGACGCCTTCCCAGAAAGCATTCTCATCCAAAAGGGACCTCTTCATCAGAAGTGTTGACAAGTATCGGAAATGACAGATGAACAGTCCCGTGAAAATGAATTGAACCAGCCCCTCGGGAGTCTCACTTCTTAGTACTTTCCTTAAATCATCAGGAAGGCTGCTTAATTCAGGAAGCGGCTGATCACTGACGTTTACATCATCTACAAAATCCTTGATGGCCAAGCGGTGAGGCTTGTAATCCTTCAAAACTAAAATGGTATTTTGACCATGCGGAGAGAAGACCAATCCATATTGATAGATAAAATGTAGTAATGGTGATAGGATGACGTCGAATAATTGAGCTGTCCAGGCTTCTGCAGTCAATCCCGATTTTTCAATAAGGCTTTCCACATATGGTTTCCCTTTGCTGTCCACATGTAAAAGGGACGCAAGCGTAATGGGCTTTTCGCCTTCCTCCATATAACTGTAAATACTTTCTCTCCAAATCCCCCCCAGCATCTCTAAATATTGATACGGTACATTCTCTAGCTTGGAATAATACGGGTGATCAACATTTAAACTGGCCACTTCACCAGGAAGCACTACTTTGCATTGTTCTTTCAAGAATGAATCATTTTCATAAATGTCCTTTATATACGTTGTGATTTTTGGGGCAATGACCGTGCGTTCAGCTGGCAATCCACGGTATACCAGCGTATTTAAAATGCTCATCGGCAGCTTGACATGGTGTTTATCCTTATTCGATACATTAACAAATGTCCGGATGGATTGTTGCGGCAGATACTTATCGGGACCATTTCCCAAAGCTACGATCAGCCCTTTAGCCAGGTCATCGGTAAAGTTCTGGATGATTACATTCTTCCACTGCCATTCATGAACTGGGAGGTAGTAATAGTTTTCTGCGTTCAGCCCTTTTTCCGTCAATATCTTTGCAAATGATTTTTGGGTTTCCCCATCCAGTTCATTCTCCATCAATTGCTTATAAGATAACGTTTCTACTGAATTGAACTCCCCCCTCGTTTTATGGACGGCAATCCAAGATAACTGAACTTCCTTCTGGTTTTCTGGAGCGAACTGCAAATAATCATCATAACCGAAACCGATTCTTCCCTTGTTATAAGCAATCCAAGGGTGGCCGCTCATTTCTCCTTCAAGTAATGCATAATCCAGTTCGACTAAATCACCCGCATCTTGTTCAGGTTTGGATAGCAGTTGGAGATCCGCAAGCAGTGTATGATGGAATTCTTTGATTAAATGTCCTGTTGTTTCTGCAGTCATCCCAATTAACGGCTGGATGTCCAAAATGAATTGAATGGCATCCTTGGCCTGTGTAAAACCTTCCGTTTCACTTACCTGGATCGACTCGGCCTGTACTTCATAGCTGTCAAAAAGACGGGGCGATGCCAAAAATCGATAAGATTTCCCCTCATTTATCTTTAACTCATATAGGTTTCCTGCTGTATTTTCGTTCAGAACAGCTGGATGGATCATATCTTCATACATATATTCAGAAATCATCTTGGCCAGCAGGTTTTGGTTTACTATGTACCAACTTTTTTCTGAAACTGCCTGTTCCACTTCATTTATGAACTGCATATAATTCTCCCCTTCCCTTCTCTTAGTAAGCCATGACGGGTGTTTTTACACGGAATGACTGAAATGCACCCTTTGGCTCGGATGGATAAACTTCTTTACCTGCCAATTGATTGATGATAATAGAATTTCGGAATGCTCCTAAGCCTAGATCCGGAGCACCCACACCATGTGTATGCATCTCGCCATTTTGAATAAAAAGGTGATTCGGTGTAGAGATGGCCGTTCCTACCCGATAGTCTTTCGTTATTGCAAGACGACCCAAGTCATCGCGGACTAAATGGTCCTCCATGGTTTCAAGGAATGCCGGAAGAGTTGATTTATAGCCCGTCCCAAAAACGACCGCCTCTGTATCCACATCAAATTCGCTATCTTCTACCCACTGTCGGCATTTCAATTCCCAGCCATTTTCAGCAGGGGTAACCGCTGCAACTTCCGTCATGGCCCTAAGTTCAATGGACAGTTCGGCATTTCCAATCGATTTTTCATACATCTTGTCAAAAATTGCTGCGATTGTAGTGGCGCTGATGCCTTTATACAATAAATCCTGTTTCGGCAGGATTTCATCCTTCTTTTCCTGCGGCAGCCGATAAAAGAAATCAAGGTAATCCGGCGTGAAGTATTCCAACCCGAGTTTTGAATATTCCATAGGGAAAAATCCCTTGGATCTTGTATACCAGTTTAGCTGGTAGCCATTTTCCTCCTGCTCATTAAGCAGATCCAGAAAGACCTCGGCTGCACTCTGTCCAGATCCGACAACCGTTACGGATTTTTTCTTTAAGATATTTTCTTTATTCCGTAAATAATCGGCCGAATGCAGGATGCTCTCTCCCATATATGGATGAAAAGCCGATGGAACAGTCGGGGCGCTGCCAATTCCCATGACTACATGACGGCTATAATAGAATTCGATCTTTTGTGATTGTGCATCCCTTACACTGATTTGATAGCAGGGTTCATCTTGATTCCCTATATATTCAACCGCCTCCACCGCTTTTCCAAAACGGCAGCTATCAAGTTGATGGGCAGCCCAGCGGCAATAATCGTTATATTCTTTTCGTGGAATCAAGAATTTTTCAAGGAAGTAGAAATGATAAAGCCGATCATGCTGCTGTAAATAATTCAGATAACTATATGGACTTGTCACATCTGCCATGCTAACCAGATCGGCAAAGAACGGTACCTGCAGAGTTGTCCCTTCCAACAGCATCCCTTCATGCCAATTAAATTCCCGCTTTTTCTCAAAAAAGACGGCATTCAACTCCGGGGTTTTCTCCAAAAGGGCCGCAAGTCCAAGATTAAAGGGACCTATCCCTATCCCTACCAGGTCATAGATAGATTGTTGCTTCTCCATAGTTCCACTTCCTCTCGAAATTCTCCCGTGTACATGACATAAGCAATGCATTTTTATCTGGGAGCTCAATTTCTTTAATTGGGGTAAACCCGCACTTTTCAAATAAATGAATCATCTTTGCATTTCGAATATCCGGTTCTGCCATCACTTTGTTTGTGGTTGAAGTCAGTAGTTGGAATTTCACCATTGCACGTAAAAACGGCAAAGCCAGTCCTTTTCCCAGGTAATCCGGATCACCTATGAGTAAATGAATGCCTTGATCTCCCTCTTCGGATTCATAATAATCTTCGATGATATCGCCTTTAACCCAATACGATTCCCAATAGCTCATGGGAATGGAGTCCAGACAGCCTAAATAGAGTGTTTGGTGTGTATCAGCCAATGCCCTTTTTAAATGAACATCGAATTTTTCTTTTGTGAAATTCAAATTCCAGTAGGGTATCACATGATCTTCATGCATCCATTTATGCAATGTATCCAAATCCCTCTCATATTCAACTTTGACAAATGAAAGCTGCTGATTACAGTCCTTAAGCATTTCTTCATAACTATTTTTCATGGACGGCCATAACCCCCTGCGCGAACGGATTATCAATCGTTGTATAAACGGATTGTGTCTCAAGTGAACCGACAAGCTCATCCATATCATGAAAACGTGTCAGTAAATTAGCCTTACAAGATAATTCCCGGGCATGAAGCAATTTTGAAACAACTCGATTCAACCCTTCATCTTCGCTTTGCGTGCTGCATGTTTCCAGTTGTTCCTGAACGAGCTGTAACAGTGTTTTTTCTGATACTAATCCTTCCGTACCGAAATTATTGATTAAGCCTAATAAGTGATTAAAAAAGAAATAGTATTGCAGTCTTTCTTCAGCTACTTCATCTGAACAAATCGTGAAGCTTTTTTCACTTAGTTCTGGCAAGATCTTCAGCAGCCTGTCCACTTTGGACTCACAATAGTAATACCCTTGATTATCACGATAATAAAAAGTGGCTGGGTACCCATCTTGAAGTTGAATGATGGAATTTTGTTGATGGGCTTCCAAAACAATTCCATACTCTTCAAATAGCCAAAGCATCGGTTTCAATGTCATTGACAGATAGGTTTTGAACCAATCCTTACTCACTTCTTCGGTACTGCGGTTTTCATCAGCTGATAATTTGCGGATGATCGCTCCAAGTCTTGATGGGGCACCATAGGCATTATCCTGACATAAGCCGGCAATCAGGCTTGCTTGTTTATCGTTTTCATAAAAAGGGTTTTCCCGAATATCTACATCGAATCCTGATTCTTGCTCGGCTGTTTTGATAGTTAGGTAAGCAGGGTCCTTGATGATACGGAAGGAGGGGTGCCGTTCTTTTAGATCGTCGCCCACTTTTGAATCTATTAATTTTGCAATTTCGACACCACGATCCAATTCTTTTTGCAGATTTGCACGTAAGGAATTCGTGATTTTAACCGGAACGGAAAATTTGTACATATATCTCGATGTGGCACTATATACCGTTCTAAATGAAGAGGTGGCCGTAAATTTTTTCCCAAGCGGTCCTGCATAAACTAGTGTCCCTTTCTCGAGTAGCCTCTTGACCTCTTCTTTTTCGATAAGCACTTTTGCCTGGAGAGGGTGTGCCGGGATGATGATATATTGGCTTTCCTTTTGGCAATACGTTCTTCGGAATTCACTGGAAATCTCCAAGTCACCGGCTAACTCCTGTTTAATGATCTCACTTGCCGATGTGACTTCACTAGAATCCTGGATGACAATCGAAGGTTCTGCCAGGAAGTAGTGCAGCTGAAACTCCCCTTTTAATTCGGGTGAATAAATCCATTCATCTTTTTCTGAAATGCCCTGCTTGCTTTTCGGTGTCGGGTGGAACAGGTGTCCGAATAAAAGCGACTGCTCTGCTTCGATGTAGGTGAAATCAGGACTTTGAAGTGCATCAACGTCTTCCGTCCTGGCTTCAGCATACCGTTGAATATTTTGGCTGCTTAGGATGACGCGCAGCATCAATTCATCTTCACTATCCGTCCGGCCCTGCTCATTCAATAATTCTTTAGAAACAATCGAGACCATTGTCACGTAATCTAATACATGTACTTGTTTGGATGCCGTTTGATAGTAAATCGGGAAGTTGAAAATATGACGCCCCGTTTCCGACCAATATTTAAGCGGAACAAGCAATGCAATATCTTGGGATATGAGCTTACTGACCATTAATGAATCCGAAATGGCCCCCTCCAAATTCGGCCAGTTTTTCGTTTCTTCTAAACTGCAATTTCCGGTTTCCCGGAAATAACAATTCAGAAAGCTTTGCATCGTCGCCCTTTCAGCTATTTGCTTACCATTCATATTCATTCCTCCATCATCTTGAACATTTCACCTAATACTCGAATTTCGTCTAAAATTTCCTCTATGTGTTCAAGCCTTGTCATTGGATTCAATAGTGTCATTTTTAAATATACCTGGCCTTCAAAACGTGTTTTTGCTAAAAATGCACGTCCGCTTTTCAGTAATTCTTGCTGAATCTGTTTATTTAATAGATTTACTAACTGATCACTTTCTCCTTCGGGATTATAACGGAATACAACCGCATTCAATTCAGGGTCTTTATTCAATACTGTGAACCCTTCCTCTTTATCGATCTTCACAGCCGCTTCACGTGCAAGGTGACATGTATAGTCGATCATTTCGGCAAAGGCATCCAGTCCAACGACCTTCAATGACATCCAGAGTTTCAGTGCGTCGAACCTTCTCGTCGTTTGAACCGATTTATTGACTAAGTGAACCATGCCTTCCGCTTCATCTTCCTGTGGATTCAAGTAATCTGCGTGATGCTGGATATATTGAAATGAGTTGCTGTCAGAAACAAGAAAAGCACCACAGCTGATGGGTTGATAGAATAATTTGTGAAAATCGACCGTAATCGAGTCGGCCCGTTCAATTCCGCTGATTAACTCTTTGTAATCCTTACTTAAAATCATCGCGCCTCCATATGCGGCATCCACATGCAGCCATATCCCACTCTTCCTCGCGGCTTCGGACAATTCGTGTAATGGATCGATTGAACCAAAATCCGTTGTTCCACAAGTTGCAACGATGGCAAATGGCAGTAAACCCTGTTCCTCTAAATGCAGCAGCTGTTGATTTAATTCAACTACGGACAGACGGTGATTTGAATCCGTTTTAATCGTGATTACAGCCTGTTCACCAAGCCCCAGCTGTGCCGCTGATTTACGAACCGTAAAGTGGGCAGCCTCGGAGCATAAGATCCGCAATTTTTTCGCCTCGACCGGCAAGCCATGCTGTTGAACGTCAACACCCCAGACACGCTTACAATAAGCGTCCCTAGCCAATAGCAGGCCCATATAATTAGATTGGGTTCCGCCGCTTGTGAAAATCCCATCCGCTTGTTCCGGCAACCCTACCTTTCTGCACAGCCAATCTATTAAACGCTCTTCAACGAAGGTTGCTGCCGAGCTTTGGTCCCATGAATCCATGGATTGATTCAACGTACCGATAATCATTTCGGCAGCCACGGCAGGTATTAATGTCGGGCAATGCAAATGTCCGATACAAGCAGGGCTTTGTACATTGATGCTGTCATTAATAACAAACTCTTCCAGCTCATCCGCTACCGCTTCCATTGTCTTCCCTTTTGGAGAAGCAAGGATCAGCTCGTTTAATCTTGCTTCGATTTCATACGGTTTTTTCCCAGAGTATGGTGAATTATTCCCTTTTAAAAAGCTGGTCAGCTTTTTTTCAATGATGTTTAATGACTGGCTGTAGTTATTGAAGCCTTCTTCGTTATTCAGGAAAAATCGAGAATAAGCAAAATCCGTTTTATTTATCATTTCGATCATTGATCATTCACCCTCTTGCAACAGCTGCACGAACAGCTTGTTCAAAAATTGCAGTGGCCTCGCGAAGCTGGGATTCCGTAACGATCAATGGAGGCAAGAACCTCACTACACTTCCATGTCTGCCGCCAACTTCCAGAATCAACCCTCTTTGAAAACATTCCTGTTGAATGGCACTGGCAAGTTGCGAATCAGCAGGATGGCTCCCATTCGCATTTTGCGGTTCTTCATGATTGATCATTTCCACACCGATCATTAATCCCCGGCCCCTGACATCCCCGATCTGCGGAATATCTTTTTGCAAATCTTTAAGAATATCCTTTAAGATTTCTCCCATTTTAGCGGCATGCTCCACAAGATTCGTCTCTTTCATGTATTTTAAAGTTGCTGTTCCCGCTGCCATCGCCATTTGATTTCCGCGGAACGTACCGATATGTGCACCTGGAGACCATAGATCCAGCTCTTTGTTATAAATCACCACCGATAATGGAAGACTTCCGCCTATTGCTTTGGATAGTACAAGAACATCCGGAACGATACCTGCATGTTCAAACGCAAACATTTTCCCTGTACGGCCGATACCTGATTGAACTTCGTCGATGATTAGTGGAATGCCCTTCTCTTTCGTTATTCTCCTGATTTCCTTAAGCCATGGAATTGGAGCTGGAATGGAACCTCCCTCGCCTTGTACTGCCTCCAAAATCATTCCTGCAGGCGCCAATAACCCTGATTCGGGATCGTTCAATAGATTTTCGATATACTGGCTGCTGATTTTATGGCTTTCTTCTCCGCCAATTCCAAAGGGACAGCGATATTGGTAGGGATACGGCAGGAATTGTACATCCGGCATCAACCCTTGTATTTTTTCCTTTGGTTTTGTATTGCCGCTGATTGACATCGTTGCATGCGTTGCCCCGTGGTAAGCTCCTTGGAAGGATAATATACTTCTATTGCCTGTCGCTGTTTTAACCAGTTTAAGTGCTGCCTCAATGGCATCTCCGCCAGTAGGACCACAGAATTGAATTTTTGCATTTTTCCTTAATTCCTCAGGCAGGCATTCAAAAATTTCATCGACGAACTGCTCTTTGATCGGCGTCGTAAAGTCCAATGTATGTAAAGGACGTTTATCCTTAAGAACTTTTTCCATTGCTTCAAGCACAGCCGGATGATTGTGTCCAAGCGCTAATGTTCCAGCCCCGGCAAGAAAATCAATATATCGTTTTCCATCCATGTCTGTTAGGTAAATTCCCTCCGCTTGATCGATCGCAATGGGTAATCTTCTAGGATAAGATCGGGCATTTGATTCCCTTGTATTTTGTTGTTCCAGTAGTTGATCATTTTTTGTAAGCGTATTCGTTACCATAGTAAACCTCCATGTATTGAATTAATTGAGAATAATTATCATTATCATGAAACCTATTCTACTGATAATGATAATTACTCTCAATGAGTAAATACACTCATTTTTCTTCTAGTAAATTCCAATAAAATTAAGAAAAGGTTAAAACTGGGGCCTATTCTCTATTTATCTATTGAATATAAAAATGTTGTTAAGGTTTTATTAAGATTCTGTTTATAAGCTGAATGCGGTCAAAAAATCAAAGAAAAGGAGGAACCAACAATGAATGGTTTAAAGGGAAGGCGGGAGCTCAAACATGCAATCACCAAAGCGGATTGTCACTTATTAAGAAAAAATCTGCAAAACTTCATGAGCCTTGATCCGCATGGGCTGGATGGGAAATATTTAATTCGAAGTGTCTATTTCGATAACTTTGACAATAAAATCCTGCGGCAAAAAACAGAGGGATTCTATCACAGGGATAAGTTCAGGGCTAGACTTTATGATCATAATACCGATTTCATCAATCTAGAAAAAAAGAGTAAGCGGAATAACCTTACCTATAAACAGAAGTGCTGGCTTTCTGCCGAGGAATACGAACGGATCCGTTCAGGGGATATAGATTGGATGTCCGAAGATTCAAGGGCTATCCTCAAGGACTTATACGTTCAAATGACCCTTTTCCAAATCAAGCCGACAACCGTCGTTGACTATGAAAGGGAGGTATTCATCTATGAGTACGGAAATGTGCGGGTCACCTTTGACAGTAATGTGAAAACGAGCTATCGGGATACGGACTTCCTGAATCCCGAGCTAATCGTGGTTGATGCTTTAGACCCAGATTGTGTCATCCTGGAAATAAAGTTTGACGAATTTCTTCCGGATATCATCAAACGATTGTTATCCATCATCGATACTAGAAAAACAGCTTTTTCAAAATATCAACTAAGCAGAAGATACGGCTGATTGCAGCAAACACTTAATATTTGGAGGAATAGCAAATGGATACGACGACAACTGGCACCACTTTTAATGATATTTTCAAATCAAGCTTTTTGGACAAGACCGAGAACTTTTCAATCATTGACTCCCTAATTGGATTACTGTTGGCATTTGCCATCGGATTGTTCATTTACGTCATTTATAAGAAGACCTTTTCCGGTGTGATGTACTCACACAATTTCAATATATCCCTCATCATCATGACAATGGCCACGGCTTTGATCATCATGGGCATATCAACGAATATCGTTATCTCCCTTGGTATGGTCGGTGCACTCTCCATCGTACGATTCAGAACGCCCATCAAAGATCCCATGGACTTGGTCTTCCTATTCTGGGCAGCGGCCTCCGGGATTTTATGCGGGGCAGGACTAATTCCGCTGGTTATCATCGGTGCAATCTTAATAGGTATCGTCATGCTCATATTTGCCAATCGGATCACTGTTGAAAATCCATTTTTATTAATCGTTAAATATTCAGATGCATCAATTGAAAAAACGTTGGAAGAAATGATATCCAACAAGGTGAAAAAGCATTCCGTCAAATCGAAATCCGTCATGGCGGATAATAACCTCGAAGTGACATATGAAATTCGATTAAAAGATAATAATGCCGAATTCATTAATCAAGTCAAGGACATGAACAGCGTTCACTCTGCCATCATGTTAAGTTATGATGGCAACTTCACAGCTTAAGATAGATGGCGGACATAAATATCCATGCCCACCCCTCTATATAAGACTACAGGAGGAAGGAGCCAAGGCATGTTAAAAACAAGATATGTAGTAGCGACCATTGGATTATTGATAATGATTTTTATAGCAGTGCTATTTTTCCTTCCCAATCTCCAAGTTGAAAAAGCCACTAAAGGAAATACTTATACAAAATCTGTATTTGATCAAAGTAAGGTGACAACCGTCGATATAACATTGGCTGATGAGGATTTGGATTCCATCCTGGAAAACCCCACTGAAAAGGAGATCGTAAATGCCGATGTAACGATAGATGGGGAGACGGTTAAAAACGTGGGATTTCGCACCAAGGGAAACCTTTCCTTGAATTCCGTTGTTCAAATGGGAGATTCCGATCGTTACAGCTGGAAGATAGACTTTGATTATTATCAGGAAGATCAAGATTTACATGGCCTGAAAAAGTTGGCTCTAAACAATAATTACAGTGACCCAACCTATATGAGAGAATACCTTTCCTATGAATTAATGGACAAGATGGGCATAGCGACTCCTGGACATTCCTATATGTACGTGACCATTAACGGAAAGGAATGGGGCCTTTATCTAGGGGTGGAAGCTATAGAAGAAACCTTTCTAACCACCAACTTCACTGATGGCACAGGAGATCTCTATTATCCGGATGGTACGGGAAGCGATTTAAAGTGGATCAGCGAAGACATTGATGACTACACAGGAATAAACTTGAAAACAAACGATAATTCGGACCAATCCGCCATGATCAAAATGCTTGATGCCATCAATAATGGTGGAAATCTGGAGGAAGTCCTGGATGTCGATGAGATGCTGCGCTATTTCGCAGCCAATACTGCCCTTGTCAACCTCGATCACTATCAAGGAGATAAAAAGCACAATTACTACCTGTATGAAGAGAACGGGGTCTTTTCGATATTGCCTTGGGACTATAATATGTCATTTGGCGGTTATTCCGGAGGCGGCGGGCGACTGGCGGGCGACTCTGATCAAGAAACCGCTGACCAAAAAGATGGAACGGCTGCTGAGGGTAACGCCGATGACACTAAGCAGGATGACAAGGAACTCCTTGGAAGGGCACCGAATATGAACGGTGGCGGAATGATGGATATGAGTTCAAATTTCATGAATGAAAGTAATATCAACTTCAGCATTACCGAGCCTGTTTCAGGTACGACCCTTGAAGAGCGCCCTTTATTGAATGCCCTGCTTTCCAACGACGAGTACCGTGAAAAATATTATGATTATCTAAATGACATTGCCACAGATTTTTTCTCTGAAGAAAATATGACAGCAATGACCACTGAAATTTCTACATTGATCACACCATATGTGAAAAAGGACCCGACCAAGTTTTATACAATGGACGAGTATACAGAAGCAACGTCAGGCGAGGAAACCCTGGTTGACTTCGCTGTCAAACGTGCTGAATCAATCTTGGCACAGCTTTCAGGAGACCTGGTCGTGGAAGCCGAGACAGAAAGCAGTATGGGCGGCGGAGCTCCTAATATCGGCGATGACGCAAATGCAGGTCAGCAACCACCAAACATGGGCGGCGAGAATGGGGCTGCGATGCAGCCTCCTGGCATGGACCGGGGCGGGAATGGAGCACCTCCTGGTATAAACGGGAACATGGCCCAAAAGGGGGCAGGTAACAGCAGCTCCTCAAAAGATACGATCATTCTATCTTCCGTGCTTCTAATCTTATTATTAGGTGCAATTGCTTTCGCCCACTTCTTTAAACGAAGAGGTAAAAAAGAATAATAGACTTACGAAAAACTGAGGTATCCCTAAAATTCGGGATACTTTTTTGAATGGTGTATAGGCATTCTCCGGGTTATTCCTCCACATTTGAATTATTTTTAGCTGCTAATCAATATAAAATATCCTTATTTGGTATAAAATAGTAAAATAGAGAGGTAAATGAACCTCTAACCTGAGGATTGTTCACTTGTTTATCATTTGATTTTAGTGGGTAAAGATTTCCATTATTACTTTATCCGATCGCATTAGTTTCACTTTTGTAAAAAAAGGTCGGTGTCAGGGGGGGAACGGATGAAAAGAAATCATACGATGATGCAATTTTTTGAGTGGCATCTTGAGGCAGATGGTTCTCATTGGGAAAGATTGAAATATGCAGCCTCCAAGTTGAAGGATATAGGAATTGACTGCGTTTGGCTTCCGCCAGTCACCAAAGGGCAATCCGTTGGGGATAATGGATATGGAATATATGACGGTTACGATTTGGGGGAATTTGACCAAAAAGGAACCGTTCGTACCAAATACGGGACGAAAGATGAATTGCTGCAAGCAATAGCCACCTGTCATAACTATGGACTTTGCGTTTATATCGATTTAGTCATGAACCATAAGGCAGGAGCTGACGGAACCGAAAAATTCGAGGTGATTGAAGTCAATCCAGACAACCGTATGGAAGATATCTCAGAACCATTCGAAATGGAAGGCTGGACAAAATTCGATTTTCCGGGACGTAAAAATAAATACTCTGACTTTAAGTGGAACCATACTCATTTCAATGGTACAGACTATGATGCCGAAAACGACAAAATGGGCGTATATCGCATCACAGGCGAAAATAAGCACTGGAATAAGCATGTCATCGATGAATTCGGAAACTACGATTATTTAATGTTTGCCAACATCGATTACAGCCTGCCGGAAGTTCGTCAGGAAATGATTAGCTGGGGAAAATGGATGGTTGATACGTTAAAGTGTGATGGTTTTCGTTTGGACGCCGTTAAACATATCGATTATGAATTCATCAATGAATTTCTCCAAGAACTCATTCCTTATACAAAGGAACATTTTTTCATGGTCGGCGAATTTTGGAAGGCGGATGTTAAAGCCTGTCAAACTTACTTAGAGCAAACCAATCATGACCTCAACTTGTTCGATGTTTCCCTGCATTATAAATTTCATGAGGCCTCAAACGCAGGAACAGACTTCGACCTCTCAACCATCTTTGATGATACCCTCGTCCAAACCAATCCAGCAGAGGCTGTCACTTTTGTCGATAACCATGACTCCCAGCCTCATGAATCACTGGAGTCTTGGGTAAAGGACTGGTTCAAGCCATCGGCATATGCACTTACCTTGCTTAGACTTTGCGGTTATCCGTGTGTCTTTTACGGGGACTATTATGGAATCGGCGGACCTTCTCCGGTGCCTGGGAAAAAGGATATCCTGGATCGCCTATTATATGCTAGGTATGAAAAAGCTTACGGAGAACAGACCGATTACTTTGATGATCCAAATACGATAGGCTGGGTCCGGCACGGAGTTGAAGAGCTAGAAGGCTCGGGGTGTGCGGTCATTATCTCTAATGGAGATCACAACAGTGAAAAAAGGATGTTCGTCGGTGAACATCGGGCTGGTGAAATCTGGAGTGATTTAACTTGTCATAGAGATGACCACATTACCATTGAAGAAGATGGGTTCGCGACATTCCCCGTTCATGGGAAAAGCGTATCCGTATGGGCCTTGAATAATCCACTCTAAAAAGAGATAGCAAGGAACGGCATGTCTTTTGCAGATATGCTGTTCTTTGCTGATGACACCACTCTAGAAGATTTTGAAAAAGATAATTTTTCCATTACAGTCAATCATGGTAAGATAAGGGAAAAAGGAGTTGAAGGAAAAGTGAAAAATGAAATCATTGAAAGATTCACTTCTTATGTGAAAGTGGATACCCAATCGAATGAGGAAAATCCCTCATGCCCCTCTACACCCGGACAGCTGACCTTGGCAAATGCATTGGTCAAGGAACTTCAATCCATTGGGATGAAGGATGTGACAATTGATGGGAACGGCTATGTCATGGCAACCTTGCCAGCCAATTCAAATAAGGATGTCCCGACAATCGGTTTCTTGGCCCATGTCGATACAGCAACGGATTTCACTGGAAAAGATGTAAAACCGCAAATCGTTGACAACTATGATGGCAAAGATCTTACTTTACATGAAAAATTGGATGTCATTCTTTCACCTGATGATTTTCCTTCGCTTAAGAACTATAAAGGGCATACCTTGATTACAACGGATGGGACAACCCTGTTGGGAGCAGATAATAAGGCTGGAATTGCCGAAATCATGACTGCCATGGATTATTTGATCCAGCATCCGGAAATCAAGCATGGAAAAATCCGTGTTGCTTTTACTCCCGATGAGGAAATCGGAAGGGGACCCCATAAGTTTGATGTAGATGCTTTTGGTGCCCAATTTGCCTACACCGTGGACGGTGGCCCACTTGGAGAACTTGAATATGAGAGCTTCAATGCAGCATCGGCCAAAATCATGATCAAAGGGACGAATATTCACCCTGGTACGGCTAAAGGAAAAATGGTCAACTCAGCCAAAATCGCAATGGAATTCCATAATAAGCTTCCAGTGGCAGAAGCACCGGAATATACGGAGGACTACGAAGGATTTTATCATCTGCTTTCATTTCACGGTGACGTGGAAGAGACCAAGCTTTCTTACATCATCAGGGATTTCGACCGCCAAAAATTCAATGACCGCAAGGAATATATAACAAAAGTAATCGAGGATTTAAAAGAAGAATATGGGCAAAACCGGATCCAGCTTGAATTACACGACCAATACTTCAACATGAAGGAAAAAATTGAGCCCGTGAAGGAAATCGTGGATATTGCCCATGAAGCAATGGAGAAACTCGATATAAAACCGAAAATCTCACCAATACGCGGTGGTACGGACGGTTCTCAATTATCGTATATGGGCCTGCCAACACCCAATATCTTTACGGGCGGGGAGAACTTTCATGGCAAATATGAATTTATTTCCGTCGATAATATGATACTGGCCACTAAGGTGATTGTTGGCATTGCATCGCTTTTTGAAGAAAAAGCAAAGTAAGCATGATACCTGTTTATTAAAAAACCCCCAGACTCCAAGTCTGGGGGTTTTGATTCAATATTAAGCGCGTGTCCAGTGACGGTGCTTGGCAATTGCGTCAATAAAGGCAGAACCACTATTTTTATCCGTAACAGCTACAATGCCTGCGGCTGGATCATTGGAAACGATGCCTGCCTTCGATAAAATCTCGGCTCCTTCTTTTCCCGCACCAATCGCTTTGAAATGATTGTAGGCTTCATCAACAAAGTAAATGGGTTCCTTGGACGCCTTTAAGACATCGACACTCTCCTGGCCTCCTGCCACATATACAGCATCGAAAAGTACCGAATCGGCTGTCAGGAATGTCTGATTCACCTCGACCTGCTGTCCTTCAGAACTTGTAATCACTCCACGATTAATGCTGATGATTTCCGCCGTTATACCTGCCGATTTAAATGATTCTAACACTTGATTAACCTCCGGCCCGTTGAAACCATCTGCGGCCAAGATTGCCACTTTTCTTGTTGCGGCCGTGTTCACTTTCATTTGCTCCTGGCTTAAGGCCGGAGATGCCAAATCCATTTTGACTTCACTCTTGTTGGCTGGAGGCTTCACGCCCACTCCAATAGCGATCGTTTTAGCCAGTTCGACATCTACATTGCTGAACATCTCGACAATTTGCTGCTGAACGTCCTTATTTTTCACTTTTCCCACTTCAAAGTGGAAAGCCTGTATAATATGCTCCTTCTCCACTTCCGTCATGCTATTCCAAAATAGTTTAGCCTGGCTGTAATGATCCTTGAAGCTTTCACTGCGCTGCCGGACCTTTCTGCCTTCGACTTTTTCCTGGTAATGTGCATAGCCGCCTTCCTCTTCCGAAGCAGGTTCAGGAGAGTTACCTGCAAGGGAATTTTTGTGGTAGCTGACCGGCCCTGGATTTATTGACATTCTGTGCATGCCATCGCGCTGATTATTATGGACGGGAGCAACCGACCTATTAATCGGAAGCTCATGGAAGTTCGGTCCTCCCAATCGGGATAGCTGGGTATCGGTGTATGAGAATAAACGTCCCTGAAGCAGCGGATCATTTGAAAAATCAATACCAGGTACAACATGCCCCGGATGGAAGGCTATCTGTTCCGTCTCTGCAAAAAAGTTATCCGTATTTTGGTTCAAAACCATTTTTCCGATTATTTTCACAGGGATTTGTTCTTCCGGCCATAGTTTAGTAGGATCGAGGATATCAAAGTCGAATTTGAATTCATCTTCTTCCTTAATCATTTGCACGCCAAATTCAAATTCAGGATAATTTCCGGTATCTATCGCTTCCCACAGATCTTGGCGATGAAAATCAGGATTCTTCCCTGCAATTTTCTGTGCCTCATCCCAGACAAGGGATTTAACTCCCAGTACAGGCTTCCAATGGAATTTAACGAAATGGGCCACGCCCTGCTCATTTACAAAACGGAATGTGTGGACACCAAACCCTTCCATCATCCGGAAACTTCTCGGTATGGCCCTATCAGATAGATGCCACATGACCATATGTGCCGTTTCTTCATTGTTGGCGACGAAATCCCAAAAAGTATCATGGGCAGACGCGGCCTGAGGTATTTCATTATGAGGCTCCGGTTTAACCGCATGAATTAAATCCGGGAACTTAATGGCATCCTGGATAAAAAATACCGGAATATTATTTCCGACCAAATCATAGTTTCCTTCCTCCGTATAAAACTTTGTAGAGAATCCCCTTACATCACGGACCGAGTCTGCCGAACCTCGGGAACCTGCCACAGTGGAGTAACGAACGAATACTGGTGTCTTGACTGAAGGGTCTTGAAGAAACTTGGCCTTTGTATATTCGGTCATCGGTTCATATACCTGAAAATATCCATGTGCTCCAGATCCACGCGCATGGACAATCCGCTCAGGAATACGCTCATGGTCAAAATGAGTCATTTTTTCACGAAAATGAAAATCCTCCATCAAAGTTGGACCACGGGTTCCCGCTTTCAAAGAATGCTCATCCTCAGAAACACGCAAACCTTGGTTAGTCGTCATCTTTTTCCCATTATCGTCCACTCGATATTGATCCAACTGCCGCTGCTTACTATGCTCATCGATTCTTCCGCTTTCATTTTCTTTCGTCATCCCACTCATTCCCCTCCATGTCTAAGAATTCAGATTAAATCGTGTTGTATGTATTTATTGATTCAAAATAACTGCATTATCCTTCCTCATATACCACTCTGTTTTGACGGATAAACAGAATTCAGAAAAAGAATCCCACATCCTCATAAAACAAAAAAAGGATTCCAGTGAGAACGGATTATTTCGGGGTAGGTCGAATTATGTCTGAGATAGGTCGAATTCTTCCCGTCCCTAGTTTTGAAACAATGGGGACGGGAAGAAAAACATATAAAAAAGGAGCGGGAAGACCGATTTTCGGCCTTCCCGCTCCTTACATTCAACATCTTTAGTTCTTAAAGGCCTCTGAAACCTTCAAAAGCTTGCCTTTTACTTTCGTATTTTTCATTACTTTCAAGACAAGTGGTCCCTTTTCATTCAATATTTCCACATAAGAAACATTGTCCTGAATCGTAATGATCCCGATGTCCTCTGCATTCACTCCATCAATCTTAGCGATGGTCCCGACAAAATCCACAGCCCTGAGTTTCTTTTTCTTGCCGCCATTAAAATACAGCTTCATGATTTGTTTATTCAATTGTTCACTTTTATCTTTTTTGATCTTTGGACGAGCTTCCAGTTTCGCTTCGAATTCCATTTTTTTATTGGAGACTTCCTCTTTTGAAGGAACAGTCATCTTAGGGATTTCAAAACCGATATATCCTTGGATCTCAGCAAGGAATTTATCTTCGTACGGCGTCATAAAAGTAATGGCCTTTCCTTTTTTGCCGGCACGGCCCGTTCTTCCAGTCCGATGTACGTAACTTTCCTTTTCCAATGGCAGGTCATAGTTAATCACATGGGTTATATTATCGATGTCAATTCCACGTGCAGCAACATCTGTCGCAACCAAATAGCGGAATTCACCTCTTCTGAATTCATTCATCACTGCAAGGCGATCTTCCTGAAGCATGCCGCCGTGAATCATATCACACGGATATTCCAGCTCCAGCAGCTGTTCACATACTTGGTCCACCCTATCTTTTGTCCGGCAGAAAATGATACAGCTATCGGGGTTTTCCGTGATGGTGACGTCTCTAAGCAGGGAAAACTTATCATCTTCCTTCACTTCAATAAGAGCGTGTTCAATTTTCTCCGTCGTTAATCCCTTTGCTTTGATTTCAATATCCAAAGGATCTTTCATATATTGCTTGCATAGTTTTTTTATACTCTCAGGTAACGTAGCAGAGAACAGCATGGTTACTCTATCTTTCGGAAGCTCTTTAATAATGGCTTCCACTTGTTCAATGAAGCCCATATTCAGCATTTCATCCGCTTCATCAATAACTAAATGAGTTAAGCGTTCCAAGGCGAATGTCCCTTTCTCGATATGATCCAGAACACGCCCCGGAGTTCCAACGACTACATGGCTTTTTTGTTTCAATTCCGCTTTTTGGAGTGCGAATGGATGTTTTCCATAAACTGCAGTAGCCTTTATCCTCTTAAATCTGCCAATATTCGTAATATCCTCTTTAACCTGCACGGCAAGCTCACGTGTCGGTGTTAAAATAAGCGCCTGAGGCTTATTCTCCTCCCAATCGACCATTTCGCAGATCGGTATGCCGAATGAAGCGGTCTTGCCGCTTCCCGTTTGCGATTTAACGACAAGATCACGCTTTTTCAGCGCCACTGGAATCACTTCACGCTGTACCTCGGTTGGATGTTGATATCCCAAGCTTTCTAATGCCCTTACAATTTCATCGCTTAATGTATAATCAGTAAAACTCAATTCATTCATATAACAGCCTCTTTTGTTGTTTAGTATGTTGCCTTATTGTTTCCATAATCGTAATTTCCTTATACAGAGTTCTATTATACGCGATATGCATCGATAAACCTTGCAATATCCAAATTCAATTGCCTTATTTCAATATATTGAAACGTCCGGCCTCATTAAAACAAGGGTCATCAGGATCTCATGATCCGAGTTAATCAAAATGGACCCTGCTTCTTTCAATATGCTAAAATATGTATGAAATTGCGGAAAATAGGGTGTAGATTCTAACCGAAGTCCAAAAGGAGAGCTGATTTATGATAATCGTAACGAATAGAATCAGAGTCAAAAAAGGGATGGGTGCAGTCATGGCCCCTGGATTTACTGCACCAGGTCCACTTGATACTATGGAAGGCTTCGTAAAAGTTGAAGTATTATTAACGCAGAATTTGTCGGATTACGATGAACTGAGCGTAAATATGTACTGGGAAAACCTTGATAACTTTACTGCTTGGAGAAATAGCGATGCATTCAAAGCTGCACATAAACGGCCTGAACCAGGTTCCGGTGAAGCAAAAAAAGAATCTCCAATTCTAGGCAGCGAGCTTACAACGTATGAAGTCGCCTCGGTAAAGGAAGTAGCTAAATAATGAAGTCATGCCAAAAGAGGCCGCAAAATATGCGGCCTCTTTTTGTTTTATCTTAATGAATTTACTTAGCTTCAGCCTTCTTGATTTGTTTACTTCTAAGCTGACCGCAAGCCGCATCAATATCCGTTCCATGTTCTTGGCGGATTTTACAATTTATGCCTCTCTTTTTCAGCGTATCATAAAACGAGAGAACGGACTCTTTTTCACTTCTTTGGTATTGACTATGCTCATCTACAGGATTATATGGGATCAGGTTGACATAGAGGCGATGTTTTTTGTCCTCAAGAAGATTGGCGAGTTGCTCGGCTTCTTCTTGGTGGTCATTGACATCTTTCAATAGGATATATTCAATCGTAATTCTCCTATTCGTTTTCTCTAAATAATAATCAAGAGATTTCATCAATTTTTCTATTGGAATACCTCGGTTTATTTTCATGATTCGTGTCCTGAGTTCATTGTTCGGCGCATGCAATGAGATGGCCAGATTCACCTGTAATTGGGTATCGGTGAATTCATAAATCTTATTGGCAAGACCGCTCGTCGAAACAGTAATGCGCCTAGCCGCTATGGCAAGACCCTTATGGTCCATGAGCACCTTCAAAAAGTCTATCATATTTTCAAAGTTATCGAACGGTTCGCCAATGCCCATTACAACAACATGGCTTACAACATCCCCTTGTTCCAATTTATCCAGATGCAGTTGAACGTTCATGATTTGTTCCACTATTTCCCCGCTGGATAAATCACGGCTTTTGGCCAATAATCCACTTGCACAGAAACTGCAGCCAATATTGCAGCCCACTTGGGTGGTGACACAAACCGAAATTCCGTATTTATGTCTCATCATGACCGTTTCAATAAGGTTTCCATCCTGTAATTTAAACAGAAACTTGATCGTACCATCTGCTGATTCTTGCTTAACGTGCTCAGTCAAAGTCTGGATGACAAAGTGCTCTTCAAGTAATTTTATGCAGTCTTTATTAACATCCGTCATTTCAGAGAAATTCGTCACACGTGTTCTATAAAGCCACTCCCAGACTTGGGAAGCTCTGAATTTTTTATGGCCATGGTCCAAAAGCCATGCTGTCAATTGTTCGAATGTTAAACCATAAATGGACTCTTTATTCATTCGTTACCCTCTTTTCATTACATTAAGATTTAATATGTTAACCCATTGACCTTACGGGGAATTTCCCCGGAATCAGTTCTTTCATTTATGATATGGTTCATTTCTATTTATCCGAAAAGCCCGATATATTTGCTCCACTAGAACCAGTTTCATTAATTGATGCGGAAAGGTCATTTTCGAGAAGGAAAGGGCATAATCACTTCTTGATAACACCTCGGTGCCAAGCCCAAGCGACCCGCCAATGATAAAAGCAATTTTGCTCTTTCCATAAGTGGCCAGCTGATCCATATGAGTGGCCAGCTGCTCTGAAGTAAGCTGTTTTCCATTGATCTCCAGCGTTATTACGTAGGTGTCCGGGCTGACTTTGGCCAGGATTCGTTCACCCTCCTTTTGCTTTACAATGTCCATGTCCGCTGCACTCAGGTTCTCCGGAGCCTTTTCATCCGGTACTTCGACAAGTTCTATATTAGCATAGGCGCTTAACCTTTTTGTATATTCAGCAATTCCTTGCTTTAAGTATTTTTCCTTTAGCTTGCCAACAGTAATAATCGTTATTTTCATATATATCCTCTAGCTTTCATTAATGTTTTTACTATCAATTGTTGGATTTGCCTACCTATTATCATACCTTACAGTGACCTATAAGCAAAACAAGCATATCCTTTCCAATTTTTTAAAAATAAAAACCGCTGCCACTGAAAGCGGCAACGGTAACTTTCATTATTTTTTAATGTATATTGAAGAATTTAGGCTGGACTTAGTTCAGATTCGATATAGAATCATGGTTGATTATTCGTACAACCAAAAGCTTGATTTAAACAATTCAACCCTCCAGTTTATTCTTCGGAAAATGTTAAGAACAGGTTACGAACATGTTATCCACAAAAGTTATCCACATATCCACAAAATCTATCCACATCTTGTATGGGAATATTAGTTCCCTACTAGATATATTGCCACGTTTCGACAATATTCACAGGTTGTTGATAACTGATTTTCTTCGGAAACCAGCGTTAAAACAGGATAGGTTTCACATTCGTATACCACTTCATCCAGCGCCATGTCCACGTGTTCCTGACAGCAATATAATTTCATCTTTCATATCTCCTTTCCCCTTCATTATTCCCAGTACTTCCATTCCCAATTATCCACAAGTTACTTGTAATCCATAATTACAGTATATATCCACAGGTAATCGTAACAAAAAATAAAAAAAGCGCAAGGAAATAGAAAGGACAGCAGGCATTTTCTGCCCCCTGTCCTTTTATGCTTTAAATTTCGCTGCTTGAAAGCGTGACTTCCGTAGTCTCTTTCTTTCCGTCACGGTAATACGTGATTTTAACTTTATCACCGACTTGTTTTTCATTGTAAAGGTATTTTCTTAATTCCACGACATCATGGATTGTTTCATTATCCATTCCAACTACGACGTCAAATTCCTTCAATCCTGCTTTGGATGCTGGAGAGTTGCTTTGAACGCCTGTTATTGCAACGCCAGAAGTAACTTTCCTTGGCAGCTTTAATGTATTTTGTTGATGGTATTGGGAAATTTCTTCTACAGATGCCAAGTTCACACCCAAGAAAGCACGTTTCACTTCACCAAATTCCTCTATATCATTAATAATCGGGATAACTGAATCGATTGGGATGGAAAGACCGATTCCTTCCACTGCATTTTCTGCAATCTTCATCGAATTTATTCCGATGACCTGCCCTGACATATTAACGAGTGCCCCCCCGCTGTTACCTGGGTTAATCGCTGCATCGGTCTGAATGACCTCCGCATTCCAATCCACTTGGCCGTCCTCATTGATATCCACCTCTATCGTACGCTCCAAACCGGAGATGATCCCTTGTGTGATCGATCCAGAGAATTGAAGGCCTAATGGGTTACCAATGGCAATTACGGGCTCACCAGGTTTCAATTTGTCAGATTTTCCGAATTCTGCAATGGTTTTGATTTTATCACCATTCACGACAATGACGGCTAAATCTGTCCATGGGTCACTGCCTTGTAGTTCAGCTGGCAATTTAGTGCCATCACTTAATGTCACTTCCAGTTCATTAGCGCCTTCAATGACATGATTATTCGTGACGATATAGGCCTTGCCGCCATCTTTTTTGTAGACGACTCCCGAACCTGTGCCGGCTTCTGCCGAACTGTCCTCGGCGTTGCTCCCTTGACTCCAGAAGTTCGTTTCCTGAATGTTAGTGATGCCGACCACTGCGTCGCTGGCTTTATCAACGGCATTGGTGACGGCACTTGTTACATCAACAGTAAGGTTTTGCTGAGCCTGCTCCGTGGACTCACTTCCCGTTGATTTTTCGGTTGTAATTTCGTTATCATCGTTATTTAACAGTCCACTTCCCGGAAAGGCTAATAAAATAAGTAAGGCCCCGATAATGGCGCCCCCCAAGCCTGCTAGAAAATAGCTCGTATGGCTCTTTTTCCGTTTATTTTGGTTCTCATCATTCTGATCATAATAACCCAAGACCGCCCCATCCTCTCATTTTAGGAATGAATTATAGCAATTCTATTGTTTGGTATCCTCCCTCAATTATACTCAATTACCGAAATTTTTCTAAAAAAATGCATGCTTTTATTTAAGGGAAACTAAAAAATTGACTAATATACAGCCATTTTCCTTTTACCTATACAGTTCTAACCAAACGATACCCCTTTTAATCCGATTCGTAACTTACGAATCGGAAATTATTAAAAATAAAAAGGAATGAACAAGGTATCCCTCATCCATTCCTTTTATTTATAATGTAACAAGTTCCGTTGGTCTTTTCGGGTCAGTATCATATAAGGAAAATTGTTCACCTACAATGATCCCCTTTGTCTTTAACGTTTGTTCGACCGACATTCTTGCTAGATCCTTCATATTGTTATCAAGGCTTAAGTGGGCCAAGTAAATCCGCTTGGTCTTATCACCGGCCACTTCACTCATGGCAAGGGCGGCGTCCTCATTACAAACATGTCCAACATCACTTAATATTCGGCGCTTGATGCTCCATGGATATTTTCCCATCCTCAGCATGGACACATCATGGTTACTTTCGAATACATAAGCATCGGCATTCGAGATGATTCCTTTCATCCGATCACTTACGTACCCTGTATCGGTAATGACCACAAGTTTCTTATCGTCATGATGAAAGACGTAAAACATCGGCTCTGCCGCATCATGTGAAACGCCGAAAGATTCTATATCAAGGCTGCCGAACGTTTTGACCTGTTCCATTTCAAATGTGAATTTTTGTTCGGTTGCAATTTCACCGATCGATCGCTCCATGGCATTCCATGTTTTTGCATTCGCATATATCGGGAGTTTATGTTTTCTGGCAACCACGCCAAGACCTTTAATATGGTCGCTGTGTTCATGGGTAACAAGGATACCGGACAGCTTCGACATATCACGGCCTATATCCTGAAACAATGATTCCAGGGCTTTACCGCTTAAGCCGGCATCGACGAGGAATGATTGATCCTCCGTTTCCACGAAAAAGGCATTTCCTGTACTCCCGCTTGCGAGAACACTAAAATGCATTGTCATCTATACTCACTCCAGTATTTTTTCTTCTGTATTCAATTCAATGACCTCTTTATCAAAAGCATTCACGAAGAGATCCGTTTCGTCATCAATGACCACCCACCATGTTGGCACAAGTAAATGTGACACAGATGTTGTCTGCAGCGAATTGTAATATCCCAATTTTACATTCGTGACTTTGCTTTTGGGATCAATATCACCATTCTGATATAATGCTCCGATAGCATTTAAAGCCGATGTCAATTCTTTAGGTTTATTGAATTTTTTGATCCCCTCTAAATACATCTGTTCATAGGAAACGATTTCACCCTTCTTGTTCAGATATAGAGTGACCTTCCCTTTACTATTATTAAAAAACATCTTTTTATCTGCCACTTGATAGCAGATGATGGTCTGGCTGATTTCATCATAGCTCCAAAAATGATATTCATTTCCATTTAATATATACTCCTTCAGGAATATATCAAGGTCTGCAGCATTAATTTCCTCTTTCATGCCAACCGGTATCTTAAATGTACCCACAAGCTTCTTATCATCGATGATTTTTGCTTTTTGATTTTTCAGGTGCTGTATATCTTTCTTCTCGAAGGTCTTGCTTTGGGCAATCAGGAATTGATCCGACTTTTGTTTCGGAAGTGGGGTTTCTATTAAAATCCCATCTTCTTTCAACAGTTCTTCCGTTGATGGCTCCGTAAAGCTTTCTAATTGGGAGTCATTAATCTTTTCCAGGAATTGATAAAGAAGAAAAATATTCAAAACGAAGAAAACCATGATGAAAATCGACTTTGTATTATTCCAATCCACTTTGATCGCCTCCCGTGTCATCAAAAGGCACAATAAACCATTTATCGCCGATACGATAATACCAAGTGGGCTCAAGTGTAACTAGAGTCACAAGTTTGGAATCGAGGGATTTATCCAGTTTATAGCCTATCGAGATGTCCTCCACGCTATTGAAATCGATATTATCTTTCGATTTCAGCTGATTCACTACTTCTTTACCGCTTGGTAAAGTCTCTGGCGATCCTACTGACGGGAGGACTGAGTCCAGTTTAAAATATGGACGGTCATAGCTATAAATTTCTTCTTTCCCCCAAATTTGCTCGATTTCCGTCATTCCGGATTCATTGAAGGCCGGATAACCATTCACAAATAAGCGGAATACCACTCGTTGCTCATTCTCCGACATATAGGCAAAGCGGTAATTGTTATCTTCCCAACCAGCATGATCATTGATGAACGCTATGCCTTTTTGGAGAAGGGCACTGGAACTGCCGAATAGCTTTCTCTTTTGTGCCGGATTGATATAAGAAATTAGGTAATTGTCTTTATTGACCGTCATCAGTCTTGTTCCATCCGTGTATTCCTCACCGACCGAAACGGGTTCCTGTCGTACGTACTTCGGATTAATAAATAGAGCGCTTTTAAGGTCTCCAATATCCAAATAGTCGATATAATATTCAAGTCTGTTGATCTCCACTGGCTTTTCCGGAACGAACAGCGTCCTTTTGCTGTTTATCGTTTCGGCCATGTATTTAGGGTGCTTATCGTAGGAACCCCTATAAAATGAATCCATGAAATTCCTTAGTTTTTTAGAGTCGACCATACCTTGATATATCTTCTCTTGATCATAGGAAACAAAATAAACGGCAGATTCATTACCGCTGATATCCTTTTGTTTAATGATGATTCGATCAAACGAAAATTCAGGCACTTCCTTATCCGTTATATTCAATACCGTTTTATAAAGAGAGATGGGGATATCATCGGAAAATTCGATTTCAATCGACCCATCTTCATGGACAAAATCGTCAAATTTCCTTTGCAGCCTTTTTACGGATACCTCTTTTAAGCCTCTGAAACGCCATTGTAAAAATTCCTTTTCCATTTCGTTGATTTCTGCCGGATTGGAAGTCTGGAAATGCTGCCCATTGCCATGGAAAAGGATACTGACTGGTTTAATGACATCACTGACAATCTGGACATCGCTTTTAATCTTTATAAATTCCGACGATTGTTCAAATAGATCATATTCAGGCTCGTACGTCCAAATGCTCCATGTCAAAAAAATGCTTGTCCCGACCAAAATAATCAGTATGATACTTTTTGCACGTTCAAAATTCATGACCAATCATCCTCTTCTTCCTGTTCGTAAGGAAGTGTAAAGAACACGGTAGTTCCTTTTCCATCCACACTTTCCGCCCATATTTTCCCGCCATGCGCCACGACCATTTCTTTTGCAATCGCTAAACCAAGCCCTGTCCCGCCTAAGTTACGGGCCCTTGCTTTATCCACACGGTAGAAGCGGTCGAATATTTTATCAATGACGTTTTTCGGGATACCCACTCCTTGATCTGTAATGCTCACAATGATAAAGCCATCAGATGCCCTGACGCGGAAAGTCACTTGACCCCCTTCAGGTGAATACTTTAATGAGTTGGAGATTACATTATAGAGAACCTGGGTGATTTTATCTTCATCAATATCCACAAAATAAGCTTCCTTCGGCAAATCACGCTTAAACGTGATGTCATCATTTTTCGTCATTTCAAAACGATCGATGATGTGGTCATAGAATTTATTGAAATTTACCCAGCCTGTTTTAAGCCTGTAATCTTTACTGTCCATTTTCGAAAGCTGCAGCAGATCATTAACAAGCCTGATCATTCGCTCCGTTTCATTTTGGGTCACACTTAAAAACGATGGAGCGATTTCCTCGTCCTTCCATGCCCCTTCAGCCAATGCTTCCAGGTAACTTCTCATCGTCGTTAACGGAGTTCGCAGTTCATGTGATACATTGGCAACGAATTCCCTGCGTTCACTCTCGATTTTTTCCTGCTCTGTTATATCATGCAAAACCGTGATCAAACCATTAACGAATCCCGTTTCCTTTTGAATGACCGAAAAGTTCCCCCTCAAAACGAAAGGACGATTTTTTTTGCTGTAATCAAGGATGATGGACTCTCGCTCTTCCAGTAAATCCTCAAATTTATATTCTTCTTCAAGACCCAAAACCTCAATGATCGGTTGGTTCATGACGGTTTCACTCGAGACATTCAATAATTGTGCCGCCGGTTCATTAATCAAGTTCACCCGACCGCGCCTGTCCGTTGAAATTACGCCATCCGTCATATTGGCAAGGACAGATGATAGCTTACGCCGCTCTCCCTCTGTGCTTGATTGCGACTCTTGAAGCTTTTTGGTCAAATTATTGAAAGTGACGGCAAGCTGGCCAATTTCATCATCGCCATATACCCTGACTTTTCTGGAGAAATTCCCTTTCGCCATCACCAGTGCTTGTTTTCTCATATCAGACATGGGTCTGGTGATCGTTCTTGCGAGCAGGATCCCCAAGATAGCCGTAATGACCAAAGCGATGGCCGTACCTGTCATGAAGATGCTATTGATTTCATCCATCTGCTCAAAGATATTTTCCATCTCCGCTATTACATAGACGGCGCCAATGACCTCCCCATTTGCTTCAACGGGTGTCGAAAGGACCCAGAGCCGCCTGCCTGTTTTCTTATCGCGAAATATATCACTATCTTCTTTTCCAAAAGTGAGCGTATTCTTAATGAGGACCTCTGTCGTCTTCTTCCCTACAATATCCTGGTTACCTAGGGCTGAAGTTCCGATCACGCGTCTGCTGCGGGTGTCGATGACTTGTACTTCCGAAATATCATTCGATGAATTATCCCGGTCTTTCAATATCGTTTCAATCGCTTCTTCGAGGGTTGGATCTTCCTCGCCCCTCTCTTTTTCCATTTCTTCACCAATGCTGTAGGTAAGCAGGTTAACGTGGCCTTTTATTGATTTCGTAAAGTTCCCAACTAGATTTTCTTCCAATTCCCCAACAAAATATACCCCGATTATTTGCATCGCTACGAAAATGAGCAAAACATAAATCAGAACAAATTTAAAATGGATTGAGCGAAAAAAACCAACCTTTTTCATAGAAACTACTCCTGTTCAGGGTTACGCAGGTAATAACCGACCCCTCTTCTAGTTACAATCCAGCCAGGATGGCTAGGATTGTCTTCAATCTTCTCACGAAGACGTCTGACCGTTACATCGACCGTCCGTACATCCCCGAAATAATCATAGCCCCACACGGTTTGCAATAAGTGCTCCCTTGTCATGACCTGACCGATGTGCTTCGCTAAGTAATGAAGCAATTCAAATTCGCGATGCGTCAATTCAATCGTATCGCCCCGCTTGGATACCACATAGGCATCCGGATGGATTGTTAGCGTTCCTATCGTAATTTCCTTCGGTTCATTTTCTTGATCGGGAACCGGAACAGCTTGCTGACGTCTTAAGTTCGCCTTAACGCGGGCAATTATTTCCCGGGTACTAAATGGCTTTGTCACATAGTCGTCTGCACCAAGCTCCAATCCTAAGACCTTATCTATCTCTGAATCTTTTGCCGTTAACATGATGATCGGCGTTTCATACTTCTTCCTTACTTCCCTGCAAACTTCCATCCCATCGCGCTGCGGCAGCATGATATCAAGTAAAATCAAATCAGGTTGCCGTTCTTCTACCATTTTGAGGGCTTCATTGCCATCATAAGCACAAAAAACTTCATAGCCTTCTTTTTTTAGATTGAATTGTAATATATCAGCAATTGGCTTTTCGTCATCCACTACCAGAATCTTTTTATCCATGTACTTATCTCCTTTTTAATAACTGAACTGAATCTATTAAAAACCGTGTCCTTATCCGGGACCTTATTCACTTTTCCTTCTGCTTGCACCAATCTTCGCAACCTAGTTCAGCAAACTTACATATATATACCCAATAAAAGGGGCTGAACACCGTAAACGAAAGCAAATTGTCTCTATTCTACTTTATCATTTTATAGGCATTAAATCACCTTTTTCCTATTATTCTCATCTATGTATGAAGCAGAAGAAGTCTTCGAATATTTTTCGAAGACTTCCACCGGTTACTGACTTATATAGTTTAGCGGATTAACGAGAGACCCATTTTTATATATTTCAAAATGGAGGTGGACACCAGTCGAGTGCCCTGTTGAACCCATCATGCCAATTTTCATGCCTTTTTCAATCTTTTGTCCTGCTTTTACATCTATTGAATCCAAATGGGCATATACTGTCTTATATCCATTATTATGATTGATCGTTATCTTATTTCCATATCCTCCGGAGTTTCCTGCAGTTTCGATTATCCCATGATCTGCTGCCGTTATGGTCCTGGTGGTTGGCCGGGCAATATCAATACCTTTATGAAGTTTCCCCCAGCGCGGGCCCTGCTTACTGGAAATATAGCCCCCATCTGCAGGCCATGAATATGTACCGCTTCCCTGTGAAGGAATGACCTTGGTGCCTTTTCTGGTGATTTCTGTTTTGGCTTTTTCCGTGACTTCTTTTTTTACGATCGTTTCACTGATTTTCTTTCCGTTTGTTTCAGATACATTATAGGTGAACGCAAGAATCCCCTCATTCCCTATTTGTTCAGTAATGATCTCGCCCTTAAGGAGTTCGTCATCCTCCTTCACTTTCTTTTGAAAAGGAATTCTCTCTTCCTTAAATATTTCTCTTTCTACCATTACGTTCACATAGGGGGTACGCTGGGTCACATAGAGACGCTCGCCCTCTTTAACATCTTTGTTCTCATCCTGTCCCGGATTAAGCTCCAGCAGTTGATCCAGGTCCATATCATGCCTAGTGGCAATGGCTTCAAGATCTTCATCTTCCTTAGCCTCATAGATCGTCGTTTCTTCCTTTCCTTCTTCTATCATGGAAAGGGTTTCATCGACGCTCTTGATTTCGTCTGGATATACCATTGTCTTTATAGACGTAACTGGAAGTGAAAATTCGATGTCCAGAATCCTACTTCCTGGCTCTTTTAACGGATCCGCATCTTTTTCACTTTCTTTTTTACCTGATTCGTATTCAGCGTATTCCTCTTCATCCACATATAATAAAGTGATTTTCTCCAGAACGTCCTCGACATCTTCCTTTGACGCAACATAAGCGACCGCCTGATTATCTATGTCGATTTCATACGCCTCTGCCTTCACATTCAACTGATCTTGAATTCCCTTAACAGCCTGATCCTCTTTTACCTCTTCATCGAATACCTCTTCAGGTACAAAAGTCAGCTGTTTCTCCTTATCGAATGTAAAGTCAGGATAATCTTCCTGTGCTTCTTCTACTTTATCGGCTACGATCTTTTCGATTTCCTTTTCATCCGTGACACTTCCGACGAACTCATCGTTAAGATAAACATGCTGAATGGTTGCTGTTTCCGATAGCCCAGCAGCAGTTGCCCGATTTCCTGCAAGCACTAAAATGACGGAAACCATCAACAGGATGATCCCCTTACCTTTTGAGCTAAACATATATTGTCCTCCTTAACGGCTCAGTCACCAATTAAGAAACTAATCAAATTTATTTTGAGTTTTATTAGTCCAATTTAAATATCCACATGCTCATGACTGATTGCTATAATGATTTTTATCACTCATAACTCTACCATATTAAGAAAAAAAACAAGAAACAGACTTCATAATGTAATAGAACTGTATAAATGGTGACAACATGTACCAATAAATATGGTAATGGGAAAGGTTCAATAAACTGAGGAAAAAGGAGTGGACCTAAGCCCAGTAAGACTAAAAGCGAGTTATATGCCGAATTGGTCTAAATTGGTATGTTACAAATCGTTAACAATCTATTAACAGTATTTCATTCAAAATACATCTGAATGCAAAACAAAAAAACGCCCTAAAGGAAAGGCGTTTATAAAAGGATGGCTCAGGACGGAATCGAACCGCCGACACAAGGATTTTCAGTCCTTTGCTCTACCGACTGAGCTACTGAGCCAAATATTCTATTTTAGTATAAAAATAAAATGGCGGTCCCGACGGGAATCGAACCCGCGATCTCCTGCGTGACAGGCAGGCATGTTAACCGCTACACCACGGGACCAGTAAAGCATTTATATAAAGAAGTGACCCATACGGGATTCGAACCCGTGTTACCGCCGTGAAAGGGCGGTGTCTTAACCGCTTGACCAATGGGCCGGAAAAAATGGTGAGCCATGAAGGATTCGAACCTTCGACCCTCTGATTAAAAGTCAGATGCTCTACCAACTGAGCTAATGGCTCGTTCTAATGAAATGTTTCTTTGCATGATGTGAACTTAACATCTGCAGCTTGTTAATGGCTTGTTCTATTGTGACGACGCTTTTGATAATATCATGGTTAGTATAGTTTAGGCAATAGTTTTTTGAAATAAAATTATTTTTTTCTTATCTTTTTCATTTTCCCTACAGTTTAATCCATTCATTCGGTATCCCGGACCTCCCGAACGTGACAGATGATGCATTGATCTTAATAACGAAAGAAGAGCCGGCAAAAAAAGCCAGCTCCTTTTTCATGAATTACGCTAGACGCCAAGGGCTTCTCACGACATTAGTTTGGTTACGGTCAGGACCGACAGAGAAAGTGGTCAAAGGAATGCCTACCAATTGAGATACGCGCTCTACATAGTGGCGAGCGTTCTCTGGAAGCTCATCCAATGATTTGCAGCCTGTGATGTCTTCTGACCAGCCTGGCAGCTCTTCATAGACTGGTTTACATTCGCCAATCGCCTTCAAAGTCGCTGGAACCTCATGAATGATCTCGCCTTTGTAGTCATAAGCCACACAAATTTTGACCGTATCAAGGCCTGATAATACGTCAATCGAGTTCAATGATAAATCGGTAATCCCGCTGACACGGCGAGCATGGCGAACGACAACAGCGTCAAACCAGCCTACACGGCGAGGTCTGCCTGTAGTTGTACCATATTCGCGGCCAATTTCCCGGATTTGGTTGCCGACTTCATCATGTAATTCTGTAGGGAAAGGACCATCGCCCACGCGGCTTGTATATGCTTTACATACTCCAACCACATGGTTGATTTTCGTAGGACCTACACCAGAACCGATCGTAACTCCACCTGCAACCGGGTTAGATGAAGTGACGAATGGGTACGTTCCTTGATCGATATCAAGCATAACACCTTGTGCCCCTTCGAATAATACCCGTTTTCCTTCATCAAGTGCGTCATTCAATACAACGGATGTATCACAAACATATTTCTGCACTTGTTGTCCGTACTCATAGTATTCTTCCAAGATATCTTCGATTTTGAAACCTTCCGTTTCATAGAAACGTTCAAACATACGGTTTTTTTCGACAAGATTTTGAGACAATTTTTCCTCGAAAATTTCACGGTCCAAAAGGTCTGCCATGCGGATTCCGTTACGAGCAGCTTTGTCCATATATGCAGGGCCGATTCCCTTTTTAGTCGTTCCAATTTTGTTGGCACCTTTACGGTCTTCTTCGACTTCATCCAATTTGATATGGTAAGGAAGAATGACATGTGCACGGTTCGAGATACGAAGATTATCCGTACTCACCCCATGGCTATGTAAATAGGCAAGCTCCTCTACAAGAGCTTTTGGATCAACCACCATACCATTTCCAATGACACAAATCTTATCACTATAAAAAATCCCTGACGGAATTAAATGCAGTTTATAGGTAACGCCGTTAAATTTTATTGTATGCCCTGCATTATTCCCACCTTGATAACGAGCGATGGCTTCCGCATTCTGGGATAGAAAATCTGTTATTTTACCTTTACCTTCGTCTCCCCATTGTGTACCGACTACTACAACTGATGACATCTGAATAAAGCACCTCCAAAGGTTCACGTAATACCGATCATTAACCGGTTCTTATCAAACAAACCTATTTTATCAATAATCCAAACTGGAAGTCAATACAAAATCCGAACAATACACTTTTTAAAAAATTATTTGTTCGTAAATATGAGAAATTTCTCTCCGGTTTTTTTGGATTGTCAAACATTATTGTACCCTCTGATTTCTTTTTCTATTATCATAACGGCCTTTCTTTTTCCCGAAACAGAGAAAGCCCACCATTGCATGAATGGCAGGCAGTTTTCTATGCGCCGGGAGACATCGAATCATCATCGAAGCGGCGTTCAAGGTTAACGAATTTATTATATTCTTTCACGAATGCAAGCGAAACCGTGCCTACTGGACCATTACGCTGTTTCGCTATAATGATTTCAATGATATTTTTGTTCTCCGATTCTTTATCATAATAATCATCACGGTATAAGAATGCGACGATATCAGCATCTTGCTCGATACTCCCGGATTCCCGGATATCAGACATCATCGGGCGCTTATCCTGACGCTGCTCCACTCCCCGCGATAGCTGGGAAAGGGCGATGACGGGCACTTTAAGTTCACGAGCGAGCGCTTTGAGTGAACGTGAAATCTCGGATACCTCTTGCTGACGGTTGTCGCCTGAACGACCATCGCCTTGAATTAACTGCAGGTAATCGATCAATATCATGCCAAGGCCATGTTCCTGCTTCAAACGACGGCATTTTGAACGGATTTCACCAATCCTCACACCCGGTGTATCATCGATATAAATGCCGGCATTCGACAAGCTTCCCATCGCCATCGTCAGTTTACGCCAATCCTCATCAGTTAAGGAACCTGTCCGTAAATTCTGAGCGTTGATATTCCCTTCAGCACAGAGCATACGCATAACGAGCTGCTCTGCACCCATTTCAAGACTGAAAATCGCTACATTCTCCTCCGTTTTGGTCGCAACGTTTTGAGCGATATTCAATGCAAAAGCGGTTTTACCAACCGAAGGACGGGCACCCACTATAATGAGGTCATTACGTTGGAACCCTGCTGTCATTCGATCCAGTTCAGCAAACCCTGTCGGTATTCCCGTGACATCCCCTTTACGGGTAGTCAAAACTTCTATGTTATCGTACGTTGCAACCAATACATCTTTAATATTTTGAAAAGACCCGGAATTTTTACGCTGGGCCACTTCCATGATCGTTTTTTCTGCTTCCCCGAGCAGCTCCTCGACCTCGTCCTCGCGACTGTAGCCTTCCTGAGCGATGTTGGTCGCTGTCCTGATCAAACGACGCAGCAATGACTTCTCCTCGACGATGCGGGCATAATATTCAATATTGGCCGCGGTAGGCACCGATCCGGCCAATTCACTTAAATAAGAAACACCGCCAACTTCTTCAAGATTTTTTGTCGCAGCCAGTTCCTCTGTCACCGTAATCAAATCGACAGCTTTTCCTTCGTCATTCAATTTAAGCATCACATTAAAAATCTTTTGATGAGAGCTTCTGTAAAAATCCTCCGGAATCAAAACTTCCGATGTAACGGTCAATGAAGAGGGCTCTAGAAAAATGGCTCCCAGTACAGCCTGTTCGGCTTCTATATTTTGAGGGGGAATCCTATCCTGAAATTGTTCTATCATATCTTAAAACCTCCCATTCTAAGAGGATACCTTTTATATGTTTCTAGTAAAAAAGAAAAAAGTGAAAGGACAACATGCCCAATCACATTTTTCGTCTATCTCTATTTTATCAATTTTTCACAGATATGAAACAGCTAAAATTAGTTAATTTCTTTTACATGCACAGTCAGTGTCGCAGTGACCTCAGGATGAAGCTTGACTGGAAGCTTTGTATGCCCTAAAGAACGGATGCCGTCAGCAAGCTCCATTTTACGTTTATCAATCTTGATACCGTGTTTTTTCTGAAGCTCGGAGGCAATTTGTTTAGTCGTGATTGAACCGAATAAACGCCCGCCCTCACCGGCTTTGGCAGATAGTTCAACCGTTAACTTCTCCAGCTGCACTTTTAATTCTTCAGCTTGCTGCAGCTCTTCTGCTGCAAGTGATTCTTCTTTACTTTTCTGGGCTTCCAAAGTTTTTACATTTGAATTATTTGCTTCAACTGCCAATCCTTGTTTAAGCAGGAAATTATGTGCATAACCATCTGCAACATTTTTAACTTCCCCTTTTTTCCCTTTACCTTTTACGTCTTTAAGAAATATCACTTTCATTCTTTATGTCCCCCTTCTAAATATTCATCAATAGCTGCTTTCAATCGACTTTCGGCTTCATTAATGGAGCATACCTGCTGGGTGGCGGCATTTGTTAGATGTCCGCCTCCATTCAACATTTCCATGATCACCTGTACATTGATATCACCGAGAGAACGCGCACTTATGCCAACTGTATCATCAGATCGCTTAGCCATTACAAAGGAGGCGACAACGCCATCCATGGTCAATAGAGTGTCCGCAGCCTGAGCAATGAGCACCTGATTATGAACCTGATCGGTTTTTGCCGCTGCAATGGCAATTCCCTTTTTATAAAAGATGACTTCTTCAATGAGCTTCGAACGTTTGATATAGGTGTCCACGTCTTCTTTTAAGAATTTCTGGACAAGTACCGTATCAGCTCCATGCGCCCTTAGATAAGAGGCGGCATCGAAAGTGCGTGAACCCGTTCTCAAGGTGAAACTTTTCGTATCGACGATGATACCCGCAAGAAGCGCCGTCGACTCCAGCATATCAATCTTTGAGCGTTTCGGCTGATATTCAAGCAGTTCGGTCACAAGTTCTGCCGTTGAAGATGCATATGGTTCCATATAGACGAGCAATGAGTTCTTGATGAACTCCTCACCCCGGCGATGATGATCGATGACCACAACCTTATCGATCCTATTCAATAACCGCTCTTCAATTACCATGGAAGGTTTATGCGTATCAACCACAACCAGCAACGTCTCATCCGTAATCATTTCAAATGCATCATCAGGTGTTATGAACCGGGCATACAGCTCTTCTTTATTTTTGATCTCTTCCATTAAACGAAGGACGCTGCTATCGAGCTGCTGGGTGTTGATGACAATATAGCCTTCACGTTCATTCATTTGGGCAACCTTCAAGATGCCGATCGCTGAACCGATTGCGTCCATATCCGGGTTTTTATGGCCCATGACAATGACTTTATCGCTATCAAGTACTATATCCTTCAATGCATGCGAAATAACACGGGCACGGACCCTCGTGCGTTTTTCCATCGGATTGGTTTTGCCGCCATAGAATTTCACTTTTCCATTCGCTTGCTTTATGGCTACCTGATCGCCGCCACGTCCTAAAGCGAGATCCAAGCTGGACTGTGCAAGCGTACCTAGTTCCGGCAAGGATGACACGGCCGAGCCGACACCGATGCTCAAGGTCAATGGTACATTTTGCTTGGCCGTCGTTTCCCTGATTTCATCCAAAATCGAGAATTTCCCCTTTTCAAGCTGCTGAAGGATATGCTCATTAAAGACAGCGATGAATCGTTCCGAGGAAACCCGTTTAAAGAAAACGCCATTATCCCTTGCCCATTTATCAAGAAGTGAGGTAACCAAGCTATTAATGCTGCTTTTACGCTGATCATCCATACCCTGGGTCAAATCATCATAGTTATCAAGAAGAATGATCGCAATTGCCGTTCGCTCATCTTCATATAATTTCTCGATTTCCACTTGCTCCGTCACATCAAAAAAGTAAAGAAGCCTTTCATCACGCTTATGGACCACCTTGAATTTCCGATCGTGGAGCGTAAGTGTCTCTGTCTCGATCTCTTGCTTGATTAACGGTACTATCGAGTCCGCAACATCGTAGAGCGATCTTCCTGCCAAGGAGTCTTCACTAAAACAAGAAGCCAGGAATGGATTGGTCCATTCAATGTAATAATCCTCATTAAAGAGCATGATCCCAATCGGCATTTCCAATAACGCTTCTTCGCCTACCTTCTTTAAACGGTAAGATAAAGTCGTTATATACTCTTCTGTCTTACGTTGCTTTTTTTCTACCATTCTTAATGTTAAATAAAATAAACCAGCAAGAATCAATAATCCAACAAGTGCAATGACCCAATTATAATAAGCCAGGACGCCCAAAAGTAAAACGACCGCGGCGAGCACCCCATACAATGGGGACTTAATCGAGTATTCTTTCAAATAAGATGGCATAGTTTCAGCTCCTAAAAGCATCTGTTTTACAAAAAAGGCTTCTATTCCTTTTTCTTGATTGTCTCCCTAAATGGAAAGCCTAAATCTATTATACCTAAAAATCGGACGGCCGTCGTAATAATCGGAATTGGCAGAAGCAAAGAAAAAACCACGATTAAAACAGGTATGGCCTTAACCCATGACTTAACATGAGCGATATAGAATATCAGGGAATATCCTTGTATTAATATGAAGAACTGCAGTATGAAAAATAGGTTCGTTATGGCCATATATACAAAACTGTTCTTGTCCGTATTCACAAAAAGAGCAAGAAGCATCGTAATTAAATAATACCATAAAAGGCTTTTCGGGAGTCGCAGATCTCGAAAATGGGGCCATTTTAACGCCTTATCACTGAATCTCTTCACAATGGGGTGCGCCGCAAAGAAAATCAATAAAACCATGATGACGGACATCAAGACGAACAAACTTGGCATCAGCGTGTTCATCATATCGATTGATTCATACATCTGCTTTTTGACTTGTTCCGTCGGTGCCTGTCCAAAAGAATCCATGATGCCGATTGTATTTTCAATGGACCCCTCAAGAATGTTCATCGATTCTTCTATGTAATTAACATCCGTTATCAAAACTGAAGCTGCATATATTAATAAAATGCCCCCCAGAAAGACAAGGACTGCGCTTATGAACATAGGTGCCATCGGTTTGTCCTTTTTCAAAAAATAGCCGATTGCAATTCCCGTTGCCCCCATGAGCAAGGTCAGCGGAACAGACAATATCGTCCCGATGAGGATCGACAATAACGAGGCTACAAATAAGTAACCAAGGCTCCAAGATAACTTTTGTTTGATTGTGACCAGTATGAATGGAATGGGTAAAAAGAAAGTAGTGAAAATACCCAATAGTGGGATTTGAATGGTGATGAACAATAAAATGCAATATAGTGCCAGAAGTGCTCCGCCCTCGGCAATTCGTCTCCCGCTATTCATCTTTATTTCACCCCCTGTTATTATTGATGTCTTATCTCCATCTTTATATTGTATCCGTTACGGCCAGGATATTTCAAACATCACATTCTTTTTTAGGATATGATTATTTTTTCTGCGGAAAACGCCCGGATAACTTCCTTTTGAAATAAAAAAAACCGCAATTCAGCAGTTTTCAGGCATAAGTGACAACTTATAAAAAAGGCACATTAAGGATAACTCCTCAATGTGCCTTTTTATTATTCACCAGATACGTATGGTAGTAATGCCATAGTACGTGAGCGTTTAATAGCAATCGTTAATTTACGTTGATATTTAGCGCTTGTGCCAGTTACACGACGTGGTAAAATTTTACCGCGTTCTGAGACGAATTTTTTAAGAAGATCTGTATCTTTGTAATCAATTTTAGTGATTCCGTTAGATGTGAAATAACAAACCTTTTTACGCTTACCGCGTCCTTTACGTCCACCCATTGCCATAATATATTTCCCTCCCTGCTTTTTTGAATTTTCATTTTAAACGGCTGTTTAAAACGGAAGATCATCATCTGAAATGTCGATTGTTTTACCGTCATTTGCAAATGGATCATCATCTACACGAGTGTAGTTGTTATTGCTCCGTTGATTCTGATTAGGATTTTGTCCATACGAATTGTTGTCATTTCCGTTATTGCCATAACTTCTTTGACCTCCACCGTAAGAACCGCCTTCATTTCTTTCACCCGCTGAACTGCTTCGTGGTTCAAGGAATTGAACGCTCTCAGCCAGAATCTCCGTCACATATACGCGTTTGCCGTCTTGTCCTTCATAATTACGTGTTTGGACACGTCCATCCACGCCAGCTAAACTGCCCTTTTTCAAGAAGTTAGCTACATTTTCTGCCGGTTTACGCCAAACTACACAGTTAATGAAATCCGCTTCACGTTCACCCTGCTGATTCGTAAAACTACGGTTCACAGCCAAAGTAAAGGTAGCTACGGGAACCCCATTAGGTGTATATCGTAATTCAGGATCTTTAGTTAAGCGTCCTACCAAAACTACGCGATTCATCATCAGAATCAACCCCTAGGTTTCAAGCTTGTTTCATGTGAAACAAGATTAGAATTTATATAAATATTGAATTAAACTTCTTCTCTAGTAGCCATGTGGCGAATAATGTCTTCACTGATTTTAGCAAGACGATCGAATTCTTGAATCGCAGCACTTTCAGCGTTAACTTTAAGAAGCATGTAGTAACCATCACGGAAATCATTGATTTCGTATGCAAGACGGCGTTTACCCCATTCTTTTGCTTCTACTTCCGCACCATTATCAGAAAGGATTGTGTTGAAACGTTCAACTAAAGCTTTTTTAGCTTCTTCCTCAATGTTTGGACGGATGATATACATAATTTCGTATTTTCTCATCACTGTCACCTCCTTTTGGTCTAAGCGGCCCAATTGGGCAAGGAGCAATTATTTATAATTACTCACAAGATAAAATTATAGCATAGTTAAAGAGGCTTTGCAACGAACGGTTCGACTTATTACAATTAATTGTAATCTAATGATTCAAGTCGCAAAAAAGACCCTACATATGGAACGGTAGGGTCTTTGAATCTTAAACGTTAAAACGGAAATGGATAACATCGCCATCGTTAACGATGTATTCTTTTCCTTCCAAACGGACTTTACCCGCTTCTTTTGCGGCACCATGACTGCCCGCTTCGAGTAAATCGGTATAAGAAACCGTTTCGGCACGGATGAAACCACGTTCGAAGTCCGTGTGAATGACGCCGGCACATTGAGGGGCCTTCATTCCTTTGCGGAATGTCCAAGCACGCACTTCCTGTACACCAGCTGTAAAGTATGTTGCCAATCCAAGCAGATTATAAGAAGCACGGATCAACTGATCAAGACCTGACTCCTCAATGCCAAGTTCAGATAGGAACATTTCCTTTTCTTCACCTTCAAGCTCTGCAATTTCTTCTTCGATTTTGGCACAAATCACGATTACTTCAGCATTTTCCTTCGCAGCATATTCACGAACTTGCTGTACATATTCATTATCGTCAGCATTCGCCACCTCATCTTCGCTCACGTTCGCTACGTAAAGCGTCGGCTTCGCTGTAAGTAAATGCATGCCCTTCACGATTTTTTGCTGTTCTTCAGTAAACTCAACGGAACGTGCAGGCTTTTCATCTTCCAATGCTTCTTTTAAAGCCACAAGGATTTCATGTTCTGCAACAGCGGCTTTATCTTTTTGCTTGGCCATTTTTCCGACACGGTCGATGCGTTTGACAACAGATTCCAAATCGGCAAGGATCAATTCAAGATTGATGACTTCAATATCATCGATTGGATTAACTTTTCCGGAAACATGGGTAATGTTATCGTCTGCAAAGCAACGGACGACTTGACAAATGGCATCCACTTGACGGATGTGGGAAAGGAATTTGTTACCCAATCCTTCTCCTTTACTTGCTCCTTTTACAATCCCGGCGATATCCGTGAATTCAAATGCTGTCGGAACCGTCTTTTTCGGTTTAACCAATTCAGTCAATTTTTGCAGACGGTGATCTGGCACTTCCACGATCCCGACATTAGGGTCGATCGTACAGAAAGGATAGTTGGCAGATTCCGCACCTGCCTGAGTAATTGCATTAAATAAAGTGGATTTACCTACGTTAGGCAAACCGACTATACCAGCTGTTAAAGCCATTTATATTTCACTCCTTCAAGATGATTCGTACATATGGGAAAAGAAACGATCTTCTATAAAGACCCTCCAATTACCTAAACCTTTCCCAATTATAGATTTCGCTTCCTAAAAAGACAAGTAAATCATGAGAAACGCAGGACTACTTTCACTCCCAAAAAAAAAGCATGATCACTCCTCATGCTTTTGCAGAACTTTTTTCATTTTCTTTGCGAATTCACGTCGGGGCAGCATCACGCTATGACCGCACCCTTCACATTTTATCCGGATATCCATACCGAGCCGTATAATTCTCCACTTATTCACCCCACACGGATGTGGTTTCTTCATTTCCACAATATCCTTAAGTGCAAATTCCTTTTCTTCCATAACCATGAGCCCCCTAACTCCTATGACTCGCTGCCATTGTACGTAGATTTAATCCCACTTGAATCAAGCGCAGCACTTATTTCATTTCTTAATATCCTGCTGATTTCGAGGTGATGCATCGGCTTTGTTTCCGCTTTAACCCGAAAGACGATTTCTTCGGGACTGATTTTTTCAATTCCCAAAAATTCTGGTGCTTTGACCAAGGCTTCGTATTTGCCTTCCATACTGTTTAAAAGATCAATCAGCACCTTCTCGGCACGCTCGACCGATCCATCGTTAGGTATGGTCACATCAACAACGGCCATACTGTTTAAAATGGAATAATTCGTGACCTGGATGATGCTGCCGTTGGGTATGAAGTGCAATTCACCTGCACTGCTTTTGATTTTTGTTGTACGAAGCCCGATTTCAATGACTTCCCCTTCAAAATTATTGATTTTAATATAATCCCCAACCGAGAAATGATCTTCAAAAATAACGAAAAATCCGGTAATTATATCCTTGACCAGACTTTGAGCACCAAACCCAATCGCCAAACCGAGAACACCAGCACCAGCGAGTAATGGCATCACATGAAGTCCAAAAATCTCCAGAATCATCAACAAGGCAATGAAATTGATGACATAAGTAATGATATTTTCCAGCAATTTAATGAGTGTCGCTTCCCTGCGCTCCGATACCCGAATTGGACTTCTTAAACGAGCTTTGAAAAATTTATTCAGAATAGTCTTTCCTATTGTAATAATAATACGCGATAACAACAGAACAAGGAAGATTTTAATAATGCCCTCGCCCATCAGCAGCCATATCTTTTCATCCAATATCTCTTTTGTAACGCTATCATAAATGCGGTCCATATTTTCCTCCTGCCTAATGCAAATAACTGCAAAACTATTATATCTTATATATGATTTTTTCCCATATAGACGTATTCCTCTACCCTTCATGCATGGAGATAACCATGAAATAGAGAGATTTTCTCTATTTTATCAATAAATAATGGTTTCTGTACAAAAAAATTATGGGTATATAGGTAAAAGATTTAGAAGGTTTTTCCCATATATTCAAGTAATTATTTACTAGAAAGTATAAATGAAAGTAATTGATAGAGGATAGGCGTCGATTCATATCCCCTTCAACTGTTTGCATGTTCTACAAAAAATTCCCTCATCCATATGTTAAATACCGTATATTTTCCCCTTTTTATCCGTATACTGTAATACCAAATAAAGTAAAGGAGTTGAGCCGATGAATCTGAATTCTAGTCTATTTAATAATAATAAAAATAGATTGAGTCGCATCCTGCATGAAGATACGGATGCATCCAAACAAATTTCCCAGGAATTGATCAACCTCCTACCTACCGGAAAGCTTCAACCAATCGTCATCGTCTGTATAGGCACAGACCGTTCCACAGGCGATTCACTCGGACCACTTGTCGGCACTCTGCTTAGTGAAAAAGCTGAAAACAGTTCTTCTTCATTCCATGTTTATGGTACTCTGGATGACCCTATACATGCGATGAATTTACAGGAAAAATTAAATGAAATCAAAAAGAGTCATGCCAATCCATTTATAGTCGGAATCGATGCTTGCTTAGGGAAAATGAAAAGCGTCGGCATAGTTCAAATCGGCCAGGGACCAGTGAAGCCAGGTGCTGGGGTCAATAAAGATCTTCCTTCAGTTGGAAATGCCCATATTACAGGAATCGTGAATGTAAGTGGATTCATGGAGTTCATGGTCTTACAGAACACTCGTCTTAATCTTGTGCTTAAAATGGCCAAAACCATTGCCGAGGGGATTCATGAAGCACAAAATCATTATCCAATAAAACCTGCCATCACTCCTTTCACATGGTCATTCAAGCAAGAAAAAACCCTTTGATCGATTTTTGCTTATGATAAAAAAGAAGGAAGGGGTCATCCCCTTCCTTCTTTTTTATACATAATACATGAAAGTAACCAGAATGGCGGTGATCATTATGCCTGGAAGCAGATTCGCCACCCTTATTTTGGTGACACCGATAATATTCAAACCAATTGCCAAAATCATGACTCCCCCAGTTGCCGTCATTTCCAATATGAAGGAATCCATTAAAGCAGTTGGGATCATCGTATTGATCTGCCTTGAAAAAATCGCCATTAACCCCTCATAAAGAATGATCGGAAATGCTGAAAAAAGTACACCTATGCCGAGCGTGCTGGCAAGGACCAATGCTGTAAATCCATCGATGATCGCTTTTGTTATCAAAACGTCATGATCATTCCGGATACCGCTATCCAGGGCACCGATAATGGCCATCGCCCCAATGCCAAATATGAGCGTAGCCGTTACAAACCCCTGAGATATCGAAGTTCCTTCCTTCGCTTTCATCCTGCGTTCAAGCCAATTGCCTAAAGAATTAAGCCTAGCCTCAAGATTCATCCATTCACCAAGGACAGCCCCTCCGACAATACTTAAAATGACAACAAGGAAATTATCGCTTTTAAACCCCATCTGCAAACCTAAGACCATGACAGCCAAACCGATGCCGTTCATGACCGTTTCTTTTATCTTTTCAGGTATACGTTGTAAAAATCTTCCTAAAATTGAACCGATTAAAATGCAGGCACCATTCACCAAGGCCCCTAATAATACCATCTCATCCACCTAATTTTCTGCATAAGTCGTCACGATTTTTTCATAAAGGCGATCTAAGAGGAAAGGTTCTCTTGATCGATCAAGTTCAAAATTCTCTCTAAATCTTCTTTTGAAAAGAATTCTATTTCTATTTTTCCTTTTTTCTTGCTTTGTTTTATCGTTACGCTCGTTCCTAGTCTTTCACGCAGACTTGTCTCCCGTTGCTTTATGAATATATCTTTTTTCTCTTGTTTCTTAGGTTTGGTTTCACGTGAAACGGTATCATTCAATTGATGTATATATTGCTCTAGCTGTCTGACATTCATACCTTCTTTGAGGATTTTATCCACTACCGGCTTAAGCAGCTCTTTTTTCTTTAAACCTAGCAATGCCCGTCCATGCCCCATGGAAATTTCCCCGTCGGAGATATATCTCCTAATCCCTTCAGGCAAAGAAAGTAATCTAACATGGTTTGCTATATGGGGCCGGCTTTTACCCAGCCGATTGGCCAACTGCTCCTGGGTCAATTCCAATTTTTCAAGAAGTGTTTGGTAAGCGACGGCTTCCTCGATCGGATTCAAATCCTCCCGTTGCAGGTTTTCCAAAATCGCCAGTTCCATCATCTGCTGTTCGCTCAATTTCCTCACAACGACCGGAACTGTCTTTAAACCAGCTTCCTTGGCAGCACGGTAACGCCTTTCCCCAGCCACGATTTCATATCCCTTAATGCTTTCCCGGGCAATAATCGGCTGTAATATCCCGTGTTCCATGATGGATTGCTTTAATTCCTCTATAGCTTCAAGCCGAAAGCTCTTTCGGGGCTGATAAGGATTTGGCCTTAATTCCCTTACTTTGATTTCGCGCACGATTTCATCTTTACTGATCTCCCCACTGTTGAAAAGTGCGTTAAGTCCTTTGCCAAGTCCTTTAGCCATTTGATACCACTTCCTTTGCCAGTTCTAGATAGACCTCCGCCCCACGTGACTTTGGATCATATATAATTATCGGTTCTCCATGGCTCGGTGCTTCACTCAAACGGACATTGCGGGGAATGATGGTTTGATAGACTTTATCCTGAAAGTATTTTTTTACTTCTTCTATGACTTGGAGACCTAGATTTGTTCTTGCATCCAACATCGTCAAGAGCACACCCTCGATTTTCAAATCATGGTTCAAATGCTTTTGGACGAGGCGGACCGTATTCAACAGCTGACTCAAACCTTCCAATGCATAATATTCACATTGTACCGGAATCAAAACTGCATCAGCGGCCGTTAAAGCATTAAGCGTAAGCAAACCCAATGATGGAGGGCAGTCAATCACAATGTAATCATATTGGCTTTGCACCTCTTCTAACGCCCTTTTTAACCGGACTTCCCTTGAGATGGTTGGAACAAGTTCAATTTCTGCACCTGCAAGTTGAATTGTCGCAGGTATGGCATATAGGTTTTCTACCTTTGTTTCCATGATAACGGTACTGGCCTCGACATCATCAACCAATACATCATAAATACATTGTTCCACATCTGCTTTGTCGATACCTGCACCGCTTGTCGCATTTCCCTGCGGGTCAATATCGACCATTAAGACTTTCTGTCCTATATATGCAAGACAAGCACTTAGACTGACAGAAGTTGTCGTTTTTCCAACACCGCCCTTTTGATTGGCAATGGCGAGAATCTTCCCCACGAATTCACCTGCTTTCAACTATCTTCATCACGCTATATCTATTGATTTGTACCGTAAATCCATTTATTTCTTTCTATTTTATCATGAATGTTACTGGAAGAAATCGTTTTCTGAAATTCCACTTAAAATTTCAAATACACCTAAAAGCATTAATACCCCGGGGAAAGTTGAATGTTTTCAAAGCGGAAAATGCCAGTTTTGGAGAGAAAATAAAAAAGCTTGGTAATCGAAGACTACCAAGCGGCTAAGGATAGGGAATCAAGTTTTTTTCTTGGGTATTTTAATCGTGAACTGATAATACTCCTCGAATTCTTCTTCCTCTGCATCCAAATTTATTCCATTGTCTGTAACCATATTGAGTGATTGGCGTATGGTATTCACGGCAATCCTCATGTCTTTACTAAACGCTTTTCTTTTAGGTTTCGGCTTCTGCACAGTACCCGTCAGGAGCTTGACGACCTGCTCTTCGGTCTGCTTGACGTTCAACCCTTTTTCGATGATTTCCAAAAGCAGTTTAAGCTGCTTTTCAGGACTCTTTAACGGTATCAACGAGCGGGCATGGCGTTCCGTAATTTGCTTTTGAAGAAGTGCATCCTGAACCTCCTGTGGCAGCTTAAGCAGCCGAAGCTTATTCGCCACGGTAGATTGACCTATTCCCAGTCTTTGTGCCAGAGCTTCTTGGGTTAAACTATGCAGCTCCAATAGTTTTCCGTAAGCCAAAGCTTCTTCAATCGGTGTCAGTTCTTCACGCTGAAGGTTTTCTATCAGCGCGACGGAAGCCGTTTCTGTATCGGTGAAATCCTTGATTATAGCAGGTGCCAATTCCCAGCCAAGCTTTTGCATGGCCCGGAAACGACGCTCACCTGCAATGATTTCATATTTTCCCTGACCATAAGCCCTTACTACAATTGGTTGAATGATCCCATGAGTATGAATCGTTTGAGCCAATTCAGCAATTTTATCGTCATTAAAAACGGTCCTTGGTTGAAATCGATTAGGCACAATATCAGAAATGGAAATTTTTCTTATCTCTTCATTATTATTGCTAGGTGTCTCCATCTCTAGTTGCTCTTCTTCTTTTTCGCCAAACCCAAAGAACCGCGAAAAAGGATGCTTCATCTTCCTACACCACCTTTTAAAACTCCCAAATAACATATTCTCTATTTAAAGGACAAGTCCTGCATACATTTCCCGACATGGTTATACATATGGCCCTTCACTGTAAAAAACATGTCGACTGGCGCCATCAAGGCAATAATGAGGAATGGAAGGCCAGTTATTATGAATATCGGCCGGCATGCCCTAGACTATTTCCCTGAATCAGCCAGCACAGGGCACACGTTTTAACATGTACCTAATGCCTTCTTGTTGGCAAATGCAGTATTGAGTGAAAATAATAAGTTCATACATTTATAGTAAAAGATAATAAGGGCAAGTACCAGCCATATATCTGAATCATCTGCGCTTACTATGAAAACATACTCCTCTTGCAAAGATTATTCAATAGGCTGTTTATTTGGTGTCCCTGGTTTTCTCGGGTATTTTTTAGGAGTCTTCTTCACTTTTTTTACAGTAATGATGTTTCTTTCACTATTTTCCTCTGGCAATGTGAAAGGATGAATTTCTTCGATTTCTCCGCCTAACGTAAAAATGGCCTTCTTCCCAGTGTCCATTTCATCTTGTGCACTAGCCGCTTTCATGGCAATGAACGTCCCATCCGGTTTAACAAGCGGCAAACATAGTTCACTTAAAACGGACATCCTGGCTACCGCCCTTGCCATGACAATATCATAGGATTCGCGATGCTCCGGTTTTTGGGCGAAGGTTTCAGCCCGGTCATGATAGAAGGAAACTCCCTTTAATTGCAAGGAATCCGCAAGGTGATTCAAAAAAGAAATTCGCTTATTCAAGGAATCCACAATCGAGACGTGGATATCAGGGAAACAAATCTTCAATGGAATACTCGGAAATCCAGCTCCAGCCCCAACATCGCAAATTCGATATGATTTATTAAAGTCAAAATAGAAGGCTGCACTGATTGAATCATAAAAATGCTTCAGATAAACTTCTTCTTTATCAGTGATGGCTGTTAAGTTCATCTTTTCGTTCCATTCCACCAATAATCGATAATAAGTGTCAAACTGATCAAGCTGTTGAGGAGAAAGCTCGATTCCTTTCTCCAGCAGTGCTTGTTGGAACTGTTCAATATTCATGTCTGCTTCAATCCTTTTCGGGTATTTCCATTACTGAGATACTCTGGCGATCTTACCTTGTTCCAAATAAACAAGCAAAATGGAAACATCAGCGGGATTCACACCTGAAATTCTTGAAGCCTGAGCTACTGATAGCGGGTGGACCTGCTTTAATTTTTGACGTGCTTCCGTTGCAAGACCAGAAATTGCATCATAATCGATATTCTCTGGAATCTTTTTATTCTCCATTTTTTTCAGGCGATCGACTTGCTGCAAGGATTTTTCGATATATCCTTCATACTTGATCTGGATTTCGACCTGTTCCGTCACTTCATCGCTCAGTTCGACATCACTTGGCGCCAACTTCTGAATGTGGGAATAATCCATTTCAGGCCGTTTCAATAAATCGGAGGCACGGATTCCATCCTTCAACTCACTGCCGCCGCTTGCAGTAATGACTTCTTGAACCTCTTTGGTCGGTTTGATGAAGTTTGATTTCAGTCGTTCCTTTTCCATTTCAACCGCTTCTTTTTTCATAAGGAAACGATTGTAGCGTTCTTCTTTGATCATCCCGATATTGAATCCAATTTCCGTTAAGCGTAAATCGGCATTATCATGACGCAATAATAAACGGTATTCTGCACGTGAAGTCAGCAAACGGTATGGTTCATTCGTACCTTTCGTCACAAGGTCATCAATGAGAACACCAATATAGGCATCCGAACGGCTTAAAATCAGTTCTTCTTTACCCACTGCATTCAATCCTGCATTAATACCAGCCATCAATCCTTGTCCTGCTGCTTCCTCGTAGCCGGATGTCCCGTTAATTTGGCCAGCAGTATACAGATTTTTGATTTTCTTGGTTTCAAGTGTAGGCCATAGCTGCGTAGGAACGATAGCATCATATTCAATTGCATATCCAGCACGCATCATTTCCGCCTTTTCAAGTCCTGGAATTGTTTGCAGGATTTTCACTTGTACATCTTCAGGCAGACTGGTGGATAAACCTTGCACATAAACTTCCTTTGTATTGCGGCCTTCAGGTTCCAGGAAGATTTGATGCCGTGGTTTATCATTAAAACGAACGACTTTATCTTCTATCGATGGACAATAACGCGGTCCGGTTCCTTTTATCATTCCGGAATACATTGGCGAACGGTGCAGATTTTCATCAATGAGCTGATGTGTCCCCTCATTCGTGTACGTTAACCAGCATGGCAATTGATCCGTTATGAATTTTGTCGTTTCATAAGAAAATGCTCGTGGCACTTCATCGCCAGGCTGAATTTCTGTTTTGCTGTAATCTATGGAAGAGCTATTCACACGTGGCGGCGTTCCTGTTTTAAAACGGACCAAGTCAAATCCTAACTGCTCTAAATGTTCAGAAAGCCTGATGGAAGGCTGCTGGTTATTTGGGCCGCTTGAATATTTCAGTTCCCCTAAAATGATTTCACCGCGTAAATATGTTCCCGTCGTGATTACGACAGTTTTCGCACGGTAAACCGCGCCTGTTTTAGTGATGACACCTGTACATACGTCGTTTTCAACAATTAATTCCTCTACCATTCCTTGAATTAATGTCAAATTTTCTTGGTCTTCTATCGTCTTTTTCATTTCTTGCTGATAAAGAAATTTATCTGCCTGCGCCCGCAGCGCACGAACAGCCGGACCTTTTGCCGTATTGAGCATCCTCATTTGAATATGGGTCTTGTCGATATTTCTTCCCATTTCACCGCCTAAAGCGTCAATTTCCCTAACGACTATCCCTTTTGCCGGCCCGCCAACGGAGGGATTGCATGGCATAAAGGCGACCATATCCAAGTTAATGGTGATCATCAACGTTTTAGCTCCTACTCTCGCAGCTGCAAGGCCTGCCTCACTGCCAGCATGACCGGCACCAATAACAATGACATCATAGCTACCTGCTTCGTATTGCATATCCTTTTCCTCCTTTTACGCTTATTTTCCTAAACAAAATTGAGAGAACAATTGGTTGATCAAATTATCCTGAACGCTTTCGCCAATGATTTCTCCAAGTAGCTCCCAGGCTTTCGTGAAATCGATTTGAACCAAATCAACCGGCGTACCCATTTCAATAGCATCGATTGCATCTTCGATAGCCTGTAATGCCTGTCCCAGCAAAGCTATATGCCTGGCATTGGAAACATACGTCAGGTCTCCCGTTTCTAAAGAACCTTCAAAAAATAAAGAAGCGATGGCTTCTTCCAATTCATCGACCCCTCGATCCTCCAGTAATGAAGTGGAAACAACTTTATGGGATGCCGCCTTTTCCTTAACCTTTGCCATATCGATTTTTTGTGGAAGGTCGGTTTTATTGATGATAACGATAACATCCATTCCCTCAACCGCTTGAAACAGTTTCTCATCTTCGGCAGTGAAATCATCCGAATAGTTCAATACAAGCAATATTAAATCGGCCTCTTTTAATACTGCACGAGACCGTTCAACTCCAATTCGTTCAACGATATCTTCCGTTTCGCGAATTCCTGCTGTATCGACAAGTTTAAGCGGTACACCGCGAACATTGACATACTCTTCAATTACGTCACGTGTTGTACCTGGAATATCAGTGACAATCGCTTTATTTTCATGAACTAAGCTGTTAAGCAAAGAAGATTTTCCGACATTAGGGCGCCCTATGATAACGGTCGCAAGCCCATCCCTAAGTATCTTACCCTGTTGGGCCGTGTGAAGCAGCTTCTCTATTTCATTCTTCACATAACTGCCCTTTTCCAAAAATAAACGATGCGTCATTTCTTCGACATCATCATATTCCGGATAATCTATATTAACCTCGACTTGTGCGAGGGTCTGTAAAATTTCTTGACGCAGGTTTTGGATTAATTTCGAAAGCCGGCCTTCCATTTGACCTAATGCAACATTCATCGCTTTATCCGTTTTAGCGCGGATTAAATCCATAACGGCCTCAGCTTGAGAAAGATCGATCCTGCCATTCAAAAAAGCCCGTTTCGTAAATTCACCAGGTTCCGCTAAACGAGCACCTTGTGAGAGAATGAGCTGCAATACCCGATTGACCGAAACGATTCCACCGTGACAATTTATTTCAACTACATCTTCCCTTGTAAATGTCTTTGGACCCATCATGACCGAAACCATGACTTCCTCTATGATTTCACCTGTTTTAGGCTGGATAAGGTGGCCATAATGAATCGTGTGTGATTTCACATCAAGCAATCCTTTTCCACCTGGTCCTTTAAAGATCCTGTCGGCTATTTCTATGGCCTCATCACCGCTGATTCTAACGATGGCGATTGCCCCTTCCCCTAAGGGAGTAGAGATAGCGGTGATTGTATCGAATTCCATGCTTTCACCTCTTATATATTGATGTTTCTATTTTTTTCTGATAATAAAATCGTCGAATACCTAAATTACTACAATACCACAGTATATTGATGAAAAAAAGTAGATACTCCTTCCTCTCAAGAGTTATCCACATGCCATTAATCCATATTCTGTAACATCCATTTTAACTTATCCACATGTGAATAACAAATATCGTCCGCTTCCCTTTACGGATCAAGAAATATATAGAGAAATATGTCACTTATTGTTGAATTGATACTTTGTAAAAAAATATCGACACACATTGATTGCAAGGCCTAAAAAAAAGAACCCCTGCTTAAAAGCAGAAGGTTCATTTAAGTGGAGTAATGACTAAGTGGCGATAAGGTTCCGTCCCACTTGAAGTCGTTTTTATTTTTGGAAAATCCAAGAGAGCATTATGGATGACCTTTCGTTCATAGGATGGCATCGGCTCAAGTGAAACAGCTTTACCTGTTTTCATGGCTTTATTTGCCATTCTTTCTGCCAATTGGATTAAAGTGTCATTGCGGCGATTTCGATAATCTTCTGCATCTACAGTAATATTCAAAAACTGCTTCGAATATCGATTTGCAACCAGCTGTGCTAAATACTGAAGTGAATTCAGTGTTTGACCCCTTTTTCCAATCAATAAGGCAATTTTATCACCTGATAAAAGGAATGTTACGTTCTTACCTTTACGGGTGACATCAATTTGTGCATTGACTCCCATTTCCACGCTGACATTCTTCAAAAATCCTAGTGTCTCTTCAATGGGATCGGCAGGCAATGTCACATGGACGATTGCCTTCCTTGCACCAAATAAACCAAAAAATCCTTTTTTGCCTTCATCTTCTATTTCAATCTCCACGCGATCCTTAGTGCTGTTCAGTTGAGCTAAAGCTAAATTTACTGCTTCTTCGACAGATTGTCCTGTAGCAGTTACTTTTTTCACTTTTTCTTTGCCCCTCCCGCGTTTTCCGCAGCTGCTTTTCTAAGATCCGGACCTTTGATGAAATATGTTTGAACGATACCAAAAAGGTTACCAACTACCCAGTAAAGAGAAAGAGCAGCGGGGAAATTAATAGCAAATACAACAATCATGATTGGCATGATGTAAAGCATCATCGTCATTTGTGCCGCCATTTGTGGATTGGAGTTCATTCCAACCATGGACATCTTTTGCTGGATAAAAGTCGTGATACCTGCAACGACCGGTAAAATATAATAAGGATCCGGGGAACCTAAATCAAACCAAAGAAAACTATGTAAAGCAATTTCTTCCGTACGGCTGATTGCATGGTAAAATCCGATCAAAATTGGCATTTGCACCAATATCGGCAAACATCCCGCCAATGGATTCACATTATATTTTGAAAATAGAGCCATTGTTTCTTGCTGTAGTTTTTGTTGTGTGGCAGCATCTTTTGAGCTGTATTTTGCTTGAAGTTCTTTCATTTCAGGCTGAATGGCCTGCATTGCTTTCGAGCTTTTCACCTGTTTGATCATTAATGGAAGTAATGCTAAGCGAATGATTAGTGTAACACCGATGATTCCCAAACCATAGTTCTCGCCAAATGCTTCAGAAAGCCAAATGATCAGGGCTGATAATGGATAGACAATGTATGAATTCCAAAAACCTTCACTATCCGCAGTAATAGGTTCTTTAATTTCCGTACACCCTGCTAACAACATCATTATCGAGGCTAGTCCAATAATGAGTAATATTCGTTTTTTCAACCGTAATTTCCTCCTAACTGCAATCAATCTTTTTTGAAACAATTGTGAACTGTTTGATAGAGGATTTCAAGGAAAAGTAATCCACTTTTTCCACAGTTACAATCGGGATTTTCTATGTCATCTTTCTCAAGTAACCACATGATCCGAGGAGTGCTTATTCGATATTAAGGGGACTTTATTGTTTTTTCATTTTAAAGTTTAGTGATTTAGAACGTTTCAGGACATGGATCAAGCTGCTTTTCACCTGGAAAAAGTCCATCTCCGCCGCTGGTTTTCGAGCAATCACAATATAATCCTTACCCTCTTCTATATCTTCTTTCAATTCCAAAAACGCTTGCCGTATGTATCTTTTGATTTGGTTCCTTACAACGGCGTTGCCGATTTTTTTACTGACTGAAAGGCCGATCCGAAAATAATCCTGACCTGGCTTTTCAAGGACATAGACAACGAATTGCCGATTAGCAGAAGATTCACCTTTTTTAAACACAAGCTGAAATTCGTCCTCTTTCTTAATCCTTAACTTTTTTTTCATTTTTACACCTTCATTACATGAATTGAGTCTCAGTAAATCCCTTATTTTGCGAAAAAAGACCACTGAGACTTTTCAGTGGTCTATGCAGATAATACTTTTCTGCCCTTACGGCGACGTGCAGCGATTACTCTACGTCCGTTTTTCGTGCTCATACGTGCACGGAAACCGTGAACTTTACTATGTTTGCGGTTATTCGGTTGATAAGTTCTTTTCATTATATGACACCTCCCTGAGGAATAACAGTTAAAGACAGTCTTTACAATTATATAGATGGAGGTTTCTACTTGTCAACCTCATCCATAAAAATATTTCTTTTTTAATGCTCAATGTCCAGTTGGCCTTTTTTTACTACCTAGCCTATTGTAAATGATTTTGCTCCGAACTGATATAGAAATTTTTGGGGAAAGGCAAATTTCCATCATTTTATCCATGAGTACAAATATGAGATTCGCAATGAATCCTACCCTTGATCGAAACAACATTCGACAAATGATAAGAATGGACGTGAATCATCTTTCGATCAGTCCCATGCAGCTCTTTCGGCTTGAACAGCGTCGTTCGAAACAAATTAGTCGAGCCTATAATCACGGTCTGTGGATAAATTTCGACATGTTTTTTTCTATCCACATCCCATTTTATAGACTTTTGCACATAACAATGGCCTGTGGAAAAGTTTTTCCCACAAGCTCGGTAAGTTGTGGATAAAGTTTTCTAACCCATTGCAAGACGCCTGAATTTCTGATATTATATTTGTGTTTTCACTCTGAATAACTTTATCAACAGGTAACGTTTATCCACAGACTGTGAATAACTTGTGGATAGTTTATCCGACCTGTGTATATTAATCTGTCCACAGATGGTGGATATTGTCGAAAACCCTTTTTTCTTCTTTATTATATATTTCTTAAAATACCTGTTGATGAATAATCATTCAAAACTACATTGGTTTACCAGATGTAGTCTGTACAAAGGTTGTACAGCGCAAGATATAGTTTTTAGGCACTTCATTACACAACACAAAAATCCCTTAATACAGCTCACCGAACCTTTGCTGTCAAAATTAATATAAAGACGGCAATCGATGAGTTTATTTGTGCCTATACATTTAGATACAATTATTAAAAATATTTTGCAAAGGAGGGATAAGTTTGGATAACATCGATAGCCTCTGGAACCAGGCGCTCGGAAAAATCGAAAAAAAAATCAGTAAACCAAGCTTTGAGACTTGGCTTAAATCAACCAAGGCTTATTTACTGCAAGGTGATACATTAACAGTCACCGCTCCTAATGAATTTGCCAGGGATTGGCTCGAAGAACGCTATTCCCATCTTATTTCCGATGTATTGTTTGAACTTACCGGTGAGGAATTGGAAGCAAAATTCATCATTCCCCCCAATCAAGAAGATGATGATTTTACCGTTCCTGTTCAGCCTAAAAAGATAAAAAAGCAGGATAAAGAGCATGCTGCATTTCCTCAGCATATGCTTAATGCGAAAAATACATTCGATACATTTGTCATAGGCTCCGGCAATCGTTTTGCCCATGCCGCGTCTCTCGCTGTCGCAGAAGCACCGGCCAAAGCCTATAATCCCTTATTCATATACGGGGGCGTCGGCCTTGGAAAAACTCATTTAATGCATGCAATCGGGCATTATGTTCTAGAGCATAATCCGAATGCGAAGGTCGTTTATTTATCGTCTGAAAAGTTCACGAATGAATTCATCAACTCGATCCGGGACAATAAAGCTGGGGAATTCCGTGATAGATATCGAAGCGTGGATGTTTTATTAATTGATGATATTCAATTTCTTGCGGGAAAAGAACAAACTCAAGAAGAGTTTTTCCATACATTCAATGCGTTGCATGAAGAAAGCAAACAAATCGTCATCTCGAGTGACCGCCCGCCAAAAGAGATACCTACACTAGAGGATCGCCTCCGTTCAAGGTTTGAGTGGGGCTTGATCACGGATATCACGCCACCTGATCTAGAAACGCGGATTGCCATATTACGTAAAAAGGCAAAAGCTGAGGGTCTTGATATCCCGAACGAAGTCATGCTCTATATCGCCAACCAAATCGATTCCAATATTCGTGAGCTTGAGGGTGCACTTATTCGTGTCGTCGCTTATTCTTCATTGATTAATAAAGATATAAATGCCGATTTGGCAGCTGAAGCATTAAAAGACATCATCCCTAGCTCAAAACCTAAAATAATCACCATCTTGGAAATCCAGAAGACGGTCGGTGAACATTATAGTGTCAAACTTGAGGATTTCAAGGCGAAAAAACGGACTAAATCCGTAGCCTTTCCAAGACAAATCGCCATGTATCTTTCCAGGGAGTTGACGGACTCATCCTTGCCCAAGATAGGTGATGAATTTGGAGGTCGCGATCATACGACCGTTATCCATGCGCATGAAAAAATCTCCAAGCTCATGCAAACGGACACCCAGCTACAACGTCAGGTTAAAGAAATCCAGGACCAACTGAGGGTATAATAGATTCTGGATAATGTGAATAACTGACGACTACTTACACACAGTCTGTCCACATGTGGATAGACTGTTTTTCCTTAGGTTGAGTGGACTTATCCACATATCAACAGGCCCTACTACTATTACTACTATTTTTTTTAATAAAAATTATTAATAAATATGCCTATTCGGCAATAAAAATTGGAGGATGAAACATGAGATTTATAATCCAAAGAGATCGATTAGTTCATAGTGTCCAAGAAGTAATGAAAGCAGTCACATCAAGGACTACGATTCCGATACTAACGGGGATAAAAATAAGCGTTACTAGTGAAGGTGTCACTTTAACAGGAAGTGATTCTGATATCTCCATCCAATCATTCATTCCGGCTGAGGTTGACGGAGATGAGATTGTTGAAGTTAAAAGCAGCGGCGGTATTGTCCTGAATGCCCGTTTTTTCAGTGAAATTGTCAAAAAGCTGCCGATGGATACTGTAGAAATTGAAGTGGAGAACAACTTTCAAACGATTATTCGCTCTGGTAAAGCTGAATTTAATCTAAATGGACTGGATCCTGAGGAATATCCACATCTTCCGATCATTGAAGAAGAAAATATTTTCAAACTTCCAACGGACCTTTTAAAGACCCTTATCCGACAAACTGGATTTGCAGTGTCCACGTCAGAAACACGCCCTATCTTAACAGGTGTAAACTTGAAGGTTCAAGATGACGAATTAACCTGTATTGCAACAGATAGTCATAGGCTTGCAATGAGAACAGCCAAAATAGAAAATAAAATTAACGGGACCTATAGCGTTGTCATTCCAGGTAAAAGTCTGAATGAGTTAAGTAAAATCCTTGATGATACAAACGAACTCATTGAAATCGTCATTACCGAAAACCAAGTACTTTTCAAAGCTGAAAATTTATTATTCTTCTCAAGACTTCTTGAAGGGAATTATCCTGATACATCACGCTTGATTCCATCAGATAGCAAAACTGATGTGACTGTCCACACCAAGGATTTTCTACAAGCGATCGACAGGGCTTCTTTATTGGCGAGAGAAGGAAGAAATAATGTCGTCAAATTGACAACCCTGGAAGGCCGTATAATCGAAGTCTCTTCCAATACTCCTGAAATTGGTAAAGTAATTGAAGAGGTTCAGGCAGAAGCGATTGAAGGTGAAGACCTGAAAATCTCATTCAGTGCCAAATTTGTAATGGATGCTCTAAAAGCATTGGAAGGTTCCGACATAAAAATTAATTTCACAGGAGCAATGCGTCCGTTTGTCATTCGTCCGCTACATGATGATTCCATGCTGCAATTAATTCTCCCGGTAAGAACTTACTAAGCTAAAATAATATTTCAAAAAAATTAAAGGCTTGTATAGCAGGTCTTTAATTTTTTTATATTTAAACATAGATTTCCAAAGGGTTTTTGGCGTTTTTTTAATGCCGTACGGAACGCTGAATCGCTAAAAATAAGAACTGAAAAAGCTATACTTTGTCTTAATGGGATTAATTTAGTAAAATGAAATATTAAAGACTACTTAGAAATGAGTGAGGCATGAAATGGACTCCATAAAAATCAATACTGAATATATTACGCTTGGACAATTCCTGAAATTGGCCGATTTAATCCAAAGCGGGGGAATGGCGAAATGGTTCTTAAGTGAATACGAGGTTTACATTAATGGCGAATTAGACGTGAGAAGAGGCAGAAAATTAAGATCAGGTGATAAAATAGAAATTCCTGGATTTGGCACCTACACAATTACAAGCTAAAACATAAGGGAAGAGCGGAATATGTATATTGAAAATATAAGTTTGAAAAATTACCGCAACTATACCGAATTGAATCTGACTTTTGAGAATAAAGTCAATGTAATCCTCGGCGAAAATGCTCAAGGAAAAACAAACGTCATGGAATCTATTTTTGTTTTAGCAATGGCAAAATCTCATCGCACCTCAAATGATAAAGAACTTATTCGCTGGGATGAAGAGTATGCTAAAATAGAAGGAAGAGTTAGAAAGAGAAATACCTCAATACCACTTGAGCTGACCATTTCAAAAAAAGGGAAAAAGGCGAAGTGCAACCATATTGAACAAAGAAAGTTGAGTCAATATGTCGGAAATATGAATGTGGTCATGTTTGCGCCTGAGGATCTAAACCTTGTAAAGGGAAGTCCTCTAGTCAGACGCCGTTTTATAGATATGGAAATTGGCCAGGTTTCTCCCGTATACCTTCATGATATGAGCCAATATCATAAAATACTTCAACAAAGAAATCATTACTTAAAGCTTCTGCAGACCCGGAAACAAACGGATACGACGATGCTTGACGTGCTGACCGATCAATTTATTCAGTATGCAGCGAAAATTGTCGAAAGAAGATACGAGTTTCTTTTAAAGCTCCAGCAATGGGCAGAGCCGATTCATTCGGGGATCTCCAGAAATCTAGAAGTATTGAAAATCCAATATAAACCGTCGCTTGATGTATCAGAATCTATGGATTTGACGAAAATGATAGAAGTATACACAGAAAAATTTGATAAAATAAAAACAAGGGAAATTGAACGGGGTGTAACACTGGTAGGTCCTCATCGTGACGACCTGGTTTTTTTTGTGAATGACCGTGATGTCCAGACATACGGTTCACAAGGACAACAGCGCACGACAGCCCTGTCTTTGAAACTTGCCGAAATTGAGCTGATCCATGAAGAAATCGGCGAGTATCCCATTTTATTATTGGATGATGTGTTATCGGAACTTGACGATTTCCGCCAATCCCATTTACTGAATACAATACAAGGGAAAGTGCAAACATTCGTGACGACACCCTCCGTTGATGGAATCGATCATCAAACCCTAAGAGAAGCGTCCACCTTTTATGTTAGTCAAGGAAGTATAAAAAAGGTTAAATGATGAGGTGAATGTATGTATCTCCATATTGGTGAAGACATTCTTGTGAAAACGGACGATGTCATAGCCATTTTAGATAAGAAGCTGCTTCAGGCATCTCCAATCATGAGTGAATTTTTGGAGAAAAAGTCTGATGTAACTTACCATTTAGCAAAAAACTCGGTTAAATCGATTGTAGTGACGGACAAACAGGTATATTATTCACCGCTTGCGTCGTCCACTTTGAAAAAGCGTTCACTGCAGCCATCGCTCTTAATCGATGATATAGATATTCTTTGAATTGTAGCTAAACGTTATAATTACTCCTTAAAATTGATAATGCCAAAAGAAAAGTGTAGGTGATACGTATGACAATGGAACAAAAAGAAGTACAAGCTCAGGCATACGATGAGAATCAGATACAGGTTTTAGAAGGCTTAGAAGCAGTACGTAAACGTCCGGGGATGTATATCGGCACTACCTCTGCAAAAGGACTTCACCATCTTGTTTGGGAAATTGTCGATAATAGTATTGATGAGGCACTAGCTGGTTTCTGTACGGAAATCAAAGTGACGATCGAAGAAGACAATAGTATAACAGTAGTCGATAATGGTCGGGGAATTCCAGTGGGGATCCATGAAAAAATGGGACGCCCAGCTGTAGAAGTAATCATGACGGTCCTTCATGCGGGCGGTAAATTTGGCGGCGGAGGTTATAAGGTCTCCGGCGGTCTGCATGGTGTGGGGGCATCAGTAGTTAATGCCTTATCCACGGTATTGGAAGTTTACGTTCATCGTGAAGGTAAAATCCATTATCAGCAATTTAACCGCGGTATCCCAAAAGAAGATTTGAAAATCATCGGGGAAACCGATCATACCGGAACGACTGTACACTTCATTCCTGATGGTGAAATCTTCACAGATACCCTGGAATATGATTTCGATACATTAGCCACACGAATCCGTGAGCTTGCATTCCTGAATAAAGGCTTGAAGCTGGTCATTGAAGATAAACGTGAAGAAGAAGAGAAAATCAGGGATTACCACTATGAGGGCGGTATCAAATCTTATGTTGAGCATTTGAACCGTTCTAAAGAGGTATTGCATGAGGAACCGATTTTCATGGAAGGCGAGAAAGATGGAATTTCCGTTGAATTGGCTTTGCAATATAATGACAGCTATATCAGTAATGTCTTTTCTTTTGCCAATAATATTCATACCTATGAAGGCGGTACACATGAATCAGGATTCAAGACTGCTTTGACCCGTGTCATCAATGATTATGCACGGAAAAATGGTCTTTTAAAAGAAGCTGATGCCAATTTCTCAGGTGAAGATGTCCGGGAAGGTTTAACGGCAATCATTTCGATTAAGCATCCTGACCCGCAATTTGAAGGTCAGACGAAAACCAAACTCGGAAACTCTGAGGTAAGAACGGTTACTGATTCCATTCTTTCGGAACGACTTGATGCCTTCTTATACGAAAATCCTGCCGTGGCCCGAAAAATTGTAGATAAAGGGCAAATGGCAGCGAGAGCCCGATTGGCAGCGAAGAAAGCACGTGAATTGACCCGGAGGAAAAGTGCTTTGGAAGTATCCAATCTACCAGGTAAATTGGCAGATTGTTCTTCTAAGGACCCGAGTATCAGCGAATTATACATCGTTGAAGGAAACTCGGCGGGAGGATCGGCAAAACAAGGGCGGGACCGTCATTTCCAAGCCATATTGCCGCTAAGGGGTAAAATCCTTAATGTTGAAAAAGCGCGATTGGACAGAATCCTGCATAATGAAGAAATAGGTACGATCATCACAGCACTTGGAACAGGCATTGGTGATGAATTCAATACTGAAAAAGCTAGATATCATAAAATTGTTATCATGACCGATGCGGATGTGGATGGTGCCCATATCAGAACGCTGATGTTGACATTCTTCTACCGGTATATGAGAAAAATTATCGAGTATGGATATATATATATTGCTCAGCCGCCACTTTTCAAGATTCAGCAAGGGAAAAAAGTGGATTATGCTTATAATGACCGCCAGCTTGAAGAAATCATGGCGAGTTTGCCAAGTACTCCCAAGCCTAACTTGCAGCGTTATAAAGGGCTGGGGGAAATGAATCCGGAGCAATTGTGGGAAACGACCATGAACCCTGAAACGAGAACGCTGCTTCAAGTCAGTTTGAAAGATGCTGCCGAGGCAGATGAAACTTTCGAGATGTTGATGGGCGACAAGGTCGAACCGCGACGTAACTTCATTGAAGAAAATGCAATTTATGTAAAAAATCTTGATATCTGATTTTTTGACAGGATGCTTTTTACATCCTGTTCTTTACATAGTGCACGAACAGTTAAATTTAAAAGAGAGTATAAGCTTTTAATAGGAGGTTGGCTCCATGTCAGAAAATGAAAGATCAGGTGTAAAAGAAATAAATATAAGTACCGAGATGCGGACATCGTTTTTGGATTATGCGATGAGTGTTATCGTGTCGAGGGCTTTGCCTGATGTAAGGGACGGTTTAAAACCGGTACACCGAAGAATTCTTTATGCAATGAACGATCTTGGAATGACTTCGGATAAACCATTTAAGAAATCAGCCCGTATTGTCGGGGAAGTCATCGGTAAATATCACCCGCATGGTGATTCGGCTGTATATGAAACGATGGTACGGATGGCGCAACCTTTTAACTATCGCTATATGCTTGTAGATGGTCATGGGAATTTCGGTTCAGTCGATGGTGACCAAGCTGCCGCAATGAGGTACACAGAAGCGAGAATGTCGAAAATCTCGATGGAGTTACTCCGGGATTTAAATAAAGATACGGTCAATTTCCAGGATAACTACGATGGTTCAGAAAGAGAACCAGCCGTTATGCCTGCCCGCTTCCCGAACTTGTTAGTGAATGGTTCATCAGGAATAGCGGTAGGGATGGCAACCAATATTCCACCCCATCAATTAGGTGAGGTAATTGACGGCGTATTGGCTTTAAGTAAGAATCCTGAAATTACAATTCCAGAGTTGATGGAATATATCCCTGGGCCGGACTTTCCGACAGCCGGTTTGATTTTAGGACGAAGTGGAATCAGAAAGGCCTATGAAACCGGAAAAGGATCAATCATTCAACGGGCGAAAGTCGAGATTGAAGAGAAACCGAATGGTAAACAGGTAATCCTTGTTAAGGAAATCCCTTATCAAGTGAATAAAGCAAGATTGATTGAAAAAATTGCAGAACTTGCTCGAGATAAGAAAATCGAAGGCATTACCGACTTACGCGATGAATCGGATCGCAATGGCATGCGTATCGTCATGGAGCTTCGAAAGGATGTTAACGCGAATGTCCTTTTAAACAACCTGTATAAGCATACCGCGATGCAGACCACCTTCGGAATCAATTTGCTTGCTTTGGTGGACGGTCAGCCTAAAGTGCTGAATTTAAAACAATGCCTGCACTACTACTTGGAGCATCAGCAGGTAGTCATACGGCGCAGGACTGAATTTGAATTACGGAAAGCGGAAGCCCGCGCCCATATTTTAGAAGGGTTGCGCATTGCACTTGATAATTTGGACGCAGTCATTTCGTTAATCCGCAGTTCCCAAACGACAGACATTGCCCGTGAAGGCTTAATGACACAATTTTCACTTTCCGAAAAACAGGCGCAAGCTATCCTGGATATGCGTTTACAGCGCTTGACAGGTCTGGAACGTGAAAAAATTGAAGATGAATATCAGGCATTAATGGCAATAATTGCAGAATATAAAGCGATTCTTGCTGATGAGGAAAAGGTTCTTGAAATTATCCGTGAAGAGCTTCTTGAAATTAAAGAACGTTTTGATGATAAACGGAGAACTGAAATCACATTAGCCGGCTTTGAAAGCCTGGAAGATGAAGATTTAATCCCAGAGGAAAATATAATCGTAACACTTACGCATAACGGTTATATTAAACGCTTGCCTGCAACCACATACCGCAGTCAAAAACGCGGGGGTCGCGGAATACAGGGGATGGGCACGAATACAGATGACTTTGTCGGTCACTTGTTAACCACTTCGACTCATGACACTCTATTATTCTTCACCAACAAAGGTAAAGTCTATCGTTCCAAAGGTTATGAAATACCTGAATATGGCAGGACGGCAAAAGGATTGCCGCTTATCAATTTGTTGGAAGTCGATAAAGGTGAGTGGGTCAATGCAATCATACCGGTGAAGGAATTTGCGGACGATTGGTATTTATTCTTCACGACCAGACATGGGATATCGAAGCGTACACCTTTGTCGTCTTTTGCAAATATCCGTAATAACGGTTTAATTGCCCTAGGTTTACGTGAAGATGATGAATTGATTTCTGTCCGACTTACGAATGGAGAGAAACAGATCATAATCGGAACGAAGTCCGGGATGATGATCCGTTTCCCAGAGACGGATGTACGGACAATGGGACGTACTGCAGCGGGAGTGAAAGGGATTTCCTTAGGGACGAATGATGAAGTTGTCGGAATGGAAATTCTTGAAGATGATGAAGAAGTCCTGATCGTTACGAAAAACGGTTATGGAAAACGGACCTCTGCGGAAGAATACCGTATTCAAAGCCGTGGAGGAAAAGGAATAAAAACATGTAATGTCACTGAGAAAAATGGTGAACTTATAGCCGTGAAAACAGTTACGGGTGTAGATGAAGATTTGATGCTGATTACAGCAGCCGGTGTATTGATCCGAATGGAAGTCGAAGGCATTTCTAAAACAGGCCGTAATACACAGGGTGTTAAGCTCATCCGACTCGAATCCGCAGATAATGAATATGTTTCGACGGTTGCCATCGTAGGAAGGGAAGAAGAAGAAGAAAAAGACCTGGATATAGAAACGGTCACGACTCTAGATCCGGATTCTGATCCTGAACCTACTGTAATTGAAGAAAATGAAGAAACTGAAAAAGATACGGAAGAATAATCTTTTCATAAAAAAAGGGGTTCGGAATTTTAATTCCGAACCCCTTTTGAAATTCCCTTTGAATTTTAGTCTAAAGTTAAAGTTTTATTAATTCTATTTTTAAAACAATGAAGACTTTAGGCAAAGGGTTCTATCAAAAGTTGGTTGATTGGAGCAGGTGTGCGAGACTCCTGCGGGAAAAGCGAGTACCTGTAGAGGATATCAACGCTCAAATTGTACAGACCGTAAAAAAACTGTAGACCCAGCAATTAAGCTGGGTCTTTTTTTGCGCATTAGCTGGATTTCAAAATGATATCAAGAGAGTTTTGGGTATGAGTAAAAAGACTTATCAATTTTGGAGATAGTTGCTAATGAATAGATTAATTTTAGGTATTTAATCATAATAAAGATAGTTTTTACCATGTTTTTCAAGTAAAATGATACTCATTAATACTACCGAGGTGAAACGTTTTGCTAGTGAAAACTCGCTATTTAATCGAAGGCTGCATCCTCTCGAAAGAAATTAAAGGCCTTTCAAACCGCCCCATAATGCATGAAAAAACAATATTGACCACGCGATTGATTGAGGCTTTGCAAGCCTTTTTAATAACAGAGGTAAGCATTGAAGAAACTTTGATTGATGGAAAGAAATTTCTGCCGAAAGAAGTAATAGATCCAGAATTGGATGAAATGGAAGAGTCATCGGATTTTACGGATTTGTATCTTAAGTCAGTACAAACATATAAACGATTATTTAAAAATTGGCAGGCCGGCAGTAAAGTCGAGGTGGCCATGATTCGTTTAATCATGATTCCCCTTATGGATAAGGCTTTAGAGGAACCAGGAAACATTTTGATGCTGCACCACTATTGCAATAAAGAAGAATATGTATATCATCATGCCATTTCCATTGGATTGATAGGAGGTTATATTGCATATAAAATGAAATGCAATAGAGCTGATGTCTACCAAGCAGCAATTGGCGGATGTCTGGCAGATTGCGGAATGGCAAAGCTGCCACCAAGGTTATTAAATAAAACGGAAAGCCTGACAGCGGATGATAATGAGGAGATACAGGCTCATCCTATTTTCAGCTACAAGATGATTAAAGATAGTTCCATCATAAAGGATAGTGTGAAGATAGCCGTTCTAGAGCATCATGGAAGGTTAGATGGAACGGGATATCCCAAAAGATTGAAAACAAAGCCCATGAACTTATTCTCAAAAATCATTGCTGTTGCAGATGTATTTCACGCCATGACTTCCGAAAGGACATATAGAAAGAAACAATCACCGTTTAAGGTATTAGAGATGATCTTACATGATGATTTTGGTAAATTTGATATTGGGGTAGTTAAAACCTTGTTATCAAGCTTCGCTAATTTTTCCATAGGAAGCATGGTCAAACTGAACAATGGATTCATCGCCGAAATCATTTTTATTGATGCCGGCTCGCAAACAAGACCGGTCATAAAGGTGATGGATAGTGAACAAATTATCAATTTAGGGATTAACCGGGAATTATATATAGAAGAAATACTTTAATGTTCAAAGAAAAAGTTTACTCTTAAAATGTAAGCTTTTTCTTTCTTGATTAGGTGTACAGGCATAGGATTTAAAATCTATGAATTCATGTATATTATTTATTTTAAAATAACTATTGCTTTTATTCCTGATACTAGATATAATAACTAAGTCGACAGCGAAAGAAAAAAAGTTGTTGACAAAAAATAATATAGTTGATATATTATTAAAGTCGTTTCTAAACGAACGACATAAATTGCTCTTTGAAAACTGAACAAAACAAAGCGCCAACGTTAAATTTTAAGTGAGCACACACTATCAAAAAAGCAAATGAGCAAGTCAAACATTTCTTC
>NZ_JBIWEV010000005.1:0-494173 GCF_044762725.1 Peribacillus sp. NPDC096447
GTTGTTCAATTTTCGTATATGAAAATACCAAGAATAAATTAGGAGTTGTTTCTATGTTTGACATTACCTTGATATTGTTTATAGCTTCTGCTGGGATAGTTATTGCTATTACCGGCTTCTTCGTTATATTAGGTCGAAGGATTTTAGAACCTAAGAAAAAACTTCAACAAAAAATCGATAAACTAGAAGAAGAGGTTCAAATATTGAAGAATCACAAATAATAAACTAGCTTTAATGAACTAACGGGTGCGTTAGCTGAAGATCAGAGCTGTCTTTAAGGCAGCTTTTTCTTATGGAACTATCGGGGCAGGATAGTTCTATAGTGCAACAAATAAATATTGACAAAAAATATTTTATGTGTTATAATTAAATGTTTGTTATTGAAACCTCCTTGATTAATTGGTAAATTAAACTAAACAGTTATTTAGATATGCAATTAATTAATAATTTTGGAGGGGAATTTAATGAGAATAGCTAATGGAGTTGAAATGCTTGAGTTAGAAGCTGAAGCGTTTGGAGGGAAAGCAGTCATACACCCGACGCTTCTCTGGGATGATAAAGAAGCTATTTTGATAGATACAGGAATGCCAGGACAATATAAGCAAATAATTTCAGCAATGGACAGAATAGGTTTATCATTAGATAAATTAAAAGCAGTTATATTAACACATCAAGATATTGACCATATTGGAAGTGTGCCAGAAATCATAAAGGCAACTAAAGGAAGTATTGAAATATTCGCTCATGAACTTGATAAGCCATACATAGAAGGGGAAATTTCTCTTATTAAAACGAACCCTAAAAGTATGGCTAAGATTTTGGACTCTCTTCCAGAGGACCAATCAAGAATAATGCTTGAACTTTGTAAAAATCCTCCAAAAGCTAAAATTGATACTACTTTATCGGACGGTCAAGAACTACCCTATTTCGGAGGGATAAAAGTTCTATTTACTCCTGGACATACCCCTGGACATATTAGCCTTTATTTGAAAAAAAGTAGAGTTCTTGTTGCTGCTGATGCACTGATTTGTATAGATGGGAATCTAAGAGGACCCGTTGAGCAAACAACACTCGATATGGACACTGCGATTTCTTCTTTAGATAAATTTTTAAGATACGATATTGAATCTGTAATTTGCTACCACGGGGGAGTATGTAATAATAAGGTGTATACCCAACTTGAAAATATCATTAAAAACTTATAGAACTATCAGGAGCGATTCTTCATTAAGAAGGATCGCTTTTTTTACGCAACTATCGGGGCAGGATAGTTGCAGATGAATATAAGTTTAAACGACTGATAAAAATTTCAGTCGTTTTTTTGTAAACAAATGTAAACAATATTTATTTACATTTTTTTATAAATATGGTAGTTTTAATTCAAGAGGTGTTTAAAGTGTCTGATTATAGAAAGAAAATGTTTCGAGGAGCAAAGATTGAAGATTGCATTTTAGATTTTATAGATATGGAAAAAGAACTTAGTAGAACGCTTGATACTGCTGATGAGCAGGAAAGACAATTATTGTTGGGGATGAGTAAAGCGTATCGTCTGATTGTTAATCGACTGGTAAGAGAATTTGATTATTCCAAAGGTGGAGATATGGTGAATACAAAAGTAAAAGAATTAATTAGTTCGTTAAAAAGAAGAGCTTCCGAGGCAAAAGAGCAAAGTAAAAATAACGTCTTGGACCTAGTAAATGGAATGTACTATGACGATATACCTGAAGAAGCTAAGGAAGAAATAGCTAAAGTTCCTCAAGAATTACAAAGAGGTTTATTTGAAGGAATGGCTCTTGGTTATGAAAAAATTGTTATTGACTTGGAATTACTGTTGGAATCTACCGATAATGACAAGATAGCTCACATAGAAAAAAATTTAGCAAAATATAAAAAAATTGCTGAAATGTTAAAAAATAAATTTAAAGAAGATGAAGTAGATTTTAGAAGTGGTTACATTCAAGGCGAAATGTCTGCTTATCAAATGATCAGAGAGGAGATCCAGGTTGTTTTTAGAGCTGAACTAATCTAGAATCTAGTGCTTTTAATACGAAACGTAGCCTGAAAATAGGGGAGATTTAATGGATTTTTTAAATTGGTATGATTGGATTCAACCGACTAATCCTTATGCATCAATATTTTTTGGGATTATTTTCACAATTCTAACGGGGTTAATTACGTGGTTTGATACGAAAAAAATCAGAACATTCGTCTTAATAATAGCTGGAGGATTAAGTTTTACCATCATTGGCGTTATAATCTTAAACTCCGTCGGTTATTATGGCTAATACACTTCATCCTTAATGAACTAACGGGTGCGTTAGCTGAAGATCGGAGCTGTCTCTAAGGCAGCTCTTTTCTTATGGAACTATCGGGGCAGGTTAGTTCCATAATAAACAAGTGATTTATCCATTAATCATATATGGTAATATACAAAATAAACCAATAGAAAAATTAGGGGGATGAGTATGTTCTTACATAAGATTGATGAGGAGCTATCATTGAAACTGTTAGAATTAAAGGATGCAGAAAGAGTTTTCGAAATAACAGATCAATCCAGAGAATATCTACGAGAATGGCTTCCTTGGCTGGATAATACAACAAAACTTGAAGATACAAAAGGGTTCATTAATATGTCTTTAAAAGGTTTTGCTGAAAACAAGAGTGTCAATACAGTTATTATGTATAAGGGGCAAATTGTTGGTGTAGCAGGTTATAACCAAATAAATTGGTCAAATAAAACAGCATATATTGGTTATTGGCTCGGAGAAGAATATCAAGGAAATGGAATTATGACAAGAGTAGCTAAGGCATTGACTGATTATGCATTTAATGAATTGAAACTAGATAAAGTTGAAATTAGGGTTGCTGTGGAGAATAAGAAAAGTAGAGGAATTCCTGAAAGATTGGGTTTTGTTAATGAAGGTTGTATTAGACAAGCAGAATGGTTGTATGACCATTATGTTGACCATATTGTTTACGGTATGTTAGCTAAGGATTGGAATAAGTAGTAATTCATACCTTAATGAATTAACGGGTGCGTTAGTTGAGATCCGGAGCTGCCATTTGGTGGCTTTTTTTGCTTAATGAACTATAGGGGCAGGATAGTTCCATAAGAGTTATAATTTAAAAGGAGAATTTTTACTTGCTTTCGATAATTAATAGGAGGATTTTTCCTTTGAAGATAACAAATATTTCTTTGGTTACATTTGCTGTAATCATTACAGTTTTAAATCACTTTGTTTCTCCAATTTTCTTCGATGAGGGACCCGATAGTTCAGGGACTGGCTTATCAATACTTTTATTAGCTATTGCACTATTAAATCATCTTAGGGAAAAATAGTAATTGTACTAATAGGTAATTGAAACAAAACTCTAAACTCTATTATTAAGCTGTTTTCTTGTTGAACTACCGGGTGTGTTAGCTAAAGATCAGAGCTGTCTTTAAGGCAGCTTTTCTTCTTTAACTAATGGGTGCGTTAGTGAGATCGGGTCTGCCATTTGGTGGCCTTTTTGGCTTAATGAACTAACGGGGCAGGATAGTTCTATAAGGAATACTGTTAAGTGACATTAAAGTTGTTTAATTTACAATAAAGTCGTTTAAAACATAATAAAGTTGTTTAAAAACGTCATTCATATTATTCCATTAAAGGGCCAGATTGTTGAATAAGAGAAGGGATTATTCATAAAACGAGCTATAGGTTATTCCCTTAACAGGGCATTCAAAGAGAAACTCGATAATCCTTTTCTACAAATAAAATCACAATGTTTCAACAATGAAATGTTAATAAAGAGGCTGTCCGAGTTCAACTTTTGGACAGCCTCTTCTTTATTCTTTTATCCCGATTACACGAATCCTTTTGTAATCAGCTATCCATTTACCGTCTTTACATAAAATTGCTTTTGATTTATTCTCAACCTTTGTTATTATGTAGTCTTTTTTATCTTCATCAATATTTTCAAACATATGACTGCCGAACATCTCAATCCAATTCTTTAATCCATTTTCACCGTCTAATGGAGTGGGTCTATCAAAGTGCTGAGCGAAGATGACTCTAAATCCTACTACCTCCATCAAAGACGTGTATTCACCAATACTTGGATAATACCAAGGGAATTGTTCCATGTTATATTCAATTCCTGATTCTTTAAATTGATGAATGATTTCATCTGTTATAGTTTGAACGTTCCCTTTACCGCCAAATTCAGCAACAAACCTTGCACCTGGTTTTAAACTCTGATAAATACAATTTAATGCTTGTTTGGGCTGTTTTACCCAATGAAGGGTTGCATTAGAGAATACTGCATCAAATTCGATATTGTATCCTAGGTCAGTCGCATCTCGAACCATAAAATTAATATGGGGGTACTTGCTCAGTGCTTCCGTAATCATATTTTTAGATTTATCTACCCCTACAATATTCACACCAACATCATATAATTTCTTTGCCAAATCTCCTGTTCCACAACCAAGATCAAGAATTTTCTCACCTTTTTTCGGAGCTAATAATTCAATTAGATTATTTCCATACTCTGAAACAAATGAATGGTTTTGGTCATATAAATTTGCGTTCCAATAATCCTTCGTGCTTTGGTTTTTTTCCATTCGCACTCTCTCCCTTTATCAATTATTTGTAAAACTTAAATAGGATTTATAATTTTGTTAACTAGATTATAATAGAAATAATTAATAATGGATATTAACGAAAAATAATAATATTAATAACCATCTGTTATAAGGGAGAGTAGTATGGATATTAAATGGATCAAAACATTTATTGTTGCAGCTAAATATGAAAATTTCCGTAAAACCTCAGAAGAACTTTTTCTAACTCAGCCAGCTATAACAAAACATATAAAAAGACTTGAAGAAAACCTTAACATTCAGTTATTTGAGAGGAATGGAAAAACAATTGCTCTTACATCCGCAGGATATAATTTTCTCCCACATGCAAGGGAGATACTAATGAAATACGAAAAGGGGTTAGATGAATTTGAATCGTGGAAACAAGGTTATAAACGGAAGTTAATTATTGCAACAGCGCCACAAATTGCATCATCAATTCTGCCCTCAATATTACGAAGTTTTATGGATCAAAATCCCGATATAGAAGTTTTTATTAACGTACTTAAATCCTATGAAATTGGCGAGGAAATTAGTGCAGGAAGAGCAGATCTAGGATTAACGCGAATAAAACCAATTCAGACCAATATAGATTGCCATATCATACACGAAGAGCCTGTAATTTTAGTAGGTCCCACTATTGATGAAGGAAAATACAAGTATGATGAAAAGACGATATTACAAAAATACAGGTTAATTACTCATAACCATCCTGACTATTGGAATCATCTTTTGAATGACATTAAGAGAAGTTATCCAACTGTTCGAACAATGAAAGTTAATCAAATTGAAATTACAAAACGATTTATAGAACAAAGGCTTGGTATTTCATATTTACCATATACGATGGTTAGGGAAGAAATAAAAATGAATAAATTGTTAGAAATAAGACCAGATAAAATCAGCCTGCCAACATCTTCAACCTATGTATTAACAAAAGTAGAAACAGATGAAGCAAAGACATTTATTGGATTTTTAAAAGATGAGGTGGCAAAGTTTTAGTCTATTTTTTGAATTTTTACTTTCAGCCTTATTCAAGAAAAGGGCGCGATTCTTTAATAAGAATCGCTTTTCTTAATGAACTAACGGGTGCTTTAGTTCTATAAGGGGTTACTGTGGCAGCCTTTTTCTAATGGAACTATCGGGGCAGGTTAGTTGCATAAGATGGAAATGTTTTCATATATGAAATAGGTGTTTTTTCGCTTATGCTGAAAGTAAAAAAGAAGGTTAAGACGTATGAATATCACTGATTTACTTGTTTTGTCTGTGGTTATAGGATTGATTAATGGTTTTAAGAACAAGAAATTTAAAATGAAAAGTTTTTTCTACACGTTTTTAACATTTTTAACATCAGGTCTAATCTTCATCATAATAGGAGATCTATTTTTGAAAGATTTATTAGATAAATATCTTACTAGTGAAGAATATGGGATATGGCTATTTGGAGGTTTGCTATTGTTATATCCGATTTATACAACAATTAAAGGATTTAAAAAAAAGACCACTAATTATCTATAGGGTGCGATTCTGAGTTTTTATTGAAAGGGCGTTTAAATGAAAGTTTTATACTGGGTAGTAAATATAGGTTGGTATTTTCTAATTACGATTTTAGCTACCACGTTTTGGAAAGGACTTGGTTGGTGGTTTTTAATAATATGTGCAACTATATTGTTTTTTGGTGACGCCTTAATTAGAAGATTATTAAAAAAATAATTACATTTCATCTTCAACTAACAGACGCTTTACTTCATTACCGGGAGCTGATCAGCAACTTCTTTTCTTATGTAATAAACGGGGCAGGTTAGTTTATTGAATTTATTTCTCTTATTTGGAGGCAACATGACTGATTTAGCAGAACAATCAACGACTACTTTATTAGCTCAACTAACATATAGCCCTCTATATATCATCACTGTAGTAATTGCTCTTGGAGTACTTATTTTCTTACGAAGTGATAAGGGTTGCTTAATGCTTTTTTATAAAATATGCGCTGTAGGTTACATTAGCATCTATCTCCTAGCTATTTATTTTTATTTGATAAACCCGAATTGATGCACAAATTGATGCCAACTCTACAATAAATCTTAATGAACTAACGGGTGCTTTAGTTCAATAAGGGAGGTTGCTGAGGCAGCCTTTTTCTTATGGCACTAACGGGGCAGGATAGTTCATTAAGGAAAATGCCAAAAATTTCCCTAAAATTACATAAAAGGGTACAATTACTTAAAATGAGTTAGATGAGGGATTTGTTATGAAAATTAGTCAAACTCGGAATTTCAACTTGGTTGCTAAATTAAATAAATATGTGCACGATTTACATTCAAATTTATATCCTGAATATTTCAAGGAATATAACTATGAAAATGTGAAGGAAGTTTTCAAAAGTCTTGTTAATAACGAAAGTTTCGTTTTCCTATTGTTAGAAGATAACGAGGAAGCTCTCGGCTATGCTTGGATAGAGATAAGAGAATATCCAGAAAATGCGTTTAAAAAAGGATATAAGTCTGTTTATGTACACCAGATTAGCATAGTGGATACAAAGAGGAATAAGGGTTATGGTTCAAGTCTTATGGAATGTATATATGACATTGCGAACGATCGAGGAATAGATTTAATAGAATTAGATTATTGGTTTGAGAACAGTGTTGCAAAGGACTTTTATAAAAAGCAAAATTTTATAAAGTATAGAGAGTTTGTATATAAACAGTTGTAGTTTCTTGTTTTAATTACGGGTCAGTTTAATTGAACAAAATATATTAATATTAAATAGTAATTATCATATAAATTTAAATAAAGGTTGTGCATCACAGATGGACATTACCATAAAAAGAACAAGTTTAACTGAAGTAGATATGTTGTTAGATATACAAAAAGAAGTTTTTGCAGAAGATTATGCCTTATATGAAGACCACGATTCAACCCCTGTGAATGAAACAGAAGCAAAATTAATCGAAAACATTGAGCGTTTTTTTCATTACACAATATTGTCGGACGATGCTATTATTGGAGCCATAGATATTCGACCCTTGGATGAAAACCGATTAAGATTAAGTAAATTATTCTTAAGTAATAAATTTCAAAATAAAGGACTAGGAAGTAAGATAATCAAGTTAATGGAGTCCGAATTTCCGTTGATAAAAGATTGGAGCTTATATACTCCTTATTTAAACAAAAGAAATCACCATTTTTATGAAAAGCTAGGTTATATAAAAATAGGTGAAGTACAAGTTACTGAAAAACTCCAGTTATTTAAATATGAAAAAAAGTTATAAGATCATAATATGTTTTTCTTCTCTATAAGAGATATCTTTAAGTTAGTTGTAGTGGCGACTTATTCCGATTTCTCAATAAAGAATTGTGAAGATTTGTACTTAAACTAACGGGTGCGTTAGCTGAAGAACGGAGCTGTCTTTAAGGTAGCTTTTTCTTATGGAACTAAAGGGGAAGGTTAGTTTAACTGTAGTGTTACAAAAAAGATTGATCATTTAGAATAAAGTTCGATAATTTATATTAAAGTTTGATAAAAATAACCTCTTTGGATTCTCAACCGTAGGAGGTTATTTTTTAGTTATGCTATTTATTGAGTTTGTGGTTTCTGTTGATAGTTTTTAAATTTCAATCGTGTATATGAAATAATGCCGGACAATAAGAAGAAGCTGATAATCGTTCCTTCACGAATATTGATTGGTAAATTGTATAGTAGTGATATTGTTATTGATAGAATAATGGAGAATAAATCGACACAATATCTGTATTGAGAGAAAGGACGTTTTGTTAATTCAGCTATTCGTAAACATAAACTTTCAATAGGAAAAGGAATAATATCTAATGATAAAATAATGCCTGTTGTTCCACCGGCTAGTATCGCACCGAAAATAAATAGTCCGATTCTTACTAAATAATTCTCTACGTAAATCGTACTGAAAATAGTATAGAGGAAAAAATTAATAACCATTCCAAAGAACAAGATGGAAATGAACATCAAAGTGAATTTTCTAAAATCCTTTTTTTCGCATAGGCAGATATAACCGAATAGAAAAATGAGATTTGCAATGAATGTAATTGTGCCAACTTTGATGGAAGTCCATTCAGATATTGATAAATTCATCGCATTAAAACTGCTGACACCAACATCAGCTTTTAATGTAAGACTAATGCCAATAGCACTTACTATATAGAGTAGAATCGATTGAATTACTTTTTTCATGATTATTCCTCTAATAAGTCCATTATTTGCATTAAATTTGGTATCGTATATGTGCTCTTAGGTGAACATGATTTAGGCATGCTTCTCTTAGGGTTAAACCATACACAATCAATTCCGACATTGATAGCCCCTTGAATATCCGATGTTAAACGATCACCTATCATTAAAAATTCTTCTTTACGGCTTGTATGCAGGGCATCAAAAATATAGTAAAAGAAATGGGGATTCGGTTTTTCATAACCAATTTCTTCGGAGATAAAAAGTTGTTCAAAATATCCTTGTAGCTTGGCACTTAATAATCTTTTTCTTTGAGTCTTTCCTACACCGTTTGTTCCAATATATAATTTATAATCTTGCTTACTTAAAGCATTTAATAATTCATGTGCATGGGTAACGGTCTTATGTCCTTGGTTTAAATGCTCACGGTACATAGCTTCAACTTTTGCTCCGTTTTCATCTATATGAAATTCCTTCAAAAAAAGTGAAAAACGCGTTGTCAGCACTTCTTCACGAGAAATCAAGCCTTCCTCTAATTGATGCCATAATCCATCATTAATGCGCTTATAACATGCAATTGTTTGTTTGTTATAGGGCAACTCGTACAGCGTAATAATTTGTTTTAAAGCCTTTTCTTCTGAATCTTGAAAATCAAGTATCGTATCATCTAAGTCAAAAATAATATGTTTGTATTTGTTCATTCCTATCCACCTCTTGGTAGTAATATATCGAAAGGAACAATATAATAATAGGAGATATCTCATATTGAGGTGATAAAATGGAAAAAATCAGTTTGGAGGATTACGCTGAAAATTTTGTGGATATATATAATGATATTCAAGAAACTTTTCCGAAAGCAGTTTTACATCAGGCTTTTATTTGTAAGTTTTCTTCTAATGAATATATAGTGCGCTTTGATGAAGATATTCAGTACTTATTTTTATTATTGGATGGGCGGGCAAAAATATATATAGTACACGAAAATGGAAAACGTGCGCTGATTCAGTTTCTAAAGAAAGATGATTTTATTGGTGAATTATCCTTGATTGAGGTGGAAAAGAATTTAAAAGATGTTGTGGCTATAAATGACTGCACTTGCTTAGCGGTTCCATTGGCTTCATCGAAAGAGCATCTGTTAAATGACAATCTTTTCCTCCGTGATTTATCAAAATATTTAGGTGATAAATTACTTAAAAGAACGGATCATTACACAGCTATGCAGGATTATGAATTCAAAAATCGATTGGCCAAATATATTCTTCAAATAGAAAACGATGGATGCTTTCAAGAGAAGCATACCGAAACAGCAGAATACGTGGGGGTAAGCTATCGACATTTATTATACACACTTAACCAATTCCATGAAGACGGATTATTGAAAAAAAAAGGAAGGAAATATTATATCATTAATAAAGAAAAGTTAGAAAGATTGAGTTCAAAAAAGGATTAATTTAGTATGATTTGATAACTTGAAATATAAACAAGTTGTTACACTTTTTTCTTATCACAGAAACGAATACTGCTTTGCTAATATACGTTTTTAAATTAAAAAATAGCTAATAGAATATTTACTACCACCATTAAAATTAAAAATTAACCAAATCTTTTGCGTTTTTTCATTCAACCAAAGTTTTTAACATAGCCTAATAAAATAAAATATTGTTAAGATGTATTAATATTCTGTTTGTGATGTCCCTCACTTAAACTAACGGGTGCGTTAGTTCTATAATGATCACTAAAAAATAATCAAACTATTTTATAAAAATTGTATACTAAATCACTAGAAAAGAACACTTTTTGATTAATCTCTTTTCAAAATGGATTGTATTTATTTACGCTAATATGAGGGTTCAGGAGGACCTTTTGATTAATCTTTATTTCAAAGCTACTGTTGGTTCTTTTTTAACAGATGCTTTAGCACAATACATACATGAACTGAGTTGGAAAGTTCCCTCCAAAGAATAAGGGATAAGAATAGCCGGAAATCAATTTGATTTTCGGCCATTTTAAAATTCGAAAATGGGGAATTCAAGTATTATTTTTCTACAGATGCAATTATGTCTTCAGCTAAGAGTTTAGAACCACTAGCACCTTTTAGATATTTCAATGTTCCTTCACTAGACCAATCAAATACCTTTATACTGCCCATTTTTTTAGTTACTTCTTTAATATTTAACTGGTTAGAAACAAAATTATAATTTGAAGGAATAATTTTATTGCCGGCTATAGCTAAAGCATTTAAACAGACTATATGAGTTAATCGATATTGCTTATAATCACTCCATTCAACAGGTAACAACTCTTTAAAACAATTAAAATATGTAAGGGTTATATTAAGTATTTTTTCCTTAGGTAACTCGGCAATTTTTGTATTTTTAATTAATAACAAAAGAAAATTATATGCATTTTGTAAAGTGATATGCTTTTCTCTAGTTCTTTTACCAATTAACGTTCCTTTATTATAAAAGGGACTGTTAGGGTCAATAATTAATTGTGTTGCAATCCAACTAAGTTTATCACTTTCTCTTTTTAAAAATCTACTTAAAGAAGTACCTATACCTTTAGCTTTTGTATTAATAATATCAAAAAATTTTATTTCCTCATCTTCATCTAACCAATGGAAGGCAAGAAAAGGGACATTTAACATTGTATTTGTTGTTTTTGTGTATAGTTCAATTCCTCCTAATCTATGTTGGCCATCCATTAATGAAGCTTGTTTTTTACAAATTAACCTACCAACATTAGGACGAGATTTATCATAGCACTGAAATTCCCAATGTCCACCTGCGTTTAATAATATTGGTGTGAAAAGTGAATCTTCTCCCATTGATAAGTATTTTGCAAAATCCTGTGTTCTTTTTTTATTTATAGGACGTTGATATCCCTTTCCTGAAGGATCATTAAAAGGTTTTGAAAAGGAAAGTTTGATTGCATTATTTGATGTAACAATTCCTTGGTAAGCTACACGTCCTCTCATTTTAAATTGTAAAACATTTTCTACTGCGACATTTTGTAATAAATCGTTCAATGAAATTACAACTCCTAAAATAGTTATAATTAAAAATATAGTACTTATATGTACATAAATCAATGGAAGTTATATCATATGTATCTGTGAACACTCATTTTTATTACCTACTCTTAATTTAGAGGTGATTAGAGTGTCCACATTAATAACACTAATTGGTAAAAATATAAAAACTATTAGAAAACAAAAGAACTTAACTCAAGAGGCACTGTCTGAAATGTGTGGTTTGCAAACATCTTTCTTAGCAGGTATAGAACGAGGAGATAGAAATATTACTCTTCAAACATTAGAGAGAATTATTGATGGTTTAGAAGTGGAACCACAGGAACTTTTCACATTTTCAAATATCAAAATAACCGAAGATTATCAAAATAAAAAAGAAATAATCGCCCTAATTGATTCCCTACTTGTAGGGAAGTCTGAAAAGGAAATAAGGCTAATCTATTCAATAGTTAGCGCGATTTTCGAAGTATATAATAAATAAAAATGGTTAGGTAAACAATTAAAACTTGTTTGCCTAACCATTTTTTTTACTTACTAAAATTTTTAAACGCATTTGTAATAACTTATTGGTTGAAGAGCCGATTAATTTGTTAGACAATAGTAGTTAGTATTGTAATAAATTACTATTAATTGTAATAATTGAAAATAAAGAAGTTTAAAATTCAAAGAATATTTGTTACTTATCAATTAAATCGTACAAGTTTATAAAAAAGAAAAGTAATTCTTGTATGAGATTTGGAGGTTACACTAAATGAAAACTGGAAACTATAGATATGTATGGAAAGCGATAAGATACTATAGGAAACAAGGAGGGGAAATTGTAAACACACCCTCGATCATTATTGGTCTAGAGAACATGACCACTAAAGAAGTATTCCCCCATCCCATTAGCCATTTTTTGTATAAGAAATACCATAGAAACTCTGGTTCCATCAATTATGAGCTAAACGTAGCACAAATTATTGTACCATTTTTAAACTTTGTCTTGGATAAAGTGAATCTTAAATTGAGTGAATATACAGAAATCAAAGGATTGGAAAATCTACGAGAGAGTCATGCAAATGCATTTTTACAATATTGTGTAGATGAGAAATCAAATAAAAATAAGACTTTAGAAATGAAAGAGAATTATTTATCTAAATTTTATAATTATTTATGGGATGAAAAAGTACTAAAGCATAAACCAAAATTTAAGTTAGTCTCGGTCAGAAAGGGAACAGAAGTTAGAAAAGTATATAAAATTGATTTCACTTATAAGAAGACAGATGAAACTCTTCTGCGTGAAAGAATAAAAAGAAAAGATATAGTCCCTCAAAATCACGACTCCAACGAAAATAGAACTTTTATTCGTTTGCAATATATTCGTGAAATACTATACGTTGCAAAGCATGAAACGCCTGATATTGCATTTGGAGTGGCTTTGCAAATTTTTGGAGGGTTGCGTAAAGGAGAAGTAGTAAACTTGACTAGAACTGCTTTAAAGCCACAAAATGGGCAAAAATACGGAGTGGAAGGATTAGTTGTACTCGTAAGGGATCGTCAAAATGATTTATTTAATAGGTTTGTAGATGTTTCAACAATGCAAGTCAAAAGCCCAAGAGACCAATCCTGTCTTATTGATCCAATTTTAAATTATCTATATAAACATCATTTGGAAGTGGTACTTAAAAAGATAAAAAAGCCTAAGTATCCCAATGCATTGTTTTATGATAAGGAAGGAAATCCTATGTCAGCAGATACATATGATAAGAGATTTTTAAAATTAAAGAATACTTACTTAGGAATGTTACTAGGAACACAAGGTAGATATCAGGATTATTTAGACTTTTCACAAACGAAGTGGCGTTCACATATTGGTAGAGGAGTATTTACTAATATGTGTTTGGACGTTGGATTTAATGAAAAACAGACGGCAGTCTTACGGGGTGATAGGTCTACTCAATCTATGGAATCCTATTTTGACATCATAACTGCTACTTATAACATTCGAAAGGCTTTAAGTTTACTTTCTCCAGATCAATCAGCAAACGTAGCTGATTTAAACATGCCAACTAATCATAGAATGTGGAAGGAAGTACAAGAATATGGAGCAGGGCTTAGAACTTGATTTCAAAGACTATATGACGATATATCGGATAGCTGAAGAGAATTTCAATAAAGACTCAAATAATCAATATTTTATTAGCAAATTAAAAAAATCCATTCTGGAGTTACCAACTGAATGTAAAATAACAATGATTAATTTAGAGGAAAAATATTATGATGAAAAATATGATCAATTTGTTAAAGAATTGTATTTAAAAGAAGATATTGATCATTTTTTTAGCAACTATATATCGAAGAAATCTCTCATTAATAAATTAAAAAAATTTGTTAGCCACAACTCAATTTATAAATATTATAACAACCTAAACCCAATTGAAATAATTCTCGGTGGTAATATAGATATCTTTGTATCGCAAGAAACTTCAAAAAAACTAAATGAAATAATACAAGTAGCAGGTAAAGGGCGATGGGGTTGGAGAACATATACCTTTGAAAAATACAAAAATAGTAATGGCTATTTATCCTTTGAAGAAGTTATGAAGAAATTAAATTGTAGTTCTGCGACTACCCAAAGATTAATTAATGAAAAATTGTTAGTAGTCTCAGATCAATATGGAGATAGAAAGCTTTTTGATAAAGAGCATATACACGAATTACATATTGAACAAGAAAGACTTATTAAAAAGTATAAGAGAAATTATTACTCAGCGAAGCAAATTCAAGAGAAATATAGTGACTCTTTTGCTCATTATATTAAAGGATCAGAAGATAAAGTCCGAAGAAAAATAACAAAGGTTGACCCCCCACTGCTGTTGATTTCATACTTTGGTGTTCAGATGAAACTGTATAAAAAAGATGAAATTGATCATTTGTGGGAAGACTATAAGCTTTATAGGGACATGAACTCTATGTCACTTGAAGAGCCTTTTGATGATTTCATTTATAAGGTTGAACAAGTGCTAAATATAAAATTCACTACGGAACAAAAGAACACAAAATTATTATGGTACCAGTATGTTGAGAAATTTCTTATTAATACCAGAATGTCTGATAAGTCTAGGATTATATTTCAGACAAACCAATTTGCAAGATGTACGGAGTTAATATTTAACATTTTCAATAAAGAAATATATTCATATTCAGGAAGTGAAATTAATAAAAGGTTTCTAAACGATAGTACCAATATTAGAAGAAGTTATCAGAGGGATTTTTATACCTTCCTAAAACAAATGCTGGAAACCTTTTCGATAGAAGGACTCCCATCACCGTATACCATTGATGAATTATGTGATCCGAAAAATTTTAAAAGGATTAAGGAAGTAGCTACAGATATTTATTCTTTGGAGGAATACCATGAGTTATATTATCATACCAATCGTGTAACATTCCATAAAGAAAAAGCGATTCAAGATGTTACTAATCTTATTCAAACAATGGATTATACAAAATATAAACGTTATGACTGTTGTTGGTTATATATCTTAGTTCAATTAACAAATAATTGGAGACACAGTACGATATTATCTCAAATTCCAAGGATTGATTTATCTACCACTTCAATTGAAAGCTTGGAGTGGTTAAAGAAAAATGATCCTTCTATAGAAGATGCGAATAGTATTATATATCAGATTGGTAGATATGTAACGAAAATAAACAAAACAGATGTGAGTGCAGAAGGAATTTTTACAATTAGTGAACCAATTAAAATTGCTTTTGCAACTGCAATAAGCATATGTGAATTTTGCAGAAGAGCTACTTTGGATAGCAGTTCAACATTGATAGATTTACCGGGTCATTTAGTGGTTAAATATAATCCCCATAAAGAATTTTTTATTGATTTTATTGATGGCTTTAAATTTGAAAATAGGAAGTTGAATAGAACACTTAGTACTCTAATCTGGTCGGTTCTTAGACATATGGGGAATGGGTTAAAAGAATCTCAAGTCTCACGAAGTCACTTACAAGATCATACAACTATTACTCACTATATTAAGCTTTCTGACGGGCAGGTAAAAAATCTTGTGGATGAAATATTTGAAAGGAATCAATTTGGATTTGTAACACAGACATTAACAAATATTCTTTTTGGTACAGAAACAAATAAACATATCGAAACAGAAAGAATGTTAGAGGTCAATAAGCAGTTCGGTAATGTTTTTAAAATTGAAGCTACCGCAGGTTTAATCAACAGAATAGCAACAGAAAGAGATCATGTATTAAAATATCTCGCAGGTTTTGACTTAGAAGGACTTCGAAATCTATTTTACCAATCCACGACGGGGTCTCTTCCTTCAAAACAGAGGTATTACCAGTGTATCTATTCTGAATGTAAGTATGAGAATGAATACGGCGAAGGACCATCGTGTGATTCATGTGCTGCTTCAATGATTAATGTTTATGCCATAGAAAATATAATGGATAATTATGTTTCCATGATGGAAAAAATTTTAAAAGGGTTTGAGAGTGCGACTCTCGGAGAAAAACATAAACTTGCAAATCAATTCTTTCTTCTGCATAACATTGTAGATCAAGCAAGAAGAAATTTCGGAAGAGAAGCAGTAGATGGTTTTGTAAGAGGGGGAACAGAGCGAATAAAGGCTCTAGGTCATGAATTATCAACAATGAATTTAAAGGAATATAGAACGCTAGGAGTATTAAGGGGATGATATATGTGGGGAGAAAGAGGAATGTGGGATCGTTAACTCTTGATTTAAGTAATATTAATCCAGGGGATATAGGAAGTGCAGGATTTGATGCCAATAAGAACGTAGAAGAAGCAAAGAAGTTATTAGAAGCCTATAATGATAACAGGGTTAAAAAAATTTGTGTGAATTTTGAAGATGATGAATGGGTTTTTAATGAAGAATTTAATCGTAGTAATGTGGTGTTCAATTATAAAAAAATTTTCTATTCGTTAAGGTTTAGTAAAAGTGATAATAAAGAAAATTTATTTATTGCAGTTAAATGTTGGATAGCAAAACAACTAAATGAGAACTCAATTCGGGTTACACAGCGAAAGCTTGTAAATATAGTTTCAGCTTTTATTTCCACTAAAGGTCTTAATAATAATAGTGAATTATTGAAAATGATAGAAGAAAAAAATCTTTTTCGTAAAAAAATCAATTCTGAATATGTTATTCATAAAGTAACTAATCATGTAATGCATGGGTTTATAAAAGATCTAGTCGATTTTTTAGAATTTTATAATCGAGAGGAATCTGCTTCACTTATAAATGAATTGAGTGAATATAAAAGTAAAATAAAGTTGGAGAGGCAGTATAGGAAATTACCTTCGTTTAAAGATTTCCTAACAGTAAAAAATTATTTAGATAACTGGTTTGAAGAAGAGAAGGAAGTCGGAGGAAAAGAATTACTTAAATATTATCCACTATTATTATGGTGGAATCTTACTTCAATTATTCCCATGAGGATAATTGAATTTTGTTACATCAAAAGAAATTGTTTTTCTAAAAAGGGAGAAAACTATTTTATAACTTTTCCGAGAATGAAATATGACCGTGTAGGAGACAATAGAACTGTAGTTAAGTACGACACATTGCCCATTCCACAAGAGTTGTATAATCTTTTTCTAAATTATAAAAAGCTTTCAGAAGACTATGGAAAATCGGATCATCTAATTTCATACAAAGTTTATCACCAGGTTTTTAAAAAACCATATAGAGAAGATACTATATTTAACTATAAAGATTTACATTATTCTCTTGCAATGTTTTACAAAGAAATTTTGTATAGAAAAAATAAAATCAATATTAATTCTATTAACAAGTCTTATAGAGCATTTTATTCTATAGAAGATACTTTTATAAAAGATGAAGCTACTGGAAGTGTGGATTCAATGATTAACCCTGGCGATCTGCGACATATAGCTATTATTAATATGATGATGCAGGGGTATGACAAAGTTGAGATTCAACGTTTAGCAGGACATTTTACAGAGGATACTCAATATAGCTACTTTAATCATATGGAAAATTGGATGGATATCGAAATACTCAAAATAGAAAAAGAGATTAGTAAATTTAGACCGATAAACTCTACATTTAGTGAAAATGAAATTTCATTCTTCCACCCAAACATTCAAGGATTTTTTGAAGTACAAAGTAAAAAAAATTATATAAACGGAAGTATGGATGAAAAGAATCAGGAGGAATATATAAAATTAGATTTAGGATACTGTATGGATATGTCCATGCCATGCCCCAGTTTCAATTGGAAACACAGAGGTTGTTACTTTTGTAAGCATTGGTCCATTTTTATTCCAGAATTAGAGGAAAAAAGAAATCTGATAGCTCACGACTTAAATTTACTTTATGACGAAACAAGAGTGAAAATTAAGTTCATTCAGTCTCTATTTATGTCTCAATTCGACAACTCTGAAAACGTAAATCTTAGTGTGAAAAAAGATTTATCCTCAACATCAAAGGAAATTCAATTATCCGTTAAACGAATAGCAAAATTAAAGTCTATGTTAGGGGTTTTGGACCATGAATAAAAATGGTATTAAAGGTATTTTAAATGATATAGGTAAAGAAAGAGAATTGAGGAAATTAATTGTTGAATATGATGAGAACCATAACATCAATTCAAAAATTACATACAAAGATATCTATGAATTTGTTAAATTAGAATTTAATAATGATAAAATAGATTTCTATCCGGGGTATACATGGTGGAAAACAAAAGGAAAACATTTAGTAGACGAGTATAATTTAGTCAAGAAAAGAACTATTCACCTGTCAGAAACTGAAGAACTAGATGTATTTGATATTCTTGATGTGGTTGAAAAACACTATGGAAATAAAGATTCTTTAATCAAATATCTTCTTCCCTATAACGATTTATTAGACAGACTAGTAAATAAAATTAATAAACTTCAAAGTAATATCCAAAGCTTTTCAGAACAGCTTGAAAAGAAAGATGCACGAATGCAAATATTAGAACAAAATAATAGCAAACAACAAGCTTTATTAGATGGATTATTCTACACTGTTATAGGATCTGAAAAAGAGTTAGTTAATGTAATGAATAGTGGTAAAACTAGGTCAGACATAGTGAATTATGCTTTAACTGAAACTTTTGGAAATCCATCTGCTTATATCGAGGATTTTGGTAAACGTATAGAGATAGGTAATCTTACGACAAATAATAAAAAAGACAATGTTGTAAAGTTTCAACCTAAAGAGGAAGAAATGGCCAATAAGGATGATTATGATTATTGAGTTTGAATTGGTTTTCTTTTTTTTTGACTTAATAAAAAAGTCGAACAAGACTTATACCTTTAATACTGTATAATAAAGGAGGTTGACTCAAAAATGGGAGTCCCATTAATCCTTGCGGAGAAACCAGATCAAGGTTCAACGCTAGCAGCTCAATTTAAAACGAAGAAACAGCAAGGCTATATAGAAATCATGCCGACTGAACTTTTTCCCGATGGAGCTTATGTAACTTGGGCCGTCGGGCATTTATGTCAACTTGTTTCACCGGAAACCTATCATTCAAAATGGAAAAAATGGTCGATGGAAACGTTGCCTATGATTCCTGAGAAATTTCAATATGAAGTGACCCGACAAAAGGCAAAGCAATTCAATGTTGTGAAGACTTTGCTTAGGAAACCGGAAGTCGATGAAATCATTCATGCAGGTGATGCCGGGCGTGAAGGAGAATTGATTGTACGCAATATCGTTAATCTATGCAATGTCAATAAACCGATGAAACGTTTATGGATTTCCTCTTTGACCCCAAAAGCGATTTATGAGGGATTCCAAAATTTGAAGAGCGAGGAAAAAACCAGGCCGCTCTATTATGAAGCGTACACGAGAGCTTGTGCGGACTGGGTTGTGGGAATGAATGCTTCGAGAGCGTATAGTATTTTATTGAAACAAAGGGGCGTTTCGGATGTGTTTTCAGCTGGAAGGGTTCAGACACCGACTCTTGCTTTGATAGTGAAGCGGGAAATGGAAATTGAGCAATTCAAGTCTGAACCGTTCTGGGAAGTGTTCGCTGACTTCAAGATGGATGGAAAGAAATATCAGGGAAAATGGCAGCAGAACAATGATCCGAGAATAAAGACAAAAGAGATGGCTGATAAAATTGCCGCCTTTTGCAAGGGTAAGGAAGCTGAAATAGCTGAAATGGATACTGAAAGGAAAGAATTTCAGCCGCCTTTGTTATTTAATCTATCGTCATTGCAAGCGACAGTAAACAAGATTTATAAATATTCACCGAAGCAGACGCTTGATATAGTACAAAGTTTATATCAAAAAGGGATCGTTTCTTATCCACGTTCAGACTCCAATTATGTGACGGAGGGGGAAGCCGAAACATTTCCTGATATTTTGCAAAAACTAAGCGGATTTTCAGAATATGAATCCCTGTTTCCTTTGCCACAACCGAACATCATGAATAATAAACGGTTTGTAAATGAAAAAAAAGTGACTGATCACTATGCAATTATCCCGACGGAGCAGGTAACAGACCCGAAGCGGCTTTCCTCCGAAGAACGGAATATATATGACTTGGTGGTACGCCGGTTGATTGCGGCTCATTATGAGAAAGCCATTTTCGATTACACCACCATTAAAACGCTTGTCGATAAGCGTGCCGAATTCGTTTCTAAAGGCAAGCAGCAGATTCAAGAGGGATGGCGCAAAGTGATTTTCCAAAATGACAAGGATGATGATGATATCATTTTGCCGTCCGTTACCAAAGGAGATACTGGAAAGGTCGCCAATATAAAGGTGAAAGAAGGAAAAACCCAGCCTCCTAAGCGCTATACAGAAGGTCAGCTGATCACTTTGATGAAAACAGCCGGAAAGCATCTGGATAATGAAGAGTTAGAAAAAGTGCTGATGAAAACCGAGGGTCTCGGAACCGAAGCAACTCGGGCTGGCATCATTACCATGCTCAAAGACCGTAAATACATCAATGTCAAAAAAAATCAGGTTTTTGCGACAGATAAAGGGAAAGTGCTGATTACTGCCATCGGGGAGAAGATCCTGGCTTCACCTGAAATGACAGCCAAATGGGAACAGCGTTTGAGGGAAATCGGTGAAGGAAAGGCTTCAGCTGGCGGCTTTATGGAAGCTGTTAAAAAGATGTCAGCAAAAATCATCAGTGATGCCGTGGAATCATCGGAAAGCTGGGATTTCCAAGGACTGGACACCGAGTCGATTCAACGGGGCGGCCCTAAAAAAAGAAGCTCGGCATCTGTGGGCAGCTGTAAACTATGCGGTTCTAAGATTGTCGATAAAGGGGAATTCTATGGATGTATAAGTTATCAGAAAACAAAATGTAACTTCACTATTTCCAAAAAAATCCTTAATAAGAAAATCAGTCAAGCAAATATAAAAAAGCTGTTGGCGAGCGGTGAAACGGATTTGATAAGCGGTTTTAAAAAAGGGGAAAAGACCTTTGATGCCATTTTATCGTGGTCCGATTCTGAAAAGAAGATCAGTTTTACATTCCCAACAGAACAAAACGTCAAGCAAACTTGAGAAGAAACATCATTAAAGGCGCCCTGAGACTTATATCTTCTTGTTTCAGGGCCGTTTATATAGTAAAATTTTTAGATATGCGTTTGAATGGGAGGATTCCGAATGCCTACACCAAGCATGGAGGATTACATAGAACAAATTTATTTACTTATTGAAGAAAAAGGATATGCAAGAGTTTCCGATATTGCCGAAAATCTTTCCGTCCACCCATCTTCTGTTACAAAAATGGTTCAAAAACTGGATCAGGAAAAATATTTGATATATGAAAAGTACCGGGGTCTCGTTTTAACTGCAAATGGGAAAAAAGTTGGTAAAAGGCTCGTATACCGTCATGAACTTTTAGAACAGATGTTAAGGTTGATTGGGGTCAAGGAAGAAAATATTTATCATGATGTAGAGGGGATTGAACACCACCTTAGTTGGAATGCCATCGATAGGATTGGAGACCTGGTTGAATTCTTTGAAGAATCTCCTGACCGTGTCGAGGATTTACGAAAGATACAAAAAAGAAATGAAGAAAATTCAAAATAAGCTGCCGCTGGCAGTTTTTTTTTATGTATTTGAAAATCACTAAGGGGCGAGGTTTTAAAAGAGGATTTTTGAATTAAGAGCAGAATAGCTATAGGGAAGCTCCGGTATTTTGATTCGGCAAAATATTTTTCAGGAACTTATTTAGTTAGAGGTTAAATGGGAGGATGAATTTGAGATGAATTTACATACATGGCATGAAGAGTCGAAAAAGGAATGGGATGTTTTTGCACCTATGTGGGTGAAGAATTCGCAAGAAATGTGGGAAACGGGGAGCCGGAAAAACATTATTCCGTTCTTTTCTGAATTTGTACCTTCGGGAGTGAAGGTGGCTGACATAGGCTGTGGAGATGGAGTTGGTTCCTTAAAATTGGCCGAAGCGGGCTATGAAGTAACCGGAGTTGATTTATCTAATGTGATGATTGAATATGCAAAGGGAAAAACCGCTCAACAAACAGGACTTTCTTTCCTGCAAGGAGATTTTTATAATCTTCCATTTAAAGATGAAGAAATGGATGCGGCAATGGTCATTAATTCTTTGGAATATACCGGTGAACCATTAACGGTGATGAAGGAAATCCAACGGGTATTAAAGCCTGGAGGTTATGCCTGTTTTGGAATACTTGGTCCAACAGCTGAACCACGAAAAAAATTCAGTTTTCAACGGTTATTAGGAGATAAAGTCATCATGAATACAATGCAGCCTTGGGAATTTGAAAAAATGGCTTTAGAAACGGGATGGAAGGCAGTAGCTGATACCGGCGTTGCAAAGAGAGGGGTGGACTATACAAAGCTGGGACATTTTTCAAAGGAATTAAAGCAAGCTGTATCGTTCATGTGGCTGTTCCTCCTGCAAAAAGAGGTGGGGCAGTGATGGAGAAGTATCGAATCGATCAATTCGTTGAAAAGACGAAGCAGCAGGATAAAGGGCAAGGATTATTCGAACTTGAAACGGAACGAATCCTGGAGATTAATTTGGAAAAGCAGATCTGGGCAAAAATGGGGACGATGGTTTCTTATCGAGGCCATATTAAATTCGAGCGGGAAGGCATCTTGGAGCATGGTCTTGGTAAACTCTTTAAAAAGGCCTTAACTGGTGAGGGTGCATCATTGATGAAAGCGACCGGAAGCGGCAAGTTATACGTCGCGGATCAAGGGAAGAAGATTTCTATTTTACAGTTAAATGGTGAATCGATCTGTGTTAACGGAAATGACTTACTTGCATTTGAGCCGGGGATTTCATGGGATATAAAAATGATGCGGCGCATTGCCGGGTTATTGGCCGGGGGATTGTTCAACGTAAGGCTCGAGGGGAGAGGCATGGTCGCATTCACTTCTCATTATGAGCCGCTTACTTTAATGGTGGAACCTGGGAATCCGGTCTATAAGGACCCGAATGCCACAGTAGCATGGTCAGGGGAATTGCAGCCTGAATTCGTAACGGATGTCTCATTGAAGTCGTTTTTTGGAAGGGGAAGCGGCGAATCCGTTCAAATGAAATTCGAAGGTCAAGGATTTGTGGTCGTCCAACCCTTTGAAGAGGTGTACTTCGGTAATAAAGAATCATGAAACAAACAACCTGAGTCAGAAACTCAGGTTGTTTCCCATGATAATCCGAAGTGGCTTTTCAAGAAAACGATTCACTTAAGAGTGAAAGCTTCTTTTTTCTTACTCTTTCAATCCCACTCATAAGGGGTAGATTGGTAGACATAATAGTTCAGCCAATTCGAGAACATCAAGCTGCAATGGCTCTTCCAGCGGTGAAGAGGTACCTTGGTCGGATCGTTATCAGGAAAGTAATTTTCAGGGAGCTGCGTATTGATCCCACGCTCCCTATCGCGTCTGTATTCTTCACCTAGGGTATCGGCATCATACTCGAAATGGCCGGTAACCATAATTCTTTTTCCGTCAACCGAAGCTGCAATCAATACACCAGCTTGATCGGACTGTGCGAGAACCTTCAAATCAGGATGATTAACTAATCTTTGATAGTCAATATCCGTATAGCGTGAATGAGGGGCCATAAAATAATCATCGAATCCGCGGACTAGATTTTCATTCGGTTCAAGGACCTCATGGGTGTATATGCCGAAGCATTTCTCTGGAAGTTCGTATTTGCCTATTCCATAATGATGGTACAGGGCAGCTTGTGCCCCCCAACAGATATGTAGGGTGGATGTGACATTTTCGCTTGACCAGTTCATGATATTCTGCAGTTCTTCCCAATAATTGACGTCTGAAAATTCCAGCTTTTCTACTGGAGCGCCTGTAATGATCAAGCCGTCATATTTCTTCGTGCGAATTTCATTAAATGATTTGTAAAATTGATCTAAATGAAATTTACTTGTGTTTTTTGATTCATGTGTGCTCAAGCGCAGGAATGATATATTTACTTGAATGGGAGTATTGCCAAGAAAGCGCAGTAACTGGGCCTCCGTTTTTTCTTTCTCTGGCATTAGGTTTAAAATTAATATATTCAATGGACGGATTTCCTGATTGGTAGCTCTTTCCTCATCCATAACGAAGATATTTTCCTGTTCTAAAATTTCCCTTGCTGGCAGTTGTTCCGGAATTCTGATTGGCATGATTAGCCTCCTTCTTCAAAAATCATAATATTTTAATTATATAGAAAATTATTGAATAGAAAAGCTATTTTAATAATTTCTTGTAAATCCCGAAGGAAATGGCCCGGGAATGGTAAAATGGGAAGATCATGAATACATAAACTTATAAGTTGGAGAGGTGTTTGGAGATTGTTTGATCCTACAGCATTTGAGAACATGAAAGTGGTATTGGAAGGAGCGGTTTACGATCGTGACTTCATTGGAGATATATTGGTCATAAACCGTGATGATATAGTGAATCTCTCAACCATGTCCAGATCATATAAGATTGAGATGGAATTGAAAAAAATAATGGCGCCTATTTCGATTAGAGGTGCCATCGAGTTACACGCTTCACTCAAGAACCTAAGTTCGGAGTTGCTCGATGCCGATATTGATGATACGCATACGGGCTGCACGGTCAATATTTTCATTTCTTTTCCCAAAAAGCTTGATGAAGTGAATGCTGAACAATTGTTGAACGACCTGGAAAAAATTTGGGGAGATCAAAGAATCATTACAGTGACGACCAGCGATACGGTCAGTAAAAAAATGCAACCAGTTACTTCATCTATATATAAAGTATCATTTGGAAGGCTTGTAAAAGAAGAGCAAATGGATGATTTGGAAGACATGGTAGAGTATTTGATTCAATCCATCCAAGCAGTGAAGATTCCAGGATGATAGGCAAAGGATAAAAGTTGGTAAACGTACCTTTAAATACGGTAAAATGAATCATCATACTAAAGGGAGAGATCATATATGTCCATTTACGATTTTGAAGTCAATAAAATTAATGGCGAAACCATCTCGCTTGAGGAATATAGAGGGAAAGTGATGATCATAGTGAATACCGCAAGCAAATGCGGTTTTTCGCCACAGTATGATGATTTGCAAAGCCTGTATGTGCAATATAAAGAGGATGGGGTTGTCGTACTTGGTTTTCCGTGTAATCAGTTTTTGAATCAGGAGCCTGGTGATGATCTGGAAATCGATTCATACTGCAAATTGAATCATGGTGTAACATTCCCGATGTTTGCAAAAGTGAATGTTAATGGAAAGGAAGCCCATCCCTTATTCAGCTACCTGACTGAAAATGCTCCCGGAGTGATGGGGTCCAAATCGATAAAATGGAATTTTACAAAGTTCTTGATTGACAGAGATGGAAATATCGTCAGCCGGTATGCGCCTAAAACAAAACCTCTGGAAATGGAAGAGGATATAAAAAAATTATTATGAGGAATGATATCGAGTCCAACGGAAGCTTCAGTTGGGCTCTTTTTTTGAGATAAGAAATTTAATGCAGCATCCGTTTTTAAAAGGGGACAGATGGTTGGGATGTTGAATATAATGGAATACACAAATGAGGGGGGAAAACATGGAACGAATTGCATGGGTAACAGACAGTACGGGAACTTTAGACGAAGAATTATCATTGAATGAACATGTATACGTCGTTCCGATGGTCGTCATCATCGATGGGAAGGAATATGAAGATGGCGTCGACCTATTACCTGAGGAATTATACCGGCGGATGAGTGAGGATAAAATCACCGCCACTACGTCACAGCCGTCGGTCGGAAGATTCCAGGAGTTATATAAGGAGCTTGAAAAAAGCTATGATCGAATCATAGCCGTACACCTTTCAAGTGAATTGAGCGGCACCGTTTCCGCGAGCAGGCAAGCTGCACAATTGGTTACAATCCCCGTTGACGTTTTTGATACTTTACTTATTTCCTTTCCGATGCTATTAATCTTGAAACGGCTCATGCATCATATTGATAATGGCGATACAATCAATGAGGCTTTCGTCAAAACGAGAATGTATGCGGATAACCATGAAACCTATGTATTAATAGGTTCTTTAGATCAGCTGCACCGCAGCGGCAGACTAACAAACGCACAGTATATTCTAGGAAGCCTGTTGAGCTTTAAACCCATCATTTCAATCGAAAACGGTGTGCTTCATACTAAATCTAAACCCCGGAACCTTAAAAAAGCGGAAAAACAGATCTTCACTGATTTTCGCAGATCAGTCGAAGCGGGAAAAGTAAAAGAATGCACCATATTATATGGTGCAGTGTCGGAGCAGGCACAAAGATGGAAAAAGATGATATCCGAAGAATTTCCTCATGTGTTGACCTATGTATCCCCACTGGGCAGTGCCATCGGGGTGCATACCGGTGAACAGACGATTGGAATCAGTTGGTTCAATGAAGATTAAAGCACACCATTATTGAGAACCATGGTAAAATAGATAGGACATGGAGTGGTGAAATGAAACAAACGATGATTGAATTAACGGAGAAGTATGTATATGACCAATTGAATTCTGATGCCAGCGGCCATGATTGGTTCCATATCGATCGTGTACGTAAGCTGGCTTTACATATTGCAAAAGAAGAACGAAAAGGAAATGAGTTCATCATTGAATTGGCGGCCCTACTTCATGATATCCCGGATGATAAATTAAACCAGGAAGCCGATGGAGGCTGGAAAAAGCTTGATGCTTGGTTTGATGAAATAAAGTTGGATAATGATAGTGTGGATGCCATCAAACAGATCATCAATACAATTTCATATAGTGCAGGGCAGTTGAAGCTTCCCTCGATCGAGGCTGAAATTGTTCAGGATGCGGACCGCTTGGATGCAATTGGTGCCATTGGCATAGCCAGGACATTTGCATTTGGCGGAAAAAAGGGACAACTTATGTATGATCCTTCATTGCCCATAAGGGAAAACATGACCAAGAAGGAATACAGGAATGGCAAAAGCTCTTCCATTCATCACTTTCATGAAAAGTTATTGCGTTTACAAGATATGCTCAATACTTGTACAGCCAAGAAGATTGCAAGTGAAAGGCATGAATATATGATTGGATTTTTAGAGGAATTTAATAAGGAATGGGATGTACGATTATGAAAGTTTTTAGCATGGAACATGTAATGAAGACCCAAGGGGAAAAGCTGCTTTTTAAAGATGTCTCTTTTTCCATTACCGAAGGGGAGAAAATCGGGATCGTTGGAATAAACGGCACCGGTAAATCGACATTATTGAATATTATCGCAGGGTTGGAAGACAGTGATTTAGGAACGAAGGATCACCCGAATGATTACACGATTTCCTATCTATCCCAAGACCCTCATTTTGATGAGAAATTGACGATCATGGAATATATGTATGAAAGTTCAACTCCTGTATTTTCGTTGATTAAAGAATATGAAAAGACGCTCGTTCAACTCCAGGTAGATCCGCAGAATGGCGCAGTACAGGACCGTTTGTTAAAACAGCAGCAGGATATGGACACGCTTGGCGCCTGGGATACAAGTGCCAATGCCAGAACGATTCTGACCAAGCTTGGTCTTCCTGATCACTCAAGGAAATTGGGGGAACTGTCAGGTGGTCAAAAAAAACGTGCGGCCCTGGCAAAAACCTTGATTGAGACCCCTGATTTACTGATTTTGGATGAGCCTACCAACCATCTTGATTTCGAAAGCATCACTTGGCTTGAAGAATATTTGGGGAAATATCAAAAGTCCGTTTTATTTGTAACCCATGATCGATATTTCCTTGATCGTGTGTCCAATAAGATTTGGGAAATTGCCCAAACGCAGCTTTTCGAATACAAAGGAAACTATGCGGATTATTTAGAATCAAAGGCCATTCGTGAAGAGAACGAGTCAGCTGAAAGAACGAAAAAGGAAAGTCTATTCAAAAAAGAACTGGCCTGGATCCGTAAAGGAGCCAAGGCCCGTACAACGAAACAAAAGGCCAGGATCCAACGCTTCGAAACATTGGAATCAGGTGTAAAGGATAAGCAGAAAACCGAGAACCTGGAAATGGAATTAAGCGGTGCCCGTCTTGGGAAAAAGGTGCTTGAGATGCAGGATGTTTCTAAATCCTTCGGTGATCGAACCATCATCAACCATTTCTCCTTCCTTTTCAAACCGGGTGATCGCATTGGGATCGTCGGAAATAATGGCAGTGGAAAGTCAACCTTGTTAAATATCCTGGCCGGACGGGAATCCATTGATGAAGGTAACCTGGAAAAAGGGCAAACCGTGAAAATAGGCTACTATACGCAAGAAAGCGTCGATATGGATGAGAATTTGCGCATGATAGAGTATATTCGTGAAACGGCGGATTCCATCGCCCTTAAAGATGGCAGTTTCATATCGGCTGCGCAGATGCTTGAAAGGTTCTTGTTTCCAATGGGATCGCATGGAACGCCAATCCGCAAGCTGTCAGGAGGGGAGAAAAGGCGTTTATATCTCCTTAACATATTGATGTCGGCACCTAATGTCCTGCTTTTGGATGAACCGACGAATGATTTGGACACGCAAACCTTGACCGTTCTGGAGGATTATTTAGAAACGTTTTCAGGTGTAGTCATTACCGTATCACATGATAGGTATTTCCTGGATAAGACGTGCCATCAGCTTCTTGTTTTCAAGAATAAAGGTGAAATTGATTTCTATTACGGCAATTATTCAGAGTTCTTGGAAGAAAAGACGGAAGAGACCGTGCCGGTAAAAGCACCGGAACCTCAGATGAACCGGACCGAAAAGAAAAAGAAAAAACTGACCTATGCGGAAAGTAAGGAATGGGAAGGAATCGAAGGGAACATGGAACGGGCCGAGCTGCGCCTGAAAGACATAACATCAGAAATGTCAGCGGCGGGAAGCGATTTTGAAAAAGTCCGCCTTCTGCTTGAAGAAGAAAAGGAACTAACGGATAAATTAGAGCATTTGATGGAAAGATGGACATATTTAGCGGAAAAATTGGAAGAGGAATGAGCGTGGAGACTGGTCCAAGGGAGCAAACTTGGATCGGTCTTTTTTTTGCCAATCTCAATTGCATGAGAATCTGTTGCCGATGTGATAATATCTAGTACATGAAACGTCTTGTAAAAGGAGAGAAATGCATTGAAAATTAAGTCGATAGAACCTACACCAAGTCCGAATACAATGAAAATCAACTTAACTGAAGAGCTATTAGCTGGTAAAAGCAATAATTATAAGAAAGATCAAGCTGATCAGGCACCCCAGCTGATCAAAGATTTATTTACGATCGAGGGAGTGAAAGGGGTATATCATGTTGCGGACTTCTTAGCCGTTGAGCGGAATGCGAAATATGATTGGAAAGATATCTTGGTCCAAATCCGTCAGGTTTTCGGGGAAAAAACCGAAGAACAAAATCAACAAACAACATTAAATGAACATTACGGAGAAGTAACTGTTGCCATTCAACAATTCAAGGGCATTCCGATGCAAATTAAAGCTAGTGATAGCTTACACGAAAAACGTTTTGCCTTACCGGATTATTTCATAAAGGGCATTGCAGCTGCCCAAAAAGAAGATGACAATGTAGTCCTGCTTCGAAAATGGAAGGATTATGGCGTAAGATATGGTGATATGGAAGATATCGTGAAGGAAGTATCGGACGAGCTGATTGCAGCTTATCCGGAAGAACGAATTAATCGGCTAGTAGCCGCTGCAAATGAAATGGTGGATACGAAGGAAGCATTTCTGAAACGACCAAAAATTAAACTGACTGCAGAAATGCTGAATGACGAAAGCTGGGAAAAGCGTTATCAGGCTTTAGAACAAATGGAAGATCCAACGGTTGATGATATACCCGTATTGGACATGGCACTCTCCGACAGTAAGGTCTCCATTCGAAGGCTCGCGGTCGTATACTTGGGTATGATTGAGGATAGAAAAGTACTCCCGAGCTTGTATAAAGCATTGAAAGATAAAAGTGCGGCCGTAAGACGAACGGCTGGTGATTGTTTATCAGATCTTGGCTTTGAAGAAGCGATGGGAGAAATGTCTCAATCACTTTCGGATAAAAATAAATTGGTTAGATGGAGGGCGGCGATGTTTTTATACGAAGTGGGAAATGAAACGACCCTCCCTTATCTGAAGCAAGCCGAACAGGATCCTGAATTCGAAGTGGCCCTTCAGGTCAAGATGGCCATTGACCGTATAGAAAATGGGGAAGAAGCAAAAGGTTCGGTTTGGAAGCAAATGACAGAATCAAGACAAGCGAATGACAAGTGATTTGGAATAACCCAGGCAAAAGGCATGCGGATTAAATCATCCGCATGCCTTTTTATTTTTGCGGGTTATATCCAGTCGTTTGACATAAGTTCCCCTCAGGTCGAATCCCAAAACATTAGTTTCTAAGATATAAATTTGATCTCTATTATTTTAGTAAAATGATTTTTGTAGATTTTTAGTGTTGAATGGTTGCATTTGTATGTAAATATGTTAGAATTTTTAGAGTATACTAAAAATTATATTATATTGAATCATTAAACATTTAGTGGAAATTGGGGGTACAACAAATGTCTACATCAAATATGAGAAGCGACATGATTACAAAAGGGGTCGATCGAGCTCCACATAGAAGTCTGCTGCGGGCAGCAGGGGTTAAAGAAGAAGATTTCGGTAAACCGTTCATCGCGGTTTGTAATTCATACATCGATATCGTTCCAGGTCATGTCCACCTTCAGGAATTCGGAAAAATAGTGAAGGAAGCGATTCGCGAAGCGGGCGGTGTTCCTTTCGAATTTAATACGATCGGGGTAGACGATGGAATTGCGATGGGTCATATTGGTATGCGCTATTCCTTACCAAGCCGTGAAATCATCGCAGATTCCGTGGAAACTGTTGTATCGGCACATTGGTTTGACGGTATGGTCTGCATTCCAAACTGTGACAAGATAACGCCGGGAATGATGATGGGAGCACTTCGTGTCAATATTCCTACAATATTCGTAAGCGGCGGACCCATGAAAGCAGGTAAGGATAAAAATGGTAAATCTCTTTCGTTAACATCCGTTTTTGAAGGGGTGGGTGCTTATCAAGCAGGTAATATCAATGAAGAGGATTTGCAGGAAATCGAGCAAGTTGCATGCCCTACTTGCGGTTCTTGTTCAGGAATGTTCACAGCAAACTCCATGAACTGCCTGGCTGAAGGATTGGGACTTGCGCTTCCGGGAAATGGAACGATTTTGGCGGTAGCCGAAGAACGTAAGGAATTCGTTAAGAAATCCGCTAAACAGTTGATGGAGATAATCAAACAGGATATCAAGCCTCGTGATATCGTTACGATTGAAGCAATTGATAACGCATTTGCATTGGATATGGCGATGGGCGGTTCGACCAATACCGTTCTTCATACACTTGCATTGGCACATGAAGCAGGTTTTGAATATCCGATGGAACGCATAAATGAAATAGCTAACCGCGTACCGCATCTAGCGAAAATCGCACCGGCATCCGATTATCATATTGAAGATGTACATAATGCCGGTGGGGTAAGTGCCGTCATTAATGAGTTACTCAAAAAACCAGGTGCCTTCAATGGAGATTGCCTTTCTGTCTCAGGTAAAACGCTCCGCGAAAATGTAGCTGGTTGTGAAATATTGGACAAGGATGTAATCCATCCATTGGATAATCCGCATTCTGAGCGTGGCGGGCTTGCTGTATTGTTCGGTAACCTTGCTCCTCAAGGTTCAATCGTAAAAGTGGGCGCCGTTGACGCATCAGTTGGTGGCTACCATAGAGGTCCTGCCATTTGTTTCGATTCCCAGGAAGATGCACTTTCCGGGATCATTACCGGAAAGGTTAAAGAAGGGGATGTAGTGGTCATTCGTTACGAAGGGCCTAAAGGTGGCCCGGGTATGCCGGAAATGTTGGCACCAACTTCCCAAATCGTCGGGAGGGGACTTGGAGCGAAAGTCGGGTTGATCACTGATGGCCGCTTTTCAGGCGCATCTCGAGGCATCAGCATTGGTCATATATCCCCTGAAGCAGCTGAGGGAGGCCCGATTGCCTTTGTTGAAGATGGTGATATCATCGAATTGGATTTGAATAATCGCAAAATCGAATTGGAAATTTCCGATGAAGAATTCGAAAAACGCAAAGCGAATTGGAAAGGCTTCGAGTCAAAAGTCAGAACGGGCTATTTAGCACGTTATTCCAAACTTGTAACGAATGCCAGCTCAGGCGGAGTGATGAAAGTTTAAGTTAAAAGGAAGACTAAAACATGGTGGCAGAATGAAAGTGGATTCTGTCAACCATGTTTCTTTGTGAGGAACAATGAATTTTACAAAGCTTTAAGCGTCATTTTTGCATATTCACTTAACGATATAGTATGATTATTCTAATTGAAGAAATGTAACCAAGGGGGTTTTTTTATGTCAATGGCATATGATGAATATATGAAACAAATGGTGAAACCAATGCGTGCGGAACTGGTGCAAGCAGGTTTTGATGAGTTGGAATCCGCTGAAGCGGTTGAAAGCTTTATGGAATCGGTAGAAGGTACGACACTTGTGGTCGTGAATTCCGTTTGCGGCTGTGCTGCAGGGTTAGCCCGTCCAGCTGCTACTCAAGCCGTACTGCAAGCAGACAATAAGCCAGATCATTTGGTAACTGTATTTGCCGGCCAAGATAAGGAAGCCACTGCTAAAATGCGGGAATACTTCGATGGAATAGAACCTTCTTCACCATCAATGGCTCTTTTAAAGGGCACAGAGGTCGTACATTTCATTCCACGACATGATATAGAAGGACAGCCAATGGAAGCTATCATGGAAAATTTATTGGCAGCGTTCAGTCAAGTGAAATAAGCGATAAAGCGGAATGTCCTGGAAACAGGGCATTCTTTTCAAATTTAAGAGAGTATGAAGGGGTAGGATCCATGTTTGTCACAACAGTAGGAAGAGCCGATAAAGAAACGATGATATTAGCGAAAAAGTTAGCTGAAGAATTACATATCCCCTTTATAGCCCGAAGAAAACGATCGGTGAGAGATATCCAAGCGGAACAGAATGAAGATGATTGCCTTGTTTTTGGTAAAAAACGGATGGAGTTATATCGATACCAGGAAAATGAACCATTCTTTTTCCACCCGAACCTAGCGATGATCCGTATAAAAAGGATAATGCGCGGAGAGAGTGATCCATTTCTCATTGCCGGAGATATAAATGAAGGGAACTCTGTGCTTGATTGTACCTTGGGTTTGGGCTCTGATGCGATTGTCGCAAGTTTCAAAGTGGGTGAACATGGACAGGTTGTCGCATTGGAAGGAAATCAATATTTGGCCTTGCTCGTGGACCATGGGATGAAGACATGGGAGGATGCAGAAGAAACGATGATTTCGGCGATGAGAAGAATAGAGGTCATGCAAGGTGATCATTACGAAATTTTGAAAACATTGCCGGATAATCATTTTGATGTCGTATATTTCGATCCCATGTTTGAAGAAACGATTCAGGAATCGAATGGGATCAGGGGACTGACTCATTTTGCGGAAGGTAAGGATTTATCTGTGGAAATAATGAAAGAAGCCAAGCGGGTTGCGCGAAAGAGAGTCGTGTTGAAAGACCATTTTCGCAGCTCCCGCTTTGAGGAATTTGGATTTGACGTAATAAAGAGAAAAACATCCAAATTTCATTTTGGCTTCATTTCCATTCAGTGATCAAGATTTATAATCTGTTTCGTCCAGGCCCATGGCACAGCCTTCTCGGCTTGAATCGGCAGCACCATAGTTAGAGCCATCAGGGTTGATTTGAATCGCTTGGACATTCCCTATGGAGTGGGGAACTTCATTAAAGGCGAAGCCCATTGCTTCCAAGTGGCCTTTGCTGGTCATATCAATTCCTGGTTCCCATTCAATATGAGGGCCCATTGGAGTGAAAATTCTAGGTTCTTCGATGGCTGCTTTCAAATCCATTTTCATATCGAGTACATTGATGATCGTTTGCACGACTGAACTGATGATGGTTGGTCCTCCAGGTGAACCCAGCGTCAAGATCGGCTCGCCGTCTTTAAAGATGATGGTCGGGCTTTTACAGCTGACTGGGCGTTTATTGGGCTGCACTTCATTCATGCCGCCTGGAATGGAATCGAAATCAGTCAGTTCGTTATTCAGCATGAAACCATAGTCGGAAACCATGATGCCTGATCCGAAAGGATGTTCCACTGTAGACGTGCATGCTGCGATATTCCCCCATCTGTCACGGACGGTGAAGTGTGTGGTTTCACTGATATCCTCTTCATTAGGCTGAGGAATGACTTCCCTTTGCTTCACGGAATCATAAATCCAAGGGTTTCCGAAGTCAATGGCATTATTTCTTGTTTTGAAATTAATGAATGAACGGCGTTTAGCTATATACTCATCATGCATGAGACCCGCCAATGGCAATTCGGCAAATTCGGGATCAGCGAGAAATGCCTTTTTGTCTGTAAATGCCAGACGCATCGCTTCTGCTATTAAATAATATTTTTCCCAAGAACGGACGTTATATTGTTCTATATGGAAGCTCTCCAATATTTTCAGGATTTGGATGACCGTGAATCCGCCAGCACTTGGGGCATTTGATGACGCAATTAGATAATCCTTATAAGTCCCATACATTGGTACATCGATAGTAGCTTTATAGTCCTTTAAATCAGAAAGCTCCATGAAACCTCCAAGCTCCTGTATACAGGAAATGATGCCTTCTCCGATTTCACCTTCATAAAAAGCGGAAATTCCTTCACGTTGTAAGATCCGATAGGTATTGGCCAGTTTTTCTTTTATCAACAAATCGCCATCCTGATAGGGTTTTCCGTTTGGCATGAAGAACTTACGCGCTTCATCGCCCAATCGATATTCAAAATTTTTAAGAGCGTCGCAAAGAACCCAATTGACGGGAACTCCTTTTTCTGCAAATTCAATGGATGGCTCGATGAGGTCCGCCAATGGCTTACTGCCATTTTCAGCGAGTGCTTCATCCATAGCTTTCAGTATTCCGGGTATGCCTACCGCTGTTGCTTTGATCGATCTTTCTTTAAATGGGATGACCTCCCCTGTTTCATCAAGAAACATGTCTCGATATGCGGCTTTAGGTGCTCTTACATGGCCATCGTATATTTTCGTTTCCTTATCTTTAGCGTTATATACCATTAGGAAACCACTTCCGCCGATACCGGTCATCATGGGTTCCACAATATTCAGGGCAAATTGGATGGCGACCGCCGCATCGACAGCATTTCCACCTTCACGTAATACTTTTTCCCCTATGGAAGTGGCTACCGGATGAGCTGTAACGACCATTCCTGCGCCCCCTGTAGCTGTTTCCCTTTTGTAATCCTTATCTTTAATGATTTCATTGTTGTTTTCCAAAATAATTCCTCCATTATTCAGTCCTTTTATATGCCAAAAGGTAAGGCTTATGTTTGAATGAAAAGAAAACCTTGTCATTGTAGAAGAATGACAAGGAGATTTTTCGTAGGTATTCATTTATTCTTAATCAGCAAATGATAAATATACGAAAAATGCTAATGTTACAAGACATAAAGCCACCATGGCAGTCGAAGCCATCTAAGACCCCTCCTTAAAAAGACTTGAATCTAATTAAGTTCTCCAAAAATCGTCAAAATCCTTCATTTAAATGTAAATTTATTGATATTTAATGAAAAAGTTCGAGTTCATTTCGAGTTCATAAACTTTATATAGGTATTTATCCTTTTTTTTGATTTTTAAAACATGGGTAACTATATATTCGTAATTACCAAAAAATAAAAGTATACTAAATATAAAGACAATACAAAAAAGGAGGGGGAGTGTGATTTGAAAGCGGCGGTTTGGTTCAGGAAAAGTCTAGTCATTTTAGTATCCGTTTTGACGTTTGGTCTTGTCACTCCTTCCGATCTGGCTTGGCTTGCAGAAGCCGATTCGTTAAAGGATACTAAAAAAGGGTTAGTGGAAGAAGAGGGATTATCCTTTCTTCCTTCGCAAAATTCGACTGAACTAGAAGAGGAATTCAACCGGGAAGAATTTTTATCGGGCATAATGAATAAGGCAGAGGAAAACGCATTTGTGAAATTTGGCGATAAGATCAATCCTAAAATTGGCGATGAGTTCAAAATGGCCATATTACCAAAAATCGAAGAAGCCATTACCGAAATGGCTGCCCAATTTCCAGATGAAAAATTACAGCAATTAACCATCACTGAGCAGCCGAGTGCGGGCAGGGCAGAAAAAATATTCCATATTTATGATTCAAAAAGCGGCAAGGATATCATCAGATTCCATGTCAGGCAGGAAAATCCTCCACTGGAAGGATATTGGTTCGATTTTCATTATCATACCCATCATGATTCATTTGCTACCCATTATAATATAGGGAAAATATATTGGGATAAAAATACGCCGCCAGAGTGGACGAGTAAACAAAGGGTCTCATAGCGGTTGGTTTCGTTGATTTTATGTAAGTGTAAGAGTATGATGAAAATGAAATGAATTTCTAATAGCATCGAAATGATACGTTGTCATGCAACGTATTTATTTTGTGTTGAAATAAAAGCAGAGTTTTTATCATTACGGGAACAATGTTATTTTAAAAGGTTTTCTAATTTTGCTGTTATAGTAGCAGAGGAGTCTTTATCATGTCAGAGTTGTTAAATAACATCATGCAAACGTATGCACAGTTTTTTGACTGGCATATGTGGGTGGAGGTTTTATCCGACCCGGTGAGCTGGGGATTGATTGGAACGCTCGTATTAATGGAAGGGTTGCTATCAGCGGACAACGCTTTGGTATTAGCTGTAATGGTCAGGCACCTTCCGGAAAAACAACGGAAAAAAGCACTTTTTTACGGTTTATTAGGTGCTTACGCTTTTAGATTTATAGCGATTGGAATCGGTGTTTTCCTCATTAAGCTTTGGTGGGTGAAGGTGATTGGGGCCGCCTATCTTGGTTGGCTCTCATTTAAATACTTTAGGGATAAAAGAAAAAAACAAGCTGATGAAGAAATTCAGGGAATGAGTAAAAACAGCATACTGATCCGTATGTTTGGTACCTTATGGGGAACGGTTGCGGCAGTGGAATTGATGGATATAGCATTTTCAGTCGATAGTGTCTTGGCCGCATTCGGGGTGAGTGAAAAAGTCTGGGTGCTTTTGACAGGCGGAATGATTGGTGTCTTGATGATGCGGGGAGTGGCAGGATTATTTCTAAAATTGATAGATAAGGTTCCTGAATTGGAAACTGCCGCATATGTCCTTATCGGATTCATTGCAATAAAAATGTTATTGGCTGTTGCAAGGATAGAAATCCCGCCTGCGATCTTTTTTGCCTTTATTTTGCTGATTTTCGGCACCACGATCGTATTCCATTTGAAGAAAGGGAAAAAGCTCAAGGAACATGGTTGAGCACTAATTAAAAAAGCTGTCATCTAAAATGATGGCAGCTTTTTGTCGCCAAAGTTTCGGATTGGTATCATCCCAAAGCCCTTTTATGATTTTTTGTTCTTAAATCGACTTCCCCAATTACGAATATTACCATTTCTCGTTCTTTCCATAAAAAAGCTCATTGTTTTATCGTTTGAATTCCATTATCTTCTTCAACTAACGACGCAGGTTAGTGAAAGAAGGGGAATCAAATGTAGTGAAGAATTAATCTTGTTAAGAATGGTTTTTTACCTGGAGGAAGTATCAATGGAATTACTAGGTGGTTTATATGAAAGAAATATCAAGTTTATGTTGCGAGGGGGATCTGTTGTTGATGAAAAAACAGCGTAACATTATTTTATACATTGGTACTTCAATTGATGGCTGTATTGCAAATGATGATGGTACATTAGAGTGGTTAGAATCAACAGAAGTAGAAGGAGACTCTGGCTACAAATCACTACTGGAAAGAATTGACACTGTTGTAATGGGAAAAGGAACTTATGATGTCATCCGTGGATTTGATATGAATTATCCTTATAGTGAATATAAAAATTATGTATTTTCTAAATCTGTTAGTGGCTCAGATGAATATGCTACATTTATTGATGAAGATGTCAAAACTTTCATTAAAAATTTAAAACATAAGCCTGGTAAAGATATATGGTTAATTGGTGGAGGAAACTTAGCACGTGAATTTTTTAAAGAAAATTTAATTGATGAATTCCAGCTAGCCATTGCACCTATTATTTTAGGGAAAGGAATCTCCCTTTATATCGGTGATGATATTACTGTAAATTTCACATTAACCAAAGTACAAAAATTAGGTCAACTTGCAATGCTTCATTATATTAAAAAATAATTTTCATCATCTCTCCTTTTTTTAGTAGGGAAAGATTTTTACATTTCAACTACATTTTTTACTGAAAACCGTTCGGAAAATTAAAGGATGTTTATATAACTAACGATGAGCTTTAGTACAATAAATTAATAAAGATCATGAGGAAGAGCACAGTTTAAAGAACTGTGCTTCAGATTGTAGACAAAAGGGGTTCGGAATTAAAAAATTCCCGAACCCCTTTTGAAAATCATTTCAAGTTGATCTTGCTGAATAGAATCATGTTTAGAAAGTCCTCATTACCTCAAGTTTTAATAATTCTATTTTAAAACAAAAAAGACTTAAGGCAAAAAAAAGGGTTCTATCTAAAAGTTAAAACAAAGTTGATTGGAGCGGAAGGTGCGAGACTCCTGCGGGAAAAGCGAGTCCAGGGGAGACCCAGCAGGCGCAAAGGCGCCGAGGAGGCTCCCGGACCGCCCGCGGAAAGCGAGTGCCTGGAGCGGAAATCAATGTCTAAATTGTACACCTATAAAAAAACTGTAGGCAAACTCGATTTTCATCTAAATTGCCTACAGTCTGAAGCTGACATCAAATATGGTGTCAGCTTTTATTTTGGAAAATATCAAGTATTTGAAGAAGGGCTGTAAATGTTGTGAAGAAAAGAAATGGCATTAAAAAGGTAAGCCAAAGTGAAGACAGTAGCGGATGCAGCAGTATGCCAAATAAGATGGAGAACAGAAAAAGGTCGAGAATGATGAACACTCTTAAACTGTAAATATCAAGCACTTCTTCAGCAAGTTCACGGTGCTCATTCAAGATGGCTTTTTTATTATTGGTTTCCATGCGATCACCTTAAACCTTTTACGATTATATACTGTTGATATATGAAAAGCGCGGATCAATGGTTCTTCTCATGATGAATGGCAACCGAAATTACCAAAAAAACATAGAGTTTTTACATACGGGTAATATGTTATACTAATATAATAGTATCAAAGGTTTAGAGTTTTTAAATAACATATATTTTCTTAACATAAATGAGGAATGAAGAAGGGGGGAGAAGCGTGTGAAAAGGAAGAAATGGTTATCCATACTTGCATTAATTGTCTTTTTATTCTCAATGCTCTCCTATTCATTAGCGAAGGATGAAGGGGTGAAATGGCGGAATTTACCCAAAGATAATCTTTTAAGACAAGCTGAACTTTTTAAAGGCAATAAAGAATTGCAACGGATATTTTTATTTCCAGAAGAGGAGTATGATGAAAGGGAAGCACTTAAAATTGCTGGTACCATTAATAAACTGCCTTATTCCCTTTTGGTGAAAACTGCTGAAAGTGGTGTGAGGATCAAACTATTCGATGGTGATTTAACAGAAAATCAATCCGCGGCAAAATTAAAGGGGAAAACCCCGCGTGGTTATTTGAATAAAGAAACAACTTGGGATGATGTGCCTGGTATGGGCGGATCACATACGGTATTGGTTAAAATCGGGGCAAGTGACAAGGGCAAAGGGCATGGCTCCGTTAATTTGGAACTGCATGAACTGGGGCATTCAATTGATAATATAGTGTTTGATGGAATCCGTGAAGACATGGATTATTTGAAGATTTGGGGTAAGGAAGTGGATGGGCTGTTTCCTGGGATTACGTATTTTTCCAATTATCCTGAGGAATACTTTGCAGAAACGTTTGCCATGTTTTATGTGAACGATGAACAAAATCAATTGCTTAGACAAAAAGCACCCAAGACTTATAATTTTATTAAACAATTAGATTAAACATTGAGCAATAATACGTTAAAATAAGGAGAATGAAAGTAGAAAAGGTGGTTTATCATGAAGCAATATTTAGATTTATGTAAGCATGTACTCGAAAATGGAACTCAAAAGGGTGATCGTACGGGAACAGGAACGATCAGTACCTTTGGATATCAAATGAGATTCAACTTAAAAGATGGATTCCCTGTTCTTACAACGAAAAAGGTTAGTTTAAAAGCGATTATCCATGAACTATTGTGGTTTTTGAAGGGTGATACGAACGTTGGCTACCTTCAGGAAAATAGCGTGCGCATCTGGAATGAATGGGCTGATGAAAAGGGAGAATTAGGTCCGATTTATGGTCATCAATGGCGTTCTTGGGGAACGGCTGATGGAAGGCAAATCGACCAAATCAGTGAATTGATCGAACAAATCAAAACGAATCCAAATTCAAGAAGGCTGATAGTCAGTGCTTGGAATGTTGGTGAACTGGACGAAATGGCCTTGCCGCCTTGCCATGCTTTCTTTCAATTCTATGTCGCTGATGGTAAGCTTTCATGCCAGCTATACCAACGTTCAGCGGACGTCTTTTTAGGTGTTCCTTTTAATATAGCTTCATATGCGCTCTTAACGATGATGATCGCCCAAGTGTGTGATTTGGAAGTTGGCGAATTTGTACATACTTTCGGGGATGTCCACATCTACTCTAACCACCTTGAACAAGTGGAACTGCAGTTGACTCGTGATCCCAAACCATTGCCAATCATGAAAATCAATCCGGATGTGAAAAATATCTTTGATTTTAGCTTCGAGGACTTCGTTTTGGAAAATTACGAAGCCCACCCCCATATAAAAGGTGAGGTTAGCATATGATATCATTGATAGTGGCTATGGATCAAAGTCGTGTGATAGGTAATAACAATAAACTGCCGTGGCATTTACCGGCAGATTTGCAGTATTTTAAAAAAGTGACGATGGGCCATCCGATCGTCATGGGCCGAAAAACATTTGAATCGATCGGGAGGGTCCTGCCTGGCCGCGAAAATGTCATCGTTACCCGCAATCAGGATTTTAAAGCGGAAGGCTGCGTAGTTTTACATGATATAGCAGAAATCAAAACGTTTGCAGATAACCGAGATGAGGAAGTCTTCGTGATTGGCGGAGCTGAAATCTTCAAGGAAATCCTTCCTTTTACCGACCGCTTGTATATAACGGAAATCCATGAAACCTTTGAAGGTGATACTTTCTTTCCCGTGATTGATGAAAATGAATGGGATAAAATCTCTTCAAACCCTGGCAGCATCGATGAAAAAAATCGATATGCCCATGATTTTATTATTCTGCAAAAAAAATAAAGTGCTAATCCGATTATGGGGAAATGACCATAATCGGGTTTTTTTTGGTATGAAACAAACAAAAGAAAGAATTTTTAGAAAAATCAATTTCATTAATAACAGTAAAGTGCTATAATGATTGAATTCATTAGGAAGGAAATGAGGGATTGTTATGAATCAGACTGCATCTAAGAATAGGGGGATCCAATTGGAAGATATTCTAATTGCCTATAGAGAACTGAAAGAAATCGTTTTGCATACTCCTTTACAAAAAAATCAGAGACTCTCTGAAAAATATGATTGTAATGTTTATTTAAAACGTGAGGACTTACAACACGTACGTTCCTTTAAATTAAGAGGGGCTTACTATAAAATGAAAAGCCTGACCGCTGAAGAGACGAAGAATGGAGTGGTTTGTGCCAGTGCAGGAAACCATGCACAGGGAGTAGCTTTTTCCTGCAGCCAATTGGGTATCCACGGGAAAATTTATATGCCTGCTACAACTCCAAGGCAAAAAGTCGATCAAGTTCAGCTATTCGGCAGGGATAATGTGGAAATCATCCTTATCGGGGATACTTTCGATGACGCATTTGCCATGGCGATGGAATGCTGTGAAAAAGAAGGCCGTTCCTTTATCCATCCATTTGACGATGAAAAGGTAATCGCCGGGCAGGGTACAACCGCTGTAGAAATCCTGAATGATTGTGAAGATGGAATCGACTATGTATTTGCCGCTATGGGCGGAGGCGGATTAATGGCCGGAGTATCAAGTTATTTCAAATCGGTTTCCCCAAAAACGAAATGCATTGGAGTGGAGCCGCAAGGTGCTGCTTCGATGGAATTCTCCTTCAAGGAAGGAAAAGTTTCTGAACTTGAAAACATAGATACATTCGTTGACGGAGCAGCCGTCAAGTGTGTGGGACAGTTGACATATCAGCTTTGTAAAGAAAACCTGGAAGATATCATTGTCGTCCCCCCAGGCCAAATCTGTACGACAATTCTCGATTTATATAATCAGCATGCGATCGTAGCTGAACCGGCTGGGGCTATATCTGTAGCCGCGTTGGATTTATACAAAGAACAAATCAAAGGCAAAACGGTTGTTTGCATGGTCAGTGGAGGGAATAACGACATTGGGCGTATGCAGGAAATTAAGGAGAAATCCTTATTATATGAAGGGCTCCTTTATTACTTCATCGTGAATTTTCCGCAACGTGCTGGAGCTTTAAGGGAATTCCTTGATGAGGTGTTAGGACCGAATGACGATATAAGCCGTTTTGAATATACGAAGAAAAATAATAAAGAAAGCGGGCCGGCCCTGGTTGGTATTGAGCTAAAAGATAAAAATGATTATGCAGGGCTCATTCAAAGGATGAACAAGAAAGGCTTCTCTTTTGTAGAGGTCAATAAAGACAGTAATTTATTTCACTTATTGATTTAATCATGGACAAAATGTTAAATTAGGATAGAATAATACCTATGTTTTTACATTTTATTCTGCCGGCCCAGTCGTACATGGGCATACAGTCGATAATTGTTACCATTCTATGACGAATTGCCAGTTCCCTTTCAATTGGTTGGAAATGGTATTATAATCGGAGTAGGTCTAATTACAACACCAAAGGGGATGTATCCATGTCGAACATTGGAGTACCTGGTCTTATTCTCATCTTAATATTGGCATTAATTATCTTTGGTCCGAAGAAACTTCCAGAAATTGGCCGTGCTTTTGGACAAACGCTTCGTGAGTTTAAAAAGTCCACGAGTGATTTAACAAAAGGTGATTATGAAGAAGATAAGAAGCTGCAACAAAAAAATCATGAATGATTGAATGCTGGGCGTAAGATGGAATCGTCTTGCGCCTTTATGCTGGAACAAGATACGGATTTTCAGATGAAGGCGTGATCAACTTTGGAAGATAAAGAATTAAATATCATCGATCATCTCGATGAATTGAGAAAACGGCTCATCATTACAGCTGTTGCTATTGTCATCTTTTTTATCGCCAGTTTTATTTATGTTGAGGAGATTTATAATTGGTTCGTGAAAGATCTCGATTTTGAACTGATGGTATTGGGACCGAGCGATATAATCTGGATTTACTTTATGCTTGCGGGTGTCGTAGCCATTGCGGCAACGATACCGGTAATTGCCCTGCAAATCTGGTTATTCGTTAAACCCGCTTTGATGCCAAATGAAGTAAGGGCGACCCTTGCCTATATTCCGGCACTTTTCCTGCTTTTTATCGGAGGGCTTGCTTTCGGTTATTTTGTCATCTTCCCGACCATTCTTCAATTTTTGATTGAATTGGGCGATGGGATGTTCATAACCAGTTTTACAGCGGATAAGTACTTTTCATTCGTATTTAATATGACGATACCTTTTGCTGTTTTATTCGAGCTTCCTGTCGTTACCATGTTTTTGACCTCTCTTGGCATAATTAATCCTTATGTGCTTCAAAAGTTAAGGAAGTATGCATACTTTGTACTGGTTGTCATAGCGATATCGATTACGCCGCCTGACTTTATGTCAGACTTTATGGTGATGGTTCCGCTGCTGTTATTATATGAAATCAGTATTTCTTTATCTAAAGTCGTCTATAAACGAAGGGTGAAACGTGAAAGCTTGCGGGAAGACACCTACGAGGAAGGTTTATAAAAAGAGGTCCATAAAGGCATTTTGCCCTTTTTGGGTCTTTTTTTTTGTAAAAGTCAATCTGATTTGTCTGTTTTTTTACACATTTGAATATTTATACTTTTGGATTTATTGTGTATAATGTAAGCAATCGGTGAAAAATGAGGATTGATATTTTGATGTTCAAATGCTTGGAATTCAAAGATTGTTTTGGACATAAGGTCACAATTTCAGAAATACCTGTCTTATTGCCTAGTGATCCGGATTTTTTTATGTTGACCGTGCGTTTGGAAGTATTTGTAAAGAAGGTTTTTGCCAATAAAGATCATAAAGAAAATTACTCATTTAAGCATTATTTAGCATCCGTACTCAAATGGCCCGTTTATAACAAGCTTTTTTTTGGAAGTTTACTAAATAATGCTTAATGCGGACTGTTCCAAAGCTAACTTCTCCGTTAAAAGAGATGACACGAATGCCATGCAATATTAATAAGTCGGCATGTGTTCAGGTTAGCTCATGGGACGGTCTTTTTTTGTGTAATCATTTCAAAAGACTAGTATCACTTCACTTGAAAAAAAGAAAACCTTTGGTTTGAATGCGTACCTTGAATAGGTATAATACAATAGATATGTTAATTTAGGGATGTGTAATGATGAATAAAGTAAAGATAGTAACAGACTCGACAGTAGATATGACACCAGAAGAACTGGAATTTTATGATATTACAATGGTCCCTTTATCGATTTTTATTGATGGGGAGACTTTTTTGGATAAGGTTGAAATCGAACAAGAAGAATTCCTGAAAAGAATGAACCAGTCAAAAGAACTGCCAAAAAGCTCACAACCAGCCGTAGGTACCTTTGTGGAGGTATACGATGAACTAGGAAAAGACGGCAGCGAGATTATATCCATACATATGACAGGTGGCATGAGCGGCACAGTTCGCTCAGCGGAAAGCGCAGCAAGCATGTCTGAAGCGAAGGTTACCGTTCTTGATTCGAAATTCATTTCAAAAGCGATGTCATTCCAGGTGATCGAGGCAGCGAAGATGGCGAAGGAAGGGAAATCCGTAGCTGAGATAATTGATCGACTGGAACATATTAAAAAGCAGTCAAGTTTAATCATTGTCATAGAAACACTTGATAACCTCGTTAAGGGTGGAAGGATTGGCAAAGTTTCTGCTTTTATTGGTTCATTGCTGCACATAAAGCCGATTGCACTTCTTGATGATGGTGTACTGAATCCTGTATCCAAAGCTAGGAGCCAGTCACAGGTCGTGAAGTTCATCATCAAGAAATTCAAAGAAGATACTCAAGGCAAAAAAATTAGAGGCATTGGTTTTGTACATGCGAATGGCCTTGAAATAGCGGATAAAGTCCGCCAAGCCATTGCAGACTTAACAGGATATCAAGACATAAAAATAGAAGCAACGACTGCCGTTGTCAGTACCCATACAGGTGAAGGCGCAATGGCAATCATGTATTATTGGGATTGATATTCATAAACCATATGAAACTGCGTTTGGCGGCGGTTTTGTCACTTTTACAATTGTCTTTAATTCGTAGAAATAGTTGCTGTTCTCATTCCGATTGGTCTGTTAGAATAAATGAAGTAACAGAATATTTTATACATAAAGGACGGGGTAGGGATGAGAAAGCTGCAATTGCTTATGGCAGCTATGGGAGCATCAATTTTTTTGCTGTTGACAGCATGTGGTTCGAATGGTGTACCTGATGCTAAAAATTGGGACCTTGAAGATTTCAGTTACATCGATCAGGAGGGTAAACCTTTCTCAAAAAGCGATCTTAAAGGAAAGGTTTGGGTAGCGGATTTTATATTCACTAGCTGTGAGACGGTCTGTCTCCCCATGACTTCGAATATGACGAAGCTGCAGCAGCAATTGAAGGATGAAGGTATTATGGATGTAGAGTTCGTTTCATTTTCCGTGGACCCGGAAATTGACAAACCTGATGTTTTAAAAAAGTTTGGTGACCAATTTAATGTGGATTACGGCAACTGGCACTTTCTGACCGGTTATGGACAGGAAGAAATCGAGCAGTTTGCATTGGATAACTTTAAAACGATCGTCAAAAAACCAGAAGCAGAAGATCAGGTGATTCATGGTACCAGCTTTTTTCTGATTGATCAAGAAGGAAAAATCATCATGGATTATACAGGCCTGCAGGATATTCCCTTTGATGAAATCATTAAGCATATTAAAATTTTACAGAATTATTGAACAGGTTAAATGACCTGTTCTTTCTGTTTTCATCCATCCTTTATAAGGATTTCAATGGAGCTTTAACGATGCTGAAAATGAGCAATAAGTTTTTGAAGAAACAGCTGTAGTTAAGAATGATTTTACATGCTAAGTAACATGCTAATTTTTATAGGACTAGCTTTAATTCACTGCATTTTTCATATTGTATAGTAAGGAATGCTCAATTCTGGAAGTACAATGAAGGTATATTGTTTGCAATCTTTCGTTTTCTGCATGATATAATATATGGGTAGGAAGGTGAGGGTCATGAGGTACAAAATCACCTGTCTTTTCATATGCCTAGTATGGATTTCAGGCTGCAGTCAAAGTGAAACAGCCTCAAATCAGCCATCTGTTCAGCAGAAAAGCATAGTTGAGCTGAGTAAAAAGGAAACCATTCCTGCCAGCTTTTTTCCGGACCCTGTGAAAATCGTATCGATTGGCGACTCCTTGACTCAAGGTGTCGGTGATAGTAAAGATAATGGCGGGTATCTGCCTTATTTACAAAATAAGCTGGAAAAAGAACCATCGATTACTTCAGTTGAGATGATTAATCATGGCATACGTGGAAATAGGACCGACCAACTATTGAAAAGACTGGATAAGACTAGGATTAAAGAAGACATAAAGCAAGCTGACTCGATTGTCGTCACAATCGGCGGAAATGATATCATGAAGGTCTTTAAACAGAATTTCTCCAACTTGGAACTGAATCAGTTTGAATCGGCAAAAATAGGGTATGAAAAAAGATTAAGGCAGATACTTGATAAGGTTCGTTCCGAAAATGATTCTGCGCAAATTTACCTTGTAGGCGTCTATAATCCATTTTCCAAATGGTTCGGAGACTTTTATGAACTTGATATGATCATGAATGATTGGAATGAAAGCGGAAAAGAGATCATTGAAGAATATGATTCAGCCTATTTTATTGAAATAGCAGACATTTTCGAGAATTCCGAAGAAGATTTGCTGTATGCCGAGGATTATTTTCACCCAAATGACCGCGGATATGAATTAATCGCGACAAGAATCTATAATGATATGGATATTACCACTATCGGAAAGGACACATTGGAAGCGAGTGCCAAAGGAGATGATGACCAAGAATGACAAATGTCAAATGGAAGACTTTGTTTATTTCCCTATTAGCCCTAAACATCCTGGTCATCCTGTTTGTAACGATTTTAGTTAATCTGCCGACTAAAGATCAAGATCTGATACCCAAAGTAAGCCATGAAGAAGATATCCAATTTCAAATTCATACGAATCGGGAAGATTTGACAAGATTAATCAACCAGTATCTGGATAAAGAGGGATTGACGGGATCCATTCACTACGAAGTGTATTTAACGGATGAAGTCGAATTATATGGAACAATGCCATTTTTCAACCGTGAAGTGGAAATGAAATTGACTTTTGAACCAATTGCCCAAAAGAATGGGGATTTGATCCTGAAGCAAAAATCAATTGCAGTCGGTAAAATGAACCTTCCTGTTTCATATGTAATGAGTTTAATAAATGAGCGTTATAATATGCCGGATTGGGTTAGCATCAGTCCCAATGACGAAAGTATTTATGTGTCATTACAGGATATGGAACTGAAAAGCGATATTAGGGTTAAGGCAAATGAATTCGATCTAAAAAATGATGATATTTCATTTTTATTGACCATCCCATCATCATTACAGTGATAGTGAATAGATGGATAAAAAACCAGGATCGATGCATCCTGGTTTTTTATCCATTTATGGAGATAGCGTTAAGGTTTCCAGTGAGGATGACTGTCGATTCGAACCAATTAAATAAATGGTTGTAGGAGTATTTACTCGGAAGGCTTTGTTTGGCAAAGGGAGTGCGATCTCTTTTGTCCCAGCTATCCTCACTTCGAAGTCTACTATCATGGGATGTATATTAAGATATTCGCTTGCTTTCCTGAAATGGAGTTGATCAAAAACGACATCTCCATCTTTGACGGCAATATCCACCGAGAGTAAATCATTTGAAAGCTGGATGAAACGTACCTTTGCTTCATTTGGAGGAACAAATGGATTATCTTCGAAAGATAACATGTTCAATGATTCATTAGCCAGGGCAGATGCAAGAGCAATGGTATAGAAAGTCCCGCTTTCGAGTGTCACTTTACAGCTTAAAAGAGGTAAGGCGCTTTGTCCGCTGCGGTATATTTCCAATGGGTAATTGCCAGGGGGGAGTGGTAAATAACCATTGTTCTCTTTATATGAGAAATTTTTAAGGATAGGCATTTCATTTACATAAACATCAAATGAGGGAGCTGTTGGGGCAGCATGTAAAAAGCGTACTTGTGCAGGCAGTAGGACATTCATTTGTTCATATCTCAATTGTTGTGTTGATTTTTCGAGACTTTTCAAATGCTTATGGAAATAATAATCATGTAATTGCGGATCGCTGTTTTTGTAATAAGACGATAGTAAATCATATGTCATCGATTTTTGTGAATATGATTGTTTACCGCTCATTTCCAACACCTCTCATTTTTCCAGTATGTTCCTATCATATGTTGTCATGCTTGGGCGTGTGTCTCCCGTTTAAAAAGAGGAGGGACGATTTTTCGTAAAAAGGGTCGATCGGCATATTATTTTACAGGGTCATATAAAAGCGTTAAAATTCATTCAATGGATTGTTTGTAAAAAAGGAGGATTTTCATTTGACAAAGCAATTAGAGAAGGCAACATTCGCAGGGGGATGTTTCTGGTGCATGGTGAAACCATTCGATGAACAGCCTGGCATCGAATCCGTTATCTCTGGCTATACGGGCGGGACTACGGAAAACCCTACGTACAGAGAAGTTTGCTCCGAAACCACGGGCCATTATGAAGCAGTTCAAATCACCTTTGATCCAAGCGTATATCCATATGAGGAGATAATCGAGTTATTCTGGCAGCAAATTGACCCGACAGATGCTGGCGGGCAATTTTATGACCGGGGAAGTTCTTATCAAACGGCCATTTTTTATCATGACGAAAACCAACGTAAAATTGCAGAAGCATCCAAAGCTAAGCTGCAGGCAAGCGGGAAATTTTCAGGACCGATCGTAACGCCGATTATACCAGCCAAAACGTTTTATCCAGCCGAGACATACCACCAGCATTATTATAAAAAGCAACCTGAGCATTATGAAAGATATTCGATTGGTTCAGGACGGAAAGCATTTATACAACATCACTGGGGGGAAAAAAATGAAAAGTAAAGAAGAATTAAAACAGAAACTCACTCCGATTCAATATGAAGTCACACAAAATAATGGAACGGAACCAGCCTTTAACAATGAATATTGGAACTTGAAGGAGGAAGGATTATATGTGGATATCGTTTCAGGCAATCCTCTCTTCACTTCAAAGGAAAAGTTCGATTCAGGCTGCGGTTGGCCAAGCTTCACTAAACCGCTTAAAGAAGAGGAAGTAGTGGAAAACCTCGATACGAGTTATGGTATGAGAAGGATAGAGGTTCGCTCAAAAACTGCCGATTCTCATCTGGGTCATGTTTTCAATGATGGGCCGGGGCCGTCGGGATTACGCTATTGCATCAATTCTGCATCATTAAGGTTCATCCCGCTCCAAGATCTTGAAAAAGAAGGATACGGAGAATACAAAAAGCTGTTTGATTGAATGCAAAACCCCCTATCAGCTAATGGTAGGGGGTTATTTATGGGTAATATTCAATCTGTGATGATTGACGCGATCCGGACATATGGAATGGTGGTAAGTTCCATTGCTTTAGTCCTGCCAGTCACCTCAAAACGGACAGTATGTGAACCGGGACGGAGCCCATTTGTGATAAATAAATATCTTTCACGGGCAAATGGCCACCACGTATTCAAAGTCGTAATTTCACTTCCGTCGATCCATACATTCACTTCCCCGCCATCAGGACTTCTAAGCAGTTTCACACCAAGCATACTTCCTTTGAAGGTATATTCAATCACACTGCCCTTTTCACTGCTAGTGAAATAGCCACCCCTTGGACGGAAACCGCTCATTTTTCCATAGTGGTCAATTTCCGATAATTCAAATCCAGAACGGGCATGCAGCTTAGATGGAAGGCCTGCTACAGCCTTTTCCCGTTTGGTGTTATCCAGGAACCGTTCATAAATTGCATCAGCATATAATTTATAACCCAGCCCATTTGGATGAATCAAATCTCTTGTCAGCTGTTTTTCCGTATATCCTGAATCTTTGAATATAGGCCGCATATCCACATTGGTTGCACCGTAATGTTTGGATAAAAGTCCGATGGCTGACGCAAATTCCTCATATTTCAAGGAACTCTCTGTTATTGTGAATAATTCAGCGTTAGGGTGGAGACGTTTCGCCTTTCTCATTAATGCTTCATATGTCATGGTAAAATCATCGACATCCATATATTTGCGATCATTCTCACCAAAAACGAAGAAAATCAGATCTTTATGATCATGCTCCCTTCTTTGGGAAAGCTTGAATAGGCCTTCAAAAGCAGTGGCTCCGCTTTGGACCACGTAGTCACCGTGTAAAGCAATGTCATTGGCTTCATTCATCTTATTTTCTAACTGTTTGAACCATGTTAGATCGGGCTTTTCAGCTCCCGACCCTCTTCCGATACTGTCACCAATGACGAGATATTGAATGGCCTGGCCTGATTGGAATTTTTGATAAACATTTATCGAATCATCTGATCCATATGTTTTAGGGACTTTTTGAAGGATATAGCTGATTAGAAGGATGGTGGCGATTGCAGCGAAAGGGATGAAGGATTTTGCGTTCGTTTTCAATTATGTTCCCCCGTATTGCCTTTTATGTATCCATATAGGTATGAGATAGCTTAAAGAGGCTAAGAATTGTTTTTCCTTATTATATCCCAATTTTAACGTAACACAATAAATATGAAACGTTTTTTTGACATTTTTCTGGTTACTGCGGTATTTCAGCCATTGAATAATTAACGGTGAAGATGGTGTTGCTTGAAGTTTTTTCTTAAATCCAGAAAAATAGGCAAATGCACAGACCAAGGCGGGCGTATTAACATATGGTAAGGTGTAAAGAGAAATAAGAATTCTAAAAGGAGTGAAACTTAATGTACGGATATGGTGGAAATGTTGCAGGACCAGGATACGGTTATGGTGGCGGTGGATACGGCGGCGGTTGCTGCGGATTTGGATCAGGCTTCGCATTAATCGTTGTCTTGTTCATTCTATTGATTATCATCGGCGCTTCATTCTGCTGCTAATACAATAACCTAAAGACCAGCTGATAAAGCTGGTTTTTTCCTTATGTAAGGAATGTGGTGGACCTTTTTAGATTCCATGGTTGTTGACTGAAAAGGCAGGTTAAATCCAAGGTGGACAGGCGATACATAACCAACCCTATTTCCAATCCTGATACGGGCATGGCCAATCTGCAAGAAAATAACTTGTGTGAAGGACATACCATAAAGGTTCTGGGTTTTTCTTTGTTCACCATTTCTGCTAAAATAACGACAGAATGTAATTAATTTAGGGGGATAAAGATATGAAACCTTCCCGTTTACAAGCAGGGGATGAAATTCGCGTAATTGCTCCTTCAAGAAGCTTGGCGATTGTCAAAGGGGAACAACGCAGATTGGCAGAAGAAAGGTTGACTGAACTTGGTTTTAAAGTGACATATGGTGAAACGGCTTTGTTCCATGATGACTTTTTCTCGAATTCGATCGAAGACCGGGTCGAGGATTTGCATAAGGCGTTCAGGGATCCAAATGTGAAGGGGATTTTTACAGCCATCGGGGGGTATAACGCTAACCAATTGTTACGATATATCGACTATGATTTGATTAAGGAAAATCCAAAAGTGTTGATGGGTTATAGTGATATAACCGCAATTTTATTGGCCATTTATAATAAAACAGGTTTAACTACATATTCAGGTCCTCATTTCTCGACGTTCGGGATGAAGGCTGGTCTGGAATATACGATGGAATATTTTAAAAAGGCTGTAATTGAAAGTGAAGGCTTTTATCTTGAGCCAAGTGAAACGTGGAGTGATGATTCCTGGCATTTAGAACAGGATGACCGAACTTTCCACCCGAATGGTGGATATATGGTCATTCAGGAAGGTGAAGCGGCTGGGACAATCATTGGAGGTAATCTTTGTACACTCAATCTATTACAAGGGACAGAGTTCATGCCATCTTTAAAGGACAGTATCCTTTTCATAGAAGATGATGAAGAAAGCCATCCTTTCAGTTTTGACCGGGATTTACAATCCTTGCTCCATCAGCCAGGTGCAAGTGGGATTAAAGGAATCGTCATTGGCCGTTTCCAAAAGGATTCAGGAGTGACTGAATATGCCTTGCAGGAAATCATCACTTCCAAAAAGGAGATAAATGGCATACCTGTGATCGCTAATGCCAACTTCGGTCATGTCCATCCATTTGTAACGGTGCCGGTTGGTTCAAAAGCAGTAATGAAGGTGAAGAATGGAAAAGCGACGATCCAGATCCTTTCATGACACAATATGAAGACGCCGTTCAAAAAGTGGACGGTGTCTTAATCTGTCGGGATATGTATGAATATATTTTGCATTATGGTGTATTTTAGGAGTCTTTCCTCTTGTAAGCCCTGGAAATTGTCCTATTTTACAAGCATTATTAGGGAATATGAGTCTTATAGTTCAAATTCTATATTTTTCTGATATAATACTAAGAGATTTAAAATAGAAAAGGTGATTATGTGTTATTAACAATTCCAGCATCCATTCGTTTAGAAGGGGCTTTGGCCGAGTATAATAAAAAAGGCCGTGTGAGCCATACATGTTTCGTATGTAACGAAGACACTTCTAATGGGGATGCAAGTAACTTGAACTACTATAAGTTAGGAACTAAAAAAGTTTGTCATTCCTGCATGAAAAATGTTTTGCGTCATCCGTCTTTAAAAGAGTATGAATATGTACATACTTCAGTTATCGATAAAACTGCTTTTTATAAAAATGTGCTGGCTGTTTTAAAGGATGAAAGTTTTTTGGAGTCAATTCGTGAAGAAAAACTAAATAGCGCATTGTAAGAAAAAAGTGTATCTCTTGCGGATACACTTTTTTTGTGGCCATTTTTTTTTCGATCTCCCATGAAAACAAGAAACTTATCCGATTACATGCCTAGGCCAATTTCCTTAGCAAGATTGCCTTTACCTGGACATACACTTTATTATATTGCATTTGTTTTTAAAGAGAAGGAGTGTGCAGGCTTATGGAGCAGTCTTCATTGATCAAACCGGTCCTGGGAGGAGCCTACCCGACTATCAGTCATGGTCAGGGAGTTTTTTTGTACGATAAAGATGGAAAGGATTACCTGGATGCTTCTTCCGGTGCTGTTACAGCCAATATTGGCCATGGAGTCCAGGAAATCATTGAGGCGATGGTCGAACAGGCTAAACAGGTTTCATTCGTGTATCGTTCCCAATTTACCAGCGATGCTGCAGAGAAACTTGCCGGGAAAATTGCAGAATTGACAAAAGGGGAACTGACATACAGTTTTTTTGTAAACAGCGGCTCCGAAGCGACTGAAACGGCATTGAAAATTGCCATTCAGCATTGGCAGGAAAAAGGGAAGCCAAAGAAACAGAAAATCATATCGAGATGGATGAGCTACCATGGCATCACGATGGGAGCCCTTTCAATGTCCGGACATCCGATTCGCCGGGAACGATTTACTCCTTTGCTTGAATCATATCCTTCTGTATCTCCTCCATATTGTTACCGATGTCCACTTCAACTTGATTCACATACGTGCGGAATGGCCTGCGCTTCGGAATTGGAAGCATCAATCCGGCGTATTGGCAGTGAAAATATAGCTGCATTCATTGCAGAACCTGTTATCGGCGCTGCAGGAGGGGCAATCGTTCCTCCTGATGGTTATTTTCGAAAACTCAAGAAAATATGCGAAGAGAATGATATTTTATTCATTGCGGATGAAGTAATGACCGGATTTGGACGTACCGGAAAGATGCTTGCTTCCGAATATTGGGATGTGGAACCTGATATCGTAACATTTGGTAAAGGCATGAGCGGAGGGTATACCCCGATAGCAGCCGCAGTAATGACCAAAAACGTCATGGAGCCCATATTGAAAGGCTCGAAGTCCATTATAGGAGGCCATACTCTTAGTGCAAATCCGTTATCGTGTGCGGTATCTTTGGCCGTTTTGGAATATGTCGAAAGGAATGAACTTGTCGAAAAATCGGCCGACAGAGGGAATTACCTGATTAGGGGATTGAAAAAGTTGGCAGGGAAGTATTCCTTTATCGGTGATATACGCGGGAGAGGTTTATTGATTGGCATCGAATTTGTCCAGGATAAAGCAACATCGGACCCATTTCCGAAGGAGGCAGACGTGACCAATGAAATCATTGAATTGGGAATGAGAAATGGAATACTTCTTTATCCCGCCGCCGCAGGCCTTGATGGTGTAACCGGGGCAGCCATCATCATCTCCCCGCCGTTAACGATATCGGAAGAGGAGTGTGCTGAATTGTTAATGAGGGTCGATATAACTTTTAGGCAATTCAATGAATCGATAGGTAAACGATCATCACAACAAGGAAGTGAGTCATAGTGGTGGAAAATACATTCCAGAAGATTTGTCGTTTGGAGGATGTCCGCCATCACTTTAAAGATAATCAGTCCATCCTCTATGGGGGATTCGGTGGCATAGGGACGCCCCCGGGATTGATCAATCTGATTTTGGAATCAGGTATTAAGGATTTAACCTTGATTGGGAACGATACAGGTTTCCCCGATATCGGAATCGGAAAACTGGTCACGCAACGCCGAGCGAAAAAGATCATCGTTTCCCATATCGGTTCCAATCCTAATGCAGGACTATTAATGAACAATGGAGAACTCGAAGTGGAGTTCTCTCCGCAAGGGACACTTGTCGAACGCATCCGGGCCGGAGGGATGGGACTAGGCGGTATATTGACCGATATTGGAATGGAAGCAGATATCGTCCGGGACGGCAAGCAAACCGTAAAGCTAGGTAAGAAAAATTATCTGGTGGAACCGGCATTAACTGCAGATATCGCCATTGTTTACGCAGAAATGGCAGATCCTTATGGGAATCTTAAATTTGATAAAAGCGCCCGGAACACGAATCCAATCGTTGCTGCAGCTGGACAAATCACTATAGTCGAAGCCATGCAAATCGTTCCGCTTGGCTCTATGGATCCAGAGGACATCATTGTTCCGGGTGCCTTTGTGGATTATATCATTCCATCAAAAGGAGTCGATTGGAAATGGGTTTGGGAACAGAAGATAGGAATAGAATAGCGAAACGGGCAGCAGCAGAAATAAGCGATGGGATGCTGGTCAATTTGGGAATCGGCATTCCATCACTTGTACCGAATCATCTGTTGAATGACCATAAAGTTATGTTTCATGCGGAAAATGGCCTTGTGGGAATAGGCAGTACTCCTGAAACGGGAAAGGAAGATGCGCATCTTTGCAATGCAGGCGGACTGCCGATCACCATTAGAGCCGGGGCTTCCTACTGCGACAGTACTGTTGCATTTGGGATGATACGGCGTGGCAGGGTGGATATCACGATTCTAGGAGCCCTTCAAGTAAGTCAAGCGGGGGATCTCGCTAATTGGATTGTCCCGGGAAAGCGGGTGCCAGGCATGGGCGGGGCCATGGAGCTGGCGGCAAAGGCCAAAAAGGTCATTGTCTTGATGGAGCATAACGATAAAGCTGGCATGTCTAAATTAGTCAAAAAATGTACGTTGCCGTTAACTGCCAAGAAATGCGTACATATGATCATCACCGAATTAGGCGTGTTTTCCGTAACTTCGGAGGGCCTCCTTTTAACTGATGTATTTGATGCGTCCAGCATTCAGGAAATCAGGAATCGGACCGAAGCCTCGTTTACCGTCTCTGAAAACATCCATATTTTAAAAGAATGAGAGAGGAGAATGGATATGTATGAGGAAAAAATAAGAACATGGTTGAATGAACATCGGATGAATGGGGTTCAGCTTTTGCAAAAACTGGTTCAGGAACCGAGCAAAAGGGGGCAAGAAGGAAGTGCACAAGCCATAGTGGTCGAGAAGTGCAGACAACTTGGTCTAGAAATAGATCTTTGGGAAATCGGGGATGAACAATTAAGAAAACATCCCCATTTTTATTGCGACCGCCGGGATTTTAAAGGAAATCCGAATCTTGTGGCTATTAAAAGGGGAACGGGACAGGGGAAATCCCTTATTTTAAACGGACATATTGATGTAGTTCCTGAAGGAGATCTTGCAGCATGGCACGATGAACCCTATAGCGGCAAGTTAATGGACGGGAAAGTTTTCGGGCGGGGAACGACGGACATGAAAGGCGGCAATGTATCTTTATTGCTGGCCATTGAAGCGATCGTCGAATCCGGAATCAAATTGAAGGGGGATGTGATATTCCAGAGTGTGATTGAAGAGGAAAGCGGTGGTGCCGGCACACTTGCGGCAGTCATACGGGGGTACAAAGCTGATGGAGCAATCATTCCGGAGCCTACAAATATGAAACTATTCCCTTTACAGCAAGGTTCGATGTGGTTTCGACTGAAAATAAAAGGCAAGTCTGCACATGGAGGCAATAGGTATGAAGGAGTCAGTGCAATAGATAAAGCGGTTAGTGTAATGAAAGAAATCAAGATGCTCGAACAAGAACGGAATGAGTCACTCCGTCATTCACTCTATAAAAATGTCCCTATCCCCATTCCAATCAACATAGGTAGCATTCAAAGCGGGAATTGGCCTTCCTCCGTGCCGGATACAGCCGTTCTGGAAGGTAGATTCGGCATCGCACCGACAGAAACCATGGAAGAAGCACAAAAATCGCTGATGGAGCGAATAGATGCTTTAAACGAGAGTGATGCGTGGTTTAAAGAAAAACCGATTGAATTAGAATGGTTTGGGGCAAGATGGCTGCCTGGCAATCTCGAAATAGATCATCCGCTCATGAAGACAATTGGAACATATTATGAAAAAGTGGTAGGGGAGGTGCCGCTTGTCGAAGCGTCCCCTTGGGCGACGGACGGAGGGTATCTTTCATCGGTTGGCTCTACCCCCGTAGTTGTGTTTGGACCAGGGGAAACGAAGATGGCCCATGATTCGAACGAATATATAGAGGTGGATAAAATGATGGAGGTTGCGGAAATCATTGCATTGACCATGATGGAATGGTGTGGGGTGGACCAGGAATAATCATTTTTCCGGAGGTCTGATTCCAGGAAGGGTCAGGCCTTTCGCAACAATTTCGAAGTTTTGAAGGGAGCGGGACAAATGGAGGCTGGAATCATTGAGAAAAGGATTCAAAAGCCAAGGTGCACCATACATATTACGATTGACCATTTTAATAAGCGAATCAGGATTGATGATTATTTAGGTCATTTTCAAGAATGCGTGGAGGAATCTTTAAAGGTGGCTAAAGACATTTCAGCGGAAAAAATCATCTTTAAGTCACGCAAGGAAAACGTTCTGGCATTGCTTGCTCAGGGCTTTCTATATGAAGGAAGCATCGATAAATTCTTTTTGGGAAGCGATTGTTTCTTCCTTGTTAAATATAACCGGAATGCAAGGCGCAACAGTGCAGAATGGGAAAAGGAAGATCAAATCCTTACCGATGTACAGAGGCTGCCGGTAAAATCCGGTTTAGATAATCCGCCGTCAGCCTATCAAGGCCGTAAAGCGGAAGTTACCGATGCACCTCAGCTGGCCCGATTGTATGGGGAGGTTTTCGAAGTGTATCCCACACCGATGAATGATCCGGTATATGTAAAAAAGTGCATGGAAAAGGGAACGGTTTTTTATATTTATGTCCATGAAGACAGGATTGTCAGTGCTGCTTCAGCAGAAATTGATTCCTTTTACCATAATGCAGAAATCACCGATTGTGCGACATTGCCGGAACATCGGCAGTACGGCTTGATGAAACACTTGATTTCCGCGCTTGAAGAATATCTTATTTCACATGGGATTTATTGTATTTATTCGATTGCCAGGTCGCTCTCATTCGGCATGAATGCTGCATTGCATCAGCATGGATACTCGTACCGCGGACGTTTGGCCAATAACTGTTACATCTTCGATAAACTGGAAGACATGAACCTTTGGGTGAAAAATTTCACTTGAATGCTCAATTTTAGGCAGTACATGACAAGTTTTTGGCATTTCCTCATATACATCTAGCAAGAAGGTCTTGAGGAGGGATATCTTGCCAAGTGAATTTTTTAATACAAGTGAAGTATTGGAAGCAATATTAGAAACCATTGATGAAGGCATTCATGTGATAGATCCAAAAGGACAGACCATCTTTTATAACGAAGTGGCGGCCAATCATGATGGGATGAAAAGAAGTGAGGTGCTTGGGAAACCTTTGCTTGAAGCCTTCCCTTCTTTGAATCACAAATCATCGACATTGCTGCGGGTCATTAAATCTGAAAAACCAATCTACAACTATAGCCAATCGTATGTAAATGCACATGGGCGAATCATTGAGACGTTAAACACGACGCTCCCCATATATGTAGATGGGTTTATGATAGGTGCTATAGAGATTGCCAAGGATTATTCAAGCTTGAAGCAATTATCTGAAAGGTTAGCAGACCTGGAAAGCTCGATCAAGACGATCAAAAGTCCTGAAAGGAAAACGCCCGGAACCGGCGGATTATATTCTTTCACAGAAATCCTGACTATTGATGCTGGATTTAAAGGTCTGATCTCACAAGGGAAAAAGGCTGTCCGCTCCTCCTCATCGGTGTTGGTTTATGGGGAAAGCGGTGTAGGAAAAGAGCTTTTTGTTCAAAGCATACACCAGGGTTCGAGCCGCAGTAAAGAACCATTCATCGCGCAAAATTGTGCGGCCTTACCAGAAAATTTATTGGAATCGCTTCTATTCGGTACGGCTAAAGGAAGCTACACTGGTGCAGTGGAACGCCAGGGACTGTTTGAATTGGCCAATGGCGGAACGTTGTTTTTGGATGAATTGCAATCGATGCCGATTGACTTGCAGGCAAAGCTTCTGCGTGTGCTCGAAGATGGGTTCATAAGGAGGATAGGAGGTACAAAGAGTGTACAGGTGGATGTGAGGATCATGGCAGCGATGAATATAGATCCGAAAAAGGCGGTATCGGATAACAGGCTAAGACCCGATTTATTTTACCGATTGAACGTATTGAGCTACGAGCTGCCTCCGCTAAGGGAGCGGATTGATGATATAGAGCTTCTTACTGAACATTTCATATCAATATTTAACAGTAAATTAGGATTGTCCATAAAAGGCATGGATGAGCAGACAAAGGTTTTTTTTCGGGAATATCATTGGCCTGGAAATGTAAGGGAGCTTAAACATTCCGTAGAATTCATGATGAACCATACGGAGAATGATGTTTTGAACCTTGCAGATTTGCCCCAGTCTTTAAAAAAGCGCACCCCATCTGAAAAAATACTTCCGCTTCGTGAGGCCATGATTGAGATGGAAACAAAATTGATTACCGAGGCCCTTCTTCAAACGAACGGTAACGTTTTCCAGGCATCGAAGCTATTGCAAATTCCAAGACAGACCTTGCAATATAAAATTAAAAAGCATATGTGAATGGAAAAAATCCGGATGCAGCCTGCAGTCCGGTTTTTTTTATGGGCCTTCGAATTATTGGGTCATTTTGGCACCCTTCTTGCATTTAATACTACTATCATAACTCAGGAGGTATAACCATGTTATTTGACTTATATAAGCCAGATCGCAATTGGAAAGATATAGAGCTATGGAAAGATGTAACCGAAGAACAATGGAACAACTGGCTGTGGCAGCTTACGAACACGATCCGAACTGTTGATGATTTGAAGAAAGTGATAAACCTGACTCAGGATGAAGAGGAAGGTGTGAGGATTTCCACAAAAACCATTCCATTGAATATCACCCCATACTATGCTTCGTTAATGAATAAAGATGACCCAAGGTGTCCAATCAGAATGCAATCGGTCCCAATCTCGGAAGAAATGCATAAAACCAAATATGACATGGAAGACCCCCTTCATGAGGATGAGGACTCCCCAGTGCCGGGACTGACCCATAGATATCCGGATCGCGTTCTTTTTTTGGTGACGAATCAGTGCTCCATGTATTGCCGTTATTGCACGAGAAGACGCTTTTCAGGACAAATTGGTATGGGCGTGCCAAAAAAACAATTGGACGCTGCAATCGGTTATATACGTGACACACCGGCAGTTCGGGATGTCCTTATTTCAGGCGGGGACGGATTATTGATCAATGATACGATCCTTGAATATATCCTCAAAAACTTGAGGGAAATTCCTCATGTTGAGATAATCAGGATAGGTACGCGGGCTCCTGTTGTTTTTCCTCAAAGAATCACTGAAAATTTATGTGCCATTTTAAAAAAATACCATCCGGTTTGGCTGAATACTCATTTCAATACCTCAATAGAAATTACCGAGGAGTCAAAGAAAGCATGTGAGATGCTTGCCGATGCAGGTGTACCTGTGGGCAACCAGGCAGTTATTTTAGCGGGGATCAATGACAGTGTCGCAATCATGAAAAAGCTGATGCATGATCTTGTTAAGATTCGTGTCCGCCCTTACTATATTTATCAGTGCGATCTGTCGGAAGGCATCGGTCACTTCAGGGCTCCCATTTCTAAAGGCATTGAAATCATCGAGGGGCTCCGAGGCCATACATCCGGGTATGCTGTACCTACCTTCGTCGTCGATGCTCCAGGAGGGGGAGGGAAAATCACGCTGCAGCCGAATTATATCCTTTCACAATCTCCAACAAAAACGGTGCTGCGCAATTTTGAAGGTGTGATAACCACTTATCCCGAACCTGAGCAATATACACCAGGACTTGCAGATGAGTACTTCAAAGGGGTATATCCTGATATGGAAGAAAAACAATCAGATATAGGTGTATCTGGTTTAATGAACGACAAGCAATTCAATTTAGTGCCTGAAGGACTGAAGCGAATGAATCGACGTGAAAATTACGTGACCAACCCAGAGCATGCTTCATTGAAAAACCAACGTGAAAAGCGGGATTTGTTAAAAGAAAAGAAATTCCAGGCACAGCAAAAAAAGAGCACGCCTAAGGGAGATGAATAGCATGGAGACGTGTCCATGGTGTGAGAAAGGGAAGCTTGCATCAGTAAATGGGACTGTGTATTGGGAACTGCCGGATGGTACGAGGGCAGTTGAAATTACGGAGACCCCTTCATCTCATTGTGAGAGTTGCGATGCGCTTTTTCAAAGTGATGAAATAGTGAAGGAAATTGAAAATCAACTATTTTTAATTGATTCGAAACAGCTTGAAAAACAAACGACATACAGTGAGCTAATGAACATGAAAAGGCTGTTGAAACGTAATTACTTTGACTTTTAGCGGTAGGATGCATTTACGTTTCCATATATGAATGTATAAATCCCCCCATTTGGACAGAATTAGTGTAAACCACTATTTCCATCTTAGATGAAGGGGATTTTCCTTTTCAGAAAATGAAATAATAAGGTTTTGAAGTGCATTTGTTTGAAAGAGCGGGTTAAGCAAGAATGAAGCACTTCGTTCCTTTGTCGAATCATGAAAAACGTAAAATAAAAAAGATTTTCAGTCTTAAAAGGACGGGGTTAATGTAGGGAATACGATATTTAAGTATAATTCCGTAAGAAAATGAATGCAATTTTTGTTGAAAAATCGTGAATTTCTATAAAGTGAGGAAGAATAGACCAAATTCTTTTTAAAAAAGTGGACGGAAGCGAAAGTTTCCGATATATTAAAGCAGAAATCATAGTTATTTTAGGGGGGGCTCAACATCATGAGACCATTTTATTTATATTTAATGAAATTTCGACAACCGAAGGAAATTGATGCAATCACTAAATTTGCCAATCATGCCTATGAGGATCATGGCTTCCCAAAACAATCGACTGATTATAATGAACTGAGCAGTTATTTAGAATTGAATGCAGACTATCTCGATAGTATGTCACTATTCGATCAAGCATGGGAACAGTATGTCCAAATAGAAGAAGGGCTCTTATTAGGAGATCAGGAATAGGGAGGATCGGAAGGATGCTTAAAAGCCTTCAAACCCGAATTTTGCTTTATTCATTACTTATTGCAAGTGTTCCTCTTCTGATATTGGGGATCATATCCTATGGATCACAACGGTCCCTGCTTGAGAAGGAAGCAAAAAACGCTCTGAATGCAGGTTCACTGAATATTGTAAATGAAACATATAGCTATTTGAACGAACGGATCAGTGATGTGAAGTTAATGAGCGCAAATTCGGTAATCATCAATCCTGGCCATTCTAAAGAAGAGAAGTCAGAGGAACTAAAAAAGTTTATCGATGCAAAAGGAAATTATTACGGTGTCTTGCTTTTGGATATGGAAGGCAATGTCATTGCAGATACATCCAATAAAATGATCGGGGACAACCTCGCGCAGAGAATATGGTTCAAAGAGGCCATAGAAGGTCATGAATTCCTTTCTGACGTTTATAAAACCCGGGCTTTCTCAGAACCGATAATAGCTCTGAGTGCGCCGGTATATGATAATGCAGGGAAAATGATCGGTGTCGTATCTCCAGCTTTCCGATTGGAAGGACTTTGGGAGCTGATGGAGAAAAAGGCTAATGAAATTAGCGATAAATACCCAGTGAACTTTTTCATGATCAATCAAGAAGGCATCATGATCTCGAAAAAAGACCCGCATGGAGTCATGCAGGATTCTGCATTGAAAGAAATGGGATTAACGAAAGGTAAGCTGATGGAAGCTTCGTTATCGGATGAATTGTACAGTGCAGAGAACGGGGAAAAAATATATTCCATCCAGCCTGTTCATACGATTGCAAAAACGGAGAATAAATGGTTTGTTGTTGTGGGTGCAGATAAGAGACTAGTGTTTCAGCCTTTGAATGACCTTTTAACATGGTATCTGACAATCTACAGCATCGTTTTTGTTTCTATCATTCTGGCTGTCTATTTACTGACAAAGACCCTTGTGCGGCCAGTTCAAGAACTTGTCGAAGCGACAGAAGATTTCATTGGAGGAAAGGAATTCATCATTTCCGATAAAAGAAGCTTCGAGGAAATGGAAAAATTGAACCTTGCCTTTCTAAGAATGATGGAAACGATAGAAGATCGCGAGAAGGAAATCGTCCGTACGGAAAAACTGAAATATGTCGGCCAGCTTGCTGCCGGTGTCGCACATGAAATCAGGAACCCGCTGACGACAATAAAGGGCTTTTTCCAATTATTGAAGAGCCAGGATCATGATAAAACATTAATAGAAAAATATAGTGATGTCATGCTTCATGAAGTGGATCGGGTTAATGTATTCGTGACACAACTTCTTGATTTGGCAAAACCGCATCAACTGGAATGGGAGAAAATCGATTTAAAGGATTTCCTTGAAGAAATAACAGATACCTATATTCCTTCAATTCCGAGTTCTCATGTAAGACTAATTAATGAAGTGACACACTCTGTCGTTGTTTATTCAGACAGGAACCGGTTAAGGCAGGTTCTCTTGAATGTCTTGAATAATTCTTGTGAAGCCATCGAAGCAAGGGGGCAGATTGAATTGCGTCATACTTCCGTGTCCCATTATGTAAGATTAGTGATCAGCGATGATGGGAAAGGCATCAGTCCCGAGAATTTAAAAAATATCGGCATGCCCTTTTATACCACCAAACCGGATGGAAACGGATTAGGTGTGGCGACGTGCATTCAGATAATGGAGGAATTAAAAGGGAAATTCCAAATTGAAAGCGTCAGCAACGAAGGAACGAAAGTGACGCTCATCATTCCCACTACGAACCGTCTCATGAAATGAGGCGGTTTTTTGTTGTAATGCCATTTAATAAATGGGCCGTTTACTTAGCTAAATGAGCAAAATGCCCTCTCATTTCCATTAACCTCCATGTTTGTTTGTGCATATAATTTACTAATCAAACGATAAGGACCATATTGGGGGATGTCTCTTATGGGCAAAAAAAAACAGCCGAAATTTAAATTAGGCGATACAGTCGTAATTACAATGTATGGGACAGTCGGGAATATAACCGATGTGAAATTTCTCGATGGTGCTTATGTGTATGAAGTGAACTATAGTGAAGGTCTTTATATCGAAAAAACATTGCAATCGATAAATGAATATGAAGGTGAAATCCTTTATCAAAAAGAACAAATCGATATTGAATATAAATATTTATTAGGTGACTTGGTCCAGGTGGATGGGTATGAACAGGATTATTTCAAGATTATCGGCTATCGAACGGAAATTTGGCGCTATAAGGAAAATGCCTGGGAGGATGTAATCTATGAGTTATCCAGAATCTCTGATGGTGAATGGCTTGAAGCGCATGAGGAAGAACTGACTTTGATAGCCGATGCTAAACGTGCAGATGGAATCATTAAAAAGTTGGGTCTGCTACTTCCTAAAAAGAAAAATGAGCTTGCTATCATTGCTAAACAAAACAACCCTGGTAAAGGTGAGCGAGAAATGACAATGACAAAAAATGAAAAAAAGGAAATGATTGATGGACTGTTGGATTTATATAATGATTATTGTAAGCTCTACGAACATTTTGGCGATGACGAATATCGTCACATCATGAAGATCGCCCTTGCTAAAATTGAAAAAGCGGCAGAGGAAATTTATCCAGATCATAAAAAGAAGCAAACGAAGTGAAAGGTATCCTGAATTTTTAAAGGGAAATTTCAAAATTCCCTATAGAAGCTTCCATTCAAATTGAACACGGATGGATCATGATAAATATAGGCCCTTCAAATGATTTTCCATAATGGGATGCCTTACTGGTATATTTGTCTCTACACATTCATAGACCTTTAAATAAGGGGGCGATGATTTGCGAGAAATTGAGGTTTTTATTGATACAGAAGAGATAGCGGAATTCTTTTTTCAAGAATTGATAAGACGGGGCTATCTTCCAACAGAAGCTGAAGTTGAAGATCTTGCTGACATCACATTCGAATATCTTCTTGAAAAGTGCATAATTGATGAAGAAGTCGATGAGTAACCTGTCATAAGACGGTTAACAGCTTCCTATCCCTTAATTTTATTAACCTTAAAAAAAGACGGCGGACCTCCGCCGTTTTGTTGCGGTTTAAAGGAAGGGTGCCAAAGTCTTTTCATGACTTCCAGTTTCCTTATCTTTTTCAAGTTCTAGGATAAGGTTCGATTTTCCTAACTTGTGGTTGATATGGTATAGTAGTTTTTGAATATCATTTCAACCACAAGTTAAGGAGGACATAGTCGTATGAGTGTACATATTGGTGCAAAAGAAAATGAAATTGCGGAAACGGTCTTACTTCCTGGGGACCCGTTGCGTGCAAAATATATTGCTGAAACATTTTTAGAGGATGCTAAACTTTATAATGAAGTTCGTAACATGTTTGGATATACAGGGACATATAAAGGGAAACGAATTTCTGTACAAGGTACAGGCATGGGTGTCCCATCCATTTCGATTTACGTGAATGAATTGATGAATAGCTATAATGTCCAGAAGCTGATTCGTGTGGGAACTGCAGGAGCGATTCAGAAGGATGTAAAAGTCAGGGATGTTATCCTTGCCATGAGTGCTTCCACCGATTCCCAAATGAACCGAATGACTTTCGGCGGGGTGGACTTTGCCCCAACGGCGGATTTCGAATTACTAAGAAAAGCTTATGACGCCGGCACGGCTAAGGGCTTGCAATTGAAGGTCGGTAATGTATTTACGGCCGATCAGTTTTATAACGATAATAGTGATTTGGAAAAATGGGCAAAATACCAAATCCTTGCAATAGAAATGGAATCAGCAGCGCTATACACGCTTGCAGCTAAATTTGGCCGCCAAGCATTATCTGTATTAACCATTTCCGATCACATATTAACTGGTGAGGAAACGTCGGCGGATGAGCGCCAGTCAACCTTTAACGAAATGGTTGAAGTGGCATTGGAAGCAGCTATCCAGGACTGATAATTGGATGTAAATGACAGGCGGGTGACTAGGAATAAGTGAAGCTGTATAATGACAGTTGGATACAGGCTCAGTTATTCCTTGGTAGCCCCATTTTTGTAATGTCAATAGATGCCTGTAGTCCATGGAGCTTTCTCTATGATTTAACGTTTGTGAAGGGGTAAGTAATACATATGGTCATAAGTTGTTATTTTTGATAACAATTATTTTTCGATTGTCATGAAAGCTGTTAAAATAGAAAGAAATCGTTTATATCGTCATGAAGAATGAAAGTGGTGAGGCTTAGTGGAAGAAGAAAATCAAGAACAGCCAAAAGAGGCAGGGAAATTCATTAAAATAAAGAAGTTTACGTTCATTATGGGGATTTTCTTAGTCATATTTCTAACTGCAGGGATTACTACAATAGCCTTGACCTTTGGAGATGAAAAAGTAGAGTCATTAGCACCGGATAAGCATGCGGAATTTGAAAAGCTGTATACTACATATGATAAGATAAAAGATAACTATTATGAAGAGGTTGATGAAGAAAAGCTGGTTGACGGCGCAATTAATGGAATGATCAAATCATTGGATGATCCCTACTCTGCTTATATGGATAAAAAGGAAGCATCGAGTTTCCATGAAAGCATCTCTTCATCTTTTGAAGGAATCGGTGCCGAGATTCAGGAGCAGGATGGACAAATCATGGTCGTCTCACCGATAAAAGGGTCCCCAGCAGAAAAAGCGGGGGTAAAGCCGAATGATATCATTTTAAGTGTGGACGGTAAAAGCGTTGAAGGGCTAAGCTCTTCTGAAGCCGTCCTGAAAATCAGGGGCGAGAAGGGTACGAAAGTGGATCTATCCATCTCAAGAGCTGGTGAGTCGGAACCGATTGAGCTCACCATTAAACGGGACACAATTCCGATTGAGACGGTTTATGCGGAAATGCTTGATGATGGAGTTGCGAAGATTCAAGTGACCAGTTTTTCCGAACATACAGTGCAAGAGCTGAAAACGGCGCTTGAAGAAATGTCCAAGAAGGATATGAAGGGTCTCGTATTGGATTTGCGGGGAAACCCGGGGGGACTGCTTGACCAAGCGATAGAAATGGCAAGCCTGTTCATACCTAAAGGGGAAGTGGTCCTTCAAGTTGAGGAGCGCAGCGGGAAAAAACAAGTCTATAAATCGGAGAATGATGGAGAACTGAAAATCCCGGTAGTCGTGTTGATTGATGACGGAAGTGCCAGTGCTTCTGAAATCGTTGCAGCGGCTGTCAGTGAATCTGCGGACATTCCATTGATTGGTGTCAAGTCATTTGGGAAAGGGACAGTGCAGACTGCCGAAGACTTTGAAGATGGATCTAACTTCAAATATACGGCAGCTAAATGGTTGACTCCTGAAGGCAATTGGATTCATAAAAAAGGGATCAAGCCGGATATTACTGTGAAGCTTCCTGATTATGCCAGCCTTCCGTACATTTCGCCTGACAAGGAATTGAAAGCATCCGATTCTTCGAGTGAAGTGAAAGCAGCTGAAGAGATGCTGAAGGAAGAAGGCCATGATCCGGGTAAGATAGATGGATTCTTTGATGAAGCAACAACGAATGCTGTCACAGCATTCCAAAGGGAACAAAAAATTAAAGAAACTGGCACCATTAAAGGTGATACTACCGTGAAATTGATGCAGGCCATCCAGGAGAAAATCCTGAAGAATGACACACAAGTGAAAAAGGCGGTAGAAGTATTAAAGAAAGAAATCAATAAATGATTTAGCCCGAAAAGTCTGTCAGCGATTATCGTTGGCAGGCTTTTTTTGTCGTTTAATGCATAAGATTCCAATATTAGGCAGAGAATAGGGGTAATTTTCCGATGAGGTGAGGTAATGAAAGAAAAGGTATTGTTCATATATCTATTGATCTTGATTCTGGCAGGCTGCACTTATGCCCCTTTACCCAAACAAAATGGAAATGCAGGTACGGAAAAAAAACTAACCAAAGAAGAGGACCAGGAAAGTGTGAAAACATTTCTGTTAATTGGTGTTGATACAAGGGGAGAGGAAAAATCTCGATCAGATGCGATTATACTGGCAAAATACTTTCCTGAGCAGGAAAAACTGAAACTGGCTTCGATTATGCGTGATAGTTATGTGAAAATCCCCGGGAATAAAACAGGATATAACAAAATAAATGCAGCTTATTATTATGGTGGAAGGGAACTTCTCAAGAAAACCATACAGGAAAACTTCGGTGTCAAGGTCGATCATGTAGCGGTAATTGACTTTCAGGGATTCGTGAAGATGGTCGATTTACTTGCACCTGAGGGGGTAGCGGTGAATGTGGACCAGGAAATCATTGATGATATGAGCATTCAAGCAAGCGTCGGTAAAAATGTTCTACATGGGGAGGAAATATTGAAATATGTCCGTTTTAGACATGACAATGAAAGTGATTTTGGAAGGGTTGAGCGTCAACAAGAAGTAATGGTTCAATTAAAAACAGCGTTTATAAATCAAATCTCATCCTTCGAAGGGATGGCAGCCCTTCCTAGTATAATTGAACAAGGACTCTCGTACTTGGATACAGATATTGGACTGAAAACAATAATGGAAATGGGTCCAAAAGCCGTCTTCCATACACCGGACACCGTCGAAACCTTAAGGGTTCCAGTGGAAGGAAGCTTTAAAGATGAAATATACCCCCAGTCCGGAGCCGTTTTGGAAATGGACTACACTAAAAATAAGAAGGCACTTCAGGAGTTCTTTTCAAAAAAATAAAAATTGTATTATGGACCTCGCAAGAATAATCACAAAAACGAGAGGGATACGAAATCCTTCTCGTTTTTTATCATCAATAAAGCAACATGGATCATTTAACAAAAAGTGGAATGTTTTTAATGAAATCCGGTGTTATGATGCCATTTTCGGTAATGATGCTTGTAATTAGATGATTCGGTGTAACGTCAAAGGCTGGATTGAAAGTCTTCACGTTTTCAGGAGCGATCCTAACACCTTGAATGAAGGTGATTTCCGCTTCATTCCGTTCTTCGATCGGGATGGAAGTGCCGGACTCGAGAGTAAGGTCGAATGTGGTTGATGGAGCGGCCACGTAAAAAGGGATACCAAAGTGCTTGGCTAATATGGCCAATCCCAATGTCCCGATTTTATTGGCTGTATCTCCATTAGCCGCAATTCTGTCGGCACCGACGATGATTCCGTTTATTCCTTTCTGGTGAATCGTATGGGCAGCCATATTATCAGAAATTAATGTGACATCAACCCCCGCTTGCATCAATTCCCAAGCAGTCAAACGCGCCCCTTGCAGGACAGGCCTGGTTTCACATGCATACACTTTTAGCTGAAAGTCCTTTTCTTTAGCCAGGTGGAAGGGAGCCAAGGCTGTGCCATACCGAGCCGTGGCAATTCCCCCAGCGTTGCAATGCGTTAGAATGGAATCTCCTCTAGTGAATAAGGATAAACCATGTTCCCCGATTTTCCTGCACATTTCTTCATCTTCAGCAAAGATGGCTTTAGCCTCCGATACAAGTGCTTCCTTGGCAGTTGAAATGCTTTGCGCAGCTTGCAGAGTATTTTCCATCCTCCTTAACGCCCAAAAAAGGTTGACAGCAGTTGGCCGTGAAGAGGCGAGTTTTTCAATATGCCTCGCTACATTTTTCTTGAATTCCGCTAATTCAGCGGTTGTTTCCTGTTTCGCACCAAGTGCAACACCAAATGCTGCCGTCAGTCCAATTGCTGGGGCCCCGCGAACTTTTAATGTCAAAATGCTGTCATATACATCATCAACAGAATGAAGTTCAATAAATTCAGTTATGGAAGGAAGGGCTTGTTGATTTAATAATGTAATATGGGTATCAGCCCATTGTACCGAATAAGGTAATGGTGCTAGTGCAGTCATGTGCAGGTCTCCTTTTAAATGGTTGAATAAGATGTCAGTGTACGTTGCTTCAACGCTTCAATGACAGCTGGAACATCCAATTCTTCCCGTTTTTTAATTAAAAAAGCACCAATTTCCAATGTTGCCGTTTTGGCAGCGATCCTTGATTCTTTATCTTCGATGACATTTAAATCGGCAACATGGGAAAGTCCGATGGTTCGCCGAATCAGTTCACAGCCGGCAAAGCCGAATGCATCTTTTTTGAATTTTGTCAGTAAATAAGGCAGATAACCTTTCACATGGCGAAATGGGCTTTTATTTTGGCCTTCCCATAATTCGGAATAAGTTTCTTCAAAGGCCTTCCAAAATTCATTAAGGTGTGTGAAAATCTCTTCCTTTCCAGCGCTATTACGTGTGACTGCCTGAAAGAGGAGGTTGGCGGTGTATTGACCAAGGTCAAAACCAACTGGACCATAAAAAGCGAATTCCGGATCGATTACCTTTGTTTCAGTTTCACTTGCAAATATACTTCCAGTATGTAAATCTCCATGAAGCAAAGCTTCCTGCTCGGTTTCAAAGCTTTGTTTCAGTTTAGCGACCTCAAGGATCACTTCTTTATCATTCCATATATTTTTGGCGGCATCAGTCAATTCCACCTCGAAATCTCCCGGGAGTTCCTCAAAAAATGGATCTGTGAAAATAAAGACCTCAGTGATTTTGCAGAGTTCGGGATTCGTGAAATGTCGGGCCACTTCCTTTTTCGCAGAGGGTTCTAAATGATAATCGGATGTATAAAATGCCGTTTTCGCAACATATTCACCAATATGCTGTGAAAGCAATGGATATGAATCGCCTTCGATCAATCCTGTTCTAACGATTTTCAAGTGCGATAAATCCTCCATGACCGTGATGGCAAGCTGTTCATCAGAATAATAGACTTGCGGTACGAATTCTGGGCAATAACTTCTGAAATGAATCAGCGCATTCGCTTCAATGGCAGCTCTTTTCAATGTCAGCGGCCAGCTTTCGCCCAGTACCTTGGCATAAGGGACCGCTTGTTTAATTATAATTCCTTTATTTGTGACTGTGTCTGTAATATGAAAAACATAATTTAAGTTTCCATCGCCGATTTCTTTACATGTTAAACTTGCATCTGCATTGACCAACCCAAGTTTTTTTGCAAGGGTTATAGCTGTTTCGTTTGTCAATCTCTTAAAATTTGAATGGTTTTGAGTCATTCTTTTTCCCTCCGGATTCAAAATAAGAATAAAAAAGCCTCTTTCATATAGAAAGAGGCAGAAGTTTTGGCTTCGGACCTCTTATCTTCCAGAATATGAATTCTGGTGGAATTAGCACCGTGCTCTGTGGATTTTAAAATCCGGCGGTGAATCCGCCCCATTTCACAATGGTATTACAGTCGGTTGCTGGGCTTCATAGGGCCTTTATCCCTCAGCCTGCTCTTGATAAGAGTAAATGTTTTCTGAAATTTTAATCTTCGGGAAAATAATATCAACTTTTTAAATAGTTTGTCAATGGGTAAATTAATAAAAATCAGGACGGCGATCTTCGAATACAGGTATTTTGTTACGTGCTTCCGTAACTTTATTGAAGTCCAAGGTGCCTGTCAGGAGTTCGTTTCCTTCTCCGGCTTCACTTATGATATTCCCCCAAGGATCAATGATCAAGGAATGACCGGCAAATATATTATTGACATCAGAGCCTGAGCGATTAACGGCTACAACATAGGCTTGGTTCTCGATGGCGCGGCTAATCAATAAGGCTCTCCAGTGATCGAGTCTCGGCTTTGGCCATTCAGCCGTAACGAATAGAACTTCGGCACCTTTAGCGGTATGGGCACGCTGCCATTCAGGGAATCGGATGTCATAACAAATGAAACCAGCACATATTTTTTCATCAAGAGTAAATAAACCATCTTTTTCTCCTGGCTTCAGGAAATGATGTTCATCCATTAACTGAAATAAGTGAAGCTTATCATATTCTTTTATGAGATTTCCCTGTTTATCGATGATGATCATGGTGTTATAGATTCCTTTGCTCGTTTTTTTCGCAATGGAACCGCCTACGATGTGAATTTCGTGTTTCCTTGCCTGTGTTTTAAGAAATTCAATCGTTTTTTCCGCCTCTTGATCAGCAATCTCATTTAACCTGCTTAAGTCGTATCCGGTTGTCCAAAGCTCTGGTAAAATGACGATATCGGGTTCTGACCGTGCTGCTTTTTCCAACCATTGTTCCGCAACCTGAAAATTGATATCCGGTTGCCCGAATGCTATATCCATTTGAATACAAGCTATTTTCCACTTCATCGTTTAAAACCCCCACATGTAAAAAATGCTTTACAAGACTATGATAAACATATATCATTTGTGACTAGAATTTCAAGAAATTTCAGAGAAGGTGTATAAATGGTGCAATTCGAAAAATCCGGACAGCTTCAGGACCTGCCCAAGCAGTTTTTTGCCTCACTAGTCGCAAAAGTCAATGCCATCACGGAGCAAGGACATGATGTCATTAATTTAGGTCAGGGAAACCCTGATCAGCCGACACCAGACCATATCGTGAAAAGTTTGCAGTCTGCCGCTGAAAAAACGATTAATCATAAATATTCGCCATTCCGGGGGCATCAATATTTAAAAGATGCTGCTGCCGTCTTTTATGAACGTGAATACGGTGTCAAGCTGGATCCGAAAAGTGAAGTGGCGATTCTCTTCGGGGGAAAGGCAGGTCTAGTCGAACTGCCGCAGTGTTTATTGAATCCGGGTGATACGATCCTTGTTCCGGATCCCGGCTATCCGGATTATCTTTCCGGTGTTGTTTTAGCCCAGGCAAAGACCGAATTCATGCCCTTGACAGAAGAAAATGATTTTCTTCCAAAATACAGTGACATACATAAAGAAGTACTTGATAAAGCCAAAATGATGTTCTTGAACTATCCGAACAATCCCACAGGTGCTTCTGCAACTGAAAGTTTCTTTGATGAGACCGTCTCCTTTGCAAAAGAGCATTCAATTTGTGTGGTCCACGACTTCGCTTATGGGGCGATAGGATTCGACGGAAAAAAACCGATAAGCTTTCTTCAGTCAGATGGAGCGAAGGAAATAGGAATAGAAATATACACACTATCGAAAACATACAATATGGCAGGGTGGAGAGTCGGCTTTGCAGTGGGGAATAAGAGTGTCATAGAAGCTCTTGAACTATTACAAGACCATCTTTATGTGAGTCTCTTCCCGGCGATACAAGAAGCTGCGGCAAGCGCTTTGCTTGACTCGCAGAGCTGTGTAGAGCAGTTAGTGCAGATGTACGAGGGGCGAAGGAATGTTTTCATTGAGGGATTGAGGGCAATCGGCTGGGATGTCAAAGCTCCTGCGGCATCATTTTTTGCCTGGCTCAAGGTACCTAAAGGTTTTACTTCCGAGAGTTTTGCAGATTATTTATTAACGCATGCCCACGTAGCTGTTGCCGCAGGGAATGGATTTGGTGAATTTGGCGAAGGATACGTCAGGGTAGGGCTGCTGACTTCGGAAGAACGGCTGAAAGAGGCTGTGGAACGGATAAGTAAATTAAAATTATTTTAACTACAATGATATATCCGATTAATTCACTCTTAAATAGTTAAAACTTATTGACAAAGTAGGGATTACCTGTCAGAATACAAAATAAATTCTTAATCTTTCGATACTTGGATGCAAATTTATATATCAGCGTTTTCTTATTTTGAGCAGGTGGAGGGACTAGCCCTATGAAGCCCAGCAACCGACCGTAATTCCATTGTAAAATGGGGCGGAATTCTTCGCCGGATTTTTCTTGAAATCCACAAGGCACGGTGCTAATTCTTGCAGCCAATGGCTGGGAGATAAGAAGATGGCTTTTTAAAGCCTCTTCTTTATGAAGGGGCTTTTGCCATTTTGAGACCATTTCAGGTTAATGACATCGAGAGTTTACTAACGTGATATAGGAGTGATCAAATGAGCGAGATAGTCGCTACTTATTTAATTCATGATTCTAAGGGAAATCATGAGAAAAAAGCAGAGAGCATTGCCTTAGGATTGACTGTCGGGACATGGACGGACCTGCCCCATTTGGTCCAGAAACAACTGGAAAAACATAAGGGACGCGTCGTATCGGTGACACCACTTTCTGAAGAAGAGAGGGCAAACAGCTACTTTAATCGTAAAATATACCGTTCGCTTATTAAAATTGCCTATCCGGCAAGGAATTTCTCCAATGATTTACCTGCAATCCTCACGACGGTCTTCGGCAAACTTTCATTGGACGGAGAAATAAAACTTATCGACCTGGATTTTGTCGGTGATATTCAAAAAGCCTTTCCCGGGCCGCAATTTGGCATTGAAGGCATTAGGAAAAAGGTTGGCGTATTTAACCGGCCCCTGGTGATGAGCATCTTTAAAGGTGTATTAGGAAGAGACCTGACATTCCATAATGAGCAACTGAGGCAACAAGCATTAGGAGGTGTCGACCTGGTTAAAGATGATGAGATCCTCTTCGACCAGGAACTGACTCCATTTTTCGATAGAATAAAAACGGGAAAAAGAATATTGAATGATGTCTATGAAACCACTGGCCACCGAACTTTATATGCTGTCAATCTATCAGGGAAAACATTTGAATTATTGGATAAGGCAGAGCAAGCGGCTGATGCAGGGGCAGATGCCTTGTTGTTCAACGTTCATACATATGGTTTGGATGTATTGCAGGCCTTGAGTGAACATGATCGTATCAAGCTGCCGATCATGGCGCACCCCGCATATAGCGGGGCATTGGCAGCTTCATCATTTTATGGGGTCGGCTATCCATTATTGCTTGGTAAATTAGTAAGGTTATCAGGTGCGGATTTATCCTTGTTCCCATCCCCTTATGGAAGTGTCGCACTTGAAAAAAAGGAGACCTTGGCGATTGCTGAAGCTCTGACAAAAGATGAACTTTCATGGAAAAAAGCCTTCCCTGTTCCTTCTGCTGGCATTCATCCGGGCATGGTTCCGGACCTAATCAAGGATTTTGGAATCGATAGTGTGATTAATGCCGGAGGTGGAATTCACGGGCATCCTGATGGAGCAGAGGGCGGGGCAAAGGCTTTCCGTTCTGCTGTGGAAGCCGTACTGGCAGGAAAGGACCTATCTGAAGCGGCTGCTGAGGATGAAACACTAAAAAAAGCTCTTGTGTTATGGGGAGGCCTATAAGAAATAATGAAACCGATCATCTTTTGTGATTTTGACGGAACGATCACCAACACGGATAATATCATTTCCATCATGAAGAAATTTGCGCCTCCGGAATGGGAAGCGTTGAAAGATGGTGTCCTTCAGCAAAAAATCAGTATATCTTCAGGAGTAGGGGATATGTTTTCCCTGCTTGATAGCGGCTTGAAGGATGACATCATCCAATATGTAAGAAAGACGGCCGGCATTCGTCCAGGGTTTAATGAATTCGTTGAGTATACGAAACAAGCCAACATTCCTTTATATATTGTAAGCGGGGGCATGGATTTTTTCATTGCACCGCTTTTAAATGATATCTTGCCAACAGAGTCCGTTTATTGCAACCATGCATTTTTTGATAAGGAAAAGATTTATATTGAGTGGCCACATGCTTGTGATGATCAATGTAATAATGATTGCGGTTGCTGCAAGCCATCCATTATGAGGGAAATTGCGGGTGCGGAAGATTTTAAATTCGTTATTGGAGATTCAATAACGGATTTTGAAGCTGCAAAACAGGCCGATTTTGTCATAGCCCGTGACATACTGCTTGAAAAATGCGATAGGGAAGGGATTCCACATCAAGGCTTTGAAACGTTTTTTGATGTAATTGATATTTTAAAGCAGCAGGAGGTGGTTAAAGCGTGAACGATCATTCTAAAGAATGGCAGGAGCTGGCAGATATTAAAGCTGAACTGGCCGAAAGGGATTGGTTTATGGGAACTAGCGGGAACTTGTCCATTCGGGAGCCCAAAAACCCTTACTTTTATATTACGGCAAGCGGTAAGGATAAAAGGAAGCAATCGGATTCGGACTTTTTACTGGTGGATTTAAAAGGAAAGCCAGTTGAAGAAACGAACCTAAGACCATCGGCCGAAACTTTACTTCATACAGTCATTTACCGGAAAACGAATGCGAACTGTGTACTCCATGTCCATACAGTTGAAAATAATGTGATATCCGAATTGTACGGAGATGAAGGCCAAGTTTCTTTTCGTAATCATGAAATCATTAAAGCGACCGGTCGGTGGGATGAAGATTCGGAACTTCGGATTCCAATCATATATAATCATGCTGACATTCCGCTGTTATCCGATAAGTTCGAGCCACATGTCGAAGAAGACTCTGGCGCAGTGCTGATCCGCAATCATGGTATTACGGTTTGGGGTAAAAGCGGACTCGAAGCAAAGAGAATACTTGAAGCTTGCGAATTTTTATTTCAATATCAACTGTTGCTTAATCAACAAAAGGCGTTTGCAGGGTCTTTAAGATAAACACTCATAGAGGAGGAATGAATGATGGCGACAATCAGATTCCATGAAACAAACGAGGTTATTGAAAACGGTGAACAGGTAAAAGGATTTTTAGAAACACAAGGGGTTATTTATGAGCAATGGGACATTTCTAAATTACCGGCCCATCTCGTGGAAAAATACGATCTAACAGATGCTGACAAGGAGGAAATCCTTGTAGCATTCCAATCAGAGATAGCGGAAATCTCCGAAAGAAGAGGATATAAAGCGCATGATATCATCACATTATCCGATGCGAATCCGAACTTGGATCAAATGCTTGAAAACTTTAAGCAGGAACATCACCATGAGGATGATGAAGTGCGTTTCATAGCAGGCGGAACGAGTATCTTTGCCATTGAAGGCAAAGATAAACAGTGGTTTGATGTGCGCCTTAATCCAGGAGATCTTATTAGTGTACCAGAATCAACAAGACACTATTTCACGCTTGCAGAGGATAGGAAAACTGTTGCTGTCCGCATTTTCGTTACAGCTGCAGGTTGGGTGCCGATTTACGAAAAAGACGAAGTTCAAGCATGAATCAATGTTGAAAAACCAGCTTCCAGGCTGGTTTCAATTTGTCGACAAAAGGGAAATCGGAATGGTCTCATCCCCAACCATGATTTTAAAAAACAATCAGATTATCCTTAATGGTTTTTTACTGTAATCCTTATTGGATGGAAGAAATTTGCGACACTCCTGCCGAAAAACTGGCTAGCCGAGACCCCACAGACGCTTGCGTCGAGGAGGCTTGGCAGACAGTCGGCGGAAAGGGAGCGGATTTCTGAAATCGACTGGAGCGTTTTTAAATAAAAAACTGAAGCCGAACTCGCTTTTCTTCGAATTTGTCTATGTCTGAAACCAGCTTAAGGGCTGGTTTTTTTATTTGGATCCGGCAAGTGCGTTAGTAAGATAAGTATGATAAAATTTAACCGAATCGAATTTAACCGGATTATAGGAGCAGATAAGAATGAAAACAACCGAAGTATACATATTGGGCGGCTTTCTCGGCAGCGGGAAAACGACGCTTCTTCGAAATATATTAAAGCAGGAAAGTGACGCGGGCAGAAAAGTGGCCGTGCTTTTAAATGAGCTTGGCAGTGTATCGGTTGACAGCGGACTCATTGGTGATGGAGTGCCTCTGAAGGAGTTGTTTGACGGGTGCATCTGTTGCACAATTCAAGATAAACTGGAGGTTCAGCTTCATGGATTGCTAACCGAAAATGACCTGGATGCGGTTTATATTGAAACGACGGGCGCTGCTCATCCAGTTGAAGTATTGGATGGCATCATGTCGCCGATTTTCGCCAAAAGGCTGGAGTATAAAGGGATTATCACGGTGGTCGATTTATTAAGGTGGCGCGATCGCGAGGAACTGTCTCCGCAGCTTCGACAGCTGCTGGCCGAGCAAATCCACCATGCCGATTTCATATTATTGAATAAAGCGGATTTAGTAAGTGAGATGGAGGCTGCACAACTGATATATACGATACAGGCGCTGAATACGGATGCTGTATGTTTATTGACGGAGTATGCAGACGTTTCCTTGAAATCATTGCAAGGAATGCAAAGAAATCGGCAAAATGGCCATCAAAAGCTTGATGTACATGACCATTTGCATTTAACTGCAGTCGTTCATACATTTGAAGGTGCCGTGGCACAAACCGACTTTGAAGAGTGGCTCAGGTCCCTGCCGGAAACGGTATATAGAATGAAAGGATACATTTCCTTTACACATTCACAATACCCCCATTTATTTCAATACTCCTACGGAATGCCGATGTATATGAATGAAATGATGAAAATGCCATTGAATATCGTCATGATCGGGGAAAAGTTGGATGAGGAAATGTTGATCGGTCAGTTGAAAGCTTTGGAAGCGAGAGCGGCCCGATAAACGTTTACCGCCCATAAATGAAGGGAAACATATAAGAAGACTTTCTTATCAAGGAGGCGGTATTAATGCCATGGAATAAGAACGATTACCCAAATTCGATGAAGAATCTAGATAAAGAAGTCAGGGAAAAGGCTATAGAGATCGCGAATGCATTATTGGATGAAGGATATGAGGATGGAAAAGCCATTCCAATTGCCATAGACCGGGCTAAGATGTCGGTGGGAAAAGATTGAAAAAATGGTCAGACCCATTTGTGGGTCTGACCATTTTTATTCTTGCATTCCAAAGGCGGCAAATGTCTTTTCGTCTTCTATTAATCCGCAAGCAGCACATTGCACCCGAACTTCAGGACCATTATATGCTAGATGGAACGGCTGAAGGGAATCGTTCGAATATTGTTCAACAATCTCACCGGATTGCGGATCCTTTTTAACGGGGGTTGCTACTTGCTGAATGAGATTGAAGCGAGATTTATTTGTCCGGCAATTCGGACAGCGGTATACTTGAGACACTGTACTCACTCCTTTTTTGAATTTTAAAAAGCGTGATCGTATTATTAAGATAGTCTTTACGAACTTGATCAATAATATGTATGAATTAGTAATGGATGGAAGGGATACTATGAAAGAAAATATCAGGCAAGAAGAATTACTGGTGGCTTATTTAAGCATATGGAACAATCGTAAGGTGACCGATGGAGGTGGAAGGGAAGTTTTGTCGGAACTCATCCGCCGTGAGCTCTTGGATGAAAATGCCCATCCCCGTGCCCGAAAAACAGTATTGGAGAAATTTTACCTCTGCATTAAACGCGTGATGGAATCTTCGCTTTCGGAAGAAATGAAAAATGCGATCGTCATGCTTTATATCACTGAATTGGAAAGATTATGATTTCCGATTGTGATACGGATGTTGTTAGCAAATATTCTTTTCCGCTTCATACTTTTTTCACAAATCATTGTTAAAATTTTAAAAAAATAGATATTTAATGAATAAGGAGCTTAAAATATGAAGTGGGGCATTGGGCTTTTTCTTGCCATCGTAATGCTTACTGGGTGTAATAGCGGTAATGCATTTACTAAAATCAATAAAAGTGAATCTTTTCTGGCGACTGTCAATATCAAGGATACTTCTCTGACTTTTATAGATGAAAACTATCATCCATTTGCAAAATGGGATATTTCAGAACCATTTACCGGTGCCCTGCTCCTGGCAGATAAAGATACTATCCTGCTTTATGGAAAGGAGATGAAGAATGTCCAAGTTTACTCTTTATCAGCAGGAAAACTGATAAACAGTTGGGGAATTGGGAAAGGAATCGTCAATATGCAGTTGTTACGTGATGGAAAAAGCATCGTGGCGGTCAATCAAGCGAATCATTCCATTTATTTTTTAAATGCTGATGGGGAGGAACAGGATATTGTCAAGGTTGGTAAAAGCCCCTTGACCGTTCTTCAAGGAGAGCAAGCGAATCGTTTGTATGTTATTAATTTTGGTGATACCAAATGTTCAGTGATAAATCTTGAAACGAAAAAAGTCGATTTCGAATTTCCCGTACATAGTTCCAGCACCGGCACATTATTAAGGGAAGAAAAGGATGAAATATGGATCGGAGGACACGGTGATGGGGACCAAGTGGAAGATGATCTATATATTTATTCGGCAAAAACAGGAGAATTGAAGAAGAAGCTGAAGGCCCCCACCATGCCGATAAAGTTCCTGGAGAATGCTGAAGGTATATTTGTCCTTAGTCATGGTACAAGCTCCTTATATAAATTGAATGATCAATATGAGGAAGTGAAAAGCAAAGTGGTCGGCGTCAACCCCTTTGAAATGGCGAACTTCAATGAAGATGTGGTCGTGGCGGGATATGATAGTGATGAAGTGTATGTAATGGATGCTGAAACAGTCGATGTTAAAAAAACGATAAAAGTCGGCGAAGGTCCGTTCCAATTGATGTTGAGGGAGTAGATGACATGCATGCTTACAACATTTTAGTCGTGGATGATGAAGAAGATATGCGAAATCTAGTTGAAATGTATTTGCTGAACTCAGGTTATCGATGCCTTCAAGCTGCGAATGGAAAAGAAGCTATAAGGATGGTTGAAACAGAGGAAGTGGATTTAATCCTATTGGATATCATGATGCCAGGTATGGACGGTTTCTCCGTTTGTGAAGAAATTCGTGAAAATTGGGAGATCCCTGTGATATTTGTCAGTGCGAAAGGTGAAGAATGGGATAAGGTGAAAGGGCTGAAGCTTGGCGGCGACGATTATATCGTCAAGCCGTTCAATCCAGGAGAGTTGGTCGCTAGGGTTGAAGCTGTATTGCGAAGGACAGGGAAATTATCATTGAATGAAGAGAATCAAAACCATGTCCGATTCGGTAAAATTAGCTTGAACTTACAATCCAGAACGGTATTGGTTGAAGGGAAGGCAATCAATTTAACCTTGAAAGAATTCGAATTGCTGTTATTTCTTATGCGTCATAAAGGCCAGGCGCTCAGCCGTGAACAACTGCTTGAAAATGTATGGAGCGGGGAGTATGGAGGATCTTTACGTACCGTGGATACCCATATCAAAACGTTACGAATGAAATTAAGAGCGGCCGATTACATTCAAACCGTCTGGGGAATCGGTTATAAGATAGAGGAAAAGAAATGATCAATAAATGGCGAACCCTCTCATTTAAATTATGGCTCACCATCATCACCGCCATCATCCTTTCCGTTTTGTTCGCTTACTCACTTTCTCAATATTATTATAAAAATCTATATGTGGAGAAGCTTAAAACAGATTTAGTCAATGAAGCATCATTGCTAGGGGCGGATTATACCGGCGGAGAAATCAGTGATGACTTCAAGGAAAAAGTTGAATGGTTTAACAGTAAGAATGACAGCGAGGTCTTTGTCGTCAACAATCCCAGGGAATTGAGTGCCTGTCTGCCTTTTGAAATCAATTATGATACCCTTATTTCTGAAGAAGAACGGGAAATGCTTTTAGATGGGAAAGCCGTTGAAAAAGAGGGATATGAGAAAAGGTTTGAAAAGAACATTGTAGCGGCGATCATCCCCCTTATTGACGAAGATCGCCTCGAAGGTATCATCTATACATATATTCCAGTAGATTCCATTACGGTCTTGCTAAAGGAATTTGCAGCAAAATGGTTGGCAGCGGTACTATTATTCTTGATAGTCGCGATATTTTTTACTACAAAATGGTTGAAAAGGCTAATCAGTCCGATTAAGGAAATAGAGACTGCAGCCCATCGTGTTTCAGAGGGGAATTATGACATACAGGTCCATGTAAGGAGCCATGATGAAATAGGTAAACTGGCAATAGCCTTTAATGATATGGCCAATTCCATCCATTTGGAAGAAGAAAGAAAAAAAGAATTTCTAGAAAATGTTGCACACGAGCTCAGAACCCCGCTTAGTTACGTAAAGGGATACACGCAGGCCATATTGGATGGCGTCGTGAAAAATGATGAAGAACAACGGAAATACCTTCATCTCATTTCAAGGGAGGCCCTTAGGCTGCAGCGGCTTGTGGGAGATCTGATGGACTTAACAAAAATGGATAGTGATCCATTCTTGTTAAATAAAACCCCGATTGCCTATGCCCAATTCATAGAAGACGTACTTGTGAAATATGAACCGATAATAAAAGAAAAGCAATTTGACTTACAGCTGGATCTGGATCCAGACCCGATTATTTTTGGGGATGAAGGAAGGATGGAACAGATCCTGCATAACATTTTTGATAATGCCATTCAGTACACGGATCCTGGAGGGTCGATCCATATTACCCTAATTCAGCATAAAGATGATTGCGAACTGCTGATTACTGACACGGGTAACGGGATCCCGGAAGCGGATCTGCCACATATCATGAATCGTTTTTACCGAGTGAACAAAGCACGCAGCCGTTTTGATGGCGGTTCAGGGCTTGGACTGTCCATTGTCAAGAAATTGGTGGAATTGCAAAATGGTAAAATCGAAATAGAAAGCAAGGAAAAAAGGGGAACAAAAGTCAGGGTCATCCTACCGGTTATAAAAGAAGAATGGAATTCATAAAAAGGGGATACGTTCAAAAATGAAAAAAATCGTGTTATTTTGCATGACATTAATTTTTTTGGCCGGATGCGGCAAGGAAGAGGAAATTCCGAAAATGTTAAATGTCGATTTAGCTGTCGATCCAATTCAGGGTAAAGTGAATGAGCCTGTGAAATTTCAGGCAAAAGTGACTTATGGGGACGAAGTCGTGACAGATGCGGATGATGTCAGTTTTGAAATTTGGCTTGCGAATAGCGATGACCATGACAAGATTGCAGTAAAACATAAAGGAAATGGCATATATGAATTGGAAAAGACTTTTGATGAAGAAGGAACCTATTATGTATATGCCCATGTAACGGCAAGGGATATGCACAACATGCCAAAGAAAGAATTCGTCATAGGGAAACCAAGCACTCCTGAACAAAATGGCGGGAAAAAGGAAATGGACGAAATGGACGATGAAGAAATGAAATGATGAATGACCATCAAAACCAAAACAATTCGGGAGTGAATCCGGATTGTTTTTTTTTTTTTTTTTTTTGAAAAATGGCTCAAGGCAATAGGGTAGAAATAATCTAGACAAAAGACGGAGTGTCGAAGTTAAATCGAAAAATTTGTAACATAAAAGTAATGAAAGTCATATTGTGTTGGTTAAATACGATATGTCAACAAAAAGTTATTAGTATTCAATGGAAATGGTTCTATGTAACTACCATTGACAAGTAAGGGCTGGAAAAATATGAGTATATATACCAACGAAAGAAACATAGATAGGTAAAGCATTCTTACAAGTTTTCTCTGAAACTAGGATAATAATATTTTCTCTTTCGTATCCTGTTAAATTCGATGGAAATTAATGGTGCATTTATTACAAAAAGTGCATGTTATGATAATTCCAGAAGCAAAGCACAACACAAAACGAACATCACAGGAGGAAATACGAATGAAAAAGAAAATGTTTATGTCAGCAGCAGCGGCTGCAGCTATTATATTCACAGGAGTAGGAGCTAACCAAGCTGAAGCAGCCAACTGTGATACTGTTAAACAAGTAACTTATAAATCTATTAATAAAGAGGATATGCAAAAAGTCCTTAACCAATACCTAGCTAAATACAATATCACTTTACCTGCAGCGCAGGCACAACAAACACCAGTTCAAAAGCCAGTTCAAACACCAGTTCAAACACCAGGTCAAGAAGCTGGAACAACGAACCAAGCAAAACCTGAAGCAAAACCTGAAACACCTGAAGTAACACCTGAAAAATCAACTGATGAAAAACAAGAGACAAGCTCTGAATTAAGCGCTTTTGAACAAGAAGTTGTTAAATTAACTAATGCAGAACGTGAAAAACAAGGTTTGGCAGCTCTTAAAATCGACACTGAGTTGAGCAAAGTTGCACGTATCAAGTCTCAAGACATGAAAGATAAAAACTACTTTGATCACAATAGCCCAACTTACGGCTCACCATTCGATATGATGAAACAATTCGGAATCAGCTATAAAACAGCTGGCGAAAACATCGCACAAGGTCAACAAACACCTGAAGAAGTGGTACAAGCTTGGATGAATAGCCAAGGACACCGTGAAAACATCATGAACTCAAGCTTTACTCATATCGGAGTAGGTTACGTAGAATCTGGTAACTACTGGACTCAACAATTCATCGGAAAATAATAGATTAGTAGAAAAGCGCATCCCATTATATGGGGTGCGCTTTTTTTTATGAGTATGGATCATGCCATTCCAGAAATGAAGTTTAGCGGATTCTAAAAGGATTGGACCAAGAACTAACAGGAACAGCACCTTATCATCAGTGAGGTCCATGTATAGCAACTTAAATCTCGGATACATCGATTTCTGAATACTGTGTGTTGAAACTTTTCTGAAGACGTATTTCCAATGTTGATTCTTTATACTGGGCTGAAGCCCCTTTTTTCTTAACAAGTGCGGGGAGTGTTATGACATGTCGATCCGACTCTTCAGGAATCCCCTCGATGATGGATTGGTTAGAAGTATGGTAAAGTTTCATTTTCTTTAGCCAAGATTCATTTTCTATGGGTATTCTTACAAAGACATATAAGTGAGTTTCAAATACTTCGGCATGTAAAGGATGTTCAGATCTGGCATTTTCTTTTTGTGAGCGACCATCATTTTGGTTCATCATACTTTGCATATTGTCAGGGATGACTTGTGAGAATACTTTTTCAATGAATGATTGTACGTCACTTTGCTGCATATTTTTCAAAAAGTCCTTTTGGTTCGGGTTATTCTTAAAAGAAAAAAGTGAATTCCAGGGAAACATATTGAATTCCTCTCTCCTGCTTATGGTCTGACAGGTTTATTTGTTATATTTTATGCAGCTAAAGCCCATAGGTTCTTTTATAAAATTACTAAATTATAGAAAATGGAATAAACTTATGTATAATTAAGTAAAATCCATTAGATAAAGAGGGTAGGCCTGTGGATGAAAAAGTAGCTTTTATTACTGGTGGAGCAACGGGAATCGGCAAAAGGATGGCATTTTCACTCGCGGATAATGGAATGTCCATTATCATTACTTATCGAAAAAGTAAAAAGGCAGCTTTAGCATTAGTGGATGAATTACAGGAAAAATACCATGTTAAGGCACTTGCGATTCAAGGTGACTCGTCAAGTGAAGAAGATTGCCGCAATATTTTACAAAAGATTTTGGAGGCCTTTGGCCATGTTGATATCTTCGTTCATAACGCAGGGCCATATATGCATGATCGTAAACACATGACTGAATATGGCAGTGATGAATGGAAGTACATCATGGATGGGAATTTAAATGGTTTTTTCTATTTTGCGAAGGAACTTATTCCGCAAATGCGAAGTAGAAACTGGGGCAGAGTCATTACATTAGGGTTTGAACGGTGTGAAACTGCACCAGGCTGGATTTATCGTTCTGCTTTTGCAGCTGCAAAGAGCGGCTTGACCTCCTTGACAAGAACTTTAGCTGCCGAAGAAGCTACACATGGCATCACCGTGAATATGGTCTGTCCTGGTGATATCGTAGGTGATTGGAAAGAGGGGGAAATCAGGGGCGCGAGGGCAAAAAAGGATGGTACGGTTCCAGTCGGCAGACCGGGTACAGGCGAAGATATAGCGAGGGTCGTCACGTTTCTTTGTGATGAGGAGTCAGATTTCATTACCGGCAGCATCATACCGGTAACAGGCGGTAAGGATGTTCTTGGGAAAATATATAAAGCCTAGCGTGAGAATGAAAAAGGGTGAGGCCGGTAATCCAGCCCCACTCTTTTTTCACGCCATTTTTTTATATTTCACTTGCTGTATGAACCGTAAGCGAGCCGCCAAGCCTATAGCTCCGAGAGCCAAGCCGGTAATTAAGCCGATCCAATACCCAAAGGCTCCCATATCGGTATACTTTGCAAAAAAATAGCCAATGGGAAGCCCGAGAATCCAGTAGGAGACCAGTGACATCGCAAATGTGACATTAACATCTTTATATCCACGCAATATACCCTGAATGGGTGCCTGGAGGGCATCCGATATCTGAAAGAAGATGGCATATATTAAAAAATGTGAAGTCAGCATCATTACCTCATGATCTTTTGTGTATAAAGAAGCCACAGGTTCACGGAAGAGGAATAGGATGGTCGACAAAACGAGCGACATCGTCAAGGCCATCGATATGCCAATCCAGCTATACACTTTTGCATCTTTATAACGGGTTGCCCCAATTTCAAATCCAATGACGATCGTCAAAGCCATGGATATACTTAGCGGTATCATATAAAGCAGGGACGCAAAATTCATGGCAATCTGATGCGAAGCAATTGTCACGGTATCATACTTACTCATCAAAAGGGTGACGGCCGAGAAAATGCTTGTTTCAAAAAAGATAGCCAGCCCGATGGGTACCCCAATCAATAATAAAGCCCGCCATTCTTTCCAGGAAACCCGGAAAAATTCATTGAAAACCTTATATGTCGAAAACGGGTTGATTTTTATTACAACAAGGATGGCAACCAGGGCAATTGACCAATAAGTAATGGCAGTGGCGTACCCGGAACCGACACCGCCAAGTTCGGGGAATCCAAACTTCCCGTAGATTAACAGGTAATTAAAAAGGACATTTACCGGAAGTGCACATAAGGTGATGATCATGGAAATCCTGGTCTGCCCCAGAGCATCAATGAAGGCCCTTAACGCATTATAAATGAATAAAGGAATGATACCGAGTGAAAGTGCGATCAAATAATCATGAGCAACCATGTGTACACTATCTTCAAGGTCCATGGCATTCAATACGGGGTTCAAAGAAAACGCCCCAATGATTAATATGAACAAGGCTAAAGCGACAGCTAAATAAATGGCCTGCATCACGGAATAGGAAACGGATTTAGACTGCCTGGAACCGACCAGCTGTGAAACCACCGGCGTTAAGGCAATCAATATCCCGCTCAGCCCCGTGTACACGGGTGTCCATAGCGAACTGCCGATGGAGACGCCAGCAACGTCCTGAGTGCTGTATTGTCCCGACATCATCACATCAAAAAAGGTCATGGCATACATGCTGATTTGGGTTATCAGGATAGGTATCAATATATAAAATAACAGGCGGATCTTTTGTGATTTAGTATAAGTCTGATTCATTAAAGTACCTCAATATCAATATTTGGAATTTTCAACACAATGAAAGAATTATATCACATAAGCATGTGATGTTTTAAGAGTTTTTATTTGAAGCTAAAAAAGACTTGCCGTTTTGGGCAAGTCACAGTTTGTAGACAAAAAGGGTTCGGAATTAAAAAATTCCGAACCCCTTTTGAAATTCCCTTTGAATTTTCGCTTATTTAAGTTAATAAGTGCAGAGCAAGTATTCATGGATTCCACACATGTGAAAGTCAGTGCGATATGGTATTCATGATAAAGTGCCTCATTTCTCAATGTTCGGGAAAAATTAAACGACGCTTTAAAGATACAGACCTGTTTGAACATTTCTGCCGTATCTTAATGCCAGCTGCTGAGGCAAAGAACCAACGGTAAGCCATATTATATTTGTTTCAACCTTCTTTCAAATGTTTTACGTATTGAACGAATACTGAAGGTATATTGAATGAAGGTCAGTTTAACTTATTTAGCTGGATTAATACTTGGGCGTCCTACTTTCTAAATGAAAGAGAAGTCAATGGCAGCCTCCATTTACGAACCAAATGGTTTGCTGGCACCAGTTGATCTAAAGTAATCATTTCAAGTTGATCTCGCTGAATAGAATCATGTTTAGAAAGCATCCTCATCACCTCAAGTTTTAAATAGTCTATACTAAAACAATAAAGACTTTAGGCAAAAGGGTTTATATAAAAGTTAAAACAAAGTTGATTGGAGCGGGTGTGCGAGACTCCTGCAGGAAAAGCGCGTCCAGGGGAGACTCCCGGACCGCCCGCGGAAAGCGAGTGCCTGGAGTGGAAATCAACGTTCAAATTTTACAAACCCCTAAAAAAAACTGTAGACAAACTCGATTTTCATCGAGTTTGTCTACAGTCTGAGACTTGCCGTTTTGTCTACAGTCTGAGACTTGCCGTTTTGGGCAAGTCTTTTTGTCAGTCTCGCATGGATTCAAAATCATTCATGGCTTCCATATTTGAGTCTTTTTGAAGAATGAAGGTTTGGGACGGAATGGCAATTTGTACATCTTCCTGTTCCAATATCTCCATTATTTTAAAGTTCACATCTTCTTTGATTGATAAATATCCTCCAAAGTCCGTCGCTTTCGTGAAGAAATAAAGGTAAAGATTGAAACCGGAATGACTGAACTCATCAAATTTAACCAAAATCGTTTCCGGATGGACTTCAGGATGATCAATCAGCATTCTTTCTATGTCTTTAATGACATTTTCCAATTTTTCTTTTGGTGTCGTGACATTCACACCTAAATGGAAGGCAATCTGTCTTTTTCCCATCTTGGACCAGTTGATGATCGGTTCATTCGAAAGGGTCGCATTTGGGACTGTAACTAAAGCTTGGGCAAAAGTCCGAACTTTGGTGCTTCGGAATGTGATGTCTTCAATGGTTCCCTCCACACTTGGAGTTTTGACCCAATCTCCTATGGTAAAAGGTTTTTCGGTAACGATGACGATCCCTCCAAAGAAATTGCTGACTGTATCTTTAGCGGCAAGAGCGAAAGCCAATCCACCCAATCCAAGCCCTGCAACGAATCCATCGACATTAAATCCCCATTCTTCAGCAATGATGGAGGCACCAAAAGCAATGATGATTAATTTTATGATTTTCGTAAAGAACGGCATGACGATTTGATCGACTTCAAGCCCGAATTTACCTACTAATTTCGGAAATAAAATGGTTAAGATCGAACTGATATTGAAAATCGTCCAAAAGAATAAGAAGACAAAAAACGATCTGTATATTTTCGATCTTAATTCAACCGAAGGTGAGTCGATCGGAAAATAGTGCAGTGAAATAATAACACCAATTAAAACGATAAGCCATCTTACCGGCTGTTCTATAGCGAGCATTAAGTTGGCGGCAAATTCTACTTTGCGTTTTTCTGCAATTCGTAGAAAGAACTTGAATATATATGTAGTAAATACTTTCCGAAGCAAAAGGAAGATTAGAAAAATTCCAATGGAAATTCCTAATTTGGTCCAGGCTTCGATTCCATCAAATTGATCGAGTGATTCAGAAACTTCTTGCAATTTATTACTCCTCCAATGTATCTTGTAGTATTGTAGAATACTAAGATTATAATATATTCATGCTGAAAAAGGAAAAATAATCGATGATTACATTCCTCACGGGGATTTTGCGGTTCACTGAATACTTTTTCAAGTTATTAATGGCAAGGATATATGGTAATATGGATGCAAAGTGATTTTTTAAGTTTGGAAGGTGGAAATATTGACTAAGAAAATAGTATTTACCGGAGGCGGTTCTGCCGGTCATGTATCTGTTAATGCTGCAATCATCCCGGAGTTTTTAAAGCATGAGTGGGATGTTACTTATATTGGTTCAAAAAAAGGCATTGAAAAAAACATCATCGAAACGGAATTTCCCGAGGTCCGTTATGAAACGATTTCCGTTGGTAAATTCCGACGTTATCTATCTGTTGAAAATATGAAAGACCCTTTCCGGGTCATAAAAGGAATTTTTGATGCACGAAAAATATTAAAAAAGACCAAGCCGGATTTCATTTTTTCTAAAGGTGGATTCGTTTCGGTTCCAGTCGTTTTGGCAGGCAGGATGCTGAGAATACCGATTGCGATACATGAATCGGATTATACGCCTGGTCTGGCTAATAAGATTGCCATGCCACTTGCATCTAAAATTTTCACCACTTTCCAGGAAACGGAAAAAGACCTTCCGAAAGAAAAGGCCATGTATCTAGGCGCTGTATTGCGCGATGGGATTTTTAAGGGAAGCGCTTCTGCTGGTAAGGCATTCTGTGGATTCACGAATAACAAACCGGTGTTACTCGTTATGGGCGGTAGCCTTGGGGCCGTTAAAATCAATAATATGATAACAGATAACCTAGATGCCTTATTAAAGGATTACCAGATTATACACATTTGCGGGAAGGGAAATGTGAAAACGGAATTGAAACAAAGGGGATATGCTCCTTTTGAATTCGTACATGAAGAATTATTCGATCTTTTGGCGGCTGCTGATGTCGTTGTGTCAAGGGCAGGTTCAAATTCAATCTTTGAATTCCTTGGTTTGCAAAAGCCGATGCTGCTTATCCCTCTAAGTGCCAATGCATCCCGCGGAGATCAAATCCTGAATGCGTCAAGCTTTGAAAAACAGGGCTTTTGTAAAGTCATTCAAGAAGAAGAGTTAAATGACCGGATTTTTAATGCTACATTAGCGGATTTATTGGAACAATCGGATGAATATCAGGAAAGAATGCGTCAAAAACGCCCATTCAAAACGGCAGCTGAAATGTATGAATTATTACTTCAAGTAATGGCTGCAAAAAAATAAGTATCAATCCCCTCTATGCAGCATATCTTTTTCGAACAGAGGAGGGGGTAGAATGGCTTATGAATATTCCAAAGGATGGTTCATTCAGCAGCTGAAAGCTGCAGGGATAAGCTATCATCCAATTGAGAAAAAAAAGCTGGAGCTGTATAAAACCTATATTCTTAGGCGTTTATACGACGATCTGCAAAAAAGATAAATCATAAAAAAGAACCGCAACGTCATTGACGATACGGTTCTTTTTATTTTATAGAAAATTACTTATAAAAGGAAAAAAACTGGAAATGAGGATACCTGCGATAGCCATTGCCGCACCTGCGACAGCCCCGGTGAACTCACTTTCCTGGGCAGCTTGAGCAGTTCCAAGACCATGAGCGATCGTACCATAAGCGATACCACGAGCGAAGGGCATCGTGATGTTTAGTTTATCCATCATTTTTGGAGCGATCATCGTACCCAGTACCCCAGTCAAAATGACAAAGGCTGCTGATATATTGGAATTTCCGCCATAAAGTTCTGTGATTTCAACAGCGATGGGCACTGTAATGGATTTAACCGCCAATCCTTGGAGTATGAATTGCGGAAGAGTAAATGCTTTAGCGATGGCGAAGGCAATGATCAATGTAACCATAAGACCAAATATCATGCCGCTAATTGCCGGCATTGCATATTTAACGATTATCTTTTTATTTTTATAAAGTGGTACGGCCAAAGCAACGGTAGCCGGTCCCAGGAAATAGGTGATGATGTCTTTTCCCGGTGAATAATCTTCGAAGTCCAAACCGCTGATCAGCAGTACGAGAATTATTGTAACCGTACTGAAAAATACGGGCGTCGTAAAAGGTGATGGATGTTTAGCATATATTTTCCTTCCAATGAAATAGGCAAGGATGGTTATCAAGATGCTATATGTTGTGATGAGCTCTGTCATGCTGCTTAACCTCTCCTCTATGGGATAGCTTCTGAACAGTCCAAGCTGAAACGATGAATCCAAATATCAGGCTGACTCCCAATGTAAGTGCCAATGGCAAACCGAATTTAATGAAAAGCCATCCCATTGTCATTAAACTGATTGAAATGGGGATGAAGAAAAAGGCTAGGTGCTTTACCAAAAATCCTGAAGTGAGTTCAATCCATTCGACTTTTATAACCTTCGTCTGTAATAAACCGAATAACAGAATCATGCCGATGACGTTGCCTGGTATGGGTAATTGAAGTAAATTGGCTAAATAATAGCCGAGCTTGCAAATGATGAGCAGGAAGATAAGCTGCACGATAAAAGCCAATGTTTTTTTCATGATTAAGTCCTTTCAATGACGCTTTGAATATATTGATGAATTGGTCAATTGTATTCATTATAAAAAAATATCCCTAAAAAGAATAGGGATTTGCAGCAATCTATCTTAAACATCCTATGTAAATGGAAAAAAGAGCTTTCCAGGTTTGGAAGCTCCGGCCATTATATGAAAAGATAAACAAAGCCATATTGAAATGTTCTTCGGTTTATGCTTCAAGTAACTGGGTTTATGCTTCAAGTAACTGCTGTTCGTCATCATCATGCTGTCTAAGGATATGAAAGGTGTATAAATCTTTAGGGATTTCATACAAATCGTAGATATCGCCTTCATGATTGATCTGATCATAAAGGGATTTTCTTGTTTCGTTGGCATTGACGGCATAGGGAAGCTTTTCTGCGGCTTTTATAGAGCGGATATTTTTTTTTCGAATACGCATGAAGACCGTTTCCAAACCCAGCTCGAAAAAAAGCTCTTTGAAGAAAGCGTCTTTTGCAATGGCATTATACCCTTTTCCATGATATGGTTTGCCAAGCCATGTGCCTAAGAAACCTGCACCATTTTCAATATCGTATAAAGAAATACAACCGATGGGATTTTCCCATTCATCCAAGATTGTTCGTGAAATGAGTTGCCCAGCATCTTCGGCTTCGATCGTTTGCTTAGTGATGAAAACATATTCTTCATATGAATCTACCTTATGGCGCACGAAAGGGAAGACATCTGGATGCGTCATTTGTTCATAAAGAGAAAAACAATCTGTGAAATCTCTCTTTTTTAACATTTCCGTCCCTCCGTTTGAGGGCAGTTCTTATGCGTAGTCGCTGCCCACCCTCGAAATTTTTTAAGTCGTTCATCAAAAAATTTCGGGGTGGGAATCGAACCCACTAGAACCGGAAACCGGTGGCGCACCATTTGCCTTCCCTATTTTTATTGTCAGAAAATATGCAAATCTAAAGAACCTTACGAAGGTATAATACTAAAAAAAAAACGGTTTGGGAATAGGTTTTTTGCCTTTTTTTTTCGTCAAATTTCAACTTTTTCTTGAAGGGTGAAATCGTCAGGCAAACGCCTGCATTTTTCCTTGAAAAACTGGTTTTTTCGCCCGCTTTTTTCTTTAAAATTTACCTGTGAATTGCATGAATAAAATGATTGCGCCGAGGGCCCACACATAAATGGAGAATATTTTCAGTGAACGCTTTTTTAAGAAATCGATCATCCATACTACGGCTATATAACCAAAGATTGCTGCGGCCAGGGTTCCGACGAAAAGAGCAGTGAGTGGAAGCCGTTCTACATCTCCAGTAAAAATCGGTTTCATCTGAAATACGATGCCCCCCGTAATGGCAGGAATTGAAAGCAAAAAGGAAAAATAGGCTGCGGTGGCCCTATCCAATCTGCAGAAGAGGCCGGCGGCAATTGTTAGGCCGGAGCGCGAAAGAGCAGGCATGATGGCAGCAGCTTGGAAGGTACCGATAATCAGCGCATCTTTAATGGAAATTTCATTTAGGGATTTGGCCCCTTTTTTCACTCCGTCCGCGACCCATAAAATCAGTCCGGTCGCTAAAAATTCCCAGCCTATGGTGACACCTGTTTTTGAAAGGCCATCAAACCAATCCCCGAGTAAAATGCCGGCAATCACTGCAGGAATCGTCCCAGCAATGAGAAGCAGGGTCATTTTGGAGAAAGGATTTTTCAAAATGGCAATTATTTCATTCTTATAGACGACCAATAACGCCAGCAATGTTCCGATGTGGAGCATGGTATCCAGAAAAATGCCGGCCTCGTCAAGATGGAAAATATGCCGACCTAAATATAAATGTCCCGTACTTGAAATAGGTAAAAACTCAGTCAAGCCTTGAATGATCCCAAGGATGAAGGCTTGAAATTCATTCAGCAAAAAAACATCACTCCATTCTAGAGAGGGGATAGGACAATCCATTATTTAAACTGTATGCACAAGAATGATGAACATGTCCGGATTTTATTGGCTTTATCAAGAAAAAGCAGTCCAATTTTACCTTTTTTCGAATAAAATGAAAGGAAAAATGAAACTATTTTTCATTTGATTCGTATTATTCATATGAGAAAGGAGAGAAGACACTATGCCTACTAAAGATGAAAGAGTGTTTGCTGCCCTTATTTATGTGATCAGCTTTTTTACAGCATTTATCGGTCCTTTGGTGATTTGGATATTGAAGAAGGACTCGTCACAATTTGTGGATTATCACGGAAGGGAATATTTGAATTTTTTCATTTCCTACACCGTATATTCAATAGTCGCAGGGATACTCACTATAGTATTGGTTGGATTCTTGCTATTGCCGGTTATCGGGATAGCTTTAGTCGTATTCACCATCATTGCTGCCGTTAGGGCTTATGAAGGAACGGATTACAGGTTCCCGTTGATTTTCAGGATATTATAGAATGATGTAAAAGGAGGATTCCATTCAATTCGGAATTCTTTCAGACTATAGACAAACTCGAAGAAAAGCGAGTTTGACTGCAGTTTTTTTATTTAGAACATGTTTCAGTGGATTTCAGAAATCCGCTCTCTTTCCGCCGACTGCCTGCCAAGCCTCCTCGCCTGGCGGCTGCGGTGTCTCGGCTAGCCAGTAATTCGGCAGGAGTGTCGCAAATTTCTTCAATCCAATAAGGAATACAGTAAAAAAAACATTATGTATAAACTAGTCTTGTTTTAAAATTAGGCAGAACCCCATTGTGTCTACAATAGGATTCCGTTCAATTCGGAGTCATTTTTTATATGAACCGTGTTGGGAATTGCCATTAATTAAAAAAGGGAATAGATCATATTAACGCGAATAAAGTATTATGATAACTGCTTCCATGCACTTTTAGGAAGTGGATGCCGGGCGGATTGTGGTACTGCTAGCCAATGGCCGCCCTTAAGGCGGCAATCTTTCTTGTAAGGAGTGAGGAGCAGAGCGGGATATGAATATACGTGAATATTATCAAAAAACGAGTAACTCTAATTTTCATGCATCTTGGATATCTCTTCTTTTGGCATTTGTATTTTTCATTTGCCATATTTTTTCGATGATATCGGGCAATATATTATTGATCACGTCTCCTTTTATTTTATTTAGCATTGCCCAATTTGTCAGTCATCGTATATATGAAAATAGAATGAAGGAATTGCCTGATGAACTCGTGGGGACGAATACCGGGTTATTAAAAAATGAACATGTTTTATTGACTTTTATGCCAGCACCGACATTGCGCCTGCTCCTTTTTGCGCCTGATGGGTCACTAATGGGCGAGATACGGGATTTGAATATGAAGTGGTTCATGTGGATGATACCCAATTTCTTGTCGATGCTCATGACCAAGCGATATGAACTGGTGGACCATGAAGGGCGTTTGCTGGCTAAGTACCATATCAAAAGGGGGCTTTTCAATAAAATGACGATCATGGATGATCAGGGCGGCATTATAGGATCGTATCAAGAAAATCGGTCATTCGTGAAAATCAATGGAATGATCTATAAGGAAGACGGTACGGAATGGATGCCCATCGAAACGCCGGGGAGCGTGAATTCTTTCGAGATTGTCACAAAAGACGGGGAAAAGATCGTTTCATACCAAGAAGGCTGGATGCCTTTGGAGTGGGGGAAACGATTCAAGACAAATACACCCATACTTTCTTTTTCATCAAATGTTGCTGTAATTCCTAAAATCATCGTCTTTGGTTTCTGTGCAGCCACTCTGAATCATCGTTCAAATTGACTAGGGTTACCCTTTAGCAAATCTTTTAGATATTTGATATAATCATAGTGGAATACATAGATTAAATACATTTAAAAAGGTGGTAAATATGAGTTTACTTAATGAGATTCTTGATTATAATGAACAGTTTGTAGAAAAAGGTGAATATGTTAAGTATAGGACGGATAAGTTTCCTGAAAAACGTATGGTCATCATAAGCTGTATGGACACTCGGCTCGTTGAACTATTGCCAAAATCCTTGAATGTCAAAAATGGCGATGTCAAAATCCTGAAGACTGCCGGGGCAATCGTCTCCCACCCATTCGGAAGTGTCATGCGGAGTATCCTTGTTGCTATTTATGAGCTAAAGGCAGATGAAGTATTGGTCATACCTCACCATGACTGCGGGATGGCGTCAGTCGATGCCGATTCTGTAGTAGACAAGATGATCGAACGTGATATACCAAAGAGCACCATCGATACACTGGGAGCTGCAGGAATCGATATCCGCAGTTGGCTTCGCGGATTTGATGATGTATATGAAAGTTGTAAGAACAGTGTGGAAGTGATTAAAGGACATCCTTTGATCCCTAAAAATATTCCAGTGCATGGTCTAATCATTTCGCCTGATACAGGGAAGCTGGAATTGGTAGTCGATGGGTATTCTGAAGGACAAAAATAATATATACATCGAGGCTGTCGGGTTCATTTCCGACAGTTTTTTTCAAATTTTTATCATTACTATTTATTTTTATCCTTTTTTTTGTTAAAATCGCCAAGTGTAGTTTGTCACTAATACAAACGGGTGGGCGAGGGATAAATTTAATAAGGATACAACATGAAGAAATTAAACTTGGAAACGTTTTTTCATTTTTCCGACTATGGAACGAATGGAAAGCGTGAAATCCTTGCTGGAGTGGTCGGCTATTTTACGATAGTCTATATTCTCATCGTGAATTCCCTGATTTTATCGGAAGCGGGCATACCGATTAATGGTGCAGTGATCGCCACGATTCTTTTATCTGCTTTAAGCTGTGTCATGATTGGACTTTGGGCGAATGTCCCAATTCTTCTCGTTCCAGGAATGGGCGTAAATGCCCTATTTGCTTATACCATGGTTCAAGGAATGGGTCTATCTTGGCAATCGGCTCTTGGTGCTGTGTTTATCTCAGGGGTAATTTTTGTAATCATCGCTTTTACAAAATACTCTAAGTTAATCAGTGATTCGATTCCAAGTTCGATAAAAGAAGCCATATCTGTCGGTCTTGGCTTATTCTTGATGTTAATCGGTCTTGAAAAGGGCGGGATAATCACAGGAGGTTCATCATCAATCGTCGCACTCGGAGATTTAAGCGATCCAGCGGTGTGTGCAACGGTGTTGACCTTTTTACTGGCAATCACGCTGTTCATCAAGAATGTCCCCGGTAATTTCATGATTACCATCCTGGCAGGCAGCCTCATTGCCTATTGGTTCGGGACGGTTCAACTATCGGAAATCCATTTTTCAGGCATAGACACAGCTTCCTACGGCGATCTTTTCTTTTCATTATCGTTCTTGGAAGTAAACCGGATTGAATTCTGGATAAGTGTATTTGCGATGACGATGGTTCTTGTTTTTGAAAATATTGGTCTTGTACACGGGCATGTAGACAGTATCAACCGCCAGGATGCCTATAAAAAGTCGCTGCAGGCGACAAGTGTGTCCGTTCTATTATCAGGCTTATTCGGTTCGAGTCCTACCGTTGCAACAGTAGAAACGGCAGCTGGAATCGCATCAGGAGGCAGGACTGGTTTTACTTCAGTGGTGACGGGCGTGCTATTCATTCTATCACTGTTATTTATACCGGTGATTAAAGTAATCCCTGATAGCGCCATTGCCCCCATCTTGATTATCATTGGCATTTTGATGCTCGGAAACATAAAAAAGCTGAATTTCAGTGATTTAACCGAGAGCATACCTGCAATCATGATCATCACGATCATTCCTTTCACATACAGTATTGCCGATGGAATGGCATTCGGTTTCATCCTGTACCCATTCTTGAAGCTTGTAACCGGAAAAGCAAGAGAAGTGTCAGCCCCGATGTACGTGAGTGCCGGAATGTTCATCGTCTATTTCATCATTGGTATGATCGATTAATAAATCAAAAGAGCGGTTGGAATGAGGTAATTCTTATTCCAACCGCTCTTCTTATTGGTTTTTTCGTCGGAAAAAATGGATTTAATGTAATTTACGCGATGACACATCCATCTTGAAAATGCTATGATATAGAATATTAAAAAATGAAAAATGACAAGCAGCATATTAGAGGATGTGACAGAATGATTATTGAAGGTTTAAAAAGCCATGGTTCTGGAAATGATTTCTTAATCATTGATGAATTGACTACAACCCTGACGTTTACTGAAGAAGAGCGGAAAAATTTCGCGAAGGCCCTATGCAATAGGGAGAAGCTTGGAGCGGATGGTATTTTGTTCGTAATGAAAAGTGAACATGCCGATTGCCGGATGCGTGTCTTTAATGCGGATGGATCGGAAGCCTCGATGTGCGGCAACGGACTTCGCTGTGTTGCACGTTACGCGAACGATGTTCTGGGGTTAGATAAAATGATCGTGGAAACCATGAAGGCGGATCTACTCGTGGAAAAAACGGAAGATATTTATGAGGGCATTCCGACTTTCAAGGTGGAAATTTCACCAGTAAGTTTTAATGTGAAGGATCTACCTCTTGTATTGGATAAAGAACAGCTGCAAAACGAACCATTGCCGGAACTTCATGATACCCTGCTATTTTCGGCATTGGCGGTTCCTAATCCACATTTGATCACACTCGTCGATAGTGATGTTTTACAAAGTGATTTGCAGGAAGAACTTTCAACAAAGGTCAATCAACCGAATGAACTTTTCCCTGATGGTGTCAATGTCAGCTTTGTGAAAGAGCTGGAACCAGGGAGCATTTATGTGCGGACATTCGAACGGGGAGTAGGCTTCACGAATGCATGTGGAACGGCGATGTCGGCTTCAAGCCTTGTAACATGCTCTGTTGGTTTAAACGTATTGGAAAGTGAAATATCTGTCTACAATAACGGCGGAAAAGTTAAATGCGTCGTCCATCATGATGAAGAAAGCCAAAAGTATTCAATTGATTTAATCGGGAACGCAACCTATGAATTCAAGGTATCGATTGAAATAGACTTAGATCAGCCTGAAAAATTTGAAATGCTTGAAAAAGAGGATTTTGAATTGGAAACAAGCTTATATGCCAAGCTTCAGGATGAAGTGCAAAGTTATTTGAAAGCAAAATTATAAAGAAATCTTCAAACTGCAGGCAAACTCGAAGAAAAGCGAGTTTGCCTGCAGTTTTCTTATTTAAAAACGTTGCAGTTGATTTCAGAAATCCGCTCCCTTTCCGCCGACTGTCTGCCAAGCCGCATCAAAGAAAGCGGCTGCGGGGTCTCGGCTAGCCAGTTATTCGGCAGGAGTGTCGCAAATTTCTTCAATTCAATGAGTTTTCATAAAACAATATATAACCATAAAGTATAACCTGTTCTTAATCATGGTTCGGAATAAGACCATTGCGAACCCCAAGTCCAACTAGTTGTTGGTCTTTTTTTGTTTTAGGAACGACAAAACTTCCAAAAAGGCTGGTCCATTATCGACAAGTCTGTAATCCATAAAAGCACATCCATCCCTTTTTATTCTGTTTGGGATGGTTTCAATCGTATAGTTCTTTAACTGGAGGTTTTCGTCCACTTCCTCCCAAAACAAAGGTGTAGCCACACCCGCAAAAGAATTTCCCCGTGGGGAATAAGGCTGGATGATGGTTTTTCCTTCACTATGCTGCACAAAGTCCAAGTAAAGTCGATTGTGCCGATTTATTTTCATTCTTTCCGTTGTAAAATCATTTGGGTTGGAACTTGTTAAGTAGTCACCGAGAAAGTCGGTGAATATGCGTGTCTCCTGATAAGTAAATCTGTCTTCAGGCAGTGGGATGTGAATTTGCAGTCCTTTGTTACCTGAAGTTTTTACAAAAGCTTTAATTCTTAATGATTCCATCACTTTTTTAATTTCCTGTGCGGCCTTTATCGCAAAGGAGAAAAATTCGATGGAAGGGGGATCCAAGTCCAGGACGATTTCGTCGGGTCTTGTTTTACCCGCTTTCTGAAATGGGGCATGGAATTCTAATGCAAGCTGATTACCAAACCAAAGAAGCGTTTCAATATCGTTACACAGCATGTATTCGATATCCTCATCCATGAACGTTTTAATAAAGGCCGGCGCATAATCAGGTTTGTTTTTCTGGAAAAATCTTTCTTTATCCAAAGTGCCATGAGGATAGCGGATCGTCGTAAGCAGTTTATCCCTCAAGAAGGGTAAGAAGAAAGCTGAAACCTCCCGTAAATAATGAAGGTATTCGACTTTTACCACCTGTTTACCTTCTGTTATCCAAAGCGGTTTATCCCTGGAAGTTATTTGTACCGTATCTGGAAATGTGTATTGGCCTAGCACAAATTTCTCCCAGGTACATTCATCGGGAGTCGTTTGTAAAAGCCATTGCGAAAACTGAGGTTCACGCAATTCATTTTCCTCATATACGTGTAAGAATTGAACTTCTATGCAAATGGATGGATGGATATAAAAAAATTGTGCGTCTTCGTCTGATGCATTTTGCTTGATCAATTGATGCAATATACTTTTATCTTGAGCACTCAGTCCATTTTTAACGCTTCCGATTTTCGTTACGGCACCTTCTTTGAAAACTGCAAGGGAAACGTAACCATTTTCCTTGTGTAATGCTGTAATGAAACAAGAAACGGTCTTCCAGTTTTTCACCTTAATCCAAGATGTAGTACGTTTTCCTTCTTGCCAAGTACCTCGAATTTCCTTGGCGACAACCCCTTCGCCATCTAATAGGGTGACCTTATTCAAGGCACTATCCAAAACCTCAAAACTTTCTATTAATTGTATTAAAGCCGTATCGTTGGGATCAGGCGGAATAGGAAAGCCAAGTTTTACCCCCATATTCAACATTATTTCCCTACGTTCTTCCATAGGTTTAGCTGCTAAGTCTTTTCCGTTGATGCGAAGCAGGTCAAACGCTATAAACCGGCATGGGGAAAAGCGGGCTTTTTCAGATATTAAGGATTGTTTACCAAGGCGTCCTCGCCACTGTATTTGAAAAAAGTCCGCTTTCGCTTCATTGGTAAGCCAGACCAATTCTCCATCTAACTGTAGCGGGAGATATTCTTCCAGGTCCAGTTCTTTGATGTAAGCAATGATTTCTGGGAACTGTGGTGATAATTCCTTCTCGTTCCGACTCGAAATGCTTATGGTATCGGAGTCAATCGTTAAAATAGCCCTAAAGCCGTCATATTTGACTTCATAACGCCAATCCTTGGAGTTGGGGGCTTCGGGGTAATAGGTTGGCAGCATCGGTTTCATTTTGTATCACCTCCGCAAATAATGATTAACATTATTTTGCCAAAAAAACGAAGTGTTAGAGTTGGCAATTGTTTTTTCGTTTTTTTTTGAACAAAGGGGAATAATAAAATTGTTCTTCTCTTTAAAAATAAGTTATGAGGTGACGAATATGCATACGATGTGGAAGGGGAGCATATCATTCGGTTTGGTGAACATTCCGATCAAACTTCATGCTGCAACGGAGGATAAGGATATTTCTTTAAGGACGTTGCATAAGGAATGTCATTCACCGATTAAATACGAAAAAGTTTGTCCGGTATGCCAGAAAGAAGTGGGGAAGGATGATATAGTCCGCGCTTTTGAGTATACAAAGGGAAAATTTGTTGTATTGGAAGACAATGAACTGGAGCAACTGAAAAAACAAAACGAAGAAAAAGCCGTGGAAATCGTGGATTTCGTTAAAATTGAAGAAATAGATCCCATTTATTTCAATCGGAGTTACTACATGTCCCCTAATGATGGAGGGATAAAAGCTTATTCCCTTTTGAGGCAGGCCCTCAAGGAATCGAATAAGGTGGGATTAGCGAAAATCATCATTCGCTCTAAAGAACAAATGGCGGTAATCCGAGTCGTTGATAATACCTTGGTGATGGAAACGATTCATTATCCGGATGAAGTCCGTTCCACAGCGGATGTTCCGAATATCCCAGCCAATGATACCATTGTAAAAAAAGAAATCGATACTGCCGTATTATTGATAGATCAATTAACGACTACTTTCGATCCGACAAAATACACCGATGACTATCGAACCGCGTTACTTGAATTGATTGAATCAAAGAAAACGGGACAGACGACGATTACAGCCAAAACAAAAGAACCAGTTTCCAACAATGTAACCGATTTAATGGAGGCATTACAGGCATCCATTGACCGTACGAAACATGATGAACCGGAAAAGAAAAAGACAACCCGAAAGAAAGCGGCACCGAAAAAAAAGAAACAAGCTTAAACAGGAAGCTGAGCGGAAGACATACGGTGTCGCTCGGCTTTCTGCTTGTTTTAGCAAGGAATCAGGCTTCTTATAAGGGAATGAAAGTGACTTTACAGGAAGGGATTTACATAGGGAAGGAAATTGCAAATAGGTAAGTGAATCACGATTTGGGGATATGAATCGAATTAAAAGAAAATGATGGATGGTAATGAAGGCAAAAAAATTCGCTCCCTAAAGAGCGACAATGAGGAATTCAATCGTGAAAAATCAACATATAGGCGAACGGTTGTAGTTATCGACTATATATTGTGTTCATATTCTACCATATTTAATTCTGAAATAGCAACAAAATTACTGAAACAAACCTATGAATTTTTCTGGAAATCAATGATATTTCGCCCATTTAACGGATCATGTGGCTTTTTCACTTCATATACTTATAAAAGCTACTGAATATAATGGATTTTTAGTATAATTTATACATATTGGATGATATAAATTAAATATGAATGGAAGATGCAAAATGGAAAATGGAAAAATAAAATCACTTCATGCGGGGAAGCCGAAACATGAAAATTTTTCGCATGTCGATATCTTTTCAGCCATGGATAAACAAGCACAGGATAATGTGACAGTGTCTAAATCGGGCATAATTGGTGATGGGGTAGGTAATGTAAAGTTCCATGGAGGTCCTGATCGGGCTTTGTGCTTTTACCCCTTTGAACATTATTCATTATGGAATGAAAAATTCTCTAAAAAGCTGGATATCCCAGCATTCGGTGAAAATTTAACCGTAGCGGGGATGAGGGAAGAAGCAACGTATATCGGCGATATTTATCAAATAGGCGAAGTGATTGTTCAAATTAACCAGGGGAGGATACCTTGTTCAACCATTTCCCACTTCAATCAAGAACCTAAGTTTTTGGAACTCGTGCTGAAAACGAGTTTCACTGGTTATTTTGCAAGAGTGCTTCAAGAAGGAACGATAAATAAACAAAACGAAATCGTGCTAATAGATCGTTTGCAAGAAAAAATTTCAGTTCATTATGCAGCAGAGGTAATCCTCCACAAACGAGATGGGCTGGAAGGCGCTAAGGCTTTACTAACTCTAGACTCGTTAGCGGAAGACTGGAAAGGAAGAATCTTGAAGAGGGTTCAAGCTGCAAAAGATTGAATCATTTTTGCAAAAGTGAAAAAAATGTCGATCAGGTATTGAAATTGACAGATTATTAATGTAAATTAAATATAATCTAATTTTGAAATCTTGTGAAAATTATATAAATGGATCTTATCGAGAGAGGTGGAGGGACTGGCCCGAAGAAACCTCAGCAACCAGCTTAGGCAAAGGTGCTAAATCCAGCAAGCAGAGCTTGATAGATGAGGAGAATGTTTCAAAAAACCTTCTTCTTTGAGAAGGTTTTTTTTTCCTTTTCTCTCATACTCATAAAATACGACAAAAACAGGACTGTTTTTGAGAGAGGGTGTAATGATGAATTTTCGTAAAGAAGTGAAAGAAAGAATGCTGGTTGGGGAAGGGGCAATGGGGACCTTATTATACTCAAATGGCATCGATCAATGTTATGAGGAATTAAACTGCACGAATCCTGATCAAATAGAGTCCATCCACCGTGCCTATCTGGAGGCTGGTGCAGATATTCTTCAATCGAATACATACGGAGCCAATTTCAACAAATTGAAACGGTATGGACTTGAAGATGAAGTTAGCAGAATCAACCGCCAGGGAGTCATTCTTGCTAAAAAAGCGGCAAAAGGAAAGGCGTATGTCTTCGGTACCATAGGGGCACAGCGGAGTATCAGGAAATCGGATTTAAGCATGGAAGAGATTAAACGGGGTTTTCGTGAACAGCTATACAGTCTGTTGATGGAAAACCCTGATGGAATTCTCTTGGAAACATTTTATGACCTGGAGGAACTGGAAACCGTCCTGCAAATCGTTAAAAATGAAACTGGACTGCCGATCATCGCAAATGTTTCGATGCATGAACTGGGTAATCTCCAAAATGGAATCCATTTAAATGAAGCCTTTCAAAAACTCGAGCAATTGGGTGCCGATGTTGTTGGGGTGAATTGCCGTCTTGGTCCACATCATATGATCCGGGCCTTGGAAGAAGTGAGTTTGCCAAAGCAAGCATCGATTGCCATATACCCTAATGCCAGCCTTCCGGATTATGTGGATGGAAGGCTCGTCTATAAAGCCGTGCCTGAATATTTCGGTTCAAGTGCCCTGGAACTTCGTGAGCAAGGTGCCGCTATTATAGGCGGGTGCTGCGGAACGACGCCACTGCATATTCAAGCTGTAAAGAATGCGATTGGAAGTTTTGCTCCTGTAAAAGAGAAAGTTACGAAATCCCGTGAAATAGAAATAATTGAAGTGAACGAAAGAGAATTGGAACTTCCATTGTACGAAAAGGCCAAGACGGAAAGGACGATCCTAGTTGAACTTGATCCACCGAAAAAGCTGGGAATAGAGAGTTTCATGACCGGTGCTGAGGTTTTGAAAAAAGCAGGGGTCGATTCCATTACATTAGCGGATAATTCACTTGCCTCACCAAGGATATCGAATGATGCACTGGCTAATTTACTGAAGAACCAATTGAATATTAATCCGATGGTGCATATAACATGCCGTGATCGAAATTTGATTGGCCTGCAGTCACATTTAATGGGACTGCAGACGGTGGGGCTGAATGAATTATTGATCATCACCGGAGATCCTTCAAAAATAGGGGACTTCCCGGGTGCCACCTCGGTTTATGATTTATCTTCCTTTGACCTTATAAGCATGGTCAAACAATTTAATGAAGGCCTTTCCTATTCCGGTCAAAGTTTGGGTCAACGGGCGAATTTTAAAATTGCGGCAGCGTTTAATCCCAATGTGAAATATCTGGATAAAGCCGTACTGAGAATGGAAAAGAAGATTTCCTGCGGTGCTCAATCATTTTTGACACAGCCAATTTATTCGGTGGAGCAAATCGAAGAAGTACATGAAGCTACAAAACATTTAGAAACCCCGATTTTCATCGGTATCATGCCCTTGACAAGCACCCGGAACGCAGAATTCATCCATAATGAGATCCCAGGCATCAAATTGCCTGATAACGTAAGAAGGGCTATGGCTTTAGCGGGGGATGACCCTGTAAAGTCAAGGATGGAAGGGGTTAATATCGCGCGGGAACTGGTGGACGCGGCAAGGGAAAAATTCAAGGGCATATATTTAATCACTCCGTTCCTTCGCTATGAAATGACCGCGGAACTTACGAAATATATTAGAAAAGTCGATAGTAAACAGACATCAGAGGTGGCAGTACATGAATAAAAAAGCGATTCAAGATCAGTTAAATTCTAAGATTCTCCTACTTGATGGGGCGATGGGAACCATGCTTCAAGCGGAGAATTTGACAGCAGACGATTTTGGCGGGGAACAATTCGAGGGCTGCAATGAATATTTATCACTGACGCAACCGGAAATCATCCAATCCATTCATGAAAAATATTTAGCAGCGGGCGCAGATATCATTGAAACAAATACCTTTGGAGCGACCAGCATCGTTCTTGAGGAATACCAAATAAGCACGATCGCCTACAAGCTAAATAAAATTTCAGCCGAGCTTGCCGTTAAAGCTTGTGAAAAGTATTCCAATGAGGAATGGCCAAGGTATGTAGCTGGATCGATGGGCCCCACTACAAAAACGCTTTCCGTTACGGGCGGAACGACTTTTGATATTTTAACCGATTCTTATGAAGAACAGGCACTGGGTCTCTTGGATGGCGGTGTAGACTTGCTGTTGGTGGAAACCTGTCAGGATATGCTTAATGTCAAGGCTGCCTTTTCTGGAATCAAAGCAGCATTTGAAAAAACAGGAAAAGATGTGCCTGTCATCATATCAGGAACAATCGAACCGATGGGCACGACACTTGCCGGCCAGTCCATAGAAGCTTTTTATTTATCGGTTGAACATATGAAACCAGTAGCAGTCGGCCTTAATTGTGCAACAGGGCCGGAATTCATGATAGACCATATCAGGACACTTGCCGATATATCGAATAGCGCCATCAGTTGTTATCCGAATGCCGGGCTCCCTGATGAAGAAGGCCACTATCATGAGTCACCTACTTCCCTGGCAGAGAAAATGAAGCAATTTGCCGAAAAGGGATGGGTCAATATCATTGGCGGATGTTGTGGTACGACACCAGAGCATATTAAAGAACTTTCCAGGGTCCTCGAAGGCATGAAGCCCCGTACAATTACGGAAACTGCCCATGGCCATGCCGTATCAGGCATAGAACCGCTCATTTATGATGATTCAATGCGTCCTTTATTCGTAGGTGAAAGGACGAATGTTATCGGTTCCCGAAAATTCAAGGAGCTGATACGCGGCAAGCATTACGAGCCAGCAGCCGAAATTGCACGTAACCAGGTGAAAAAAGGCGCCCATGTCATTGATATTTGTCTTGCTGATCCTGATGGGGATGAGCTTGGCGATATGAAGGAATTCGTAGAAGAGGTCGTCAAAAAAGTGAAAGTCCCATTGGTCATCGATACTACGGATGAAGTTGTACTTGAACAAGCATTAAAACATTCACAAGGAAAATCGATCATTAATTCCATAAACCTTGAAGATGGTGAAGAGCGTTTTGAAAAAATAATACCCTTAGTCCATCAATATGGTGCTGCCGTTGTCGTAGGAACCATTGATGAAATCGGGATGGCCGTCGATGCTGAACGGAAATTGGAAGTGGCAACACGGTCTGTGGATCTGCTCGTCAATAAGTACGGTCTAAACAAAAGTGACATCATCTTTGATCCGCTTGTATTTCCTGTAGGCACAGGAGATGAACAATATATCGGATCTGCTTTAGAGACGGTGAATGGAATAAAGGCGATTAAAGAAAAGTTTCCAGAATGCCTAACGATACTTGGCATTTCCAACGTTTCTTTCGGTCTGCCAGCGAGGGGAAGGGAAATATTAAATGCAGTTTTCCTTTACCATTGTACAAAAGCGGGACTCGATTATGCCATCGTGAATACAGAAAAACTTGAACGTTTCGCACTGATTCCGGAAGAGGAAGTGAAACTGGCAGAGGCACTCCTGTTTGAGACTTCAACTGAAACTTTAGCGATTTTTACCGAATTTTATCGTGGAAAAAAAGCGGAGAAGAAGGATAATGGTGTGATCCTGCCATTGGACGAACGTCTAGGTAACTATATTATCGAAGGAACGAAAGAAGGATTGGTTGATGATTTAAATGAAGCGATTGAGCGCGGTGATACCCCATTGGAAATCATCAATGGACCATTGATGGATGGCATGAGTGAGGTGGGGCGGTTGTTTAATGACAACCAACTTATTGTCGCAGAGGTACTTCAAAGTGCTGAAGCGATGAAGGCGGCTGTATCTCACCTTGAACCACTTATGGAAAACTCTGAAGATAGCGCTAAGAAAGGGAAAATCCTTTTGGCGACTGTCAAGGGAGATGTGCATGATATCGGGAAAAACCTAGTGGATATCATCCTATCCAATAATGGCTATGAAGTCATTGATTTAGGGATCAAGGTGGCACCGCAACAAATCATTGAAGAGGTTCGAAAACATGAGCCAACCATCATTGGCCTATCTGGGTTACTTGTCAAATCTGCACAGCAAATGGTTTTAACCGCTCAGGATTTAAGGCAAGCGGGAATAGATACCCCAATATTAGTGGGAGGGGCAGCATTATCACGTAAATTTACCGATTTTAAAATATCACCTGAATATGAAGGACCGGTTTTATATTCCAAAGATGCTATGGATGGTTTGGCTGTAACGAATATTTTACATGACTCTGACAAAAAAGTGGTGTACTTGGAAGAGTTAGTCGAGAAAAGAGAAAGGTCGAAAGCGAATGCGGCCATTGCCGCCACGCTGGAAAAGCCTGTCCGTAAGCAGTCCACAGCTGCCCCTTTAAGCGATGTTCCTGTTCAAATACCGCGTGACATCAAGCGTCACGTCCTGAAAAACTATCCATTGGATGTCATACAGCCATATATTAATAGGCAAATGCTGATTGGTCATCATTTGGGGTTAAAAGGTAAAGTGTCCGAATTGCTTAAGCAAGGGAATGAAAAAGCGGTGCAGCTCAATGATCTCGTTGATGAATTGATTGAATTCCTTAAGACGGAACCGGATTATGGCTTGCATGCAGTTTATCAATTTTTCCCTGCTCAAAGCGAAGGAGATAAGCTATTGGTATACAACCCGGACAATCATCAGGAGGTTTTGGAAACTTTTGACTTCCCAAGGCAAGATACGAATCCGCATCTTTGTTTAGCGGACTTCGCGAAACCGGTCTCCTCCGGGCAAATGGATTATGTTGGTTTCTTCCTGGTCACTGCCGGAAAAGGAATCAGAAAATGGGCAGAAAAACTTAAGCTTGAAGGTGATTTCTTGAAAAATCACGCCCTTCAATCACTTGCTCTCGAAACAGCTGAAGGGTTCGCGGAAAGGATTCATCAATTAATGCGGGATGATTTAGGCATAAGCGATCCGATTGAAATGTCCATGAAAGAGCGATTTGCCGCTAAGTACACCGGACAAAGGTTTTCTTTTGGTTATCCTGCTTGTCCTAATCTGGAAGACCAGGAGAAGCTATTCCGCCTGTTACAACCACAAGATATTGGCGTGGAATTGACTGAAGGATGCATGATGGAACCAGAGGCTTCCGTTTCCGCCATTGTTTTTGCACATCCTGAAGCTCGTTACTTTAATGTCGATCGATAATTCATATTATAAGGCAGCGGTATTTTTTACCGCTGCCTTGTTGCGCATGAAACCCCTATATTGGTACATCTTAATGGTCAAAAGGAAGGGGATGCAACACCTATGAAGAGGAAGCTTAAATTATTTCTTTCCATGGCGGGTTCTTTCATTTTTATTTTGTTTCTTGTGGCTGTGCAAAACATTCAAGTGCATGCAATGGTTCCTGAAGAGATGACACCGCTCCTAAAAAGTAAGGAAAAACAGAAAATCGCCTATTTGACATTCGATGACGGACCATCTTTGAATACAATGGATATATTGGATATTTTGGACCGCTATCATGTTAAAGCCACATTTTTCGTTAAAGGCAACGAAGAGCCATACGCAAAGGGATGCTATCAGGAGATGATTTCCCGCGGTCATTCGATTGCCCTTCATTCATATACACATGATTATTCCATCATTTATCGATCGACTGAGGGTTTCTTTCAAGACTTGAATAGGCTTGAAACCATGCTGCAAAAGGAGTATGGGATAAAAAGCCGAATTGTGCGCCTTCCTGGCGGCTCGAATAATCGTCTGCGGCATCAGGCAGCCACTAAACCCATCATCAATGGAATCCTTCAACAACTAAATGAAAAAGGGTATATATACTTTGATTGGTCCATTGACTCGACAGATGGCTTCAGTCCGTCAATAAGTGAACGACAAATCATTACTGCTGTACAAAAAGGGACGAAAAATCAAAAGCATGTTAATATCTTATTGCATGATATCAATAGTATGAAAAATACAGTGAAAGCATTGCCTGATATAATTGAATCCTTAAAAAAAGAAGGGTATACCTTTGATACTATTGATGAGACAACCCCAAAAATGCAATTTAATTGATGAACACATTGTTTAACTATAGTAAATTAAGGTATAGGGTATAGAGATTACATTTCGAAAGGATTTATCGTTTCTATGATGCCATCATTGTTTTTATCACATGGAACACCACTATTAGCTTTGGAAAAGAATAGCTACACCTCTTTTTTGAAGGAGTATATGCAAACTATGAAGAAACCTGCTGCCATCGTTATTTTGTCAGCACATTGGGCAAATGAAGATCAAATGATTTCTGCAGTGGGGAAGCATGAAGTCATTTATGATTTTGCAGGATATCCTGAAGAAATATTTCAGATTACTTATCCTGCCAGGGGATGCCTTGAACTTTCAGATCGAATTTTAACCTTATTGTCCAGGATAGGTGTATTGGGGGAACTTGATGAAAGGCGCCCCCTGGATCATGGGGCATGGGGGCTTTTGCATATCATGTATCCCGAAGCTGATATCCCGACCGTATCTATGTCCATTAGTCCTTCGCTGCCATTGGACAAGCAGTATGAAATTGGGAAAGCGTTGAGTGAATTAAAGGAAAGTAATGTCCTGATCATAGGAAGTGGTGGAATTGTCCATAATTTCACCCATATTCAGAAAGATATGACTGTTGCAGAAGGATGGGCAATCGAATTTGAAAACTGGATCGAAGAGAAAATCATGAAATGGGATTTGCAATCTTTGTTCAATCATGAAAAAATCGCGCCTTACAGTACAGAGGCTGTGCCTTCCAAAGAGCATTTCATTCCATTGGTCATCGCAATGGGCTTAGGGGATGACAACAAAAAAGCGGCTCTTCTGCACAGGAGCTTTCAATATGGCAATCTGAGTTTAACAGCTTGGAAGTTTGAGTGAGGTGAAAGGGTTTTCAAACTAGTTAAATTTACCTGAAAAATAATCATTATACAAAAATACAAAAATCTTTTTTTAGCGAAAAAAAGACTTAAATGAGCAAAAAAGACAGTTAAAAGCGATTTTTGACGAATTAAGCAGAAATATAGTTGAAAAAAGGTTGTATAAAGTGGTTTAACCTTTGGATATTTCGACAAAAACATGTTAATATAACATCTGAAAACGTTTTATCCTTTAAAATTTTATTATTCAATAACCAAAGTTATTTATTATATATCTTATATATATCATATATTTGGGGAAAATTTAGAAGAAAGAAATTTGGGGATGGATAAAACGTAATGAAAAAAATTATGAGAAAAATTTGGGGGTTTACAAAATGACCATCAATGATTCTAAGGTATTAGACCAATGGAAAGCTTTTTCGGGTCCAAACCTTGGGTATGTCATGGAGCAATACGATTTATTTCTAGCCAACCCGGAAGAAGTGGATCCGGAACTGAAAAACTTTTTTGAAGTAGCAGGTCCTCCTTCATTCGATGTATCGGCAGAAACAACGACTGTAAGTGCATCAACTGTACAAACTGGAGAAGTTCTTCCAATGAAGAAAATTATGTCTGCAGTTAATTTAGCTGAAAATATCCGTGCATACGGGCATCTTGCTGCAAATATTTATCCTTTAAAAGAAGAAGCTCTGGACACTGAACAAATTCACTTTGAAAAATACGGCTTGACTGCAGATGATTTAAGGAAAATACCGGCTGACTTAATTTGTCCGGAATCACCTGAAGACGTGAAAGACGGATACGAAGCCGTACAATACCTAAAACAACTCTATACAAAAACGATAGCCTTTGAATTTCATCATGTTAATGACTTGGATGAAAAGCAATGGCTTACTGATATGGTCGAATCCGGAAACATGTTCCCGGAAGTGGGAAAAGAGAAAAGAGAATTATTACTTAAACGATTGAATGAAGTAGAAGGTTTCGAGAAATTCCTTCACCGCACATATGTAGGGCAAAAACGTTTCTCTATTGAAGGACTGGATGCTTTGGTTCCGATTTTAGATGAAATGATTTCACAAACTGTCCAAAACGGAACGGGTAATGTGAATATCGCCATGGCTCACCGAGGACGTTTGAATGTGCTTGCACATGTATTAGGAAAGCCGTATGAGGTCATTTTCTCTGAATTCCAACATTCACCGAATAAAGATTTGGTTCCTTCCGAAGGTTCGACAGGCATTAACAATGGATGGACAGGTGATGTTAAATATCATTTGGGTCTGGATAAACAGATTACTAAAGCTAATATACAAAAAGCAAGGATTACACTTGCCAATAACCCAAGTCACTTGGAAGTAGTCGGTCCAATCGTGGAAGGGTATTCTCGTGCGGCTCAAGAAGACCGTACAGAAAAAGGATTCCCGGTGCAAGACATTTCCAAATCCCTTGCAATCCTGATTCATGGTGATGCTGCATTCCCAGGTGAAGGAATTGTACCTGAAACGTTTAACTTAAGCCGTTTACGCGGTTATCAAGTTGGCGGCGCCATCCATATCATCGCCAATAACATGATCGGTTTTACAACGGAAAGTGAAGATTCACGTTCAACCTTATATGCTAGTGATTTGGCAAAAGGCTTTGAAGTGCCGATCGTGCATGTAAATGCAGATGATCCAGAAGCATGTATGGCTGCTGTGAACCTTGCTAACCTATATCGTGAAAAATACAACAAGGATTTCTTGATCGACCTGATCGGTTACAGACGTTTCGGCCATAACGAAATGGATGAGCCATTGGTGACTCAACCTGAAATGTATGCATTAATCCATAAGCATCCAACCGTTAAAGAGCTTTATGGGAAAAAACTTATTGAATCCGGCGAGTTCACTGAAGCTGAAGTTAAAGCGATTGCTGAGCAAGTGGATACAAGGCTTGCAGATGCATATGCGAAAATTTCCGGAAATAAACCGGAAGCTTCCAAAGAGTGTAATCCTCCTGGGATTATTGAAAAAGGACTTCCAGCCATTGAAACGGCAGTTCCGAAACAAGAACTTGTTACAATTAACGAAGAGCTTGTTAAGTGGCCGGAAGGATTCACCCCTAATAAAAAATTAGGAAAGATTTTATCACGTCGCTTGGATTCCTTTGGTCCTGAAGGAAAAATCGATTGGGCACATGCCGAGACATTGGCTTTTGCTTCGATTTTAAGTGACGGCACGCCAATCCGTTTGACAGGACAAGATTCAGAGCGTGGAACATTCGCACAACGTAATATCATGTTACATGATAGTGTTAATGGAAAAACATATTCACCACTTCACACACTTGAAACTGCCAAAGCTTCATTCGCTGTTCATAACAGCCCGCTTACGGAAACGGCAGTTCTGGCTTATGAATATGGTTATAATGTTTTTGCACCTGAGACACTTGTATTATGGGAAGGCCAATTCGGTGACTTCGCTAATACAGCACAAGTGATCTTTGACCAATTCATTGCGGCTGGCCGTGCTAAATGGGGTCAAAAATCAGGTCTTGTCATGCTGCTTCCACACGGTTATGAAGGACAAGGGCCAGAGCACTCAAGTGCACGACTGGAACGCTTCCTTCAATTAGCAGCTGAAAACAACTGGACAGTTGCTAACTTAAGTTCGGCAGCTCAATACTTCCATATCCTTAGAAGACAAGCTAAGATTTTGGATCAAGAACAAGTACGTCCGCTTGTCATCATGACACCGAAGAGTATGCTTCGTAATCAAGTGATGGCTTCTACAACAGAAGAATTCAGTGAAGGCGCATTTGAATCATTCGTAGAAACCAAAGCTTTGGGCAAAAAACCTAAATCGGTTGAACGCATTGTTTTTGCAACAGGTAAATTGGCGGTTGAACTTCGTGAAAAAGCGGCAACTGAAAAAAATACGGATTGGTTGCAAATCATCAGTATCGAAGAAATTTATCCATTCCCATTCACTGGAGTTCAAGAAGCCCTTAAAAAATATACAAATCTTAAAGAAATCTTCTGGGCTCAAGAAGAACCTAAAAACATGGGTGCTTGGACATTTGTTGAACCTCGCCTAAATGCAGCGGCTCCTGGCAATCTTTCAGTAACATATATAGGAAGGAAGCGCAGATCAAGCCCGGCTGAGGGAGATCCACTTGTCCATAAAAATGAACAACAACGGATTATGACTCAAGCAATTACACGCAATAATGAGGGGGAGAAATAAAATGGCTGAAGTAAAAGTACCTGAATTAGCAGAATCAATTTCTGAAGGATCTATTGCGCAATGGTTAAAACAACCCGGTGATCACGTTGAAAAAGGAGAATATGTCCTTGAACTTGAAACGGATAAAGTGAACGTGGAAATCATTTCAGATTATACTGGTACACTTTCGGAACATTTAGCGGAAGAAGGCGATACTGTCCAAGTTGGACAGGCTATCGCCATCGTTGATGAAAATGGATCAGCTGCAGCCGCTCCAAAAGCGGAAGCTCCTAAGGTTGAAGAAGCTAAAGCAGAACCAGCTAAGGCTGAACAAGCGGCTCCTGCTAAAGAGGCTCCTAAAGCAGAAGCGAAAGAAGCATCATCCACTCAACAAGTTATTGCTTCACCAGCTGCAAGGAAATTGGCTCGTGAAAAAGGAATTGACTTGACTCAAGTGCCTGTAGCCGACCCACTAGGTCGTGTACGTGTACAAGACGTAGAAGCAGCAAGTAATGCACCTGCAGCACCTGCGGCACCTGCGGCAGCTCCAAAACAAGCTCCTGCTAAACAAGCAGCCGCTCCTGTTGAAGTGAATGATGACCGCATTGAAGTGGTTAAGATGACACGCCGTCGTCAAACCATTGCCAAACGTCTAGTTCAAGTACAATCCGAAGCAGCCATGCTTACTACTTTTAACGAAGTCGATCTTTCTGCAGTCATGGAATTGCGTAACCGCCATAAGGATTCTTTCGTGAAAACAAATGACGTTAAACTTGGTTTCATGTCATTCTTCACTAAAGCGGTCATTGGCGCATTGAAAAAATATCCGTTATTGAATGCTGAAATCCAAGGCGACCATATCCTGAAAAAGAACTTTTATGATATCGGTGTAGCTGTATCCACTGATGAAGGTCTTGTTGTTCCGGTAGTAAGGGATGCTGACCGCAAAAGCTTTGCTGAAATCGAGAAGAACATTTCGGATTTAGCTGTTAAAGCGCGTAACAACAAACTGGGACTTTCAGATTTATCAGGTGGTACATTTACCATCACAAATGGAGGGACTTTCGGTTCCCTATTATCAACACCGATCTTGAATGCCCCTCAAGTTGGGATCTTGGGCATGCATACAATCAAGACTCGTCCAATCGCTGTTGGAGATCAAATCGAAAACAGACCAATGATGTACCTTGCATTATCTTATGATCACCGTATCGTTGACGGAAAAGAAGCTGTTGGTTTCTTAGTGGCTATCAAAGATATGCTGGAAGATCCAGAACAACTTTTACTTCAAGGCTAATAAAATAATAAGAAACCCCCCTGTCATCATGACATGGGGGTTTTTTGTGTGAAGAACTGAAAGGATATTTTCATAGAAAAAGAGATAATGGGGTTCAAGAAAGGTTATCTCAATTGAAATTGAATGTTTTTGAAGGTATTTTTGAATGAATTTGAGTATTTTTAAACGTTTGTGATTGATTATTCCTTCGTTTTCATATATGATGATGATATTAAAGTGAGGTGGGCGAATTGTTGACAACTGAAAGGCACCAGTTCATCTTATCGATTCTTAAAGAACAAGGAACGGTAAAGCTGCAGGAGCTTGTAGATCAGCTACAAGCCTCGGAGTCGACCATTCGGAGAGATTTAGTACAACTCGAAGAAATGAAGCTCTTGAAACGCGTGCATGGCGGGGCCTCTTTACTTCAAAGAAAAGGCCTTGAACCAACAACTATGGAAAAGCAAAACAAAGCAAGAGCTGAAAAACAACTTATAGCAAAGCTGGCGGCTTCATTCATAGAGAAAAATGATTGTATATATCTTGATGCAGGCACGACAACTGCGGAAATGATTCCTTATTTAAAGGATAAAAATATAACGGTGCTGACAAATGGTCTTATGCATATTCCAAAACTCATCGAATTGGAAATCAAAACAGTGTTAGTTGGCGGAACGATTAAATTTTCGACAAATGCGGTTATAGGAAGTAATGCTGTACAGTTTTTGAATGAATACCGTTTTGATAAATGTTTCTTGGGAATGAACGGCATCCATCAAGATCTGGGTTTCACAACGCCCGACCCGGAAGAAGCTCTACTGAAGAAGATGGCATTACGCCTCTCTAACGAAACTTATGTGCTTGCTGACAGTTCAAAACTGAATGAAGCTACTTTCGCTAAGGTGGCAGATGTAAGCGATGCCATAATCCTTACTGACAGCAATGATGAAGAGGCTGTTGCTCAACTCGATAAAAATCCAAAGGTAAAGGTCGTGACCATTTAATGATTTATACAGTGACACTCAACCCATCCATCGATTACCTTGTCGAGGTGGAAAGTTTTCAAATGGGCAAGGTGAATCGAACCAGTTATGATGCAAAATTCCCTGGAGGGAAAGGGATCAATGTTTCCCGAGTGCTTAAAAGGCTTGGCAATAGTACGACAGCGTTAGGATTCATCGGTGGACAAACAGGTGAATTTGTAAAAAGGTTTTTAAGACAGGAAGAGATTTTCACGGACTTTACAGAGATAGCTGGAGATACAAGAATAAACATCAAATTGAAGACAGGGCTGGAGACCGAAATTAATAGCCAAGGGCCGGTCATTTCAAAAGGGAATTATCAACAATTATTTAGTCAGATTGAACAGTTGAATAATAATGATATCCTCATTTTGTCAGGAAGCATCCCACCAAGCGTTCCATCGGATGTATACGAAGCCATGGCAAGGTCATGTTCCGATAACGGCATTAAAGTGGTGGTGGATACGAGTGGCAAGGGATTACTGAATGTCCTTCCACACCGGCCATTTTTAATAAAGCCCAATCACCATGAACTGGGTGAGCTTTTTTCCACCGAAATAAGAACGGTTGATGATGCTAGAGAATATGGCGCTAAATTGGTTGAAGCAGGAGCACAAAATGTTATTGTTTCAATGGCGGGACAGGGGGCCGTGCTTTGCACCGGTGGAGAGTCATATTCCGCAAATGTTCCAAAAGGGAACGTCATCAACTCAGTGGGTGCCGGTGATTCCATGGTCGCAGGTTTCATCGGGACATATGAAAGGACAGGGGATATTTTATCCGCTTTCCGCTTCAGTCTTGCCGCAGGAAGTGCTACAGCCTTTTCATCCGATCTCGGTACACTGGATAAAATTGAAGAGTTATTACCGCAAATTGCCATCAATCAACTAACAGGAGGCTGACTCTATGAAAATTACAGACTTGTTAAAATTGGATACAATCATAATAGATTTGCAAAGTGTTACAAAGCAAGCAGTCATTGATGAACTATCAGGAAAGTTAGCCGAGGCAGGCAGGCTAAACGATGTGGAGGGTTTCAAAGCTGCCATCTTAAAACGTGAAGAGCAAAGCACAACAGGGATTGGTGAAGGGATAGCCATACCGCACGCAAAAACAAATGCTGTAAGGATACCAGCCATCTGTTTCGGCAAATCGGTCAGTGGTGTGGATTATGAATCGCTTGATGGGCAGCCAGCTCATTTGTTCTTTATGATTGCAGCAAGTGAAGGAGCGAATGCAGATCACTTGGAAACCCTTTCCCGGCTTTCTTCTTTACTGATGGATGATAAATTCAGATCCCGCTTGATTTCTGCTTCTTCTGGTGAGGAAGTGTTGGAGATAATCAATCAAAAGGAAATGGAGGCTTATGAAGAAGAAAGTGAAGAGGAGCAATCAAGTAATGGTGCCAGTGGTAACAATAAAGGAGGTAAAATCCTTGCCGTTACAGCTTGTCCAACAGGAATTGCCCATACTTATATGGCTGCCGATGCGTTAAAGGCCAAAGCGAAGGAAATGGGAATCGATTTCAAAGTGGAAACAAATGGTTCCACAGGAATCAAAAATGGTTTAACCGCCGCAGAGATTGATGAGGCGGATGCAATTATCGTCGCAGCGGATAAGCAGGTGGAAATGGATCGTTTTAATGGAAAACATGTCATTATTGTCCCTGTTGCCCATGGAATCCGGAAGACCGAGGAGCTGTTAACCAGAGCCGTGAATCAGGATGCACCTGTTTACAAAGGAACTGGAAATGATAAAAGTGATGAAGGTGATTCAGCTAAAGGAGGATTGGGGATTTACAAGCACTTAATGAATGGCGTAAGTAATATGCTGCCTTTTGTCGTCGGGGGCGGAATCCTGATTGCGCTTTCTTTCTTTTTCGGGATCGAGGCAGCCGATCCGGCAAATCCGGAGTATAATCCCATTGCCAAAGCATTAAGTGATATTGGCGGGGGAAATGGTGCCTTCTTCTTACTTATCCCTGTCCTGGCTGGATTCATTGCTTCAAGTATTGCCGACCGTCCAGGTTTTGCTCCTGGTATGGTAGGGGGATTATTGGCAGCACAGGCTAATGCCGGTTTTCTTGGCGGACTGATCGCCGGTTTCCTTGCAGGTTATGTCGTCTTACTTTTAAGAAAATTGTTTTCCAAGTTACCGCAAACACTCGATGGCATTAAACCGGTTTTACTCTATCCTGTATTCGGAATGTTAATTACAGGGTTTATCATGATATTTCTTATAAATGAACCAGTAACAGCAATTAACACGGGCCTGACCAATTGGCTGCAGGGCTTATCCGGAACGAACGCAATATTCCTAGGCTTGATTCTTGGGGGTATGATGGCTGTGGATATGGGCGGCCCTTTAAATAAAGCAGCATTCACTTTTGGGATTGCAGCCATTGAGGCATCAAGTTTCGGTCCGCATGCTGCAGTAATGGCTGGTGGAATGGTTCCTCCCCTGGGAATTGCATTTGCAACTACATTCTTTAAAAGTAAATTCAGTGAAATGGAAAGGAAGTCCGGTTTCACTAATTACTTCATGGGTGCTTCATTCATCACAGAGGGTGCCATTCCTTTTGCGGCGGCGGATCCATTGCGCGTTATCGTCAGCAGTGTTGTTGGGGCAGCGACGGCAGGAGCCCTGTCAATGGCTTTTAATGTAACTTTGCCAGCGCCACATGGGGGAATATTTGTCATCCCTCTAGTCAACCATCCTTTCCGCTATTTGCTGGCGATTTTAATAGGAGCCCTCATTACCGCTTTAATATTGGGATTCTGGAAAAAGAAACAAAAATAAATTTACTACAAAAGCGGGTCCGAGATAAATGGACCCGCTTTTTATTATATCCATTCCAAAATTTCGATTCGGTTGCCGAAGGGATCGGCTAAATATATGAGGTTCGCCCGAGGCAACCTCTCGTCTACTGTAAAAGAAATATGCTTAGTAATTAGATGTTGTTTAAAGTCATTAAGATTTTCAACTTCAAGTGCTGGATGGGCTTTTCTCGCGGGAATGAAATTATCCTCCGTTCCGATATGAATTTTGATCGATCCCGATTCAAACCATAACCCGCCATTGGACCTTAATGATCGAGGCTTATTCACTTCTTTGAACATTAATATCTCAGTGAAAAACTTCCTTGATTGGTCCTCGGTATTTTTTGGAGATGCTAATTGGTAATGGTCGATTGACTTAAAAATGAAGCTCATCTTACCACTCCTCCAAATTCCTTATATATCCAATTTTTTAAAAAAATCAATAAGAATAGATTATTTTTTTAAATTGCTATTGATAAGATTTTCTTATGTTTTAATTTTGAATTGTTTATGAAAGCATGAATGTAATGTTTATGGGTAAAGGAGAAATAAAATGACAGAAGGAGTGAACGTACATGCTGAAGAAAAACAGCTTAAAAACGACGAAAAGGGATGATATGATTGATGTTACGACAGAAGTACAGACCTTCATTAATGAAAATGGGATTCAAGAGGGGATAGCTCTTATATATTGTCCACATACGACAGCAGGAATCACGATTAATGAAAATGCTGATCCCGATGTCAAAAAGGATATGCTAAGAAGACTGGATGAGCAATACCCATGGAACCATACATTGGATTTACATATGGAAGGAAACACGGCTGCCCATTTGAAATCAAGTACGGTTGGTTCTTCACAGCAGGTGATCATCCATAAAGGGAGCTTAATCCTTGGTACATGGCAGGGTGTATATTTTTGTGAATTCGATGGTCCCAGAGAAAGGCAATATTTTATAAAATTATGTGTCGACCGGTAAAGTGGAAGGTACAGCAAGGATGAAGTGGGGGGAAGCGGATTGGACGATGTTTGGATTGAAGGAAGCAAAGTAATATTGAGGAATGTTAAACAAACCGATTTAAAACGTTTATGGAGCCTGAAATATGGAAAAGCCGATCCAGAATGGAAAAAGTGGGATGCACCTTATTATCCTCTAGTACTCATTGATTTCCCGACGTATATCGATAAAGAACTGAAGCATAAAACCTATGATGAGAAAATGGGGGCTTACTCCGAGTTATTAATGGAAAAAAACGATCAAATAATAGGATCTGTTGTATATTACTGGGAACATGAACCTTCACGCTGGCTTGAAATCGGAATTACGATTTTTGAGCCCCAGTATTGGAACGGCGGTTACGGAACAGAAGCGTTAATGTTATTCATAGGCTATTTATTCGAAAAAATGGAGATTGAGCGGGTTGGTCTGACGACATGGTCAGGTAATGAACGTATGATCGCAGTTGGAGAAAAGGTGGGCATGCAAGTAGAGGGAAGGATGAGAAAATGCCGTTATCATGATGGTTATTATTACGATTCAATCAGAATGGGAATGCTACGGGAAGAATGGGAATCATTAAAATTTCAAAGTTAATAGACCCGTGAAAATTTTTCCTTCATTTCCTTGGAAAAAATTTAGCACTGTTTTCTATCATATGGTCTGTTATCCTAGGAAGATGCTTAACGAGGAGGTTACAAGATGAAATTATCAGTATTAATAACTGTGATAATGACTCTAAGTGTCATCATACTTGGGATAGCTTTTCCTAAGGGAACGACCAGTAAAGCTTCGGATGGAGCAACCAAACATGTCATTAAACAAGGTGAATCGATATGGGATATTGCGAAGCAGCACGGTGTTCCAATCGGTAAGTTGAAAGAAGTCAATCATAATGTAAATAATGTTGCCGAGCCCGGTAAAACATTGATTATTCCACATGTAATGAATGAAAAAGATAAAGAATTATTAGCAAGACTTGTACATGCAGAAGCCAAAGGGGAACCATACAGAGGTAAGGTCGAGGTGGCAGGAGTTGTTTTGAATCGCCTTGATAGCGATGAATTTCCTGATACGGTAAGGGAAGTCATCTATCAAAAAAACCAATTCTCGCCTGTTGGTGATGGCAGTATAAATAAACCAGCAGGAGATGATGCCAAGAAAGCTGTCAATGAAGCATTGGCGATTCATGGCTATACAAATGATGCATTGTATTTTTGGAATCCTAGCATTTCGGACAGCGAATGGATGAAACAATTAGAGGTAATCAAAATCATCGGCGGTCACCATTTTGCCATATAAACTGCATCTCAAAAACCGGCTTTCCAAATGGGAGGCCGGTTTTTATTTTAGAATCCTTCCGTTAAACGATGTCAGCCCAAATCTCGCGGGGATTCAGCTCATAAATGCTGTTTTCACGGTACATGATGCTTCCGATAATAAGTTCACGCCTTATCGTTGCATAATCATCATGGAATGACTGTATGAATTCATTCAGTTCTTTTTCTGGATATTTACGTCCCTTTTCCAGAAGGCTGCCAATATGATGAAGGATGATCATTTTCTTTTTCCTTTGTGCTGGTATTGTTTTTAGCCGGCCATCTGGCGTAAAGAAGTTTTCAAGGATCTTTTTGTGTTCTAAATTCAGCTTTTGATTATCCATTTTATTAGAATCCCCCTTAGTTGAAACCATTTTAGGTAATGCTGACGAATAATGCTTCAGTACATCTTCATTCAAAAAATAATATACCGTATTTTTTTCCCTGCGATCCTTCACTAAATTAATGTCTTTCAATTTCGTTAAATGGTGTGAAATGGTCGGGGCCGTCAATTTTAATATTCCTGCAAGTGCCTGTCCGTGTTTTGGGCCATTTGCCAGGATGGATATAATCCTAATCCTGGTTACATCACCAATCGTTTTGTGGAAAGCGACCAATTTTTCTAATTGCACATTTATCCCCCTTTTTTAATTAGATTATCATCTAATTAGATGATAATCTAATTAGTGGGTATTAATCAAGTTAATATTCACTTTTCTATATTGCTTGGAAGATCTGGTGTATACTTTAGGTGAATACAAAAAAATTAAGCCGGAATTAAGGAGCTGTAACATGGCTAATACACATGTTTATACAAAAAAAGAAGAAGTGGTCAATGCGATAACCCACGGTATTGGCGTTTTGTTAAGTATTGCCGCACTTGTGTTTTTAATCATATTCTCAGCCCAAACAGGATCGCCTTGGCATGTAGTCATTTCAGTCATTTATGGTGTTTCCATGCTTCTTTTATATGTTTCTTCCACTTTAGTGCATAGTTTTCCAGAGGGCAAAACGAAGGATATATTTGAAATCTTTGATCATTCAGCCATATATATATTCATTGCTGGGACATACACGCCCATCATGCTTCTTGTGATCCAAGGGTCACTCGGGTGGACACTGCTAGGTATAATTTGGGGAGTTGCAATCATTGGCGTCGTCTTCAAAGCTTTCTATGTGAAAAGATTCCTCTTCCTTTCGACGATTCTCTATATTGCAATGGGGTGGATGATCGTTATCGTTTGGGGACCACTTACAGCAACGATGCCTTCAGCTGGTATCCAGTTATTGATTGCAGGGGGATTGCTTTATACGTTTGGAGCCATCTTTTATGTTTGGCGCGGTTTTCCGTTTCATCACGCGGTTTGGCATGTATTCGTGCTTGGGGGGTCTGTCACACACTTTTTTGCGGTATTGTTTTATATCCTTCCACAATGATCACTTGGTTGATTTGATGTATCTGAGAGATTCTTAAGGTTTTAAATGCCCCCTATCAGGAAATAAATAACGTATACAAACTAAAGGAGGAAAAAAACTAATGAGAAGATCAATCAAAATATTATCGGTCCCGTTTGCGGCTATGCTTGTTTTGGCTGGATGCGGCGAAGAAAACGATGAAGTGAAAAACCCGCCGGTTCAGGAAAATGAAAATCAAGCGGAAAATAATCCTGAAACAGGAACGGATAATAATGAAAAACTGCCTTTCACTTATAAGGATTTTCAATTAGAAGTGGATTATACAGGCAATGATAACGAATACGAAGCTGAATATGATACCATGGGAGCTCAAACAGAAGCTTCGATCGAGGACAAACTTAACAAACATGAAGTTCACGGTGATGAAGCAATGAAAGAATTGACCCCGATTTTAGAAAAATTGACATTCACCAAAGATTCATCAGATGAGGAAGTCATTCAAGAAGTGACAAAAGCTTTTAATTTGAAAGATGACTATCAAGAATTCGATTTAGAGGTCGTTTTCGATGATGGTACGAAAAAGGAATATCAAGTGAATAATAAGTAACAAAATCCGTTACTGTATTCTTTCCTATGTAATAAAATGGTAGCATGTTCATTGTGTCCTCAATAGTTGTCAAATTACTGTTACTATAGTAAAATGATTACGGTTAGCAAAGGGGATAATATACATTTGCTATTCATATTCGGACTTATGGGGATAGGACCGCAATAAATACTTGTAAAAAAGATTCTTTTTAAGAGTCTTTTTTTTATGTAGTGTTCCGGAATTTGAATATAGACGAAAGAGAGGGTACCACTAGCGGTACCCTCTCTTTCGTTTACCCATCATTGGGAAAGTGGTGCATTTTTTTTTGGAAGCATATTAGCCGACGCTAACCTTGAACGGATTGTAATGCCAAGCCAAGATGCAAGGAATGCCTTTAAAACGCCTACGATTATAAATGGAGCGAAACCGCTGGCAAATGCCACTGGCCAAGATAATGAACTCATATATTTTAACCAAACCGTACCGATGACCAAAGTAACTATCATCCCGATTGTATTTGCAAGGAAAGCCATCGCAACTGAGAAACGCGTTTTTTCCAATATCAAACCCGTTATATACACTGTCGGGATATAGGATAATAAATAACCGCCAGTCGGACCGAATATCTTAGCTAGCCCTCCTGACATTTCAGCGAATACTGGTACTCCCGCTGCTCCTATGAACAAGTATAATAAAACGGAAGAGGTTCCATAACGTGAACCCAGTATCGTAGCGGCCAATCCAACAGCTAGTGTCTGTCCTGTAATCGGTACTATGGGCAGTGGAATTGTAATTTGGGCAAGTATTCCTATAAGTGCTGCAAATAAAGCTGTAACCATCATCATTCTTAACTTCTCATGACGTTCCTTCATCGTGCTTCCCCCTAATGTAAACCTAGTTGTGTAACGAGTTAACATATAAAGAATTTTAATATGTTAAGTAAACACTGTCAATGATATTATGAATTTTTTTCAATAATGGTCTTTTAAAATAAATGAAACTTTTTGAATGCGTCATTCGCATGAATGGTAAGTAAATTAAATGGAGGGGGTTATAACCGTTTATTATCATTGTTGGTAAAACGCTTTTCCTTGGTCCTTAAAGTAGTAAGCGGCTTTGAAAAGTCGAATTTAAAGGATGAAAAAGATGGAGTTATTTGGGGGTCCATTAGAAACAGTCTATTTATATGGATTGATTATATTTGGGGGGCTAACACTCTTAGATTATAAGTCGTACGAACGTACGATAATGAACGAAAGGAGGGAGTTATATTTTGGGGAACGACACCCGTAGGGTGAAAGCGTTTAAGTGATGAGGTACCAGAACATTTTTATAAAGAATTTGCGAAAAGCTGCATTAATAAAAGGGGGAGAAAAAGGGAATTTTTACAGGGAATTTTAGAAAAAGAGTTCAAGAAAAAAAGTAACTTAGTAATAGAAAAGGCGCATTCTGCTGTAACAGAATACACCTTTTCTTTGAGCTCTCGCCTATTTTATAAACGGAGTGCAGCTACTAACAACAGTCCTCATTCCATTTTATCTGGATCGCCAAAAACCGAATGAACAATTGGCAATATACAAAAAAAACGAGAAAAATGTCAGGTGACGTGACAATTATGGAAAATTTCTAACTCCTTAAATTAAAATTGGTTGCGAAATTAACGGAAAACCAGGTTCAAGAAATATAGAACAGCGTTACAAGACTAGAAAAAAGGAAAAAGCAACGTAGCTGTTTTTTCCTTTTATATTGGTACAGTATTTAAACTGTTACGTTTATGCCAGATAATAAAGTCTTCCACAGGGCATCATTAATATGAAACATATCATCGGTGTCAAAGCCCGTATCTGGTAGTTCGACTACACAGACTCGTTGCAATGGCCAACTTCTTTCAACAATTCCTTTAACATTTGTATGATTTACAACGAGGATCCGGAAATCATGTTTAACAACCTGCGATAACACCTTCTCAAGTTCTGTAATTTCTTCTAACGTTCCCTGTGTTCTAATAAAAAGCAGACGCTGGCCGTTAGCCATTTTGTCTTTAAAACGTGCTGCACGCCGGTCATATTTTTGCTTAACCTCAGGATATGCGGCTAGATTAGTAGGGGTATTTACATCCGTTTTAAAATCATGATTGAAATATATTTTATAAGCATTATCTGACACCAGCAAATCCTTATCAGAAGCGTAGCCCCGAAATTCCAAATTAGGTTTTTCGAGGAAACCAGCAAATTGATTCTGTAGCAGCCGGGTTACATCCGGTAGAGAAGGAGAACCCACCCAATCCAATACTCCTGCAAATGGCCTTAGATTGTTTTTTCTAAGCTGAATGCCAGCTAAACAATTATGACCTAAACTATAAATAGCATCATAGCTCCCTTTTAAATCTATTAAATTCATAAGCTCATCTCCATATATCTTGTTAATCCCAGCAGCTGGCAAATAGAAAACGAACGCTGCAGCCAGCACATGATGAATTCGTGCAGCAAATATCTATACTTATGAAATGCAAAAGAAGATGAAAATGAGAGGGCAGAGAGAGGACATCTCTTAAAATGTGCGTATGTATCAGGAACAATTGCCTGGTCAATGATAAAGAGTATAACCAAAAGATTATAAAGAAGAAACCTCCACCAAATCCAAAACCTTCTTCACACACCTAATAAACTGTTGGAGGTACCTCTTATTGAGATAACTGGTGCGTTAGGTGCTTTCGTGAAATGCTGTTTTAAAGAACAAAAATTAATATGTACTAGTTTTAGTTATTTAGCTAACGGTTCTACTTCAGGTTGCTGAAGCAACCTTTTTGTTATGCAACTAAGGGGCCGGCAGAGGTTTCCATGCATATAATTTTGAATCATTTTATCCAGCTGTTTACCTGCTGTTGCGATTAAATACTTCTTATCCCATAGGTTATTCCCGTGATTTAGTTTAGAACTAAAAAATTCCTTATACAAAAACCGATCTGGTTCCTCCTTTTAGAGCTTTTTCGTATGGACGGTCTTGCTAAAGCGGACGCACAAAGGGCACAAGGTACGACTGAAGCGGAAATCATCAGGTTAAAAGGGGTAGCGGAGGCAGAAGCCAAGCAGAAAATCGCTGAAGCTTTTGAACAGTTCGGGCAAGCGGCCGTAATGGACATGATTTTGAAAATGCTTCCGGAGTATGCAAAACAAGTGGCAAGCCCGCTTAGTAATATAGACAAGATCACTGTAGTGGATACAGGCGGAAGCGGAGTGAATGGCGGGGCTAATAAAGTGACTGGATATGCAACGGATTTAATGGCATCATTTCAGGAGTCATTAAAAGCATCTTCGGGAATTGATGTCAAAGACTTGCTTGAGAATTTCTCAGGAAAGCGCAATTTACCATTTACCACGATCAGCCAGGAGAATGTCAAAGCGAACATGAATATGGCAGCAAGCAAGGAAGAATAACAGGGGAAAATTTAAGGGAGGCAAGAGCACTTATATGCTCTTACCTTTTTTTGAATAGTTTTTGCTTATAAAAGGCATGATCATTTTTTTGATCTTTTATACGTAACAAATATGTTCGTCATAGTCGGTTTTCAAAAAATTCATCATCCTTTGTTTTGGGTGGAAATAATGATAGCAATTAAAGTAAAAGGAAAAGTCGTCAAAAAAGAGGGGATTTTTATCATCGAAGCCATTAGTATTTAAAAGAGTACTAATTCCAGGTTAAAATAAGTGATATATTAAAAGTTGCAAAAAGCTGAAGTTGAAACTACAAAAATAGGAATTTGGGAAAAAACCAATCCGTTCCCCATTAATGCGAAAGTAAATTATTTGTCAAGCTCATGAGAATATTTTTTTCCTATACTAAATGGACAAAAAGAACGTTTAATTCATATTATGAAGCTCCTATAGTTAGTGGAAAGTAAGAGTTCATCCTCGTCAAAAGCCAGTTATTGTTCTTAAAAAAATCATTGCAACTCATAAATGGTGAAACAGAATTAGATTGTTTTATGAGTTCAGGATCAACAGGACAGGCTGCTATAAATCTAAATCGGAACTTTATTGGTTTCAAATTAGATAATACCTACTTTAACAAAGCTTCGAATGCTTTGCATAAAGATAGCGCAAGTTAAATGATGTTGCGGTTGAGACCCCTGGTGACATTGTTATTGATATTTAATTTACCTCTGAATTCCCCATTTTTTTATTATACAAAAAGTACCCTATAGAGTAGACATTCATTAAGTGTCTACTCTATAGGGTACTTTTTAAATATCTGCCTGACCTTATAATACGAACAGGTTTGATAGACGTATAAGAAAACCACCAATTTGGTGGCTTTATGAATGTGCAATTCTCTTATTAAAAACCTTACTCTAAAGGAGCGAGTTAATGGGCAGTTTATATTTGATGTTATGATTTGAAAATTGTTCACTTATATATATGCTAAATTTAGTCAGCTGGCCTTGGACCAGCGTCAATTCGAGAGTTTTCTACAGTCATTATCGGGCGAATGGTTATGTCTCCATTCACGAAAATTTGACAGGATAAACGCAAATGATCTTCAATTCCCTTTTCCTCAAAGGCCTTTTTTTCTTTATGGGTTACCTCAAAAAAATCACCTGTCAATATTTCTACTCTGCAAGTCGTACATTTTGCCTGCCCTCCACAGCGGTGAAGAATATTTATTTCGTTATCTTCCAATGCTAGAACTAACTTTTTTCCCATTTCAACTTCAAAAGTTCCTCGGTCAAATACCGTAACGTAAGGCATTTTATACCACCTCATATATAATGATAAATTTCAATGGTCTTTAAAATAGTTATTGTCTTACCTTGCCCCTAAAACATGAAAAAATACTGATAGATGTTAAAGATGAATAAAAAAATGGATACCTCATTTTGCCGAACATGCTTTTTACAATAGATGAATAAATAATTCTTATGTAGACAAACTTTAAGTACATTTAAATTATAGATTGAACAAGTCGTGAAACCGATAAAAATATTATTAAAAATTAGACTGAACTTTTTGCGAGCAATGTTGGTGATGATATATCGAAAAAAGAGAGTTAAATGGAGGTGCGTTTCTGTGAATAATGGAAGTTGCGATTTTTCACCAATGAAACAAATATTAAAAGAGGATATTCGTCAAGTAATAACGGCATTACAGAATAACTTAGAAGCAATGGGTAATGAAAACAATTGTCTTCTTGGAAACTTTGAAAAAATTAAAGAAAAATTTGTGTACATTGAAATGAAAGCTGCCACTTTTTATTTAAACTGTTATTTGTCTCCGTTTACGGACAAATATCCGGAATTATCAATTTGCGTACAAAATATGTCGAATCTGAGACATGGTGGATTAATTGTGATTCAACGGGAAGATTCTCTTGAATCTTTGATTCAACCGGGTATTTCAATAGGAGCAGAGTTAACCCATTCTTTATTAGAATCAATTTTTTTTCCTGGAAATCCACTCCATGATGGTGCTGTATTGGTAAGACACAATCAAATCGATTCTGCAGCAAATGTCCTGCCGCTTTCAGACAGATATACAGCTGATAAAAAACTTGGTACACGACATCGCTCTGCTTTAGGTTTAACTGAACGAAGTGATGCCCTTGTACTGGTAGTATCTGAGGAAACAGGTAGAGTTTCATTTGCTTTAAATGGAAACCTTTATCCAATTACTACTCATGGGTCCCTATAGAGATTAAATTTTGAAATTTAAAGCTGGGAGAAAATGATTTGAAAAAAGGGGTAATCGCTATGATCAAAACAATTGGACTTATTTGCGGCAGCTTAAGAAAAGAATCTTATAATCGGATCATAGCTGAGGCATTGCCAGAGCTGGATGATTTCATAGAATTTCGTTGGATAGAACTTAAAGATCTCCCCTTATTTAATGAGGATTTAGAAGTTGGAGGAGATCCAGAAACGATAACAACATTTAAAATTTCAATTCAAGAAGTTGAGCGGAATTATAATTGTAAGTCCGGAGTATAACTCAGGTATTCCGGGCGTGTTGAAAAACGCGTTGGATTGGGCTTCTAGACCTCCTAAGTCTAAGTCTTCAGTACTACATAGAAAACCAGTAGGTGTAATTAGAGCCACTCCCGGGGGATTTGGCACTGCCTTTGCTCAAATGCAAATCAGACAAACATTAGAAGCTGTGCAAGCTCATGTTCTTCTTTTAAAAAATACTAATTTCGCACGTACTTGAAAAGATTGACTCCAATCATAAAATGCTCACTGACGAAAAAACAAAACGATATCTTCAAAAAAAAAGCTGTGTGTTCTGAAAAAAGAAGATTTGTTCAAATGGGCACTATCAGCCTGACATTATTTTGTTAACAGTACGATGGTACCTACAGTTCAACTTAAGTTTTCGTGATTCGGTAGAAATGGTGGAGGAGCGTGGCTTTCCTTAGCTGGGAGTATTGGTTGGGGGGCTAATCAAGTAATTATTACAATCATAATAGGCGTTATTTTTATAAGCTTATTTATATGGCGTGAGTCAGTCGATTGCTAGTGTTTTGAAGGTCTTGCATCAGAACTGGTGTGATTGTTGTTGCACCAGACTACATAGACCAATCCATCTTTAGGGCTGGTAGAAACCCTTACGGCAATCCGTAACAGTTGGGCAGGACGGCAAAAAAGTGGAAGATGTGGCAAGTGCAACAAAACTTAAAGTAACGATTTCGAAATCTATAAAAAGGCAATAGTATTGGAAGAGCTAACCGGTACCCTTACCGGCCAGCTTTTTTTCAGTGTCATATGAAAAAATTGAGAATTTAGTTTTTCTACTAGTTAAGATCGTTCTGAGCTCCCATATAACTCCCGATTACATTTTGATAGCCCGGAAGTAGGCTGGCAAGTAAAGCGCCAAAACCTTCGCTATCGTTACGCCAATCGCGTTGTAATTCTGACGCCACGCTAAACCAGTTCATAAGTTGCACGCCAGCATGTGCCATTCGCATTAGCGCGGCGTTCGCCACCTGTTGGCTGAATGTTCCGGAAGCATCGGTAACGACAAATGCTTCATAACCCGCTTTCAATGCGGAAAGTGCTGGGAAAGCAACGCAGACATCAGTAACCACACCGGCAATGATAAGTTGCTTTTTGCCAGTCGCCTCGATAGCCTTGACAAAATCCTCGTTGTCCCAGGCATTAATTTGCCCTGGACGAGAGATCTTTGGCGCATTTGGGAAAAGCTCGATGAGCTCCTGCATTAGTGGACCGTTCGGGCCATTCTCGAAGCTCGTGGTAAGAATGACGGGGAGATTGAAAAATTTGGCGGTATTAGCCAGAGCCAGGACATTGTTCTTAAACTCATCAACACCGTAGTCACGCACGAGTCCGGAGATAAGGCCGGTCTGATGGTCAACAAAAAGAACGGCGGCATCCTCCTTCGAAATACGGGAATAGAGATCAGTCATTTTATATTCCTCCTTTAACTAAATATAAGGCATACATACTTTCCCCAAATTAATAAATTTGTATTCGCTTGATTTAGAAGCGAATTCTAATTATTAGCCTAGTTAATTACGTTTTTATCAATATTTTCTTTATGTTTTAATAGCGTTTTGGCGATAAGTCATTTCCATCATAAGTTGTCAATACCAATGATTTTTAAAAACGATGGCTGGATCCATAAAAACTTTTCTGTTGAATTGCTTCCGCAAGCTGCTTATTATCATTTTTAAAAAAACATCTGCATATAATTTTTGTTATAAAGTGAAATTGTCATTCTTTTGCGATTTTCTTAAAGACATAATGTGGGGATTATGAGGTTTAATTTGAGATAAAGAAAGATGAAAGAGGTGCCATATGTTTATTTACATTGTTAAAACGGGAGACACCTTATTTTCCATCGCGATGAAATATCGAATTAATATGGATAGTATAAGAATCATAAATGGTTTAAAAACAGATCGATTAGTACCAGGGCAGGACTTACTTATTCCGACAAATATGTATATTGTCCAGCCAGAAGATTCGTTATACACGATTTCTCAAATGGCTTTGGTCCCAATTGAAACGATCCGTTTATATAATGGATTACAATCCGATGTATTGATGGTTGACATGAATATCTATTTGCCGCCAAGAATAAGGTATGAAGCAGAAGGACTGAGTTATCTCACGCCTTCTACCCCCGAAAACAATATAGCCAATGTTGAGACATTTGCTTCTATCAATACCTATTTTGGTATATTTGAACATCATATTCTTGAAGATGGAAGCTTAAGTACACTTGATGATCAACAACTTATTAAGCTTTTAAGGGGAAAAAACGTTGCCCCACTTGCAGTCATTACAAATTTAACGGAGACTGGATTCAGTCCTGAATTAACCAAGCAAGTATTAAATAATCCGGAGGTAAGGCAACGAGTTATTAATAATATTTACAATTTGGTGAAGACAAAAAATTACGCCGGGGTGAATATTGACTTTGAAAGAATCCGTGAAGGAGAAAGGGATTTGTATAGCGGATTCTTACGAGCGTTACGAGATCGACTAAAGCCTGAAGGATATTATACTTCTGTGGCCATCCCAGCGAAAACAAGTGATGACGTCCCTTGGTTAAAGGGATATGATTACGGAGGCATAGGGGCTGCTGTTGACTTTGTTTTTATCATGGCCTATGACTGGCATGAAGCGAGCAGTCAACCGGGTCCTGTTGCTCCTATACAAGAAATAAGGAAAACCATCGAATATGCTTTAAGATTTATGAGGGGAGATAAAATCATTCTTGGTGTCCCGCGGTACGGATATGACTGGACGATGTCAAATGGAACCGCTTTAAGTGCACGTGCTGTATCTGTATCTATTGCTATTGAGACCGCTATGAAATATCAAGTTCCTATTCAATATTCCATTGCAGATCAGCAGCCTTTCTTTAGCTATCGGGACGAAGCGGGTACAAGACATATCGTTTGGTTCGAAGACTCCAGAGCCCGTGCTCAAAAGCTGCAATTGGTTGTCGATTATCGATTAAGGGGGCTTGGAGCCTGGCAAGTAGGATTACACTTTCCTCAATCGGCCTACTTAGTCAAGGAATTTCTGATTCAAAGAAGAGTGATATAAACATAAAACAAGAACCGGGAATAATTACAGAAAAATCCTGCGCTGATTATATTGCGCAGTTTTTCTGTAAGAAGGGTAAGAGGACAGGTCTGATTTAAAAAATTCTAAATCAGAAAGCCTGGACTAATAAATTGGTGGTTTTTAACTTGCCTAATTAATTAGAAAATGGGCAACTTATTTCCTTCATCAAGACCATTTTTAATTATTTCGTCTGTTTTATCTGGGAATTGATTATTTCCTTCAATAATAACTTTTTTTATTTCGTAAATACCTAAAAAGTGAAGTGTGTTTTCGACAAAAGTAACCGCCATTTCTTTGTGACTCGCAGGTGGCTCTGAATACCCCCCTCTCTGGCGTTAAGGATTATGGCTTTCTTTCCTGTTGCCAATCCGATGGATCCATTTAAGGTATATTTAAAAGTAACTCCAGCACGATATAAATAATCAAAATAGGTGAAAAGTATATTTAAATGCATATTCCATTATATTTTCCATTTAATTGTATTTATATTGATGCTTGACTTGTTTTTTAAACTATATAATATTTATCTTTAATTCAAACTATTTACTTTAGGAATGGTAAAATTTTTATTAAAAACGTAATAATGAAGCGAATATAACAATAGTTGATTACTATTGTTTCCTTGATAAAAACAAGAACCTAGAAATTTATTTAAGAAGAATGGAGGGGACAGGGACTGATTTTTTGGATATTTATGATAAAGTGCCCAGTCTAGATTGAAGCTAGAGGTTTAATAGGAAAGCTTTCAATGAATGATGCAAATTGCAAAGATTACAGGAAATAGGTGTCGACTTGATTATTATTTAATCCACGAACACATAAGTTTTGAGAGGGATATGGATCTTAACACTTAGCCGATTTATAATAAGTACCGCTGAAAGTCTAGTTATTATTAAAAAAAAATCTATTTTTGCTTTATTTAAGTTAAGATGTTTCAATGGCTTGGATAACACTTAATCTATATGTACCTACATGACCCTGCATGTCGAAACGTTAGTGTAAGTTTAGACATTTCAAGCCTTGTTTCGTTGTTTACTTCACCTGGTGCCTATGATTGTCTGTGTTAATGTGATCAGTGAATTAAACAGAGAAAGATACATGGATCACGATGTTTTGCAAACAAGTAGAGTTGTGACAACTAGACTAGAGAGCGTTGTTTTATTTACTTATGCGCAGAGAGGGTTCCACTTTTATACAGGCTTTCGATTAAATTACATATGAGTTTCGATTGAGATAGTGTTGTTATGCATCACAACCTCTTGATATAGGTGGTGGTATCCGTAAAAAGGACAATATCCATCTCGAGTAATGGACCAACCAGACATTTAGTATTTCAAACTGGTGAAGGAGGAACTGAAATTCACTTAGAAGAAAGTACGGACCTCCCACCTGAACTCCCAAGATATCAGTAATGATATTCAACAATCGGCCGCGATTGTTGAACTGCTGAGTATATGTCTGAAATGACGACATTTATTTTTTTGTATTGTGAAATTGATAAATATGAAATACAAAATACCCTGCTGAAAAAACGGGGTATTTTTATGACCATAGAATATTTACTAAGCTACTATTAGCTAAATTAGTATCAATTGGACACTGAGTTACTTTTCGACTGTATTGCCAAGCCCATACGTTTCCACCACAATTAGGGGCCTTCGGTTTATAATTAGGGGGATTCCGAGGACCACTTGGGTGCAACTCTGGTTCAGCACTCCATAATATATTTTGTATTTTTACCTTTTCATTTTCTTTTGCTGCATTACAAAAGGCTTTATTAAAACCACCCACCACTGGATCATTGTAAATACCACTTTTATATCCACTTGTAAACATTGCTTCCGTCCAACCTTGAATCCATTCATTATCAACTTGAAAAAATCGTTCAACATTCGCAAATAATGGGACACCTTTTGGTATTCCGAGTTTTCGAGCATTAAATACTGCATTATTTGCAGCTACTCTTCCCTGTCTATATCCTTTTGCATCTTGAAAAGAATTATAAATGGGTAATAATTTTACACCTTTACTTCGAATAAATGAGATTTCCTGTTTTGTTAACCCTTCCGAAGCACCAGGAACTCTTAACAGGTATCTTCCCCAAAATTTAGGATATCCAAAATTACGTATAACACATTGAAATAAGTCTTCCGTTACATTCTCAGCTGAGTCAACTCCCCATTCGTAAATTGCCAATTTCAACACCTCCCCTATAAGTTATGCTGAGCACACTCTGAAGGATTTTTCTTAAGTGATAACGATTAAAGGATGCGGCAAAACTCAACTCTTTCCTTTATTCTTCGGTGAAAATGACTTTTTGAAGGAATGTACTTAAGCTAATGGGAAGAATTCAAGAAATACAGCAACGCCTTTTTAACGTTGCTATCATCGTTAAGTAATTACTAAAAATACTTCCTATAAAATTCTTGTCTAAGCTTCCACATAACTGTGCTTTATTCTGGTAGTTTCACTTTTCTCATGCCCTAATATGCTCTGACTGTCTTCAAGAGGCGGCACCCTTTTGATAATAACAAAATACATCTCTCCCTCAAAAATTTGATTAATAAGAAATTATTGAATTGATTCTTGAAATTGAAACGGAAGGGACTATTTAACTATCTTAAGCAGTTTAATGGAAGAATCGTTCGTTGAATAATGTCGCTTGATAAGAAGCAGATATAAAAATGTCTAGAGCTATAAATACTCATTTCTATAATGAAGTTGAGAATCTTAGTGAAAGCCGTCATATTCGGCGCCTACATTAAAACCAAATCACTATCGCCTACTTTTAATCAGTTTTTAATATTTTTTATTTTGGAATGCTTTGTTCGAAGTGGAATAGATTCTCAGGATCGTACATTTGTTTAACCTTCTTCAGTCTAGCTAAGTTTTCTCCGAAGTATGCATTAGCCCAATCAGGAATCATGGAGTCGCAGTAGTCGCGAAATGCGCCGCGAGTATAGGGGAGCATGGATTTACGGAATTGCTCAATCCATTGGATATTTTTATCTGCTTCCGCATCCTTCACCCAATACGATTGGTATTGGATCACGAACAAGGCTTTGCGGTGTACGAATGCCATTGCATTTGTGGGTACTTGGCTAATCGAACCACCATAGGAGTCAAACGCGATCACATTAGCTGTGCCGGGGGCGGTTTGCAAGTTATGGATCAAAACGCCAAGTGCCGCATCTGACAGAGGTTCGTAGGCATAGGCGGAAGAATGTTTAAATTTGTCTTGCTTTACCTGTCGTCCTGCAAACAGGCGGGCTGCTTCAATCCAAGTAGTGGAGTGGAACTCAGCGGTCTTGGGCTGAGTCGCATCTTGCAGAGGACGAATAATCTGCCTGAGCTCTTGTTCAGAGCCGACAAATACGCCGCTGGAACGGATATCGCCCTGGTTTTGCGCAGGAACTAATAGCAGGGATGTCAGACGTGCATCGGTATGGGGAGCCCACGTCTGCCAATAACGCACCACTTTTTCGAGATCGGCAAAGTCCCATGTTATTCTGTAACGAGTGACATTCTCGATCGGATGCACACGAAAGGTAAAGGATGTGATCACACCAAAGCTGCCGTCTCCCCCACCACGGCAAGCCCAAAACAGGTTGCTGTGCTGACTGTCATTGGCACGGATAATCTTGCCTTGGGCTGTAACCATTTCCACCTCGAGAACGTTATCGCAGGTCATTCCCAATAGCCTGGACAACAACCCGTATCCTCCTCCGAGCGTTATTCCGGATACACCGATCGTCGGACACGTCCCGGATGGGATGGTTACTCTTTCTTTCCAAAGCGCTTCGTACAAAGGTAGCAAACGGAACCCCGCGCCGATCTGCGCCGTGCCGCCCTCTTTATTGATTTGCAGCTTTAGCAGCCCGCTGACATCAATGACGAGACCGCCGTCTACGAGGGAAAATGCTTCATAGCTATGTCCGCCGCTGCGTACGCGAAAAGGAAGCTGTTGCTTACGTGCCCATTGGATCGCGTTGACAACGTCCTGTGTAACCTCACAGTAAACGATCACTTTGGGGAATTTGTTAAAGCGGCCGTTATAATTTTGTCTTGCTTCGTCATAGCCGGGTGAGCCTTGCAGGATCACACGCCCGGTTAGTCCTTCTATGCTTACCATGGGACGATACCTCCTTAAAAACGTAAGATTCGGAGAGCCTTATACAATCCATATGTAAAACAAGAAGAAACAGAACTGATGGACAAATTCTCTCTGATTTTGGACAGAGTGATTCCTTAAATCAACCTGTTCTTTTGATCATATGGCCTCTACTCCAAAAAGAATGGATGTAGCTGTGTCAAAAGACTTGAATCCTAACATAGACTATATTCCTTTCGGTTAACCGATGTTTTCAATTCCGGTTTACCGGATTATTTGGGCTTTGAGTATGAAATGCTTGTTGATGAGAATTTTTAACTTTTCAAAAACAAGAAAATATAGTGGTTCTTAAACTGCGTTAGTTGAACTAGAAAAAAGGGGGTTTTTAGAAACGAGGATAAATCTAAATTATTCCATTATAGGGCGCTTTTCTTTAATAAGAAGGCGTCTTTTTATAATATACCTATAAATTTCAGGGATTGGATTTTATTAGGTGGAAGAAAGATTGTGAAGCTTTCTACTTAAACTATAGGTGCGTTAGCTGAAGATCGGAGCTATCTATAAGGCAGCTTTTTCTTTATTTATCTATATCCTCTCGTTTATTTATCAATATGATTTTTTCATTCATTGATAAGGCTGTATTCCCAGCTAGATTAAAGGTTTTTACTTCTTTTTAATTTCGAACTTTAAAAGTGGTGGCGGTGACCCAAAAAAAATATGGTTCTATTTCTATGGAATGTGGTGAATAGGATTTAAAAAAGTATTTAGGTCAACCCCAAGGGGGATTCCCAAAAGAGCTTCAACGGATCATTCTAAAAGGGAAAGAACCTCTGACTGTTCGCCACAGGGAGCTTTTGGAGAATGAAGGTTTCCAATTTTTGTTTTATCTTTTGATAACTTTACTACCATATTAAGTATGAAAAACCATACTCATTATAGTATGCCTCATTGTCCTTTTGTTTTCTGGCTATTTATGTGGAGTATTACAGGTTTAGTTATGCAACTTTTAGGTGCTTTATTTGTATGTATATATAAAAAACACCGCAAAATGCGGTGTACTTATTTATCTGAATGGTTTACATCATTTGACTACTCCACATAGGTCACACACTAAGATTATTGTATTTCTAACTCTTTGACAGTTTCGCCTTCAATTAACACTGGTTGATAATAGGTTTCGTTTGGTAAATCCTTCTTTCCTTGTAATTTCTTAATGACCCAATCAGCTGCATCATGTCCCATTTGTTCTTGTGGGTGTGTCAATGTCGTTAGTTGGATATTAGCATTTTTCGCAATATAAGAATTGTCCTGGCCAATAATTGATAATTGTTCGGGAATAGAAATATCAAGTTGTCTGCATACATTCGCTACTTCCAACCCTACCTCGTCGTTATAGCAAACAATGGCAGTCAACACGTCTCTATTTTCATTTAGGAACCCTTTCAAGTTCGTGTATAGGTCTAGCTTCGTTTCTGTAGTATACGAAAGCAATTGCTCTGGTTGAAAGCGTAATTTGGCTTCTCCAAGTGCTTTTATATATCCCTTCATTCGATACTTTCCTTGTAAATCATCCATTTTCGAAATGAGACCAATTTGGGAGTGTCCTTTCGAAATCAATTCTTTTGTAGCGAGGTAGCTTGACTGCACATCATCTAGGCAAAAGAAAGGAACCTCTAATTCTTCATAATAAGCGTTAATCATGGTGAATGGAACCTCTTGTTCCTTAAACAATAGGTAGTAAGCGATGTTGGGATTGTATAGATTGCTTTTTGTAGGTTCAATAATCAAACCATCCACGCCAAATGACAACATCATTTCCAAGGCTTTTTTTTCTTGTTCGACATCATTATTTGTACTTGCTAATAGTAACGAATAATTATCTTCATTCAATCTTCTTTCAATTCCGCGGATAATAGAAGGGAAAATGTAATCAGAAATGTAGGTCGTGATTACACCGATCGTTTTATTTTTGGAATTGCCACCAGATTTTGATTGATATTGGTTACTAACATATGTGCCAGATCCTTTTTCACTTCTTAAGAATCCCTCGTTCGATAATTCTAAAATGGACTTTCGTACAGTGTGCCGGCTAACGTTGTACATTTCTTGCATGGCGGTTTCAGTGGGAATTTGTTCCCCTACACTATATTCACCTGTAAGGATTTTATTTTTTAAATCATCAATGATTACCTGATACTTTGGTTTCATTAAACCTCACTTCTTTCATAGTTGTTTACATTCTAATTAAGTTGTATAAAATATTTGTGCGGACATATTTTAACATAATTTTGAATCAATTAAAACAAATCACCTATGATTTTTGCATAAATTAAATTCGCCCTATTTACCATTTAGGTTTTATGTCATTTAAATTCCTTTATTACTAATTTTAAAGTGAGGATGGAGGATTTCTCTTGAAAGTTGTAAGTATAAATAATATTTATAGTTGACAAATGTACGTACAAAAAATATAATATGATTGTTACTAAATTTAAGCGCCTCCTTTCGTTGAAAGCGCTGTCAGAAGGGGGATTAACGTGCAAACGAATATATTGAAAATTAAACAAGCGATTACCAAGGGAGAAACTTCACTTGGAATCGAATTTGGATCCACGCGTATTAAAGCTGTGTTGATTGATAATCGTTATGAAACAATCGCATCTGGAAGTTATGAGTGGGAGAACCTCTTGGAAGATGGAATTTGGACGTACAACTTAGTGGATATAATCACTGGTCTGCAAACAGCTTATAGTGAAATGAAGCAAGAAGTTGAACGAAATTACGGAATTACAATTCGAATAATAGGTTCTATTGGATTTTCTGCAATGATGCATGGGTATATGGCTTTTGACATTACAGGGGAGCTGCTTGTTCCGTTTCGAACTTGGCGTAACTCAACAACTGGTGTTGCAGCAAAAGAATTAACTAATCAATTTCAATTTAATATCCCTGAACGATGGAGTATTGCTCACCTTTATCAAGCAATATTAAATGAAGAAAAACATTTGCCTCGCATTGATTGTATTACCACTTTGGCTGGATACATTCACTGGTTATTGACTGGTAATAAAGCAATTGGCATTGGAGATGCTTCAGGCATGTTCCCGATTGATGAATCAACGCAAGATTACAATGAATCGATGGTCAAGCAGTTTGACGATTTAATTGCGACGAAAGGTTATCCTTGGGGGCTAAAAGAGATTCTGCCTAAAGTATACATTTCAGGCGAGCAAGCGGGTGAATTAACCGAAATTGGAGCGAAAATCCTGGATAGATCAAGAAATTTACAACCAGGCACCCCCATTTGCCCACCAGAAGGCGATGCTGGAACTGGAATGGTTGCTACGAATAGTGTGAGGAAACGTACCGGCAACGTCTCAGTAGGCACTTCCGTTTTTGCCATGATTGTACTAGAGAAAGAACTTTCAAAAGTATATGCAGAAATTGATTTGGTAACTACACCAAACGGAAGTCCAGTTGGAATGGTACACGCGAATAACTGTTCAAGTGATCTCAATGCTTGGCTGGGATTGTTCCGTGAATTTTCTGAGGCAATGGGACAGAAGGTTGATACAAATAAATTATTTGAAGTGATGTTGAATAAGGCTTTGGAAGCGGATCCAGATGGTGGCGGTTTGCTTAGCTACGGTTATTTCTCAGGTGAAAATATCACAGGATTAGAAAAAGGGCGACCATTATTTGTTCGCTCGCCTGAGAGTCATTTCAATTTAGCAAACTTCATGCGGACTCACCTTTTTACTGCTTTCGGTGCTTTGAAAATCGGGATGGGTATTTTGACAAAGGAAGAAAATGTTGCAATTGATCGTATTTTGGCTCACGGTGGTTTATTTAAAACCCCTCTTGTTGGACAAAAAATTGTTGCCGCTGCAATGAATACTCCAGTATCAGTTATGTCAACAGCAGGAGAAGGCGGAGCGTGGGGAATGGCGATTCTTGCATCTTACATGATGAATAAAGATCAAAAAGAAAGTTTAGAAGACTTCCTCGACAAAAAAGTATTCGAAGAGGTTGATGGGCAAGAAATTTATCCTGATCAAGTAGATGTTAAAGGATTTGAAGCATTTATTGAAAGATACAGGAAGGGTTTAGTGATTGAGCAGGCCGCTGTAGACAATTTGATGTTATGAGTGGAAAACTGGAGGGATTGACGTGTTAGAACAACTGAAAGAAGAGGTATTTCAAGCAAATTTGGACTTGCCTAAATATGGACTCGTGAAATATACATGGGGAAATGCAAGTGCCATTGATCGTGAAAGTGGTTTATTTGTTATCAAACCTAGTGGTGTTGATTACGAAACGATGAAAGCCAGTGATATGGTCGTTGTTGATTTAGATGGCAATATTGTTGAAGGAGAGTTGAGGCCTTCATCAGATACAGCGACTCACGCAGTACTTTATAAGTATTACCAAGAAATCGGGGGCATTGTACATACTCATTCAACTTGGGCGACAATCTGGGCTCAAGCAGGCCTTGATGTTCCAGCGATGGGGACCACTCATGCAGACACTTTTTACGGATCCGTCCCATGTGCCCGCTACCTAACACAAGAGGAGATTGATCGTGGGTACGAAGTGGAGACTGGGAAGTTAATCATCGAAACATTTGAAGAGCGTGGGTTAGATATTTTAGCCGTTCCTGGTGTCTTACTTCATGGTCATGGTCCGTTTACTTGGGGCAAAGATGCAAAATCCGCCGTAATGAATAGTGTGGTGTTGGATGAAGTTTCGAAAATGAATTTATTCACAAGGGAATTAAATCATTTTGCAAAGGAATTACCACAAAATATTTTGGATAAACACTATTTACGAAAACATGGAAAATATGCTTATTACGGTCAAAATTAAGATAAACTCTATCAAATTATCAAACTATTAGAATTAAGAAAAGAGGTTCATTATGTTAACAACAGATAAAAAGGAATTTTGGTTCGTCGTAGGATCACAACATCTATATGGGGAAGAAGCGCTAGCAGAGGTCAAGGCGCATGCACAATCGATAACTGATGCATTAAATGTAAGCGGTATTTTACCTTATCCACTTGTATTGCAAGATTTAGCGGTTAGTGCAGATAAAATCACAAGCATCATGAAAGAAGTCAATTATCGTAACGAAGTTGCCGGTGTCATCACTTGGATGCATACTTTCTCACCTGCAAAAATGTGGATTCGTGGAACAAAATTATTACAAAAACCATTGCTTCATTTAGCTACACAATTCAATGAAAGTATTCCTTGGTCAACGATTGATATGGACTTTATGAACCTAAACCAATCCGCCCATGGTGACCGTGAATATGGTTTTATCAATGCCCGTTTGAAAAAACAAAATAAAGTTGTTGTAGGTTATTGGGAGCGCCCTGAAGTGCAACAGCAAATTGCACGATGGATGGACGTAGCGGTTGCTTATAACGAAAGCTTCAACATTAAGATCGCTCGCTTTGGAGACAACATGCGAAACGTTGGAGTAACCGAAGGGGATAAGGTTGAAGCGCAAATCCAATTTGGGTGGACAGTTGACTATTTTGGAATCGGGGACCTTGTTCAATATGTAAATGCGGTTACTGATGAAGAAATTGATGCTTTATTTGCAGAATACGAAGGCCTTTATGAATTTGATTATGGTACCTACAGTAGGGAAGATTGGGAAAAAAGCGTAAAGGTACAGGTAAGCTATGAAATTGCGATTAAACGTTTCCTTGATGATGGTGGTTATACGGCCTTTACAACGAACTTCGAAGATTTATATGGGATGAAACAACTTCCTGGTCTTGCCGTCCAACGTTTGATGGCACAAGGATATGGCTTTGCGGGTGAAGGAGATTGGAAGACGGCAGCACTTGATCGCTTACTGAAAGTGATGAGCCATAACCAATCAACTGGCTTTATGGAAGATTACACATATGAATTAGCTGCTGGACAGGAATCAATCCTTCAATCACATATGCTTGAAGTCGACCCATCATTAGCAAGTAACAAACCAAAAATCGTCGTATCTCCATTAGGTATAGGTGATCGTGAAGATCCAGCACGTTTAGTATTCGACGGCAAAGCAGGAGACGGCGTCGTTGTTTCCGTGGCTGACTTTGGTACAAACTATAAACTTTTGATTAATGAAGTTTCTGCATTTGAGCCAACCATTCCAGCACCAAACCTTCCAGTGGCCCGTGTGCTTTGGGAAGTGAAGCCAAACTTCCAAGATGGAGTGAAAGCTTGGCTGGAGAATGGTGGCGGTCACCATACAGTTGTTTCATTGAACTTAACAACAGACCAAATCATAACCTATGCAAAACTTGTTGGCTTGGAATACGTAGTTATTAAGTAATGTCTCTCCCCTCCAAGGAGGCTCTGCTTCCTAGGAGGGAAAAAATAGGTACTCCAGAGGTCTGGAAATAGTAACCATTAGTATGATCCCTTTATTCGTAAGCGTGTTCATGGTTTTCCGGAAAAAGATGAAAGCGTTTTAATAGCGCAATGACTACCAAGAATTCATCTTAATAAATAACTTTTAGGATGAATCTACTAGCATGTATTTGTAGTTTGAAAACACTAGTATTATTTTCTTTCAAAGCTATCAATATTTTTAGTAGTGGGATTTTTTAAAAAAATAATTTTAAAACCTTGAGGAGGGAATTTTTATGGTTAATGGAAAGAAAATCTCAAGTGGATTCATTTATTTTTTTGGGGCTTTTGGAGGCATTCTCTTCGGTTATGATATCGGCGTTATGACGGGTGCTTTGCCTTTTCTGCAACATGATTGGAACCTTCAAAACAACCCTGGTGCTATTGGCTGGATTACCTCTTCGTTGATGTTTGGAGCTATTTTTGGAGGTGCCCTGGCCGGACAACTTTCCGATCGTTTAGGACGGCGCAAAATGATTTTAATATCTTCTATCATTTTTGCTGTTGGCTCCATTTTGGCAGGAATATCCCCTCATAATGGGCTCCTTTTTATGATTGTTGCCCGGATTTTATTAGGGTTGGCTGTAGGTGCTGCTTCTGCGTTGGTCCCAGCCTATATGTCGGAAATGGCGCCTGCACGTTTACGTGGACGTCTGTCAGGAATTAATCAAACAATGATTGTCTCTGGAATGTTGCTTTCATACATTGTCGCTTATTTATTGAAAGACTTACCAGGAACTATGGCATGGCGGTTGATGCTTAGTTTGGCTGCCGTACCTGCTTTGATCTTATTTATTGGAGTGTCAAGGTTACCCGAATCACCACGTTTTTTAATTAAGAACAATAAAATTGATGAAGCTCGTAAGGTGTTGGGCTTTATTCGCTCTAACAAAGAACAAATTGACTCTGAAATAATACAAATTCAAGAAACTGTTAAAGAGGAAGCAAAGGTAAATCAAAAAGCATCATGGGGTACACTTTTAAGTAATAAATACCGTTATTTAGTAATTGCTGGTGTGGGTGTTGCTGCGTTTCAACAATTCCAGGGCGCAAACGCAATTTTTTATTATATTCCTATGATTGTGGAAAAAGCAACGGGGCATGAAGCAAGCTCAGTATTGATGTGGCCAATTATTCAAGGGGTTATTCTCGTACTAGGTTCATTAATATTCCTTATGATTGCTGATAAATTTAATCGCCGTACTTTATTAACAATAGGCGGAACTATTATGGGGCTATCCTTTATTTTGCCGGCAATATTGAATTTATTAATTCCTAATGCAAATCCGCTGATGATGGTTGTTTTTTTAAGTATCTATGTAGCACTTTATTCATTCACGTGGGCTCCTTTAACTTGGGTCATAGTTGGAGAAATTTTCCCGCTGGTAATTCGCGGGCGTGCATCAGGATTAGCTTCATCATTTAACTGGATTGGTTCTTTCTTGGTTGGATTGCTATTTCCAATCATGACCGCTTCGATGTCTCAAGAAGCTGTTTTTGCAATCTTTGGTGCTATTTGTTTACTTGGTGTTTTATTTATCCGGACATGCGTTCCTGAAACTCGTGGTCATACTTTGGAGGAAATTGAAAAAATTGGAGAAAGTAAACAAGCTAAGGGAAAAAGTGCTTAAATTAGACCTATGAGATTTGGAACAGAATTCAAAGAAGCTATACCTAAATAGGAGAGTTAAGCATGTATTTTAAATCAGGGGGTCAAAAGGGAAAATACTTCTGTAATTATGATCTACACACACATCATGAACATGTTGATTTACTCATATGATTCCCTTCCTTAAGGCCGAAGTTGCTACTTCGGCTTTTCAACTATTAAAATGTTTGCTGAACTTTTTGTGCAATTCATGGTGTTTTAGCTTTTATTTATATGAAGGAATTTAATAGGGAAGGAGCCGAAAAAATGAAAACATCACAAAGCTCGTTTGGAAATGAAGTCTTGCTGTTTACAATAGAAAATGATCATGGAGTAAGAATGGAAGTTACAAACTTTGGGGCAAGAATCGTCAATCTGTTCGTCCTAACGGAAACGTGTCGTAATAATATCGTATTGGGATTTGACTCGATTGAGGATTACAAAAAAGAAACATATTATGGAGCAACAATAGGAAGAGTCGCTGGAAGAATAAAAAATGGCGAATTTTCAATTGGTGAATCACGTTACCAAACATCTGTAAATCAATTAGGGAATACATTACACGGTGGCAACCCTGGATTCGATGAAAAAATCTGGGATTATGAAGTGAAGGAGACGGACGAAAGTGCATCGATCATCTTTTCAACCCACTCACCTGATGGCGAGAATGGTTTTCCGGGGAATTTGAAAGTAAGTGTGACTTATACATTAGACAACTTAAATATTTGGTCAGTCAGCTATCAAGCAAATAGTGATAAAGACACAATTTTTAATCCGACCAATCACGTCTATTTTAACTTAACAGGGCATCCCAGCAATCCAATCGATGATCATTTATTACAAATCTTTTCTGAAGAATTTGCACCAGTAAATGACGATACCACGGTAACTGGGGAAAAGCGAAGCACAATTGGCACGCCTTATGATTTTCGAACACCCAAGAAATTAAAATCAACCTTTGAAGCAATTGACGCAGAAGTTAAAAAGGTTCAAGGAATCGATCATCCATTCTTCCTTACGTGCTCAGGACTTCATCAAACTGCAGCCAAATTAATTAGTCCTGACCAGAAAATAACAGTCGAGGTATACACAGAAGAGCCTGCGGTTGTCATTTACACTGCAAACTTTGTGAAAGGTGTGCCACTTATGCACGGAGAAAAATTAATTCAACACGGCGGAATAACGTTTGAAACCCAAGCTGCTCCAGGAGCGATTGAGTTTGAAGATTTTGGAGATATTCTTCTTTTAGCAGGCGAAAATTATACTTCCCAAACAAAATACAAAATTGAGGTCAGGACCCCACAAGCTGAAGTTTCCATTTAGTGTGTTAAAGTGTTGAGTAGGTTGATTTGGTTTCGATAATTTCACAACGATTCGGCTGCTAGGTTGGATTTCCGCCGATTAAGAGTTAGCCACTCACTCGAACTGAGTTTTGGAGGATAGAGGATAACTTATCTTTAAGCTTAAACAGTTAGATAGTGACTCGTAAACTACGGTTAAAGGTAATCCGCCATTCAAACAGCGCATATTAAATACGTAGCAGCTCCTGGCACGATACTTGCATCAATTAAAGGAGGTGCTTTTCCTATGCCGCAACAAAAATTAACGATAGTCCCCGTTACATTTCATGCCGACCTTCCCGATAAATACTTGCTCTTCCAATCTATAGATTCTCCTTATAAAATCATTCTAAATATTGCCGCGTAATGCACCAATTCCGGTCCATATTCCATAAGTGTCCCATAGGAAGTGTTTCCATTGCATAGGATAAAAATGTGAAGCTCGCTCCAAATCCAATAACTAATAAGGCTAGAGATTTCAAATTAAGGGCCCTATGAAGAGATTATTTATCATTGCAACACCAAACATTCCAAATAAAGCTACAATTCGTTTGTTCAAAGAATTGTGGAGTTATTCTTTTAACCATGCCTTCTTTAAGAGTTTCACACCGACATCAATTTCATTGGCAGAAAGATTACTGAAACCTAGTTTAACCATTGGTCCGTCGTTGTTATTTTTAATGAAGTAGACGGACGTAGGATACACCGTAACGCCATGAAAGGAAGCTTGTTGAATTAACCATTCTTCTGAATGCTTCAGATGTACTTTGACTAATACATACAAACCAGATTGTTCACCAATAATTGATATATTTTGAGCGAATTGCTCTTTTAATGCGGATACTAAGTGCTGCATTTTTCTTTTATAAACAAGGCGCATTCTTTTAATATGTCGACTCCATTCTCCCTCTTCCATAAGTTTAGCCATTGTAAGCTGGCTAAGCAGGGAGGTAGTAGCTTCAAAATGAAGAAACTGATTTTTAAAACGATTTAATAATGGCTGTGGCAAGACCATATAACTTAAACGAATTCCTGGAAGAAAGGACTTCGAGAAATTCCCTAAATAAATGACTCTTGCTGAATCAATGGAGGCAAGAGCAGGAAATGGTTTTTGTGTATAGCGAAATTCACTATCATAATCGTCTTCGATAATATATCCACGTATCTTGTTAACCCAATGAATAAGCATTTGCCGTTGTTGAATAGACATGCTTACTCCAATTGGACTTTGATGGGAAGGGGTTACATAGATTAATCGTGATTTCATTTGTTCTAATTGTGAAAGTTCAGCACCTGTTTCATAAACAGGCAAAGTTTCCAACATAAAACGATGGAATTGAAAAGCTTCCCTAGCACCGTCGTAACCAGGGTCTTCAACTATAATACTCTGGAATTCATCCTTCAGTATATGTCCAAGGTATACAAGCATTTGTTGGGTACTGCTTCCGATAATAATTGCATTTGCATTTGTTTTCACTCCGCGTGATTGGAATAAATATGTGGAGATTTGTTCGCGCAGGCATTCTTCCCCAAATGGTTCCCCGTATCGAAAGCTATCCTGCAATGTTAATACTTGATTAGCAATTCTCCTCCAAATTTTCAGTGGGAAATGTGTTTGATCAACGGCACCTGCCCTGAAATTAACTACCGGAGGTTTCTTGGACTCAGTCTGCTTTTTATTATAAGAAATTAATGGCTCCTGAAATATTAGCGGTTCTAACTCATTTGCAAAATAACCTTTTCTGCCCTCTCCGCGAATATACCCTTCAGCAACAAGTTGTTCATATGCCAGTAAAGTTGTATTGCGGCTTACATGTAAGGAATCTGCAAGTTGACGAATGGAGGGTAATTGTTCATTCGCCAAAATGTCTCCTTGTTCAATATATGATTTGAATTTCTCGTAGATTTGTTTGTATTTTGGGGAGTTATCATTAAAAGTAAAAATGGTATTATTCATTTTCAATCCCTCTGACATGTATATTTGTTTATTATTGTACCTTTTTTCATGTCAAATTGTATAATATTATTTTTTTATCGGATATTTATTTTTAATGCTTATATGTTTAAAAGCTCAAATACAGGTTGAAAGGATGATTATTGTGTACATTCCTAAGCAATATCGTATGAAAAATGAAGAGGCAGTTCAAATTATGAAGTCTAACCCGTTTGCCTTATTGATTACTGTTTATGAACATCGTCCCATAGCTACGCATATTCCTTTGGAAATTCGGGAAGGTGAAGGGAAAATCTATGCGACTGGGCACATTGCATACGGAAACATGCAGAAAAAAACTATAGACAATAATAGTGATGTGTTACTGATTTTTCAAGGGCAGCACGCTTACATTTCATCAAGTTGGTATCAGTGCGAAGAGGTTCCTACATGGGACTATCTAGCTGTACATGCGTATGGATCAGCACGTGTAATCACTGAAGACGAGCTGATTTCCTCCTTGGATACTATGCTTAATCACTATGAGTCTCACCGAGAAAATGGTCGGACCTGGGAAACGTTTGATCCAGAGTTGCTTAAGAGTGAAATGAAAGGAATAGTCGGCTTTGAAATTGAAATCACATCTATTCAAGCTGCAGCCAAAATGAGTCAAAATCGTAATGACACCGATTACAAAGCGATTATTACAGAGCTTGAAAAATCAAATGAACAAGGGGAAATTCAGGTTGCGCAATGGATGCGTGAGCAACGGAAAGGATTAATTGAATGATTGGCATATTACTAGGGTTTGCTGGCGGCACCCCTGAAAGCAAAAATGGTGTTTATCATTTTTTAAGGAAAGCAAAGGTAAGTCAAAACCATTCCCTACAGACAAGAGCTCTTGGAACAGATTCCTTTTCTAAATGAGTAACAAATCTCCTCCTTGATGAAAGCGACCCTTAAAAAAGTGTAACCTTGCTTTCACCATCAAGGAGGAGCCCAATAAATCATATGCAAAAATACAACAAGGAGTTGCTTTTTATGGAGTTTTCAAATATTTGGCTATTTGTAATTACTGCTGCTACATTGTTAATAATACCTGGACCGGCTGTGTTGTATATTATGGCAAGAAGTATAGATCAAGGGAAGAAAGCGGGCATAGTATCAGTTCTTGGTGTATCTCTTGGTGGTTCTGTTCACGTTTTAGCTGGAGCAATAGGAGTTTCTGCAATCCTTATGACATCAGCAACAGCCTTTAATATCGTTAAATACTTGGGTGCTGCTTATCTTATCTATCTGGGGTGTAGGACTTTATTTTCTACATCTGATCGAACGACTTCAGAAATACCAAAAGCCCCTCGCAAAAAGTTATTAAAGATATTTTACGAATCAGTGCTCGTAGAAATAATGAATCCTAAGACAGCACTCTTTTTTTTAGCCTTCTTCCCGCAATTCATATCACCTTCTGCCGGATCAGTCACAATACAATTTTTACTTTTAGGAATTATATTTATTATCCTAGCTTTTATTAGTGATGGTCTGTATGCAGTTCTTGCAGCAAGTATTAGAAAGCGGATTCTGGGTAGTGAAGTAAATTCTAAGTTGCAGAATCGGATAACTGGTTATTTATATATTGTTCTAGGGGTATTCTCCGCCTTTGCGAGTCCCTCCAAAACATAAGAGTGTTTGATGAAATTTATCGAGTTGTTAACAACAAATAGCGATACTACTATGACAATAAGTAAAATGAACTGGAGGGATATTGATTGGCGGCTTATAAAAAAGGGTTTGGTGCAAAAGTGAACATGAATATAGCAGCAGCGAAGGAAGAGTAAAAGTGAAGAAAAGGTAAATCATGCCGTCATCACATACGGCTCATGAATCGATTTTTTATTTGAGAATAGAGTAACGCTGGAGAATTTAAATACGATAGAATGCTATATTGGTAATGGTATCCAAATATATAAGTTTCAGGATATAAAAAAGACTAAATATAAACTAGATTTTTTATAAGTAGCTGCTGTCTTCATGGGAGTAGGACACAGATTTTAGTACCTGCGTATCAAACCATTGCGATGAATGCCGTTTCACCTGAACGACGTGGGATACGGGTTAGGCTCTTACTTCTTAGAGGTTGTTTCAAACAGTACAGGGTATCGAATAATATTTATTAAAAGGGTAGCAGAGGTAGAAGCAAAGGAAGAGGAACAGTGAAGAATAAAATGAAGAAAGGTAAGAGCACTTATTTGCTCTTACCTTTTTTGAATAGCTCGCGTTTAAATAAAGGCAGGATCATTTTAACTAGCCTTTTATGCTTAACAAATATGTTCGTCATACTCGGTTTTCAAGTAATTCATCATTCTTTGTTTTTGGTGGGAATAATGAAAGCAATTAAAGTAAAAGGAAAAGTCGTCAAAAAAGAGAGGATTTTTATCATCGAAGCCATAAGAATTTAAAAAATCCGAGATTACTTTTTCTTGTTCCACTACATCGAACAATCCGGATATATAAAAATGATAACTGAATTTATCATATAAAAAAAGGTATCCTGTATCATCAAAAATATTTTTCACTGTATGACCATCCAATTCTAACTCACTCCTTCCTTACCAATATACCTTTTTATCGATGAAATTATTCAGTGATCATCTTTAAGGGAATATTATTATATTTATTGCAGCGTGTTTTTTATACCTTCAATGCATTAAAGGTATGAAATAAATGCAGGCAGAAAGAATCGGGAACGAAAAAAGCACATCCAATAAGGATGTGCTTTCAAAAAGCATTATTTGTACATTTCAGCCACTTGTTTTTGCAATTCGCCATTTTCAAGGTACTCATCATAACTCATTTGCTTATCGACTGTACCTTTTGGAGTAAGTTCAATGATTCGGTTCGCTATAGTTTGGATGAACTGATGATCATGAGAAGAGAAGATCATAGATCCTTTAAAGCTGATCAAACCGTTGTTCAATGCCGTAATCGACTCTAAGTCCAGATGGTTAGTAGGTTCATCAAGCATTAGGACGTTCGAACCGCTTAACATCATTTTGGAAAGCATACAGCGGACTTTTTCGCCCCCAGAAAGTACACTTGCCTTTTTCGTGACTTCATCGCCAGAGAATAACATTCTGCCCAAGAAACCGCGCAGGAAGCTTTCACTCTGGTCATTAGGAGAATATTGACGGAGCCAATCGACAAGATTTAAATCGACACCTTCAAAGAATTCAGCATTATCCTTAGGGAAGTATGCCTGAGAGGTCGTAACGCCCCATTTGAATGAGCCGCTATCCGGTTCAATTTCACCTGCCAAGATTTTGAACATTGTTGTTTTAGCAATCTCATCTTTACCGACAAATGCAATCTTGTCGCCTTTATTCATCGTGAAGCTGACATTATCCAATATTTTTACGCCATCGATCGTTTTCGAGATTCCATCTACACGAAGCAGGTCGTTCCCGATTTCACGTTCAGGAGTAAAGCCGACATATGGATAGCGGCGTGAAGAAGGCTCGATATCATCCAAGCTGATTTTGTCCAATAATTTCTTACGGGATGTCGCCTGGCTCGATTTCGATGCATTGGCACTGAAACGCGCGATGAAATTTTGAAGCTCTTTGATTTTTTCTTCTTTTTTCTTATTGGCATCTTGAGTCAGTTTAAGGGCAAGCTGGCTTGATTCATACCAGAAGTCATAGTTACCGATATAAACTTTGATTTTACCGAAATCAAGATCCGCGATATGTGTACAAACTTTGTTAAGGAAGTAACGGTCATGAGAAACTACGATAACAGTGTTTTCAAAGTTGATTAAGAATTCTTCCAGCCATTTGATCGCTTTTAAGTCCAAGTGGTTGGTAGGCTCATCCAGTAAAAGAACATCCGGTTTACCGAATAATGCCTGGGCAAGCAATACTTTAACTTTGTCGCCACCGTTCAATTCAGCCATTTTCTTCGTATGCAGGTCTTCCGAGATGCCAAGGCCTTTTAAGAGGATTGAAGCTTCAGGTTCAGCTTCCCAGCCGTTTAATTCGGCAAATTCCCCTTCAAGCTCGGCCGCTTTCATTCCGTCTTCGTCCGTGAAGTTTTCCTTCATATAAATGGCATCTTTTTCTTGCATGACTTCATATAATCTTTCATGTCCCATAATGACGACTTTTAGAACTTCTTCCTCTTCATAAGCGAAGTGATCCTGCTTTAGAACGGCAAGGCGTTCGCCTGGCCCCATATGGACATCACCGGATTGAGCTTCAATTTCACCGGAAAGGATTTTTAAGAAAGTGGATTTACCCGCACCATTCGCACCAATCAGGCCATAACAGTTACCAGGAGTGAATTTTATATTAACATCTTCAAACAGTTTACGATCGCCATAACGTAAACCAACATTATTTACTGTAATCATTTATTTACATTCCTCCAAAATACTTTTGTTTCAACGTGTCCAACACTTTGTTTCATTAGTTTTACGCTGATTCATACAAACAGCAGTTTACGATCTTGTATGTTTTAAACTGTGCATCATTTAAATTGTATCTTATTTCTTAGGAAAATTAAAGGCAGATTAGCAAAAACAAACGTTTATAAGCAAAAATTACACAAAGATTTAATTTTGTTTATAAATTGTCACCTATAATGTAAGTTTTATTTTTTTGTTAAAGAAAATTGTGGGTGTAAAGACCTATTACGAACCAACCTTATTATTGGTAATATAGGTAACTGTAACTAACGCAAAAGGAGGATATATATGAGCGATTCAGTAGGCTTTTGGAAACGTCTTTTTGCAGGATTTTTGGATGGCATAATAGTGTCTTTTCCATTAGCGATTATTTTCGGGTTAATTACCGGTGATTGGGAAAATGAAAACTTTTCAACGTTTTTCAACTTTCTTTACATGCTGATTGTCCCGATATTATGGTATGGCTATACAGTGGGTAAAAGGATTATGGGAATACGCATAGTAAGGGTGGACGGAAAAAAATTAGGCATAGGTACAATGCTATTGAGGTATTTAGTTGCTGCTTTGGTTTATGCCATTACATTTGGGATAGGGTTTATTGTCAGTGCGTTCATGGTTGGCATTAGAAAAGATCATAGAGCGATACATGATTTCATAGCAGGTACGTACGTGACATCAAATAAACCATGATTAATTGATTAGCAGTGTAATAGCTGCTTTTTTTTATGCAAATCTACAATTTAAAATCCGATACGATTTTTTGGCGGGTAAATTACAATTTAAGGTATAAATATTACATTGGAAACCATGATAGAATATCTATTCCATTAATACAGTGGCAATTAGGAAGCAAAAAGCACTTAACCTAATGGTCAAGTGCTTTTGTTATTCAAAACCTCTTTATTTTGATTAATGATGATTTTATTTCTTAAAATCATTTCCTTATTATTAAGTCCAACATTGAGTTCTTTGGTATTATTCACTTTTTCTAGCAGCGATACAACAGATATTTCCAATAATTCAGAAACAGGCATATTTGTTTTGGATGATAAAATTTCAAGTTCATGGATTAATTTAGGGGATAGCATTGGTTGTCTTTCATTTATTTCCATGACAGGACCCACTTTCTTAAAAAATTATGTAATTGTAATTTAAGTATATAATGTGAGTTTCCAATAAAACATTAAATTAGCGTAATTTATGTTAAGAATTGATGACAATAGCAGTTCGTAAGTCAACATATTATAGCTAAAATCAATCTGGAATATATAGTGTATTCTTCGAATTATATGAAATATAAGGGATGGTAAATTTCAACTATATAATTCTATGTCTCCAGATTTGTCAACCATTGGCTTTTCTGATAGTATAAATGTCCATTTCGTATTAGCATCGGCATTTTAATAAGTTTGAAAAATACACAAGGAAGGGGAAGTGATTTTATTGGGTAATCACCCTGATTTTGAACAGGAACGACAGCGGCTGGATTTTACGAAACGTTATATCGATGTAGTCATCAAAACATCAGAAACAAGCAAAGATCAATTTCAGAGGAATATGCAAGAAGCTTTTGGCGATGCCGATTGGTCTGAATCAGCCTTATATTCACAGCTGCTGACGACGGCCAACTTTTTTGAGATGTCCAAAACCGAACTTGAAAGTTTACGCAAAGCAAGTAAAAAACCCTACTTTGCAAGAGTGGATTTTGAAAGGAATGACGGTGATAGAGGCGAAGTCCTTTATTTCGGAAAAACATCGCTTTATCAGAGGGAAAGCCAGGAACAGATCATCGTCGATTGGCGTTCACCGATTGCAAATCTATATTATGAGGGACGGATTGGTGAAATAGAATATGAAGCGGAAGGGGAGACATTCAGCGGGAACATCACTTTAAAAAGACAGCTAATGATAGAAGAAGGTGTCCTGGAGGAGATAAGGGACATTGATTTGACAACAACGGATGAATTGTTGCAGGAATCCCTTTCCAAAAGTTCAAGCAATCGATTGACAGATATCATTACCACGATCCAGGAAGAACAAAATAAAATCATTCGGGCAGATTTGAATAAACCTATCATTGTTCAGGGCGCAGCGGGCAGTGGTAAAACCACAATTGCTTTACATAGGATATCTTATTTCATTTATCACTATAAAGACTTGTTCGATCCGCGTCAATTAATGATTCTTGCTCCGAGCCGGGTTTTCATTGATTACATATCTGAAGCTTTACCTGAATTGGGTGTCGAAAAGGTAAAACAATTCACATTTTCGGAATATGTTCAGGCAGCGATAGGAAAGCAAGTGAAGCTTATCGCGGATGATAAATTAACTCGATTGCTGGAAAAGGATGATGAAGAAATTAATTCAGCCGTCTGGATATCAGGTCTGAAGGGCTCCCCTGCCTTTAAATATATATTGGACGAATATGTAAAGGATATTTTCAGGGGTTTTCATCCGGATGCTGATTTTTATTGTGATAAATATCGCCTCTATTCCGCCAAGAAGTTCATTAGGTTATTGGAAGAGGATTATTGGTATTTACCGTTATACAGCAGGCTGGACAAACTGAAGGCCATTTTACAAAATGAAGTGAAATTGAAAAAGAAAATAATGCTTGAACGTGCTGTTGATTTTTATGAAGCCAAAATTGAGAAGGCTCTCTATAAAAATATCGATCCAGTCATACGCAAGGAATTTGTTACAAAATGCCTCGATAAAAAAGAGGAAAGGATCGGGCAGATCAAAAAGGCAATCCGATTTTCCGTAAAAGGCTATTTTAAGCAATTCAAAGATAAGGACCTTCTCCAATACTACCAGGAATTATATCAAGATCCGGAGCGGCTGGCCTCCTACAGTAACGGTAAACTTACTGTAGAAGATGCCAATGCTTTATGTGAGTATAATCAAAAACATTTTTCTGATAAAAGTTACGAGATGGAGGACCTAGGAGCATTATTATATCTTCATGAGCGGCTTTTTGGTGTCGATAAAGAAAACAAAGCAAAAAATGTCGTCATTGATGAGGCACAGGATTATAGCTTCATGCAGTTACAGGCACTAAAGACGGCAGTGGATACCGATATGTTCACACTTGTAGGCGATCTTGCACAAGGCATCCATTCATACCGCGGACTTCAAACATGGGAAGAGGTTCACAGTCGTATTTTCCCTCGGGCGACTTATACTGAATTACAAAAAAGCTACAGAACAACTGTTGAAATAATGAAAAAAGCTAATGAAATACTTCAGTTGTTAACATACGATTTCCCGGAAGTTGAACCTGTAGTCCGTCATGGCAAGGATCCAGAATTCATTTCCATTGAAAAGGAAGGTTGGGAAGAAGAGCTGATCGAACTTATCGCAACCCTTAAAGGAGAAGGTTTTAAAACGTTTGCCGTTATTGCCAAAACGATGAAAGATTGCAAACTGGCAAACGAGAAACTAAGTGGATTCCATCAAGGCTTTCATTTAATAGATGAAGCGGGAAACATCCCAAAAGATAAAACGTTGATTGTGCCATCCTATCAAGCCAAGGGTCTCGAATTCGATGTCGTATTTGCAATATCCCTCGAAGAAATGTATTGCCATGGAAATGAACTTGATATCAAATTGCTGTACGTAACAATGACAAGGCCATTGCACCGGCTTTATTTTTTAGGTAATGAGAAAAAGGCCTTCCTTATCGAGAAATGAGAGGGGGAGGGTGGAGAGTAACCACCCTCCTAATGCTTACAAATGCAAAAGGATATCCTGAATATCTTCCCACCCGAAGCCGACTTCGATAAGCTCGATGCCTGCCATTTTAACGTTTTTTTCAGCTATCACTTGACCGCCAAGTGCTCTGTAAAAACCGCATGAAGGATTATCCTTTAATGCCCATATTATTAAATTCTGGTGTTCCATTTTCATAAGCTCATGTATGACCGCTTTTATCATTTTTCGGCCGAGTCCCTGTCGTTGATATTCTTGTAAAAAGTAAATGGCATATACTTCGCCTTGAATATGCGGATCATTCGTTTGTTCAGGGCCGCCGGCAGCGAAACCGATGATTTCCCCATTGGCGTTTTCCGCTACAAAGGTGGCATTATGCAGCATCTTTAAATTTCTTAACCAGTTTTTCTTTTTGGCTTCCAGATTCATGGAAGACAGATATTGATCTGGGAGGATTCCTTTATAAGTCGTTTTCCAGCTGTTTATATGTACATTTGCTATCCCACTTACATCTTGTTCCATGGCTTTCCTTATCTTCATAAAAACACCTTCTGATTTTCGTATTTTTCCCTAGAATATCATGGAAAAAGTGAATAAGCATTTTATTTATGTTTATAACTGCATGAGAAAGGATATGAAATAAAAGAGTGATTCAACCAGACGAAGGGAAGGATGAGAAAGATGAAATTGAAAGTTGGTTTTTATTTTCCGGGCGGCAAAGAACTAGAACATGAGGTAGAAGGCGATGACTCAACTCAAATGATTTCAAACATCCAAAAGCATCGTTATTATAATTTAGTTAAAGGCGATTGCCATTATGTAGTAGATACGGAAAAAGCAGCGTATTTTTCTGTAACGGAAATACTGGATTGAGATAAACCGCATTGGACTTTCGTTCCATTGCGGTTTATTCTTTTTGTTGTAAGGAAACAGGAAAAGGAGTATCGACAATGAAAATCAATTTTACCAAGAAACAGTATGAAACATTATTCAAAATGGTTCAGTACGGATATTGGGTTGCTTCCGATACTGAAGATAATAAAGAAGAATTTAGTGAGATGGAACAGTATCTCAATTCCTTTGCCAAAGATTTCGGCATGGAAGGAGTACAGTTTGAGAAGGAATATGAAATTTATGATTTGAGCCGGGAATTGGAGGATCAACTTCAAACAGTCATAAATGAGTATGAAGAAGGAGTGTTCAGGGATAAGCTTGCCTATCATTTGGCTAGAAAAGAGTTTGGCGAGGAGTCGGAAAACCATGAATATAATCAGGAGGAAGCGTTTATCCGTCTCATGGAGCTCGAGGAAAAATATCATCTACATATTGAAGAACACGGGTTAGGGAAATTGAAAATGGAAGAATAAAAAGAGAGAGGACTTTATTTGTCCTCTCTTTTCTCATTCCGAGAAGTCATGATCTCCATGTTCATCACGTATGCCATCATTACGGATCGGTTTTATACACCAGGATTATGGCCTAATTTTTCAACTGTGTATTGGTAAAAAGCGATAAAGTCATTTTGTGACGCAAAACCTGCTTGTGCAGTCTGTTCGTTCCCTCCGCCTTTTCCGTTATACGAGCCCAGTTCCGCTTTAAAATATTGTCCGCAATGAAAGGGGGTATCTCCACTGTGTGAAAGGATGACCTTTTGCTCCTTACGTGATGCTAATAATACGGTAACCTTTTCCTTTTTTGCAATCGTACCTGCAAGGTAAATCAGTTCTTTCATTGAGCTATCTTCGAAAATACGAGAGATGAATCCTCCTCCATTTTCTGCAAGCAGGGAGTCGGCAAGGAAATTTGCATTTTCAAGTTTTAAGTTTTCATTTGCCGATAACAGCTGCCTATAGTCATTTTCCAGTTTCTCCACCCTATTCAGAATCTCTGTACGCCCGGTATTGAATCTATTCGATAATGCCAAAAGAATTCCCAGGCTTTCGGAATAATCGTTCAATGCCCTGAAACCGCACTTAAAGTAGAGACGGGTATGTTCTTTCTGCTTCTCCGTTTTGAAAATTTTTATTAAGCCAATTTCACCGGTACGCCCTACATGGGTTCCACCGCAAGGGTTATATTCAATCCCTTCTATCTCAACAATACGGATATTCTCTGAAACTTTAGGCATTTTGACGACAGGAAGCGTCTGTAATTGCTCGTTCGTCACGTAATAGATAAGAATTTCGCGATTCTCGATAATATATTGATTAACTAGCTTTTCAGCAGCAGCCGTATGTACTTCAGTCCATTGAAATCCTGTCATTATATCGATCGTTAAATATTCCTTCCCAAGGTGAAAGCTGACCGTATTAGAGTCGAACAGTTCCCGGCAGACAGCCGAGAGTAAATGCTGGCCGCTATGCTGTTGCATATGATCGAAGCGGCGGGACCAATCAATTTCACAGTGAACGATCTCTGAATCTGGCCGTCTCTCCATCTTATGAAGAATCTTTCCATCATTGTCTTTTATAACGTCAAGAACGGTGATTCCTTCTATTTTACCAGTATCTGCAGGCTGACCGCCCCCTTCGGGATAAAAAGCGGTTTCTTCAAGTGTGATATAGTAAAAGCCATTTTCTTCAACGGTCTCCCGAATTTTGGTATCCCATTGGGAAGTCTTGGTGGACGTGTAATACAATTTTTTTGTCATGAATGATTTCTTTTTCCTTTCAGTTGATCATTAAATTATATCACCGAAATACCAGAGTTTGAAATCGCGGGTTTAGAAGATAGTCAGGTAAATAAGTAAACTTTATGACAAATCCTAAATGGAGTTAGAGGTTGAAAAAATGGATAGTACTGAAATTACGGCACAAATTACGAAGCTTCGAACATGAAAATGTTACGCCCAAGGAGGCTTTGGAGGAAGCTGACACTTCTTTATATGAAGCGAAACGCTCAGGCCGTGGAAGAGTTGAAAGCATGCAAAAAGTGGGAAATAACAAGAAATCGCTCAATGTGTCCGTTATCGATGATGATATCATTATCCGCACCATCTTAACTAAAGCCTTGCATTTGCTTCAGATTCCTCATTTTGATTTGAATATCGCAGTGTATGAAGATGGTCCATCTTTTTTGAAATCCAATCGAGCCAAAGAAGATGTAGCGCATTTTTTAATCCTGGATGGAGTGATGCCTATCATGGATGGAATTGAAGTGCTTCAGAAAGTGAAACAAAGCAGTAATGCTGAGTTTTTCACCGTTTTAATGCTAACTGGAAGAAAAAGTACGGATGATATTGCAAATGCATTGAAACTTGGTGCAGATGATTATGTAACGTAACCATTTAGCATTAGGGAACTCCAGGCTAGAATAGAGCGTCTATTGACGAAGTTAATTAATGGCTACGGATTTTCAGTTATGTATTGATGGAATTCTATTTGCAGAATGGCGTCTAACCATTCCAGGAGTTAAGGCACCATTCGATAGAAGGTTAATTAGGAGGATGAATGATGAAGCGTATTTTATTAGCGGAGGATGAGGAAGTGTTACGAATGCTCGTGGTTGACACTTTAGAGGATGAAGACTATGAGGTTGACGAAGCAGCGGATGGAATGGAGGCCGTACAGCTTCTCGAAAGCAATACGTATGATCTTATAATTCTTGATTAAATGATGCCTGGATATACCGGATTGGAAATCATTGAAAAAATCCAGTCCTCTGAAATCAAAAACCAAGGGAAAATCTTGATGTTATCTGCAAAAAGCCAACAATTTGAACAAGAAAGGATATTGGAAGCTGGTGCGGATTATTTCATGGCCAAACCATTTAGTCCGTTAAAATTAATAGAAAAAATAGAGGTCATTTTGCATGAAACTGAATCCTTACTTTACTAAAAGCCTATCTGGGCAAGTAGTCTCTTTAATGACGGGTTGCAACATTTTATTTATAACAATGATGGACAGTCAAGAAAACTGAGCCATGAAATTATGGTCATTGAAGATGATATTAACTTAGCGGAACTGTTAGAATATGAATTGATGGACCGTGGCTTCCACGTCAGTTATTTCAAAAGTGGTAGAAAGGCATTTCAAAAGCTAAAAAGCTCACCTCCTGATGCCATTGTACTGGGTATCCTTCTTGAAGAGGGAGAGATGGGCGGCTGGACGATCTTGTGGGAATTAAAAGGTTCCGCTGACTTGAATGAGATTCCCGTTTTTGTATCGATCGCACTTGACGAAAGGGAGAAGGGAATTTCCTTGGGAGCAAAGGATTATTTAGTTAAACCGTATAAACCGAGCCAATTATCCAAAGTGATCATGCATACTTTATTAAGTAACGGTAAACAAGGGCATATTCTGGTTCCGCAGGCATTCCCATGAAGAAAAAAGGGTTAAAAAATAAAAAACCGTAATAGGTATACAGATCAACAAAAAAATGATAAATTCAAATATGTTGGAAATATAAATAATTGGGTACAATTGTAGGTAAAGGTAAGTTACAGGAGGATTTTTATACATGCAAAAAATTCAGGCCGGCATGGCTGTAGAGTTAGAAGTGGAACGTAAGGCTGATTTCGGATGGTTTTTAACGGATGGTTCAGAAGATGTCTTACTTCATCATAATGAAATGAGTGAAGGAACGGAACTTGAGCTTGGCGATGAAGTAACTGTGTTCATCTACCATGACAAACAAGCAAGGCTAACAGCGACTATGAAGATACCCGAAATCCAGATTGATCAGTATGGCTGGGCGGAAGTTGTCAATGTGAAAAGGAAACTGGGTGTATTTGTGGACATCGGTCTTTCCAAAGATATTCTTGTATCCCTGGACGACCTTCCGAATATTGATCGTTTATGGCCGGAGGTTGGTGATCGTCTATATGTATCCCTGAAGACAGATCGTCATGACCGTCTGTTTGGTAAACTTGCAACGGAAGATGTAATTCAGGAGATTGCAGTGACAGCTCCTTTAAAAGGAGTCCGTAACACCAGTGTTAAGGGGAATGTTTATCGTTTGCTTATGGTTGGGTCTTTCTTTATTTCAGAAGAAGGATACCGCTGTTTCATTCATGAAAGTGAACGCAAGGAGGAGCCCCGCCTTGGTGAATTAGTTGAAGGGCGCGTCATTGATAGTAAAGAAGATGGAACGCTTAACGTTTCATTAATCCCCTTTAAACAAGATTTAATGGGGGAGGATGCTGATGTCATTTTCACTTATTTAATGAATCGCGGCGGTGCAATGCCTTATGGTGACAAAACGCCACCTGATGATATCAAGTTTCACTTCGGTTTAAGCAAGGGAGCGTTCAAGCGTGCTCTCGGTAAACTGATGAAGGAACAAAAGATTTACCAGGAAGATGGATGGACATATTCTTCGGACCGTAAATGAAAAAGGCAGCGGATTTTCTCCGCTGTCTTTTTTCTTGTGAATTTCATTAAAAAAACTTCTTTTTACCTTTTTCTTCTTTTAAAATCTCCACAGCTTCCCTGAATCTCATCGAATGAATAATTTCCCTCTCACGCAAAAACCTGAGTGAATCATTGATATCAGGATCATCCGAGATGTCGATCAACCACTGATAAGTTGCTCTGGCCTTCTCTTCAGCTGCGATGTCTTCATATAAATCTGCAATGGGGTCGCCTTTTGCTTGGATATAAGTGGCGGTCCATGGATTCCCGGCAGCATCATGATAATAAAGGGCACTATCATGATTAACATAATGGTCCCCTAGCCCGGCGGCAGCCATCTGCTGAGGTGTGGCATCTTTTGTTAGCTTATAAATCATCGTGGCGATCATTTCCAGATGGGCAAATTCCTCAGTTCCGATATCCGTCAGCAGGCCAATCACTTTATCAGGTATTGTATATCGTTGATTTAAGTATCGGAGTGCTGCAGCCAACTCGCCATCAGCACCTCCGTATTGTTCTATTAAATATTTTGCCAATCGAGGATTACAGTCTCTTACTTTAACTGGATATTGCAGCTTCTTTTCATAAACCCACATAGATATCTCTCCTTATACCTGCCATGGCCAAGGGCCTTGGCCCCATTCCCATTTATTTTCACCGCCTGGACTGTTTCCAAAACCCAATAATGGACCATATTTAGGCTCAAAAACCGATTTCAATTGTTTGGAGTATTCATGAAATTGATTGAATTGCTGTAATGCTTGCTGATCGTTAGGATGTGTATCCAAATAAAGAGTCAACTCGACAAGTACGAAATCGGCAGCCTGTATTTGTTCAAGCAACTGATAATATTCATCATCCAGTTTCTTATTCATTTATGTCTCCCTTTCCCGATATGGATTATCATAAAAATCATAAAAGAATTTCCAAAGTGTACCGTATTTCAAAGCTTCCTCCGGTGTGAACTGCTCCAAATTCGGCGGTTGAAAATTAATATACAAATTAGGAGGTGTTCTGTAGTACTTTCTCCCAATAGGCGGGCACGGATCGAATTTACTATGGAAAGGTTTATATGACTTAACTAAGGTAAAAGTCTTTTCGCGAGTCAAAAAAATACCTCCTTTGTAAAGATATAGCCTTTAATTTTTATGCCTGGGTATTGCATAATATGACTCCCCTGGTCTGGAAAGGAAATTATCTGGAAAATAATGTTTTTTCAGAATATTATAAAATCTTGTTATGGTCTCGTTATCTTACTGTGATGTTTGTCATCTATTCTTTATCTGTTTGTTCTTTGTATAGAAAAAAACTATGTTAAGATTTAACTCGTAGCTTATAAAGCAGCTCACAAGGAGGTAACAACATATGAAAAAATCAATCTTATCGTTAGCGGCAGCCGCTGCAATATCCGGTGCATTTACAATTCCGGTACAAGCAGAGGATGTCAAAGTGAAAGATGGAGACACATTATGGGGGATATCTCAAACATATAAAGTATCAATAGAAGATATTAAGTCTTGGAACGATTTGTCTTCAGACACGATTTATGCCGGAGAAACCATACATATTTCTCAAGAAGAGCATTATAAAGTAAAGTCAGCGGACACATTATCGGGAATTGCACACAAATATGATGTAGCGGTAAATGATATTAAATCTTGGAACGGTTTAAATTCAGATACAATCCATCCTGGTCAAGAACTGGTCATTAAACCGGCAGCTAACAAAGTCGAAGCTGCAAGTGTAGAGCCTGCACAGAAATCAGAGCAAGCTGCACAAGCAGAGCAATCCGAACCAGCAGAACAAACAAAGCCGGTTGAACAATCGGAACCAGTTGAACAATCGGAACCAGTTGAACAATCGGAACCAGCAGACACAAACAATGAATCCCAAGATCAAGCAGAATCTGGAAAAGAGATTACTGTTAGTGCAACAGCCTATACGGCTGATTGTCAAGGCTGCAGCGGAACAACAGCCACAGGAGTGGACTTGAAAGCTAATCCTGATGCAAAGGTGATTGCTGTGGACCCTTCAGTCATTCCACTAGGATCAAAGGTTTATGTTGAAGGTTATGGCTACGCAACGGCAGCCGATACAGGCAGTGCCATCAAAGGGAATAGAGTGGACATATTTGTTCCAAACGAACAGGATGCCGTGAATTGGGGCGTTAAAAACGTTAAAGTGCAAATCCTGAATTAATTTAACCATGCAAAACATGTTTATATATTGAAAAAGCAGACACAGACATGATGTGTCTGCTTTTTTTGTCCTTTAGGTTGTCGTGAAAAGCAGGTACAATGGAAGAAATAGATCCTTATAAATCCTTAGAAGGTAAATAGGAGGAATAGTAAATTGATGGAAAAAGCACGTGAATATTTACAAGAATACTTTGGTTATGAGTCATTCCGAAAAGGTCAGGAACAGATTATCGAACAGGTGTTGGGAGGAATAAACACGGCGGGAATCATGCCTACCGGCGGAGGTAAATCAATATGTTACCAAATTCCAGCCCTTCTGTTACCAGGTGTAACACTCGTTATATCCCCACTAATTTCCTTGATGAAGGACCAAGTAGATGCCCTCGAACAAACTGGGATTGATGCCACATTTCTTAATAGCTCCATTTCTGGGTTGGAATCATCCAATAGAATGAACGATATTAAACACGGAAGATATAAGTTGGTTTATTTGGCGCCAGAACGATTGGAAAATCCTGCATTTCAACAGGATCTATTTAATGTGGATATTTCATTGGTAGCCATCGATGAGGCCCACTGTATATCTCAATGGGGTCATGACTTCAGACCAAGCTATTTAAAAATCAAAACCTTATTGAAAAACATGCCATCAGCCCCGACGGTACTGGCATTAACCGCAACAGCCACACCGCATGTGACGGACGATATATGTCAGTCGCTCGGAATATCAGAGCAGCATACAATATCAACGGGATTTTCCAGAGATAACCTGTTCTTTTCCGTAGTGAAAGAAGAAAATCGCGGCCGGTTTCTAATGCGCTATTTAGAGAAAAACAAAAATGAATCGGGTATCATCTATGCAGCCACTAGGAAAGAAGTCGATTCCTTGTATGAGAAGCTTATAAAAGCGGGGTTCAAAACAGGTCGATACCATGCTGGCATGAATGAACAAGACCGTTCGGAACAGCAAGATCAATTCATTCGTGATGACATACCCTTGATGGTAGCGACATCTGCCTTTGGTATGGGAATCGATAAATCGAATGTTAGATACGTCATCCATTACCAAACTCCAAAGAACATGGAGAGTTATTACCAGGAAGCGGGCCGTGCAGGGAGGGATGGTTTGGATAGTGAATGTATCCTTTTATATTCCCCTCAGGATATGCAGATACAGCGTTTCTTGATTGATCAATCAAATCCCTCGCAGGAGTGGCAAGCCCAGGAATTGAAGAAATTGAACAGAATGAAGGATTATTGTTTTACCGAAGGGTGCTTGCAAGCCTTCATTCTGCAATACTTTGGAGAAGAAAACCCTGAAGATTGCGGTCATTGCGAAAATTGTACAGATAAGCGTGACTCTGTTGATGTAACTACACAGGCACAGATGGTCCTTTCATGCATGTTGAGAATGGGTGAGCGATTCGGTAAAACGATGATTTCCCAAGTGCTTACGGGATCACGCAATAAGAAAATTGAAGAGTTCGGATTCCAGAAGCTCTCAACCTATGGAATCATCAATGATCAATCAGCGAAGGATGTAGGTGATTTCATTGATTTCCTTACAGCAAAACAGTATATCGAAATGACGGGCGGCCAGTTTCCGGTACTTAAAGTTACCAATGCTGGCAGGGAAGTTCTATTGGGACAGAAAAAAGTACTGCGTAAGGAAATAAAAAAAGTAAGCAGCATCAGTGCGGATCATGGGTTGTTTGAAGAGTTGAGACAGTTAAGAAAAGAATTGGCAAGTAAGGAAAATGTACCTCCATTCATTATTTTTTCCGATGCATCCTTGAAAGATATGGCCGTCAAACTGCCGAGGACGGAAGAGGAATTCCTGGAAGTTAAAGGGGTGGGGATGCAGAAATTCGAACGCTTCGGAGCCGTGTTTTTACAAGGGATTTCCCAGTATGTACAGGCACATCCTGAATTAGAAACGAATACTATGGTTACAAAGGAAACGGTAAAGCGAGCTACTAAACCATCTCACTTAGAAAGCTATCGCTTATATCAGGAAGGCAAATCAATCAAGGAAATAGGGACATTGAGAGGACTGTCTGCCATTTCAATTGAAAATCATTTATTAAAGTGTGCAGAAGAACACTTGGATATCAAATGGCATGAGATTTTCTTGGAGAAAGAATTTGATCTTGTTTTGGAAACTGCGAAACAATTGGATTCTGAAAAATTGAAACCACTAAAAGAAGCCCTGCCTGAGCATATTTCCTACTTTATGATTAAAGCGATCTTGGTTAAAGCAGGTCTGGAAAACGAAAGGTGTTAAGGTTTTTTGGATAATTTCTTCATTGAATAAATAAGAATATGGTTTAATGCGTATACTAGGAATGATAAAAAGGTGAAAATTCGCGCCTTTAATCAGAGTCTTTATATAAAAAAGAGGAGGTTGCTCATGTATTTTGGTAAAAAGAATTCAGAGGAACCAGAAATCGTTATGGAAGATACGATAGTATATGCGTGCGGATCAGCAGATTGTAATGGTTGGATGAGAAAAGACTTTGCCTCGGAAAACTATGATTGCCCAATGTGTGGAAGTCAATTAGTTGAGGAAGTCAGGGAACTTCCTAAAATTGAAAATGAGTATAATGCGTTTAAATAAAAGAGGTGAATCTTAGCCTCTTTATTTTTTATTTTAAAAGAAGTAGGGCGGAGTGGTTTTATTCTGGATTAATGCTTTACATATAAAAATATGTGTGGTATCATTAAATTTCAGTGTTATGAAAAGAAAGCACTGGAGGGTAATTTAAAGTAACATTTTTATTAATAAAATAATTTTTCATCATTTTCATGATGAAGTAGAATCAAGTTAAACATATCTAGAAAAAAGAAATACATGTAATCACCAAGTATTTTCCTCGATCCATTTCTGTTCTTCATTAACTTACTTCTATGTACCATTTGTCTTTTGGAATTTAATCTACCCAATTGGAATTACGGACGGTTTTAATTAATAAACATGTACTTACAAGCTTTTATCTGATTCTCGCAGGCACGGTCTAGGAACCGTATGGATGGGAGAGAGGCAGGGCTTTCATTGTTTTAGGTTTTGGCATTAAAAATTACTCTCATGCTCGATGTTCCATCGAACGAGCAGGAAGAACCATATGGAATGGATTCTTAAACATCGCAGTCTCGATTATCTTGAAGGGTAAGTCAGGGACTGTGTTTCATTTTGGGGACTACTTTCTTTTTTAGAATCTTTCCTCAAATATATAAAGCATATATATGATATAATGATTACTGAGATATGAAAAATTCATGTCGTAATCTCAAGTTCTTACCATTCAAAAAGTTTGGTTGAAAGAACGATGATCATACTTAGATTTGCGAATGGGTATTTACTCACTATTTAGATTAAACGCCATCTATTCTTCTTTTATCTTTATGGCTTGTGATCTGTTATGCAGCACGGAGTCAATTCAATTCTAAGGAGTGAGATACATGTATAGAAGAAATAATACGGAAGAAATCATTCCTGAAGAAACAAAGGTGTGGGAATGTACATCAGAAGATTGCAAAGGTTGGATTCGCGATAACTTTACAAGTAATGATGAACATGTTTGTCCGTTATGTAGCAGCGAGATGAAACCCGGCACCAGAATGCTTCAAGCAATCAACAATCCAAGAAACTATTAAGGTCATAAAAAAAGCTGAAGGGGATTCTCCCTTCAGCTTTTTTTATCTTTTTGCAAATTGGATCAAGCAAAAAGCAGGTAAATGATTAGTGGATATCTTTTTTCTTGAATCGGCCGCCTCGAACTTCCGCGATATCCCCAACGGCAAGAAATGCAGATGGATCGAAACTTTTGACTATCTCTTTGAGTTTAGCTTCCTCAAGCCTGTTTATTACACAGAAGATGACTTTTTTATCATCACCAGAATAAGCACCTTCACCAGCTAAAAAGGTTACGCCCCGTCCAAGGCGATTCATGATGGCATCACCGATATCATTAAATTCATCACTGATAATCCAAACAAACTTGGATTCGTCCAAACCTGCTATGACGATATCCATCGTTTTATATGCCACGAAGTAAGCTATGATCGAATACATGGCACGATCCCACGAGAATACGAAGCCCGCGCTGCCAAGGATGAATAAATTAAAAAACATGACGATCTCCCCAACGGAAAAAGGGAGCTTCTTGCTAGCGAGTATGGCAAGTATTTCTGTCCCATCCAATGAGCCGCCATATCGAATGACCATTCCAACACCAATGCCAAGAATCATTCCGCCGAAAGCGGACGCTAGGAGGATATCTTGAGTGAAAGCCGGTACATGATGAAGCAATGTAGTGGTAATGGAAAGGACTAAAATTCCATAAAGGGTAGATAATGCGAAGGTTTTGCCGATTTGTTTATAACCGATAAAAAAGAAAGGAAGATTCAAAATGAATAGAAAGATTCCGAGCTTCCATCCAGTAATGTAAGATAACATAATCGATATACCCGTTATGCCCCCGTCGATTACGTTATTCGGCACTAAAAAAATCTCGAGGCCGACAGCCATCAAAACCGCACCGATTGTAATTAGTAGACCTCTCTGTAAAATTTGTCTCAGTGTTAATTTTTTATGCTGGGTCTTCTTATGCATAATTTCTGTTGTACTTGCACCTGCCAGGTCTGACATAATCATGCCCCCCACTCCTTCTCTCTATATAGGTTCTATTTAATTATAAACCTATAGGTATAATTTAATAAAGAAATTAAGATTCTTGATTAATATATTCCCGAATAATTATTTTTGTTATTGATAATGTCCTGCAATGAAGAAGCAGGGTTGATAATGCTTGTCAATACCATGTATTCCTATTCTACTCCTTACAAAACAATAGTATTTCTAATTTTTATGATTTTATGAAGGAATCCAGCATTTTCTTGAGATATGGGGTGCACCGAAAGAGTCAGTGTGTAAATATATAGGTGAAAGGAAATAAAAAACCTTTGAGGTACTATGGATTTCCATTACAATATAGGAGAATAGAACGTTTGAGGTGGTCAAGTAAAAAAATGGAACAATCAATTGTGGCATCAAACCCTATCCTCTTTATGATTGCAGTACTTTTGATAATAATGGCGTGTTATACGGCCTTGGATTTACTGACAACATTACTGACGATAGAGAAATTTAAACGCCTGGTGTATATTGGGAGCAGCTGCTCTATGGGAGTGGCTATTTGGACGCTTAATTTTGTGGTCATATTCACCCTAGATAATTCAGGAATGGCAGCATACAACATTGCTACAATAATTTTTTCATTAGCATTGGCGATAGCTCTCGCAGGAGTTGGGTTATTGGCCATATCGTATAAAACACAAGTGTTGCAAATCGTTTTTTGCGGCTTCATGTTTACGATGGCCATTTTATCCAATTATATAATGGGAACATCTTCTTTAAACCATTCTTTGCACTTTAGCCCATTGTCGGTCTTCAGTACGCTTTTCAGTATCTTTAGTTTATTTGTAGCAGCACTTGCAATATTATTTTATTTTAATAAATTAAGTCAATCCTCGCTAAAGCCAATCAGTACTCTCATGATGAGCGGGGCAATCATTGAAGGCTATTATCTTTTTTTAAGAGTGTTACCGATGAACGCGAAAAATGAAACGGGTGAATTTGTTCCACTCACCCCATTTATGCTTTATCTTACATGCTTCGTTTCATTATTCATCCTTGCCAGCTTGATCGCTTCAAGTACGATCGTAGGCCGGCGGTTGGCAAAAAGCGACAATACTGTGAGCGATATCCGTTATGCTTTAGATCAATCGGCGATCGTCGCCATCACGGATGCAAAAGGAATCATTACATATGTTAACGAAAAATTCCTGGAAATATCACAATATGAAAAACATGAACTAATAGGGGAAAATCATTCCATCATCAATTCTGGTTATCATACAAAAGAATTTTTCGCTGACCTATGGCTAACGATCAGCCAAGGGAATACATGGCATGGTGAAATATGCAACCGGGCTAAAGATGGTAATGTTTATTGGGTGGATACAACTATCGTTCCATTTATGAAAAAAGGTAAGCCATATCAATATATTTCCATCCGTTCAGATATTTCCAGTCGTAAAAAAGCAGAAAATGCACTAAAGGGGTCAATCAAGGAACTGGAGGATATGCAATATGCAATCAACCAATCCTTGATTGTGGCGATTACCGATGATAAAGGAGTCATTATCGAGGTGAATGATAAGTTCTCCGAGGTTTCTGGTTATGGGAGAGGTGAATTGATAGGCCATACACATAAGATAGTTAATTCTGGGTACCACTCAAAGGAATTCTTTGAACATATGTGGAAGACCGTCCATGATCGGAAAGTTTGGAAGGGTGAAATTAGAAACAAGGCGAAAGACGGCAGTTTTTATTGGGTCGATACAACGATTGTTCCATTTTTCAGCGAAGAAGGAAAGCCATTTCAGTTTCTGGCACTTAGATATGATATAACTGAGCGTAAACAATCGGAAGAGATGCTCCATCGGCAGGATAAATTAGCCGCTGTCGGTCAGCTTGCTGCTGGAGTGGCACATGAAATACGGAATCCGCTGACCTCCATGAAAGGGTATACGGAATTTTTGCAATTAGATGAAATGGACGAAAATAAACAAGAATATCTGGAAATAATCATGGACGAAATCAATCGTGTGAATGAGATAGTTGAAGAGTTCTTGCAATTGGCCAAACCACAGGCCTTGATATTGGAATCGAAGAATCTTGTGCCGATCATTCAAAACGTCGTATCTTTGACGGATTTTGAAGCCAGGAAGAAGAACATCACGCTGATTTCGGATTTCAATGAAGAAGAAATCCTCGTTCGTTGTGATGAGAATCGATTAAAACAAGTCATATTGAACTTCATTAAAAATGGTATGGAAGCTATGCCTGACGGTGGGTTCATAAAAGTCATGACTGAACTTAAAGAGGATAAAGTGCATATATCCATTACCGACACAGGAATTGGGATGCCTCCAGAGCAGCTTAAGAGACTGGGAGAACCATTTTTCACAACGAAAAAAACTGGTAATGGGTTAGGTCTAATGATCAGCTTTAAAATCATAGAAAGCCATTTCGGAAATGTCTTTGTCGAGAGCGAGGTCAATAAAGGCACAGTCTTTAATATCGTGCTCCCTATTTAATATCCATATTAGGAAGCAATGAATTAAATCAACAACTTTATAGAAGCTGTCTGCGTGGGGGAACTGGATTTGGATAAACAAAAGCATGTCAATATTATTAGCTTGAAGGTATTTTACCTATTTTCTTTTTTTGCAGTAGGAAGTTTAACACCGCTATTAAGCGTTTATTTGGCCAATGAGGCTGGTTTGTCCGGTATTGAAATAGGTACGATCATGTCTGTTGGACCGATAGTGATGATCGTTTTTCAACCTTTTTGGGGAATTGTCTGTGATTGGAGCGGGAGACCAGCAAAAATATTGGCAATGACATCGTTGCTTGCTGGTGTATTCGGTTTAGGCTACTTACTGTTCGAGCACTATTTACTTATAGTATCCGTCGCAATCGCTTTGGCAATCTTTCAAAGTGCGATAATACCGGTTTCAGATAGCATCACCCTTCAATATACAACAAAAATCAAATCGAATTATGGGAAAATCCGTTTATTCGGATCACTTGGTTACGGTGTGGCCGTTTTTGTAATGGGAAGGTTATCTGAATCCTTCATGGGTCCCTCAGTGATATTTTATGCCTTTTTCTTCGGTCTTTTGATTGCGGCTAGTCTTGCTCTTCGTTTGCCTGAAGAGCCACCTGGGGGGAAGGTGAAGCTTTTCGGTGGAATGAAAGAATTGATCACCATGAAACGATTTCTTATCTTTCTTGCCATAACGTTCCTGCTATTTGGTCCTAATCTTGCAAATAATGTATACTATGGTTTGTTTGTAGAGGCAAGGGGAGGGACATATACAGGAATTGGCATTGCGTTCCTTTTAGCTGTATTATCGGAAATCCCATTTATGAGAATCGCAGGTACCTGGATTCATAAAATAGGCCTGCTGCCAATTACCTTATTGGCTGGAACGGCCTCATTGGTCCGCTGGGTTTTGTACTTTACCGAACCAAGTTTGGCTACCGTATATGTGACTTCGATCATTCAAGGGTTTTCACTTGGCTTATTCATTCCTGCAGCTTTACAATATATCAGGGAAGTTGTCCCTGCACGAATAACAGTAACAGCAATAACGCTTTATTCCGCCATTGGCAATGGATTGGGTAACTGGTTCAGTACCTTCAGCGGCGGGATAATCTTGGAGAAATCAGGAATATATGCTGTCTATTTATTTTATGGTTTACTCACGCTGATCGGGATGCTGCTTACAATATGGCTCATGAGGTTAGATATAAAATTAAAAGTATTGGGAAAACCCATAGGTACAATAGAAAAATGATGGAAAATATAGCGAGAAACCTCTTTACCTTTCATGGTGAAGAGGTTTTTTTTATTTTTCTCTATACAAGTTTTAGAGAAGGCCTGCTAAATGATCAAGCAGAAAAGACGATAGGATTCATTTAATCCCTCAGACTGTAGACAAACTCGATTAAGAGTATTTTAAGGGTTTGTACAATTTAAACGTTGATTGGAACGTAGGGCACTTGCTCCAATCAACTTTGTTATAAAAAATTAGATAGAACCCCTTTTGTAATCCCTTTCCGCCTTTTTTTATTAGTACTTTTAAAAAGGAAATGCTTTTATTGATTGGAATTTTTAACCAGAACAATCAGTTTTTTGTTTTTGGAAATAATATGATTTAATGGAAGGTAGAGAATGAATGGAAGGGTGAGTGTTTTGAGCAAACCAAAAGTGTTGGCTGCTACCATCGTATCAGCTCTTATCGGCCTGTTTTTTTTATTTTGCCTTGGATGGGCGATTACTGACCATTACGGAAAAGGAACTTCCGATAGAGAAGTAATTGAAGAAACCCCCATTAAAAATGATCTTCCTGATGATTTTACGGTAGTGGCATTAGGCGATTCATTGACACGTGGCACAGGTGATGAAACAGGGAAAGGCTACGTTGGACTTGTTGTTGAAGATTTGAAGAGTGAGTACAATAGAAAGCCAATCATTCATAACCTCGGAATTAATGGACAAGTGTCTAAAGAATTGGTGCAGCAAGTGAAACAACCGGAAGTGAAGCGCCAAATCCAGGCAGCTGATGTTATTTTAGTTACAATCGGGGGTAACGATTTATTTCAAAAAGGCCAGACCCTGCTTGAATATGATCGTGAAGCTATATCTGTATCACAAAAGAATTTCTTGGGAAATTTACATGAAATTTTTAAAGATATCAATAAAGTCAATGATGCAGCTACCATTTTATTGCTTGGGCTGTATAATCCGTTTATAGATTTGGATGAAGACTTTGATACGAACCGCATTGTTCGTGACTGGAATAATGAAACGGCAGAAGTCGTGGCTCTTTATCAAAATGCAATTTTCGTTCCAACATTTGATTTATTTCAATTGTCGGTAAATGAGTATTTGTATTCGGATAAATTTCACCCTAATAAGAAGGGGTACCGTTTAATTGCTGATAGAGTTGCTCCTTTAATAAAATGGGAGGATGTGGAACGATGAAACAGGTGACATTGTCTGTCAGGGACTTGAGAAAAAGGATTGGCAAAAGGGAAATTATTAAAGGAATAGATTTTGAGCTAAATGAAGGTGAGGTTTTCGGCTTTTTAGGACCGAATGGAGCAGGCAAGACGACGACGATACGCATGTTGGTCGGTTTGATTAAGCCATCCTCAGGTTCCATCCATATATGCGGGTATGATGTTCGTCAGGAATTTACGAAGGCTATGAAGCAAATGGGCTGCATCGTTGAAAATCCAGAGTTGTATCCTTTTTTGAGCGGGTGGAATAATTTGCTCCACTTTGCAAGAATGTTACCTGAAGTTGATGAAACAAGAATGATCGAGGTTGTTGAACTCGTCGGTCTGCAAGCGAGAATTCACGATAAAGTGAAGACCTATTCGTTAGGTATGAGGCAACGCTTAGGAATCGCACAGGCAATGCTGAACAGCCCTAAGCTGTTGATTTTGGATGAACCGACCAATGGTCTAGATCCTGCCGGAATCCGTGAAATGCGGCAATTCATCAGAAAGTTGGCTGAAGAAGAAGGTATGAGCGTTCTGGTTTCTTCACACTTATTAGGTGAAATACAGCAACTTTGTGACCGGGTCGCAATTATTAAAGGGGGGGGAATTATCAAAACGGATACGGTGGAAAGCTTATTATCCACGCAGGAGCGGATATTTTGGCGGGTGGAACCTATACAAAAGGGAGCGGAAATTCTTAGCGGCTTCACCGAAATTACCTTAGATCAAAAATATATCATTACAGCCTATGATGAACTCAAAACACCCGAATGGAATGCTGCACTTAACCAAGCAGGGGTGAGGGTGCATGAAATGAATCGTAAGCTCCCGGGATTGGAAGAATTGTTTTTGCAAGTTACCGGTGTCGGAGGTGCAGGCATTGAATAACTTGATCCAAAATGAAATGATGAAGTTGTTGGCAAAGAAACGGTTAATCATAATCGGTATCATCGTGGGGATTTTAGTGCTGATGTTTACATATGCCCAATACAAACAAGTGGAAGAGCAGCGGGAGAAGTTGGGAACCGATGATTGGCGTGCAGCTCTTCAGCAGCAAATCATTGATACTCAAAATCGATTGGGCTCGAATAGGATGCTCGATGAGTGGCGTGAACAGCTGCAAGTAAGTCTGAAGCAGCAGCAATATTATCTAGATCATGATATCAACCCCTCAGAACCAGGCGCAGCCACCTTTACACGCATGTTTTTGGAAAATGCAATCGATTTGTTCATTCCGCTGTTGATCATGATTGTGGCTAGTGATATGGTTTCCTCCGAAAGCAGTCAAGGGACGATCAAGCTTTTGTTGACCCGGCCAGTGGAGCGCTGGAAAATCTTATTGAGCAAATATGTAACATTATTATTATCGGTTTCGATTATCGTGGCGATGACAGCCTTATTATCTTACCTATTATCAGGTATCGTTTTCGGATATCAAGGATGGGGGGCCCCTGTAATAACCGGATTCGAATTGAATGGGGCAGACGTGGATGTCAGTCAAGTAAGGTTAGTGGAACAATGGAAATTCCTATTGATGGACTTGGGACTTGTCTGGCTGGTGGCAGTTGTTGTAGGTACCCTTTCTTTCATGCTTTCGGTTTTAGTGAGAAGCACCCCTGCAGGCATGGGCATCATGCTGGCTGCATTGATTTCCGGGGCTATATTGAACAATATGGTTTCATCATGGGAATCAGCGAAATATTTCTTTATGGTGAATTTGAAATTGACCGCTTACATTAGCGGGACGGCTCCACCGATTGAAGGGATGACTTTACTATCCTCCGTCATTACTCTGCTCGTTTGGTGGGCGCTTGCTTTAATCGTATCTTTTACAGTATTTACCCGGCGGGATGTATACTGAGAAAATGAATTATAGGTTGTTTCATCAGTTTGTTGACATAGATGGTTCGGGAATGTCGCACCCCGAACCATAATTTTAAAAGAAGACTCGGTTTAACTGGCTAGGCGAGACCCCGATAGATGCTTGGCACACAGTCGGCGGAAAGGGAGCGGATTTAATGAAGTGAAGGTCGAATAACTGCGTGGACGGTTGAAAAAAGTGCTGTGAAGGCCGAAAAACTGCATGATCGGCCGAAAAAAGGTACCGTGACTGACGAAAAAAGTCAGGCTGGAATCAACTGTAACCTTTTAAAATAAAAAAACTGTAGACAAACTCCACCTAATGGTGTTCGGAATGGTCTCATTTCGAATCCTTTTCACGATTTAATCAAGGGAAGATTACCATGAATTTAAAACAAGACCTGGTTATCCTCATGTATTTTTACCGTTTATATGAACTGAAAACTCATTGGGATTGAAGAAATTTGAGACACTCCTGCCGAATAACTGGCTAGTCGAGACCCGCTAGATGCTTGCGGAGAGGAGGTTTGGAAGACAGTCGGCGGAAAGGGATTTTAAAGCTAAGTTGATTGGAACGGATGGTGCGAGACACCTGCGGGAAAAGCGTGTCCAAGGGAGACACCACAGGCGCAAAGACGCCGAGGAGGCTTCCGGACCGCCCCCGGAAAGCGAGTGCCTGGAGTGGAAATCAACGCCTACAAAAGGTGGGGCGGAAAGGGAGCGGATTTGAAATCATCTGCAACTTTTTTAAAGAACTGTAGGCAAACTCGCTTTCGAATCTTTCTTACTGTCTGAAACAGCCTATATAAATTATAGGTTGTTTTTTATTTTCTCGTACAGGGTATCCTTTAAAAAAACAGTATGTTCAAATTAGGAGGATTATAAATGGATGATAATCATTTGAATAAAAAATTCATGCCAATGACTTCAGTTTCCAGTGGAGATGTACAGATCATAAATGAGGATATATATTGTCTGTCTGTCCAAATCGTTAATGTAATTTTTATAGGGTCACCCAAAGATGATAAATGGGTATTGATAGATGCAGGGATGCCGCGTTCAGCAGAGGTAATAAAGAAAACTGCTGAAGAAATATACGGACCGCAAAATCCACCTGCCGCGATTATTTTGACACATGGACATTTCGATCATGTTGGTGCACTGATTGAGTTAATGGAGTATTGGGATGCTCCTGTCTATGCCCACATTAAAGAAATGCCTTATTTAACGGGACAGGAAAATTACCCCGAACCTGATCCTACTGTTGAAGGGGGAATGGTCGCTAAAATTTCATGGGTATTTCCGAATGAGGGAATAAACCTTGATGAAAAAGTTCAGCCATTGCCTGATGATCATAGTGTTCCCGGGCTTCACGATTGGAAATGGGTTCACACCCCTGGCCATTCGAAAGGACATATATCACTCTTCCGTGAAAGTGACCGAAGTTTGATTGCTGGAGATGCTTTTGTGAATGTCAGGCAAGATTCCCTATACAAGGTTATCACTCAGGAGAAGGAAATAGCAGGCCCACCGCGGTATTTGACAACCGATTGGGTGGCTGCCAAAGAATCGGTAAGGTTATTGGAAAGTCTGAAGCCGACTGTTGCCATAACGGGACATGGTTATCCTGTTGAAGGGAAAGAACTTGAAATGGGTTTAGCGAAGCTTGCAAAGGAATTCGATTCATTAGCTAAACCGGATCACGGGAAATATGTGGAATGAAGAGTGACGAAGTTTCATGAATAATTTCTCTTCAGAAGTCAAAAATAAACAAGCAACTTATGAAAAATGGAGGGATTTCCGTGACTAATTTAAGAGATATCATGACAACAGACGTTGACTGTTGCACTGCGGAAGATAACATATATGAAGCAGCAGTCAAAATGAAGAATGATGATGTTGGTGTCATTCCTGTATTGGAGAATAACCATTTAATTGGTGTTATTACAGACAGGGATATCGTCATTCGCTGTGTTGCCGAGAAAAAGCCGAATTCGACTAGAATTACCGATGTCATTTCCACCAATCTTGTAACAGGTACGCCTGATATGTCAGTGGAGGAAGCTGAGGAGTTAATGGCTACCGAACAAATCAGAAGGCTCCCTATCCTTGAGAATGACAAGCTGGTCGGAGTCGTGGCATTAGGTGATCTTGCTGTACACCAACAGACAAATTCAATTGCGGGAAATGCTTTAAGTTCAATTTCCGAAGACAGAGACCAAATTCAACACTAAAAAACAAAAACTCTGTTAGCTTTTGCTAACAGAGTTTTTGTTTTTAAAGATATTTATTAAACCATCCTTTGATTTCCTCAACATGTTGCAAGCGCATTTTTGGAGATCCGCTTCGGGATACTTCATGAGTTTCATCTGGGAAGGAAACAAGTACCGCTTCTTTATTTTGACGTTTTAAGGCGACAAAAAATTGTTCGCTCTGTTCAATGGGACAGCGGAAGTCCTTATCACCGTGAAGTAAAAGTAAAGGGGTATTCACATCGGAAACATATTTTAATGGAGAGTGCTGCCATAATTTTTCGGCAGAGTTAACGATATCGCCGCCAACTTCCCACTCTGTAAAATAATAGCCGATGTCGCTGACTCCATAAAAACTTAGCCAGTTACTAATGCAACGCTGAGTAACAGCGGCCTTGAAGCGGTTGGTATGTCCGATGATCCAATTTGTCATGAACCCTCCATAACTTCCTCCGGATACCCCTAAATCTTCATGGTCTATAAAATCATACGTAGCTAAAACGTGATCAACTCCAGCCATTAAGTCTTTATAATCCATGCCTCCATAATCGCCCCGGCAGGCATTTACGAAGTCTTGGCCATACCCTACACTCCCGCGCGGGTTAGTGAACAATACAGTATACCCTTCATTAGCCAAGGTCTGGAATTCATGAACATAGGTATTGGCATACATCATATGCGGACCGCCGTGGATTTCTAAAATGAGCGGATATTTTTGATTACCATCAAAATCGGTCGGTCTCATGATCCAGCCGTGGATGGTAAGTCCATCAACGGATTGGAATGTAATTGGTTCAGCCGTGGACAAATGTTTATCCTTCAAAAAATCCTCATTAACAAAACTGATTTGTTCCTTATCGCCATTGGTAAGGTTATAAGCGAAAAGATCGCCGGGATGAACAGGTGTACTGATGGCCACGACAGCACGGTGGCTTTCGGGATCTATAGTCAGGCCGTATATATGCTGCGGGTCAAGGATTGATGGATACATGGCTCCTTCAATCGAACCATAATATACTCCAGTATTTCCGTAATCACTTATTAAAAAGTAAAAACCTTGGCTATCGTTAGTCCACAAAATACCTGGGTCGACGGCTCCGATTTGGAAATCCCCAATTGCGGAATCGCCTATTTGGACGTCCCATCCATCGGTCAAACACTGAGTCGTTTGATCGATAATGGAATATAACCAGATATTTGAAAAGGTGGCCCCGGCAAATTCTTTATTATGGCCAATGAAAGATAGATATTCGCCATTTGGAGACCATTTCGGATCTCTAAAGAAACCTGTACTATCCGTTATCTTCTCTAAAGATTTCGTTTCAAGGTCCATGATGAAAATATCGGAAAAAAGTTCATCATCACTTCTTTCTGCATCCCCGCTTATGTAAGCAATATGCTGTCCGTCTGGGGACCATGCATTTGGTTGATGATCAACATTGTTTTCCGTTAGCAATGTGGATTCTCCCTTAAAAATGTCCACTATAACCAGCTGCTGATATAACTGATCAAAATAGCCTCTTCCATCCCATTTATATTTAATTCGGTCATACCTATTTACTTCCTTGGTCAAATCATTTTCCTTAACAGTATTAAGGTTTTCGTCTTCCTTTAACCCGGTAGAAAGCAGCAACTTGGTGGAACAAGGAGACCAAATAGGTTTTGATGCGCCGTTAACGAAATGGGTCAACTGGCGAGCTTCCCCACCAATGCTCCCAATAATGTGGACTTGTTTTTTCCCTGATCTGTCTGATATAAAGGCGATATGCTTGCCGTCGGGGGACCAGGCTGGTGATGTATCACGATTATCCCCAAACGTCCATTGCTTTGTTTCATTCGTAATCAGGCTGAACATAAACAGATTGGAAATGTATCTTTCCGTTTTTTCATCGATTCTGGTTTGGACATAAACCGCCATACTGCCATCCGGTGATAGCTTTGGATCGGTCACTGATTTCAAGTGAAATAAGTCTCTTGCTGTTATACCTATTTTGTTCATCCTTTTCACCCTTTCATTTCTCATAGTTATGTATTTCGCTAAAGAGAAATATAAATCCTTTAGTAAATGGTAAACGCGTAAGGTTTATTTATCAAGGACGAAAGAAATGAAAAAAATCCGGCCTCTTCATCAGGTCGGATCATCAGGATATATAGGCAAAAAACTTACAATTACTTATGCATGTGTCGTGTATGTGGGCGGTGCTGCGGTATTTGGAAATTATGTTCTTCCATCATTTTATAATGTTTTTCAAAATGTGCAACCATTTTATCGGCCTCTTCTTTTGAAAGCGCACCATACTCGACATATTTTTGGATCAATATCTTTTTGTCAGCGAGTATTTGCTTTTGGATCTTGGCGATTTCAGATTTTTGAGCATCAGTGAATTGTACACGTTCCGTTTGTGCTTTATTTTCCTCTGCAGCTGAGTGATTCAGGTTGACTATGAATAGGGAACAGGCTGTTAAACAGATGACTAAAAACTTTTTCATGAATGAACGACTCCTTCTTTTGTTTTTTTGCCTCATGAAGAACTGTAGAACATTTAAAACCTGAAAGTCTCTTCCTTGTAAATGTTTTTCTTTATGGAAGATTCCTTATTTCTTTATTATCATTTACAGCATTTACAGTTTTATGTAAAAAAATAGGTAAGGGTTTGTTAAAGAAAGATATGGGTAATTTAAATGTATGCAAATATTTTAATGTAACTTTTTATTAATAAAAACCCTTAAAGAATGGGAAGAAAGGGGGAGTATCATGATTTGGACGATTATTGGTGTAATAATATTATTATGGGTTCTTGGTTTAGTCTTTAAAGTGGCTGCAGGCTTTATACATATCTTGCTTATCATCGCGGTCATTCTCATTTTGGTTAAAGTTTTTAAGGGAAGGAATCGAATGTAGATGTGTATTGAATGTCTGACGTGGAAAAGCTTATAAATACCAATGTTTTAGGCGGCCTGGTGAACAGGCCGCCTTTTAATTTTCCGTTATGCTGTCAATCGTAAGGAAGTGGCTGGCCTAACAGCCTCTTATGAATCCATATCGCTGCTTGGGTGCCATCCCCCATTGAAATAGTGACTTGTTCTGAATGGGCAACGAGGTCACCGCCTGCCCAGACTCCTTTAATATTCGTTTCTTTAGTCCGGGGATGAATCACGACATGTTTGTTTTCATTGACTTCCACACCTAATTTTAGAGCTAGGTCATTATTTAGTTTGTTCCCTTTAAACGCCGTGAATGCTTTTTCAGCCTCGATTATTTTACCGGAGACTAATTGTATGCCCGTTAGCTGCTGTTTGTCGTCGACATGAACCTCACAAACTTCTTCTTCGATTACGGGAATCTGATTTTTCTTTAATTTTTCCCTATAATCATCATCAATTTTTGATTTCAAATGATTTACGTAAATGATATCTTTTGACCAATATAAAAGTGTAAGGGCCATGCCCGCACCCGTATTTCCGCCTCCAAGAACAACGGTTTGCTTATCCATGATCTCATACCCATCACAGTCAGGGCATATATATGTGGATGTCCCAAGAGTTGGATAGATGTTTTTGATTGGAGGAATGTTATCGGTAATGCCGGTACCGAGAAAAATCATTTTTGCTTGATATTCCCTGTCATTCTTTGTTTGGATAAAAAACTTGTCCTGTTTTTTTTCAAGAGATGTCACTGTATCATCCAAGAATTCGACACCGAATTTTTCAGCGTGCTGTCTGCCAAGCGTCCTTAATTGTTTCCCGCTTACCCCATCCGGCCATCCAAGAATGTTATGGTAAGCCTTGGCAATGGAAGAGCGGCCTTGAGCAGAATCAATGACGATAATATCATGTTTATATCTTCCGAGCTGTATAGCTGCCTGAATACCGGCTATACCTCCACCAATAATAATGCAATCTGCTTGTTTCATGAATTCACCGCCCATAAATTTGGAATAATCCTAGTGTTATTCTATCTGTAAAAAATATACCACTAGTCGCTGGCGCTTAAACAAAAAAGGAGGAAGTCCGCCAGCTGGCGGAGCTTCCTCCTTTTCAGTTAATGCCTGTATCATTGTTCCTGTATTGGTTCGAGCCATTCTTGTGCCCAATTTTGAATTTCGTTCATAACCGGTGCAAGAGCCTTGCCTTTTTCAGTTAAAGAATATTCAATCCTGACCGGTGTCTCTGGATATACGTCCCTTTTAACAATACCTTCAATTTCCAAGTCCTTTAAACGTTCGGAAAGAATCCTGCCGCTTATCGGGAATGCAGATTCAATATTACAAAACCGTTGAGGGCCATTAAGTAATTGATTGACAATCAATCCAGTCCAGCGTTTACTCAAGATTTGCATTCCTTTTTCAAATCGTGGACAAAGTGTCGTATTATTCATCTTATCACCTCATTATTAATATATTATAATGCATTTACCTCATATGTAACAACTTTACCGATAATTATTTAGTTACTAGAGATGTTAAAGTATAAGAAATTTATGAGCTTACTTTAAGTATCATGAAAAGAATTTCGCCTCGTAATTGCCACATTTTTAAAAAAATGCACTTTTAAAAAATGTGTTCTTTAGGGATACCGTGAAAAATATGTTATTTTAATATTGAAGTCAAAGTTTTACAAATGGAAGGGTTCGTGGGAAAGATGAGTGATTTACTGCAAGAGGCCGTATCCTTTATTAGGACAAGTTATCCGGAATTATCGAAAACGGAAGAGGACATGGATGGCAGGATTGAACAAATCAAAAAGGAAATAGATGAAACAGGCAGATATGAACATACATATGAAGAATTGGTTTATGGTGCTAAATTAGCTTGGCGTAATAGCAATCGTTGCATAGGGCGCTTTTTTTGGGAGTCGCTGAGGGTGATTGATAAAAGGATGATTCAAAGCGAAGAAGAAATTGTATCGGCTCTCTTTGAGCATATCGAATATGCAACGAATAATGGGAGCATCAGACCTGTGATTACAATTTTCAAACAAAAAGATCATGATCGAAAAGTGGATATTTGGAATCATCAGCTTATTCGGTATGCAGGGTATGAGACGGAACATGGCGTAGTCGGCGATTCAAGTTCAATAGCATTCACCAAGCAATGTATGGCATTGGGATGGGAAGGGAAATTCGGACGTTTCGATATTTTACCCCTAGTAGTCCAATTGGACGGAAAACCACCTAGTTTACATGATATACCTAAAAGCCTCGTTAAAGAAGTTCAAATCACCCACCCTGAACTGACATGGTTCAAAGAACTTCAAATCAAATGGTATGCAGTTCCAATCATATCTGGCATGAGGCTGGAAATTGGCGGTATTACGTATTCAGCTGCACCATTTAATGGGTGGTACATGGGAACGGAAATCGGTGCCAGGAACCTTGCTGATGAAGAACGCTACAACATGCTACCGGCAATCGGGGAGAGGATGGGCTTGGATATTAAACGTGATTCAAGTTTATGGAAAGATCGAGCCCTTATCGAACTGAATGAAGCAGTCCTTCATTCGTATAAAAAACACGGAGTCAGCATTGTTGATCACCATACAGCAGCTAAACAATTCAAGAAATTCGAAGAAAAAGAAACCACTTGTAACCGGAAAGTTACTGGGGACTGGACCTGGTTAATTCCGCCGGTTTCTCCAGCCACAACCCACGTTTTTCATCAGCCATATAATAATGAAATAATGAAACCTAATTTCTTTTATCAAATTCCTCCATATAAATAAAGGTTTACATTAATTGGCGTTGGGTATATATATAGCAAGCCAATAAATAAGGGGGAAGGTAATGATGGCATTAGGAAGAAACGTGGTATTACTAGGAGTCGGAGTTGCCGGAGTCTCATTTTTATCGAATAAAACGAACAGAGGAAAAGTGAAGGATATATGGTCCAATGCAAAAGCAAAAACAGTAGGCTTTTGGAATAGGACGGCTTCAGAGCTGGATCCTGTAATTGAAAAGGCAGGTCACCCTGATCCATATGATCATGACGACAATAAAATGGTAGATGAAGGCGCCATGTATGGTGTTCACTATTATAATAAGGCTAAACATGGATAAAGTTATCAGACGCTTGGGGAAACCCAAGTGTTTTTTTGTGGTAGTTTTTATTATATTTTTCAAGCGTTAAAAACTGACAATTGCGAATTCAAAACAGGGAACCAAGGTATTAAATTCGTTATTGTGCTTTAAAAGAATAAGGATTAAGATTAAAGAATCGAAAGGAAGTGGATACGAGTGAGCAGCAGTTCTTATGATCCTGAACCCAGAAAGCAAGAGGAAGCCAATATGATGCTAGAAGTCGAGACTGTTATTCTCCCTGAGTATCTACTCGAAGAAGGTAAATAAGGCTTTCTCTATAGAAGAGGAGGTCAAGAAATGATTGAAATCTACAAGACGGATGAAAACCGACACCTAAACAAGATCGAGGAAATGACAAAAGGTTCCTGGGTGAACATTGTCGCGCCCACAGAAGCTGAAATAGATTATATATGCACGACTTTGAAGTTACCGATCAATTTCATGAAAGATCCGTTGGATGATGAGGAAAGGCCTCGAATTGAAAAAGAGGATGATAATGTTTTAATTATTGTCGATTTCCCATATTTGACCAGGGACGAAGCCAACTTACCGATTTTTGAAACAATACCTATAGGGATGATTTTTACCAAAGACTGTTTCATTACGGTATCTTTGAAAGAAACACCGATATTGGCGAATTTCAAAAACAATAAGATAAAAGGATTTTTCACCAATAAGAAAACAAGGTTTGCCTTACAATTACTATTTGAGATTTCATCCTATTATTTACGTTACCTGAAGCAAATCAACAAGATGACTAATGAAGCGGAACGTGAATTGCATCAGTCCATGAAAAATAAAGAATTATACACTTTCCTGGCTTTGGAAAAAAGCTTGGTTTATTTTACGACATCATTAAAATCCAATCGGGTAGTACTTGATAAGATTCTCCGTTTTAATTATTTGAAAATGTATGAAGAAGATAAAGAATTGCTTGAGGATGTAATCATCGAAAATGCTCAGGCAGTTGAAATGGCAGAAGTGTATCTATCCATTCTTAGCGGTATGATGGATGCATTCGCTTCGATCATTTCCAATAATGTCAATAATGCCATGAAGTTTCTAACTTCCGTGACCATTATATTGACGCTGCCGACGATGGTGGCAAGTTTCTACGGAATGAATGTGGAACTGCCATTTGAACATAATCGGTTTGCATTCATATTTACATTATTAATTGCCATAACATTGGCGGGGACGACGGCATTCATTTTTTGGAAGAAAAAATATTTTTAAAATTAACCGGCTTATTAAGCCGGTTTCAGTTTGTAGACAAAAGGGATTTTATCTAAATTTAAAACAAAGTTGATTGGAACGGAAGGTGCGAGACTCCTGCGGGAAAAGCGAGTCCCGGGGAGACCCCGCAGGCGCAAAGGCGCCGAGGAGGCTCCCGGACCGCCCGCGGAAAGCGAGTGCCTGGAGTGGAAATCAACGTCCTAATTGTACAAAGTGGTTTGTTTTATTCCTCAAAAAAATCAGCAAATCCTTCACTGTTAATTCGATTGGAATAAGGGTTCTCATCTTTTACATTCTTTGCATCCAAATTTGTTTTAATCACTAAACGGGGACTCTGTGATGCTTCTCTGATGATACGGTCGTTCAACTCTTTAAAATCCGGTACATTCTTATTGCCGGGTCTGTTTGGTTCCAATTAAACCACCTCCATTAGTATCTTGGCAATAAAGGATGGGGTGTATTCATGAATATTATTAGGATTGGGAAGGATAAGGACTGAGGAGGAGACCAAGATGACCAAATGGAACGAGCAAGCAGCTCGCAATAATAATTTAAGGGCAAGTGATTTAAACCCGGCTGGGGCCGATAAAGCAAAACTGGATCCAAAAACAATTGATGGGGATCGATTGAATGATCTAAAGATCCAACGGGAAATCAGAAAGCAAAATATATAAGGGAAGTCCTGATCGTCAAACTAAAGCAACACAGGGTCATGCAGTGGAAAACGCTTGGCGGATAAACCAAGCGTTTTTTTTTGCGTATCATGAAGACGGAATTCCATGGTTGTTTTAGGATTCTTATCAAGAACGCTTTTGCTTTTTAAGTGAAGAGGGTTGAGTGAAGGACCCGGTTTCTTTCGTAGTGGTACCTTGCCCCTCTACCTGAGAAGACCCTAAACGGGTTTGTGAAGCATCTTTCTTGTTTTTTCCATTCATGTTTATCACCTCGATATTACTTTCCCTTTTTCCTTTGCATCTTATACATATATTGAAGGTGAAAAGGACAGGTTAGAAGGTAGAGGAGGTGTGTGTTGATGTCAAAAATCGGTGTTGAAGAATCATTAACGAATATTCAGGAAGCACTTCGTGAAAAAGGTTTTGATGTTGTGGAGATTAAACAAGAAGCTGACGCAAAAAACGTGGATTGTTGTGTGGTAACAGGTTTGGAAAGTAATGTAATGGGTATAAGCGATACTTCATTAAAAGCGTCTATCATTGAAGCAAATGGTTTAACGGCTGATGAAGTGTGCCGCGAGGTTGAAAATAAAATGAACGCCATTCAATAGTTCAAAAAGTGCCTAAACCGATATAGGGTTAGGCACTTTTTTTGTTCAAGGTTACTGTGCTATGGAAATTGCCGCATTCAATTCCACCGCTACATTCCCTTTGATCGCCCTGGAGATCATACATGAAGCTTCAGCTTTTTCAGCAAGTTTCCTCGCTTTTTCAACCACTTTTTCTGAAGTGCCCGGTACTAATATAAGTTCAGGGCGATGAATGATTTTCTTGTAGGTGAATACACCATTCGTAACATCCACTAACGCTTCCGATTGCATGGTCAAGCTCACCTTTTCTATATGGGCTCGCTCTAACATGGCAGCAAAAGTAATGATATAGCAGGTCGATGCCGCCCCAAGCAGCATTTCATCGGGATTAGTGCCGATCCCTGGTCCCTCCATTTCAGTAGGAATACTTATCTGTGTTAGAAGATTCCCTGAATGAATTGTGCCGATATCATTTCTGCCGCCTGGCCACTCTGCGGTTAAATGAAACTGATGTATCGTCATTTTTTTACCTCCTTACCATTTCTATAGTGTAAACGATTAAACAGGTTAAGTATTCGATTTTGCTCACTCGAGGAGTAATCATACAGCAGTGGGTCAAGTTAAGTTTTCAGTATGCCAATTCAAAGCCGACCTTAGCGGTCGAACGGATAGGCAATATTGATATAAAGGATACTGTTGATGAAACAAAGGCAGAGGCATCAGGCTATTTTAAGCACAATATTGGATAGGCTTTTCTATAATGATATAGACGGTTTTATATAAATAATACTTCATTAAGGAAGGGCTGAAAAGTTGACTACATTGAGAAATATGTTCGATTTGACTAATAAAACGGCTATCATTACCGGCGGCGGCAGAGGACTGGGCAAACAGATCGCCATGGCGTTGGGGGAGGCTGGTGCAAATATAGTCATTGCTTCACGAAATCTTCCTGTATGTAAGGAGGTATGTGATGATTTGCAACTGATGGGTGTTAATGCCGTTGCCTTTGAATGTGATATCACGGATGAAAGTGCCATCGACCATGTCGTCCAGGAAACGGTTGCACAATTTGGCACGATTGATATTCTTGTCAATAATAGCGGTACCTCCTGGTCAGGTCCTCTTTTGGATCTTCCTAAGGATAAGTGGGAAAAAGTATTGAATGTCAATGTTACAGGTACATTCCTGTTTTCACAGGCTGTTGCGAAGGTCATGAAGAAGCAAAATTCCGGAAAAATAATAAATATTGCATCTGTGACGGGTCTTGGCGGGACGTTTCCCGAGTTATTGGATACGATAGCTTATAACACCAGTAAGGGTGCCATCATTACAATGACGAAGGATTTAGGAGTTAAACTTGCTAGATACGGCATCCAAGTCAATGCAATTGCACCTGGATTTTTCCCGACTAAAATCACAAAGGAAATTCTTGGAAAATCCAACTATGACATATTAGGTAAAACTCCGGCTGGCAGGTTTGGCGATGAAAATGATTTAAAGGGAGCTGCCGTATTTTTAGCCTCACAGGCTTCTGACTATATGGTTGGTCATGTTTTGATCATTGACGGTGGGATATCGGCATTAGTGTAAACGGAGGAGAAAGGAAGGAAGAAATATATGGCGGAAAAATCAAATTTTTATAAAGGGCTTAAATTACTAGGCGCACAAAAAGAACAACAGCTTAATGGGAAAATTCAGGATTTGCTAAATAATCGTGAGTTAATAGAAGCAGTAAGCGACAATGCCCAAATGCAGATTCCAAGAATAAATAGAATGCAGGAAGCCTCGGAAAGAATGTCCATCATCATGAATTACCCAACAAAAAAAGATGTGGCGGGAATCGCGAAATTAGTGATCCAGCTCGAAGATAAAATTGATAGGTTAGAAGATTTGCTCTCTACACTTGTTGAGGATAGGGGCGGGAACGTCAGAGGTAATTCTTCAGTTCGCAATAAACGCAATGCTTTTTCATCCCGAAGTAAGAAACAGAAGTCAAATTGGAATTCCATTGAAATGGAAGGGAGTAAAAAAAGGATATCGAATTTCTTAAATGATTCCTTATTGATAAGTTCACAGTTGCCTGAGTTTGATTCTTTTAGACAGGGGAATTCAAATGTCTAAACGGAAAGTGCCGAAAAATCAATCCAAAACCATACCTAAGTGGAAACATTTTTTGGATATTCCAAATCAGCCGATGCCTAAAATGGGACTGACGCCTAAAATATCGGTGTGGAAAAAAAACAAATCATCGCTTTGGTATTATCCGTCGGCACAAAAAAAATATGATGTGCCGGTTTTTCTTATATATTCACTAATCAATACACCTTTGATTCTTGATCTGTCCCCAGGGAATAGTTTAATAGAAGCTTTTGTAAATGAAGGTTTTGATGTATATTTGCTTGATTTTGGAAGTCCAGGTTTTGAAGATGGCGAAATATCGATCGAAGATTATATCGCCGATTATATTCAAAAAGGAGTGCAGCGTGCATTACGCCACTCTGGGGCATCAGAAATTACAGTAATGGGATTTTGCCTCGGCGGTACAATAGCCGCAATATATGCTGCCATTGCAGACGAGCCAATCAAAAATTTGATTCTCTCCGTTACACCGGTAGATTTCAGTGCCTCAGAATTTTTTGATCAGTGGCAGGAAGCATTAAAAGAAGGTACCGCGAATTTCGATGAAACGATTGATATTTATCAAACAATTCCAGCCAGTGCTGTTAAATATGGAATCCGTTTAATTACATCACCTATCTATATATCACCGTATTTATCGTTATTGAATCAAGCGGATGATGAGGAATACGTTAAGAATTGGCGCCGCTTCAATGCGTGGGCCAATGGGCATGTGCCGTTATCCGGCGCAGCTGCCAAACAAATAACCAAAGACCTCTTGATAAAAAATCGCTTAGTTAATGGTGGTTTTAAGGTAAGGGGGAAAAAAGCGAAGCTATCGAAAATTGATGCTAATGTTTTGGTCATTGCAAGTAAGTATGATCGATTGGTCCCACAGGAAATGATTTATCCGGTAATGGAGCATTTAACATGTAAGGATAAGACATATAGCCTACTGAAAAGTGGACATGCTGCTAAACAATATTCCGGTGAACTCCCATATTATTTGAAGGAATGGCTACCAGGGCGTTCTTCACCAATTCAATAGGTTACTGGGGGGAAGTGAAATGTACGTGTTTAACGTCAGTGAGGAAATCAAAATCATGCCGGTTGTAGTATATATAGGCTTTGCTGCATTGTATTTTCAAGATTTTTTGCAACATTTCCGGATTACTAAAGTGAAATAAATGAAAGGGCTGGCTCGGTATGTAGAGCCAGCCCCTATTGTCTCATTGATAATATTTCACTCGTTCTTCAAGTGGTGAGAAGTCTTTATCGCCCGGCTCTGCAGTGGGTTTTCCAAAGGGCATCTGAGCGATGAGTTTCCAATCGCGGGATATATCCCATGTCTTTCTCACTTCGTCATCGATTAAAGGATTATAATGCTGAAGGCTTGCACCAAACCCCTCAATTTCCAAGGAAGTCCATACGACAAATTGTAAAATGGCAGAGGATTGGTTCGACCAAATCGGAAAGTTTTCGGCATACGTTTTGAATTGTTCTTGAAGCCTTGTTATAATGGCCTGGTCTTCAAAGAATAAAACCGTACCATAACCATTTATAAATGACTTCATTTTTTCTTCCGTTTTTTCAAAATCTTTGTCACCGACAGCTTTTCTTAATGTGTTCTTCGTGATATCCCATAATTGGTCGTGGCTTTGACCAGTTAAAACAATCACTCTTGCACTTTGGGAATTGAAAGCGGAAGGGGAATATTGAACGGCATGATCGATAACTTCTTTAATCCTTTTATTAGGGACAACACGTTCCTTGCTAAGGGAATAATAAGAGCGTCTATCTTCAATTGCGCTAAAAAAATCTTTAGCCATATATCATACCTCCATTCATTATACCGACTTATTTTGACCTGATTTTATTATTTTATGAAAAGTGTATAAGGGTGAAATTATTTGAATGAAAATGGTTGACAAATTTACCGCTGTCATTTATCTTTAAATCAAGATATTTGTATTAAAAGTATTATATGTTCGGTTAAATACCTTGAATTCGAGATATTATTTACGGATTAATTCATCTCCGTAAGGGGAGATTTATAAAGATAGGAGTGGTAAGGATGGAATTAAAAGGATTACATCATGTTTCGGCCATTACAGCTAAAGCGGGAAATAACTTTGATTTCTACACAAAAGTCTTAGGAATGCGATTAATCAAAAAAACGGTGAATCAAGATGATGTTCGTGTGTATCACTTATTTTATGGAGATCAAATCGGTTCTCCGGGTACGGAATTGACGTTTTTTGAAATTCCCAATGCTGCCCGCACTCATGAGGGAAACAATAGCATTTCAGAAATTTCTTTAAGGGTGAGAGATGATGAAGCTCTAGGATATTGGAAAAAACGGTTTGTGGAATTCAATGTTGAGCATGATGAAATATCGAGCCGTTTTGAAAGGAAGGTGCTTTCTTTTAAAGATCCTGAAGGGCAGAGGCTACTTCTGGTTTCCGATCAGGATAATAACGGCGTTCAAGGAGGATCACCATGGGATGGAAGCCCGGTACCGAAAGAGTTTTCCATCCTTGGATTAGGACCGGTAAAACTTACTGTACCTAATATTGAACAAACAGAAAGTGTTCTTTCCGAGGTATTGGGGTTCAGGAAATCAGGCACATATCCATCTTCAATTAGGGGGCAAAATCCAATTGTCGTTTACGAGACAGGTGAGGGAGGAACAGGAGCGGAACTTCATATTGAAGAAAGGAATGACATTCCTCGGGAAAGGTTGGGGAGGGGTGGAGTACATCATGTTGCCTTTCGGGTTGATAATGAAGAAGAGCTGAGAAAATGGATAGAAAAAATTAGTGAATCAAAATTCGTGAACTCTGGATATGTGGACCGCTTTTATTTTCGTTCACTTTATTTTAGGGAGCCGAATGGCATATTATTTGAACTAGCTACTGATGGACCTGGTTTTGCAGTGGATGAAGCAGAGCAGCACCTAGGTGAGAACCTTGCCCTGCCGCCATTTTTAGAATCAAAAAGAAAGGATATTGAATCGAATTTAAAACCACTGAATACAAAATCAACAAATTAATCAACGGGAAAGGAAGTAATCGGCATGCAAAAGCAAAATGCAGGAATACATCATATAACCGCAATTGTAGGCAATCCTCAAGAGAATGTGGATTTTTATGCTGGAGTGCTGGGGATGCGTATGGTGAAGAAAACCGTTAATTTTGATGATCCAGGCACCTATCATTTATATTTCGGAGATGATTCAGGTTCACCGGGCACTATCATTACTTTCTTTCCTTGGCCTGGGGCATACCGAGGGACAATTGGCTCCGGACAAGTGGGGATTACAACATATGCCGTTCCGGAAGGTTCAATGGGCTTCTGGGAAACGCGCTTGGGTAAATTTAATATCGACTTTGAAAAGATCTCACGCTTCGGCGAGGATTATCTGGGATTTCAGGACCCACATGGTTTGCAACTTGAACTGGTTGAGCGTAAAGAAGGTAAAAATAGCGAGTGGTCATTCGGCGGTGTACCAGCTGAAAAGGCGATCAAGGGATTCGGCGGTGCTGTATTATTGACGTCGAAACCGATAAAAACGATGGAACTATTAGAGGAAGTGATGGGGTTGCAAAAGATGGGGGAAGAGGGCGATTTCATCCGCTTTAAATCCACATCGGACATCGGAAATTTGATAGATGTTAAAAAAACGGTTTTGCCAAATGGGAAAATCGGAGTGGGAACTGTCCATCATCTTGCATGGCGTGCAAGCGATAATGAAGATCATAAAGAATGGAGGGAGCATATCGCAAACCATGGCTATGGCGTGACCCCCTTTAAAGACCGTCAATACTTCGATGCCATTTATTTCAGGGAAGATGGAGGCATACTCTTTGAAGTTGCCACAGATCCACCTGGCTTTGCTCATGATGAAACGAAGGAAAAGATGGGTAGTAAATTAATGCTGCCGCCATGGCTTGAAGAAAAAAGGGAAATCATGGAGAAAACGTTACTGCCGGCAGTGCCGAGGGTACTAGAGGAGGATAAATGATGAAGCATATTTTTCAAAAAGGAAGTAATCCAGATGCACCGTTGCTTTTGCTTTTACATGGCACTGGAGGAACGGAAACGGATCTTTTGCCATTATCGGAAATGGTTTCACCGGGATCATCCGTACTCAGCGTACGGGGAAATGTACTTGAAAACGGAATGCCCCGTTATTTCCGCCGGCTGGCTGAAGGAGTTTTTGATGAAGAAGATTTGATTTTCCGTACGAAGGAGCTTTATGACTTCTTGGAATCAGCGTCCGGACAATATGACTTCGATCGTGACAGAGTGGTGGCATTAGGTTATTCTAATGGTGCAAACATAGCAGCAAGTTTGATGTTCCATTTCGAAGGGGCTTTAAAAGGAGCGATTCTTCATCATCCAATGGTGCCTAGACGCGGGATTGCTTTGCCGTCCCTATCGGATATACCTGTATTCATTGCTGCAGGTAAAAACGATCCGATTTGCCCGGCAGCAGAAACTGATGAACTTAATCAACTTTTACTGCAAGCTGGTGCTGCGGTGGATGTTCACTGGGAAAATTACGGTCATCAGTTAACACGTTCAGAGGTTGATGCAGCAAGTTCATGGTTTCAAAAGAACTTTTTATAAGAATGAGAGGGATGAAGATGATTTCAGTTAATCCTGAAAGTCTTACTGAACGGGAAAATTATAAGTTTTTGACTGGAAGCATCATACCGAGACCAATAGCCCTGGTTACGACACAATCCGAAACCGGTACAATCAATATAGCGCCGTTCAGTTTTTTTAACATAGTCAGTTCCAATCCTCCGATGATTTCCATTTCTGTTCAACGGAAAGAAGGAGTTTCAAAGGACACGGCCCGAAATGCAATTCAAACAGGTGAATTCGTTGTTCATATCACTGATGAAGATAATGTTGCTGATGCAAATCGAACGGCCAAGGAACTTCCGTCTGACGAAAGTGAATTGGGTCTTACCAATTTCACTCAGGCGGTTAGTGATAAGGTATCGGTACCAGGATTGCAAGAAGCGAAGGTACGCTTTGAATGTATATTAGAGCATGCGATACCATTGGCAGGCTCCAAGAATAAACCTGGTTGTGATTTATTGATAGGGAAAATAGTCTGCTATCATATAGAGCAGGATATTTACCATAATGGCCGAATTGACCAGAATGGGCTAAAACCTGTAGCAAGATTAGCGGGTCATACTTATACAAAACTAGGGGAATTATTTGAAATTGAACGACCTTAAGGAATAAGAAAGAAAAATGGCGTCATCTTTTAAGGTGTCGTCATTTTTTTAAATTATTCCCGGTTAGCATTATCTGCAATTCTAATACTGTAAGCGACTGTTCCAAAAACAAGTTCATATCTATGCCAAAGATCGATGATCGTTTGGACTTTAAAGGAAGTCTTTACAAACCGAAACAAAACTTGACAATTTATTCATAGATTGATAAAGTTATAAAAAAATAATTTCTTATCCAGAGAGGTGGAGGGACTGGCCCTATGAAACCTCAGCAACAGGTCTGCAATGACACTGTGCTAATTCCAGGGGGTGAAACCTTGATAGATAAGACCGTACGTGTTTATTTGTCAGTAACGCACTCTTTTTTAGAGTGCGTTTTCGTTTTTTCTGGATGCAAGATAAAGGAGAGTAAGAATGGAGAACAAAAGGAAGCATGATTTTCAAAGGGAAATGCAGGCAAGGCATATAATAATGCTATCGCTTGGCGGGGTGATTGGAACAGGTTTATTCTTAAGTTCGGGTTATACGATTCAACAGGCTGGCCCATTCGGCACCATCCTTTCGTATCTGATTGGGGCATTAGTGGTTTATCTAGTCATGCTATGTCTAGGTGAACTGGCAGTACATATGCCCGAGACAGGTGCGTTTCATAGCTACTCAGCTAAATACATAGGTCCTGGGACAGGGTATACAGTAGCTTGGTTGTATTGGCTAACTTGGACTGTTGCACTAGGTTCGGAATTCACGGCTGCAGGTTTGTTGATGCAGAGATGGTTTCCATCAATCAATGTCTGGATATGGAGTGCACTATTTGCCATATTGGTCTTGGCATTAAATGCGTGGACCGTTAAATTTTTCGCTGAATCCGAATTCTGGTTTGCGTCTATAAAGGTATTTGCCATTGTGATTTTTATTATTTTGGGAGCAGCAGCAATGCTAGGTTTCATTCCAATAATTCATTCACAATCCGCTCCGTTCTCCAATTTTACAAGTGAAGGTTTATTTCCGAATGGTGCTTTTGCCATTATAATGACGATGCTTGCGGTGAATTTCGCATTCTCTGGAACTGAATTAATCGGAATTGCAGCTGGAGAGACTGTGAATCCAGAAAAAACGATACCAAAGGCAATCCGTATGACATTATGGAGATTGATTATCTTTTTTGTAGGAACCATCGTTGTATTATCCGCATTATTGCCTATTTCGGATGCAAGCGTATTAGAAAGCCCCTTTGTGGCAGTTCTTGAACGGATTGGTGTGCCATATGCAGCGGATATTATGAACTTTGTTATATTAACTGCCATTTTGTCTGCTGCAAACTCAGGATTGTATGCATCATCCAGAATGCTTTGGTCACTTGCAGATAAGGAAACTATATCACCAATATTTGCAAAATTGACAAAACGGGGAGTTCCGATAAATGCAGTCCTATTCAGTATGTTGGGCGGCTGTTTAGCCCTGTTCTCGAGTATTATTGCACCGGATACTGTTTACATAGTGCTTGTATCCATTTCTGGACTAGCCGTGGTTGTAGTTTGGATGAGTATTAGCGTGTCACAGTTTCTATTTCGCAGACGATATATAAAAGAAGGAAATTCAGTAAATGACTTGGCTTATCGAACGCCATTATATCCACTCGTACCAATCGTTTCTTTTATGCTATGCCTGGCTTCTTGCATAGGCATTGCATTTGATCCTACACAACGAATTGCACTATATTGTGGCATTCCATTTATTTTGTTTTGCTATGGAAGTTATTATATGACACAAAACCATAAAGAAAAGAGGAGTAGATCATGAACAATAAAACTAACCCTATTGACGCTATTTTACGAGATCATTCAGTCATGATTTTGGACGGAGCTTTAGCTACAGAGCTAGAGGGGCATGGATGTGATTTGGACGACCCGCTCTGGTCTGCACGTGTATTACTTGAAAATCCAGAAGTGATTTATCAAGTGCATTCTGACTATTTTCGTGCTGGAGCGGACTGTGCGATTACGGCTAGCTACCAAGCCACTGTTGAAGGTTTCGCCCTCCGCGGAATACAAGAAAAAGAGGCTTTGGAGCTAATCCGGAAAACGGTTTTACTCGCAAGAAAAGCAAGAGATGATTTTTGGAAGGAAGAAAATCAAACGCTTAGGCCTAAGCCATTGGTTGCTGCATCTGTTGGCCCTTATGGGGCTTATCTTGCGGATGGTTCAGAGTATGTAGGAAACTATGGTGTTTCGGATGAAACTTTAACGGCTTTTCATCGCTCACGAATATCAGCGTTGATTGAAGCAGGAGCTGACCTTTTAGCTTTTGAAACGATTCCTTCCCTGCAAGAAGCAAAAGTATTATATTCATTATTGAAGGATTATCCAGAAGTGTATGCTTGGCTGTCCTTTTCATTGAAAAATGAAAAAGCGATAAGTGACGGTACATTACTCGAGGAGTGTACAAGATTGTTTGGGGACAGTGAGCAAATTGCAGCAATCGGCATCAACTGTGCGCCAGTATCATGTATCACGGAAGCCATCCAGGTATTGCGTGCAAACACGGATAAACCAATCATTGTTTATCCGAATTCAGGTGAAACATATAATCCAGAAACTAAAACATGGCATGGTCAAGAATCATGTAACAGGCTCGACCTGAAATCTGAAGAATGGCACCATGAAGGGGCGCGTTTAATTGGAGGGTGCTGCAGAACGGCACCACATCATATTGAAGACATTTCAAGAAAGTGGCGACCTTCCGTGGTGGTATCCTCCTAGCCTTTGTACTGTTATAAGGTATGTAGGTAGCAAATAGACCCTAACTAAAAGGAACAGGAAGCGTCATAATCAGGCGGTTCCTGTTCTTTTTGAGCTCATTATTCAAACTCGAGTTATCTTATCTCTTAGGCTGAAAAAGAAACCGCTGCAAAAACAGTAATAGGAGAAATTAAATCATAATATTTGTTTGCTTGGGAAAACTAAAAAAACAATGAATAGAAAGGAGAGAAATGAGTATGAGCCGTGGTAAAAATTTTAATCACAAAGAAAAAGGCCATCCAGGAAATTTACCTAATAATAGAATTAGCGAAGAGAAGGAACACAGCCGGCAGTATGAACAAATCGAGGATATTGTCACACATGAAGCTTTTAAAAATCGGGAAAAAGAAGACGAGATGCCTTAATATATTGATATTTCATGTATATATGGGGGGGGAAAACCATGAGCTTTTGCTATGGTTTTTTCTTTCATTACTAATAAATCAAGAGGGGAACAGATATTTATCATACCTTGTTGGAAAAGGAAGTAAGCTAAATAATAAGCCGACTTTCTTCTATATAAATAATAAAACTTAAATTTTTCAGCTCGGGGCATCATTAGTCTCAAGTCACTAAGACGGGTTAGTAAGTATAATCTGCATTGTCATCCAGAAATAATTAAGGGTAACGTCTAAAAAGGGCGAAATTAATTTATCAGAACCGACTTATCCTAACTGGTTATAACCCTGGAATTTTTACAGCTTTAGATATAAATCTGCCAGGTATAAGAACCTGATGAAGTACGGTTCGTTCCCCATATACAAGTCTTGATCCAATTTCTGCTATGTTTCATTTTGTTTATCGCGATTTATTTCCACTTCTCGTTTTGCTCTAATAAAAGCGATGAATTGAATCGTCTCCTCTTCAGAAAGAGAGATTCCATCAACAACAAGCTCCATATTTGGTAAATCCGTTAATTCCATGACTTGAGGTGATTCTGTGGTAAGATCTTTAGCTGGATGATCTACTCGACCTAGAATGTAATCAGTGGATGTATCATATAGGCCTGCCAATAAATTAATCGTTTCTAATGAAGGGCGGCGGTGGCCCGATTCGTAACCTGCATAGGTACTCTTGGCGATTCCAAGTCTGTCAGCGGTATATTGCAAAGACCATCTTTTGGCCTTCCTTAATGTAGTCAATCTATTTAAAATCATTCTTATTACTCTCCTTTTATATAAATCCATTATAACATTAAACTGAAATAAGTGTACGCGTAATGAATAATTTTAGCTTGATTTCACTATGAAACATGACTATAATAACATGTGGTGTACGCGAAACATGTACATTTGCAGCGAAACATCCTTTTCTGAAATGATAAGAATGATTGTAAAACAGGGAGGCTATATAGGGGGTAGTAAATTGGAGAAGTTGAAGTCAAAAATCAAGAAGTTGATGTTGATTACTACAGGTGGTACAATTGCATCGTTAGAAGGAAAAAATGGACTGGTTCCAGAGATGAAAGCTGACGAAATTTTAGGTCACCTACCGGGATTGGATTTACTATGCAAGATTGATAGTAAGCCTTTGATGAATATTGATAGTACAAATATGCAGCCGGAAGATTGGACAGAAATGGCACAATCCATCCATGAGCACTACCATGATTACGATGGCTTTGTGATTACCCATGGAACAGATACAATGGCTTACACTTCAGCTGCGCTCTCATATATGTTACAAGATTTAGGGAAACCAATCGTCATTACAGGTTCTCAGGTCCCAATTGCCTTTAAAAAGACAGATGCCAAAAGAAATATCTCTGATGCGATCCGGTTTGCTTGTGAAGATATTGGCGGAGTATATGTTGTTTTTGATGGTAGAGTCATCCAGGGTACGAGGGCCATTAAATTGAGAACGAAAAGCTATGATTCGTTTGAAAGTATTAACTATCCTTATATTGCTACCATACTCAAAGATAAAATTGAGTATCTAAAGCCAGTTCATTCACCAAAGAATAAGGAAGCTAAGTTAGATGCTTCCCTATGTACTGATGTTGCTTTGGTCAAGCTGCATCCCGGTATTAAGCCTGAATTCTTCGATTTCCTGAAAAATCAATGTCGGGGAATCGTAATTGAAAGTTATGGAAGCGGTGGTATTCCCTTTCAAGGAAGAAATATTTTAGAGAAATTGAATGAGTTAGTACAATGTGGAATATCCGTAGTCATTACTACCCAATGTTTAGAAGAAGGGGAAGATATGGATATTTACGAAGTGGGACGAAAAGTGAACAAGAATGTCATCATTCGTTCGAGAAATATGAATACAGAAGCCATCATTCCTAAGTTGATGTGGATTTTAGCCAAGACACGGGATCCTAAAAAAGTGAAGGAAATGATGGAAACACCGATTGCAGAGGACATCACATTCTAGAACAAACAAAGGGGCAAGAGGAAATGTTGATAGAAGAGAGAACATACCGAATCGAGAAAGACTTTCTTGGGGAAAAGGAAATTCCGGCAGATGTTTATTATGGAATACAAACTCTACGCGCAGTAGAAAATTTTCCGATTACCGGTTACAAAGTCAATGAAGAAATGATTCGTGCACTAGCGATGATTAAAAAAGCGGCCGCTTTAGCAAATATGGATACCAAACGGTTATATGATGGTATTGGAAGCGCTATCGTCAAAGCTTCTGAAGAAGTGATTGATGGAAAGTGGCATGAATATTTCATCGTTGACCCAATTCAAGGCGGCGCGGGGACATCAATGAATATGAACATTAATGAAATCGTTGCCAACCGTGCGTTAGAACTTATGGGACACAATAAAGGTGATTATGTACATGTTAGTCCAAATAGCCATGTTAACATGTCGCAATCAACCAATGACGTATTCCCTACTGCCATTCATTTATCAACACTACGGCTTTTAGAGCAATTGTTGCAAACGATGACCAAGATGAGTACGGTCTTAAAGAATAAAGCAAAACAATTTGATCATGTTATCAAAATGGGACGCACACATCTTCAGGACGCAGTGCCAATTCGCCTCGGTCAAGAATTTGAGGCTTACAGTCGTGTGTTGGATCGCGATATAAAACGAATCAGTCAATCACGTCAACATTTATATGAAGTGAATATGGGAGCAACAGCAGTGGGAACGGGATTGAACGCAGATCCGCGTTACATTGAAAATGTTGTTACATATTTAGCTGAGATCAGTAACTTGCCGCTTGTAGGAGCAGAACATTTAGTAGATGCAACTCAAAATACGGATGCTTATACTGAAGTGTCAGCTTCATTGAAAGTATGTATGATGAATATGTCTAAAATTGCAAATGATTTACGTTTGATGGCTTCAGGACCAAGAGCGGGATTAGGGGAAATCACACTTCCAGCTCGTCAACCAGGTTCATCCATCATGCCAGGAAAAGTAAATCCAGTAATGCCAGAATTGATTAACCAAGTCGCTTTCCAAGTGATCGGGAACGATAATACGATTTGCTTAGCATCAGAAGCAGGACAACTAGAATTGAATGTAATGGAGCCTGTGCTTGTATTCAACTTATTGCAGTCAATCAGCATTATGAACAATGCTTTCAATGTCTTTACAGATTATTGTTTAGAAGGCATTGAAGCAAATGAGCAACATTTAAAAGATTATGTCGAACAAAGTGTTGGAGTGATTACAGCAGTCAATCCGCACCTTGGATACGAAGTGGTTTCACGTATTGCGCGGGAAGCGATATTAAAAGGCAAATCAGTTCGCGAACTTTGTTTACAATATGATGTACTGACAGAGGAAGAATTGGATCTGATTCTAAATCCTTATGAGATGACAAAGCCCGGCATAGCGGGAGCTTCCCTTTTTGATCGGCAATAACCAGTATATTAGTAGAAAGCATTAATCTATCTGATTTTTGATATAATGACTATGCCTTTAGAACCGTTGGTTTTAAGGCATAGTCATTAATAATATACATATGAAATGTTACCCGACAGTTTGTCAACTTCTTGCGGGTATTAAAAACTGAATATTCGGTTATTTTTGATCGTCGATCTAATCTTGTAAGCATTTAACTATTCATAAAAAACCCATCTCCCTTAGAATATCTAAGGGGGATGGGGAAGTTTTAGCTCAATAATATGCCTGTATTAGCCCTTTACAACTTCCTGTCCACGAACATTCCATGTAAACGCAAATACCACTACTGCCAGAACACAAGAAATTGTTATTAAAGTAAACCCTGCATTCCAGCCTGCAAAGTCAACTACATATCCCATAATAGCATTAGCCGCTACAGATCCACCTAAATAACCAAATAAGCCAGTCAGTCCTGCTGCAGTGCCTGCAGCTTTTTTAGGAACTAAATCCAGTGCTTGCAGACCTATTAACATTACAGGTCCATAAATTAAGAACCCAATCGCAATTAGGGAAATAATATCGATCATTGGGTTGCCTGCAGGGTTAAACCAGTATACAAGGACTGCGATTAATACTCCTAGCATAAAGACAACCCCCGCCGGTCCACGACGTCCTTTAAAAACCTTATCCGAGATATAACCGCATAATAAAGTTCCCGGAATGCCTGCCCATTCGTATAAGAAATAAGCCGTACTGGACTCGTCCATGTTAAAGCCTTTTTCTTCGCTTAAATAGGTTGGTGCCCAATCAAGTACCCCATAACGGACGAAATAAACAAAGATGTTTGCAATCGCAATCGCCCAGACCCATTTATTATTCAATACATATTTAAATAATATCTCTTTTGTAGTCAATTCTGTTTCAAACGTTTTTTTCATTTTATTTGGAAAATCATTACGATACTCTTCAATCGGTGGTAATCCAACTGATTGTGGTGTATCACGTATTAAGAAAAATGAAATGATTGCTATTAATATGGCAACTAGAGCAGGTAGTATAAAAATCCCTTCATAACCTGCATATGAAGGACCCATTATTGTTGCAAAGATGGAGACACCTGCAATCGCCAATGGTGCCATTAAGCCACCACCCACGTTGTGGGCAACATTCCATATTGCCGTTTTCCCTCCTCTTTCACTCACACTGAACCAGTGAACGAGCACTCTGCCTGATGGAGGCCAGCCCATTCCTTGAAACCATCCATTAATGAATAACATGATAAACATAATCGTAACGGATGATGTGAAAAATGGAACAAGACCCATAAGTAAGCTGACGATTCCAGCAAGTATCAAACCTACTGGCAAGAAATACCTTGCATTGCTTCGGTCTGACACAGTTCCCATTACAAACTTACTTATCCCATATGAAATCGAAATGGCTGATAATGCAAGACCCAGCTCTCCAGTTGAAAAGCCTTCCTCCTTTAAATATGGCATTGCCATGGAAAAGTTTTTACGAATTAGATAATACGCTGCATAACCAATGAAGATACCGATGAAAACTTGTAATCTTAGTTTCTTATATTCAGAATCAATTTTTCCTTCAGGTAATCTTTCAACCGGTAGAGCTGGCTTAAAAAATTTGAGCATCCAATTCCTCCTTAATATGATATTTTTGAGCCTAATTAAGTAAAGTATTGATGATGACACATAAAAAAACTCATACCAAAATAGCAACCCTTTATGTTTAAAAGGTCCTATTAAAGCATGAGTCTCCAAATCTCCACCATCGTTAACTTGTAATAATTATACTATCTTCATAAGAAAACGCTGTCAACATTTTTTTTGCCCGTTCGGATAAAGAAGGCACCATCAAGTTAACTGCCTAAGTCTTTTTTAGGACCAGTTTTATATCAGGAGATTTACATTAAAAAATGTGGCTCACTTGAAGCGGCTTAATCCGTATTAATATTACTTTTAAAGATTTTTTTTTGAACGGATGGTATGTGTCCAAAGTTCCGTTGAATATTAATGGTAAAGGTAAAACCAAATGGAATGGCAATTTTTCAGTTTTTTTAAGATATTTAATCTAATTTAATCAGTCATTTCCAGGTGGAAAAGGAGGATACTTTGAAAGAAGTGAATCGTTTTATCCGAAGCGTTACATTTCTAATGCTCGCATTTCTCATGTTTAGTGGGCAGGCTGCATTTGCTTCATCAGATCCAATATCATCGCAAACCACGCCAGACCTTTTGATTAGGCAGATCATGGGTTTAGCCTACGAATCCCAACAATCCATTAGCAGTGGACCATTTTCTGTAGGTGATTCGTTGAAGAAAGTGGAGAAAGCCTGGGGTTCACCGGAAGATTTAAGTACCGTTGCAGCCAATTGCTGGAGCCGTAATGTCCGATTCATCTATGACGGTTCAACAGGCAGAAAGACGATTACCGCCATTGATGATTTTGATCCGGAATTGCAAACCATCCATTTATCCATGCTGAAGGAATTGATTGGTGAACCAGTAAGTGAAGTGGAGCAAGAAGGGATGTACTATGTCACTTATACCGATTACGCAAATTATAAAGTGGTCTTCGTGTTTGAAAGCGCCTGGATTAACCCAGATCCAAGATTGAATATGTATACGGTTGAATTTGCGTCAGATTAATAAGTCAAAAAAGAATCGTCCCTATATTGCAGAGGGGCGATTCTTTGCTACCACCGGGAGAATTTTGTTTAAGAATCTAATCTTACCGTTCTATTCATTATTGTTCAGCCATACATTAAAAAGATGTAAGTAGAATGATTAAGGGGGATTTGCTTTGTCAGAAGGTGTACATAGTATCATTTTACCTGTTTCAATAAAAACAGTATGGGGATTTGTCAGTGTCATTGACCGTTGGGCACCTCTTGTCCCAGGATATATCAATCATGAGATGATAAATGAGGAAACACTTATTTGGGAGTTTAAAAGCGATTTGGGATTAATGAAGAAGAAAATTAAACTTGAAGTGAATATATTAGAATGGATTGAACCTGATAAGGTAACATTTAAACTTAAGGGATTAAATGAAAAATTTGATGGGCATGGCTATTTTTTAGCGGAACAGTACGGATTTGGACAGGCTAAAATGACTGGCTGCCTGTCGATTACGGCAAAAGGTGCCAAAGCCCCAATAGTCAATGCTTTGTTAAAAACCTACGTTCCCCAAATGACGATCGAGTTTTCTGAGGCAGTTGCACAAAGTCTCCTTGTACAAAAATAGAAATTACATATTGGAGCTTATTATTGGATATTGGCACTTGACAATTATACCTTAGTGGTATGTATTATAAATTGTAATATTCTTTATAAAGCCTTTGTTCAACTGAATGGGTTTTGTAATGGATGTCTAGATACGATTCATAAGTAATAGGCAGGGTAGGAGGCCTCACATGGAGTATGATAAGCAGGTTAAAAATAGAGTGAAGCGAATTGAAGGACAGCTTCGTGGGATATTGAAGATGATGGAGGAAAACAAAGATTGCAGAGATGTAGTAACGCAGTTATCTGCCACTAGATCTGCAATCGATAGGACAATTGGGGTAATAGTAAGTTCCAATCTTGTAGAATGCGTCCGCGAGGCTAATGAATCCGGAGAAAAGAATCCCGAAGAGCTAGTTAAAGAAGCTGTGAATTTATTAGTGAAAAGCCGGTAAGCAATTATATTATTGTTAATTGGAATTTTTAGGACAATGATTATAAGACAACCTGACCAATCTGAGAAATTTCAGTGTCCGGGGTGGATGTATTTTTTTAAATGGGCCTCTACAGGAAGAGGTCCATTTTTGTGAATTCTCTGTTTTCATTTCTGATAAGCAAATCCTTTGATATAAAGAATTTGCATGGTATCCTTAAAGGGATAAAAATTGAGTGAGGGTATGCTATGGAATTTACGCATGTTACATCGGTTTTGCTCGGCCTCGTCATCATTCTAAATATTTTATTTGCCACGATTGTCATATTTTTTGAAAGAAGGGAAGCGAGCACGACCTGGGCTTGGTTATTGGTGTTATATTTTCTGCCTGTAGCCGGTTTTATTTTATATCTCCTTTTCGGAACAAGTTTAAGGCACGCACACTTATTCCAATGGGAGGACAAGAAGAAGATCGGGATTGAAGAAATCCTTGATAAACAGATGGAAGAGCTTTCAACGGATCATTTCCCTTTTCGAAATGCTTCTTCAAGTAATTATCGTGATTTGATTTATATGCATCTCCGGAATAATGATGCCGTGCTTACTGAAGATAATCAAGTCGATATTTTTACGGAAGGGAAAAATAAGTTTGACCAGCTTTTTAAAGATATTGAAGCGGCCGAAAACCATATACATATACAATATTACATCATTCAAAGGGACGGCCTGGGTAAACGATTCATTGAAGCTTTGACTAAAAAAGCGAATGAAGGCGTCAAAGTTCGGCTGTTATATGACGAGCTGGGTTCCAGAGGGATGACTCAACGTTTCTTCAGGGAATTTAGGCAGGCTGGAGGACGAGTGGAGGCATTCTTTCCATCCAAATTAAAATTTATAAATTTACGCCTGAATTTCCGTAACCATCGAAAGCTCGTCATCATAGATGGGAAAATTGGGTATGTTGGAGGCTTTAATGTTGGAGATGAGTATTTAGGGCTTAATCCAAAATTCGGTTTTTGGCGTGATACACACCTTCGGATAAAGGGATCGGCTGTCAAAGCCATTCAAACCCGTTTCATCCTGGATTGGAATCAGGCATCAAAGCACCATGATATAACGTATCAGCCTCATTATTTCCCTATTGTAAAGCCTCAAGGAAATATAGATTTGCAAATAGTGACAAGTGGGCCGGATTCTGAATGGGAACAAATTAAAAATGGCTATATTAAATTAATTTCTTCAGCAAAAAAATCGATTCTCATTCAAACACCTTACTTCATACCGGATGCAAGTTTATTGGATGCACTCAGGATTGCCAGCTTATCAGGGTTAGATGTGAAAATCATGATTCCGAATAAACCTGATCACCTTTTCGTTTATTGGGCAACAACTTTCAATGCAGGGCAGTTATTAAGAGCGGGAGCTAAGATATACATCTATGATAACGGTTTTATTCATGCTAAGATGATCGTGGTGGACGAAGAGGTCTCCTCGGTGGGGACAGCTAACATTGATGTCCGTAGTTTTAAATTGAACTTTGAAGTCAATGCCTTCATTTATGATGAAGGAATGGCCGAAACACTGACAAGGATTTTTTATAAGGATGTCGAAGTATGCAGGCAGCTTACAATTGAAGAGTTTGAAAAGCGTTCAAAGTGGATTCGTTTTAAAGAGTCCATTGCAAGGCTGGTATCACCAATATTATAAAGTTTAAACTAAACGGACCATTACTACTTGGTTTGCTCAGGCTGTAGACAAATTCGAGAAATGGAGTTTGCCTGCAGTTTTTTTTATGTTACAGTTGTCCAGAAATCCGCTCCCTTTCAGTTGTAGACAAAATTGTTATTAATTGAGTTTGCAAAAATCGTTGATTACCTCTCTAGGCACTCGCTTTTCCCGCAGGAGTCTCGCACCTTCCGTTCCCATCAACTTTGCTTTAATTTAGATGGAACTTCTTTAGTCTACAAACTCAAAAATTGAGGCTGTCTACAATTTTAAAACAAGTACGGAGCTTGATATCATAATACAGTAAAAAACCATAGAGTATAACTATGTCTTATATTAAAATCATGGTTTGTGGTGAGCCACTTCCGAACTCGATTTTGGTACAATAGTTTATATCCATAAAAGGGGGAAAAGCCGTGAAAACGTTTATAATCACAGGAGCTTCAAAAGGTTTAGGTGCTGCCATCGCCAAAGGATGTTTGCATACGAGTGATCATTGCATTTTAGTTTCCCGTACAGCCAATACTGAAATGCAGCGGCTGGCTGACCGATCAGGGAAGAAACTTACATTTATTTCGATGGACTTGAATGAAACTGAAAAGTTACCTTCCTTAGTCAATGAAATTCTTGCTGCTGTCGATGATACAAGTGACATTTGCTTCATTAATAATGCAGGCGTTATTGAACCGATAAAGCCGGTAGGAAAGCTTGGTATGGTGAATTTGGAAACAAGCATGCGGGTGAATTTCATGGCACCCATCGTATTGGCTGATGAATTCATTAAACAGACAAAGGACTGGAACAGAAAGAAGGTAATGGTGAACATATCATCAGGTGCAGCAAAAAATCCATATCATGGATGGGCAGCCTATTGCAGTACTAAGGCTGGGCTAGAGATGTTTACACGGGTTGCAGGGGTGGAGCAGGATAAAGCGTCTTTCCCTACGTCTCTCATATCTTTTTCACCTGGAGTAATGGATACGGAGATGCAAGGGACAATCCGGTCAGCAGACGAACGGGACTTTTCCGATCGAGACAAATTTCATGAATATAAAGAGAAGGGCATGTTAAGAAGCCCTGAATTTGTGGCAGATAAACTTTTGCAGCTACTTGAATCGGAAGATTTGGAGAATGGGAAGTTCTACGATATTAAGAATTTTCTTTAATGAATGGAAGCATGTGAAACGAAAATAGCGTGGGGTTGTCCCTTTGGACAGCCTCTTTTTTTAGTGATCCTTTATTATATAAAAAAACAGGATAACATCAAGGAAATATGATAATTCGTTCTATCCAATTACCTGAATAACATAAACTTTTTTGGAGGGAGTTTGGAGGGTTATGAATGACGATCATTATTGTGAAAAAAGGTGACAGCCTTTGGGAAATTGCCAGAAAAAATAAAATTGAACCATCGAGGTTAATTGAAGTCAACGGTTTGGAATCAACTGCTTTGGTTCCTGGCCTGGCATTGTATATACCTGATGAAAAAGCGGTGAATCGAAGGTATCTAATTAAAAGTCAGGATACCCTTACTGGAATCGGCAGTCGTTTTGGAACGAGTGCAGCGGCAATCATGGAAGCCAATCCAGGAATCGTTGCAAACTCGCTTAAAGTCGGCACGGAAATTTTAATTCCGTCTCTTTACAAAAATCAATTGATTACGCTGGGGTTTGCCTTTCCTACTTCAGGTGGAACAGTATTTGAAACACTTGAGGAGAATGGTGATAAATTATCATATTTAGCCATTGTAGCTTATTCGTTTACAAGGGAAGGAAATGCTTACGTTGATGGTGATGATCTCCCGCTTATCGCGAAATGCGAGCAAACTGGGGTGAAGCCGCTACTGATGATCCGGAACTTTCAAGATGGTGATTTTGATGCTGATTTGGCGGGTGATGTCCTTGCTAGTACAGTATACAGAGCGAATTTAATCAATAGTATGCTGAATTTCGTTAGGGAGAAAGGGTATGGGGGTGTCAGTATGGACATCGAATTCATTCCACCTGCTCGGCGTTCCGATTATGTGCTTTTTTTAAAAGAATTAAAGGAGGGGTTGAACGAACTGATCCTTCATGTGAACGTACACGCAAAAACAGCGGATAATCCTGAAAATCGAATTGTAGGCGGCCATGATTATCGGGGGATCGGAGAGGCAGCCGACCTTGTTGCCGTGATGACCATTGATTATGGATATCCTACTGGCCCGCCTGAACCCATTTCCCCACTTTGGTGGATGGGCGAGGTTCTTCGTTATGCTTTGACGAATATTCCTGAATATAAATTGCAGTCGGCATTTCCTATGTATGGATACGATTGGGTAGTACCAAGCCACGAGACGAAAGCTTTATCAGCTCAAAATGCCCAAAATCTTGCCATTGCAACTGGCGCTGAAATAACTTTTGACACGTCTGCGGCTTCACCTAACTATGCTTATCAAAGAGAAAATTCGAATCATGTGGTTTGGTTTGAAGATATTCGATCGATAAGCGCAAAGTATGAAATGATTGATGCATATGAACTGATAGGTGCAACTTATTGGCAGATTGGTTTGGAATTCCCTCAGAATTGGGAGTTTATAGATAAGAATATCTGGATTATCAAATAGAATGAGTGTTATATATTTTCCCCCTTCGTTTGGTTGTGCAACGTTTATCAGGGGCAAGCCAATCACACCGAGCAAGATTTTAAAGAGAGACAATATTGTTCGACGGGCCTTAAAAAAAAGGAGCCATGGAAAACCAAGGCTCCTTTACTTTAACGGTTAACCGAATGGAATGCATCATCTAGGAATATTTGATGATTGATTTGGCATCGAATGCTCACGTTTTTTTTCCTGTAAGTCTTTCTTTTTAAAAATTGCATAAAGAAAGGCAAGTATAATCAGGGTGGAAGAAAATTGGAACGTTGTTTTCACACTGTATGTTTCCGTTATATAGCCTAATAGTAAGACAGAGACGGCAAATGTAAGATTGATGACCGCTCCCCAAACGGCATGAATTTTTGCAAGAGTCTTTTCCGAAGCATGGTCTTGGAATAGCTTGGTGTAGATCACTTCCCGGATTTGTTCCGGGAGACCGTACAGGCATGCCAGCAGCAAAGCCAAAGCAGGAATACTGGTAGTTCCAAAAAGCAGGGTTAGCATTGAACTGAGAAATAGCCCGACAGTGATGAAGAATCCTATATGTCTTTCTAGTAACTTGGCAAAACGGATGACGATCAATCCGCTGAATATCATGCCGACAAAGTAGCTTGTGTTAATATATCCCCACCACTCCTCACCTAGTTGCAGGTTCTGTTCTACATATAGATAGATAACGGCAGCCACCCACACGCTTGAAGCTAAAGTAGTTATAAAATCAATGGAAATGAGTGTACGGATAGTTGGGGTTTGGCGAATCACAACCCATCCTGATTTAATAGAACCCCAGTTTGACGGAGCAACAGAGTCCAGCGTTCGTTCTGAGACTTCGATTCTCACTGTATAGATTGTTGAAACGGCAAAAAGCAAGACCGTAAGCCAAATAATGAAACTGCTGTTGGTACTTATCAATAAGACAGAACCTAATGGCCATCCTGCTACAAAGATGGTCTGGGTGATAACATTCAAGAAACCATTCGCTTTCATCCGTTCTTCTTTTGGAACTAATTGAGGAACCAAAGCTGCGCTGACCGGGGCAGCGACTCCATCCAATAATGAAATGGAGGCAATGAAGAAAATGACGGCAACAGAAAAACCATGATTAAAACTTGTTATATAGATTCCGAGGCCAACGAGTAAGATAGTTTTCCACCATTGAGATTGTACAAGGATCCTCTTTAAAGGAAACCTGTCAATGACAAGGGGGGAGAGTAAACTGCTGATAAACCGAAATATCGTTGTAGTGAACGGAAGCAAACTCAAATAAAAAGCAGATCCAGTATATAATAGTGAAATCAACCCGACTACATAAAATATATCCCCTAGATTTGCAAACGCCTGACCGATCCAAAGGCATCGAAACGATGTGTTTTTCATGAATACCATCCTTTTACGAAAATAATGTTCATGGATATTTAGAATGGTTACTTTTTACACTGGATTCACTCCTTAATTTAATAGAATGTATGAGCCGGGTTGGGCTGATTTATATAGATGATTTTACCATAATATGAACATGCGGTTTCTGAAATGCTTGCTGAATGTTGAATATGGAATTATACTCCTTAATATATGTAAAAAAGGAGAAAAATTTGATGATTCGACGTTTTGCTTCATATTACCTGCCGCATAAGCGGTTATTCATTATTGACTTCTTCAGTGCAGTGGTCGTTGCTGTACTTGAACTTGCATTTCCGCTAGCTGTTCAGTGGTTTATAGATACACTGCTGCCTGGCGACGACTGGTCTGCAATTGTTTCGGTAAGTGCAGGTTTGTTCCTCCTTTATATCATTAGTACCTTCTTACAGTTCATCGTAGGGTATTGGGGTCACAAATTGGGTATCAATATCGAGACTGATATGCGTGAAGAATTATTTGAGCATGTGCAGAAACAATCTTTTCGTTTTTTTGATAACACGAAAACTGGCCATATCATGAGCCGCATAACCAATGATCTTTTCGATATTGGTGAACTTGCTCACCATGGTCCCGAGGATTTATTCATTGCCTTCATGACTTTTATAGGCGCATTTTGGATTATGTTGACAATCAATGTGAAATTGGCACTCGTATCGGTTTGTATTTTACCGTTCCTCGTTTTATTAATTGTCATAAGTAATTTAAAGATGAATAAAGCCTGGAAGAAAATGTATACAGAAGTTGCAGATGTAAATGCCCGTGTGGAAGATAGCGTCTCAGGAGTGAGGGTTGTACAATCCTTTACTAATGAAACATATGAAATGAAAAGATTTGCTACTAATAATCGCAGATTCCGTAAAGCGAAACTTCTTGGATATAAGGTTATGTCCTTTAGCTTATCGGGCATTTACATGATGACGAGGTTTATGACCCTTGCCGTGTTGGTGATTGGAGCTTGGCTAACTTTTCATGGGCAGCTCTCTTATGGTGAACTGGTTGCATTCGTCTTATATGTTAACGTATTGTTTAAGCCGATCGACAAAATCAGTGCATTGATGGAACTCTATCCAAAAGGGATGGCCGGCTTTAAGCGTTTTACGGAACTTCTGGATGTCGCGCCTGATGTCGTCGATAAAAAGGATGCAATAGAGGTAACCACCCTTTTAGGGGATATTTCCTTTAAAGATGTTTCTTTTAACTATGAAGACAAAAAGCCAGTTTTAAAAGGTATTGATCTTACAATCAAAGCTGGTGAGACCATTGCTTTTGTCGGGCCTTCAGGAGCTGGGAAAACGACAATATGTTCATTGATCCCAAGATTTTATGATGTTAAGGCCGGTTCAATATCCATTGATGGAATTGATATTCGTGAGATGACGAAAAAGTCATTGCGCTCACAAATTGGCATAGTCCAGCAAGACGTGTTTCTTTTCACTGGAACAGTAAAAGAGAACATTGCGTACGGAATGCTTGATGCATCGGATGAACAAATTCAAGAAGCCGCTAGGAAAGCCCATTTAGAGACTTTCATTGAAGGACTTCCAGAAGGCTATGAGACTCAAATAGGTGAACGGGGCTTGAAATTATCCGGAGGACAGAAACAACGAATTGCAATAGCAAGGATGTTTTTGAAGAATCCGCCAATATTAATACTCGATGAGGCAACCTCTGCACTCGATACTGAGACGGAAAGAATAATTCAGCAGGCTCTTACAGAACTAGCTGAAAACAGAACTACATTGATCATCGCACACCGATTGGCAACCATTCGAAACGCTGACAAAATCGTGGTTGTTACGGAAGAAGGAATTGCTGAAGAGGGCGGTCACGATGACTTACTTAAGCAGGGGGGCATTTTTGCCAATCTGCATCAATTACAATTCCAAAAATGATAAAAAGCTATATGTCCTCACAAGGACATATAGCTTTTTTAATAGGTTGGAGCAATTCAATTTCAAAGGGTAATAAACAAGGGAATTGAAAAATGGATGAAACATTTACCTTTCCCAAAGGAAGATAATGCTTCAGCATTACTTTATATAATTGGGTATTGAGGCAGATGTTCTACCAAAAATGACCTGGAGTTTGTTCCATGTCTTTTTTTATGAAAAAAAGTCTATAAATGGCCCTAGGCCAGGGTCGGAAGTGCAGTTTACAAAGGCGGTTATTTGTTTAAATAGACCGAAATCTAATAGGTTAGCCTATATCAATAGGATTGGCAGTGCATACAATAAAGGGTAGACGGAGAGGCCATATACCAGAAAATAGTAAGGAGTGTAAATCGTGAAAGTAATGACGATCTTAGGGACTCGACCTGAAATCATCAGATTAAGTCTAATAATCAAGAAATTGGATCAGTATGCCGATTCACATATTCTAGTGCACACTGGACAAAATTTCACCTCATCCTTAAGTGAAATATTCTTCCAACAGCTACAGGTTAGAACCCCTGATTATGTCTTGTTGAATCAACAGCAAACCCTCGGCGAGCAGTTAGCAGCCATTTATAAGAATTTAGAAACAATCATATTAAAAGAAAAGCCTGACAAAGTATTAGTGTTGGGGGATACAAACTCTGGGCTCAGCTCCATCTTAGCAGAGCGGATGGGCATCCCCGTCATTCATATGGAAGCAGGGAACCGTTGTTTTGACCTGGAAGTGCCAGAGGAGAAAAATCGAAAGATCATTGATGCTGTATCAAGCCTGAATTTACCTTACACTCCTCAAAGTAAAGAGAATCTTTTGAATGAAGGTATCCCAAGCAAAAGGATATATTTATCGGGAAACCCAATTTACGAGGTTTTGAACCATTACAACAATGAGATCGAGCAAAGTGGAATTTTGGACAAATTGAATTTGAATAAGGAAGATTATTTCCTCGTAACTGCCCATCGAGCCGAAAATGTTGACTATGAAGACCGTTTGATGGAAATTATGAAAGGCATTAATATGGTTGCCGAAACCTATCAAAAGAGAATCATATGCAGCTTACATCCCCGGACAAAATCCCGTATTGAACTCAGTCCCAAATTAGAAGTGCACCCATTAATTGAATTTCATGAGCCATTTGGTTTCTTCGATTTCGTTAAGCTTGAAAAAAGCGCTTTTTGTGTGCTTACAGATAGTGGAACCGTTCAAGAGGAATGCTGCTTGTTCCATGTTCCTGCAGTTACGATACGAAAAACAACGGAAAGGCCTGAAACAATTGAGTCGGGCAGCAATATGTTATCGGGAATTAATGCTAAACAAATCGTCAATTGTGTGAAGATTATGGTTAACCAGCAAAAAGACTGGACTTTTCCAGAAGGCTACGACCATAAAAACGTTTCAGATAAAGTGCTTAAAATAATACTGGGAGGCCATGAAATTGATTAAGAATCGAACAATTTTGGTAACAGGCGGTACAGGCTCATGGGGATATGAATTGGTAAGACAACTACTGGATTTTGAACCTCGTGAAATAAGGATTTTTTCAAGAAATGAGTCCAATCAATTTACAATGAAGCAAGAGTTTGATAATAACCCGAAATTGCAGTTCATAATCGGGGATGTTAAAGAGAAGGAAGCATTATTGGAAGCATGCCAAGGCGTTGATTATATCTTCCACTTGGCAGCTTTAAAGCATGTTCCTGTATGTGAAGATCAACCCATTGAAGCTTTAAAGACGAACGTAATTGGAACACAGAATGTAATAGAGGCAGCTATAAGCTGTAATGTTCATTCTGTAGTGAACATATCTACAGACAAAGCTTCGAATCCATCCAATTTTTATGGTCTATCAAAGGCAATGGCTGAAAGACTGATCATACACGCTAATACATTAAACACAAAAACAAGATTTGTTTGTATCAGGGGCGGAAACGTGCTGGGCACAAATGGAAGTGTCATTCATGTATTCAAAAAGCAAATAAAAGAAAAGGGAAGAATCGGCATAACGGACTTAAATATGACAAGATTCTTTCTAACCATTGAAGAAGCTATTAAATTGGTATTTAAGGCAACCTTTGAAAGCATTGGCGGAGAAATATTCGTGATGAAAATGCCATCTTGTAAAATTATTGACTTAGCTGAAGTGCTGATAGAAGCATCCGGGAAAACAAATGTAGGTGTAGAAGTCCTGGGCATCCGCCCTGGTGAAAAACTCCATGAGATCCTGCTTTCAGAATATGAAAGCACAACGGCCATTGCCTATGACGATGAGTATTATGTCATATTGCCAGCCATTCACATAGATGGGATAAAAGAACATTACTCAAAATACCAGCCGGTTAGTTTAGAAGACTATAACTCTGGCACAGGACTTATGGATAAAGCACAGATTGAGGAAATGTTAAAGAATGGGGGCTTTATTTAACATGAAGGTACTAGTCCTTGGTGGACAAGGGATGGCAGGCCATGTCATAAAGGAGTATTTCACACAGGACCCGAAGTATCAGGTGACCTATACGTCAAGGGATCCGAATGATAAAAAGGGACTATATCTGGATGTAACCGATGTAACGAGTTTAGAGGAAATCATGGATAAAGTTAAACCTGACATTACGATTAATTGTATCGGCATTTTAAATGAGCATGCTAGTGATAATACGAAACTCGCTTTTCAGGTTAATAGTGTTTTTCCCCATCAGCTCGTTAAATTGACTGAACGCAATAATGGAAGATTGATTCATATCAGTACAGATTGTGTATTTTCAGGGACAAAAGGAGATTATACTGAGGATGATGTACCCGACAGTTCCACGATTTATGGCCAATCAAAACATTTGGGAGAAATCATCAGTGAAAAACATTTGACTATACGAACCTCCATAATAGGCCCTGAACTAAAAGAAAATGGTATTGGTTTATTGCTTTGGTTCATGAAGCAAAAGGGAGAAATAAAAGGATACGAAAAAGTGCTCTGGAATGGTGTAACGACTCTTGAGCTTGCTAAGGCACTGGACACGATGATCCAAAAGAACATTACTGGGTTATATCATTTAGGCTCAGAGGAGAAAATCTCAAAGTTTGCCTTATTAAAATTGATTTCTGAAATCTTTGAGAAAAATGATTTGGAAATTATTCCGGATTCATTTATTAATTTAGATCGAACCATTAAAAATACAAGAAATGATTTTCAATACAAACTGCCTACTTACGAAGAAATGTTGGTGGAATTAAGAGATTGGATGAAGAAAAAGGAAGAAAACAAGTCGATTGGTTGAATGGTGTAATCCATTCGTCGACCAAAAAACTAGATTTCGTACAGGCTGAAAATGGTCATGTTATGTAAAGATCTCTTCGTGTAGGAAACTTCGCATCGCTTTGGATGAGAACAGTTTGATCCAAACAATGTAAAAAGTTTACTATCCGAGGGGTCTTTTTCTTTAAAACAAAAATGTAAAGTTGATATTATATAGAGCCGAGGGGAATATAAGTAACGAAAGTCGTTGAGTTTTTTGAGTGTAAAGGTGAAACGTTTTTTCTTTATGAAAGCGCTATCATTTTGTTGAGGATTAATAAATAGAGTAATACTTTAGAAATAGTTTAACTTATGAATACTATACGAAGGATTTTAAGAAAACATCGTTTTCTATGGAATCCTTTTTATAAACGGTCCAGAAAATGATCACTAATATTCTCCCGAAAATTTAGGTTTTCGGGAGAAATGATAGATTGAAAACGTAACCTTTTTTAGCGCGTCTTTAATTTTGAATGTAGCAGCGGTATGAGGTGTAAAGGTAGAGATACATACACGATGTGGTAGCGGTTTTAAAGGGGAGCATGGGGGATATCATTGTAACTACTTCTTACTCGAGAAGGAATAGGTTTCGGATAACCCTTTGAAAATATCAGTCTTTGGATACCAATTCAGCGATTGCCGTGCTTTCCTGTTATCAAGGCAGCTGTGTTTGATATCTCCTGTTCTTGCGGCTGAATGGAGTGTACTCACTTTTGAACCATGAATTTGTGTTAGCATTTCCAATAGTTGATTTACTGATGTTTTCTGTGCAGTGCTGACCTGGATCGTTTCTTGATTACCACGATTCACCGAAGCGATGTTAGCATGCACTATATCTTTCACATATATAAAATCACGAGTTTGTTCACCATCACCGTGAATGCTTAAAGGAATCCCTTTTTTGAGTTTTTCCAAAAAGACTGCGACGACTCCGCCTTCACCTTTTGCTGTTTGTCTCGGCCCATAAACGTTTCCATAACGGAGAATCGTATAGGGGAGCCCATATAACTGATGAAACAGGCGGATATAAGATTCGGCAGTCAGTTTTGATAAACCATAATATGAAATGGGTCCTGTCGGGTCATCTTCTGCAATCAGTTCTTTCTGTAAATTGCCATAAACTCCTGAGGTTGAAGAAAAGATCAGTTTACTTACAGAAGATTCATGACAAGCCCGAAGAATATTAATTGTTCCATTAATGTTCACATCAGCATCATATTGGGGTTCAAGTATGGAACGGCTCACATCAGCTTGTGCAGCCAAATGGAAAACGACATCCGGCTTTTCCCTCGCGATGATTTGGACAGCTGCCTCACTGCATATATCTTCAGTATGGATGATGGCATTTGGATGTACATATTCTTTGTGTCCGGATATCATGTTATCCAATACATGTACCTCGGCACCATTTAAGATAAGTTCTTCAACGAGATGGGAACCGATGAACCCAGCTCCTCCTGTCACGATAGCCTTCATGCATCATACTCCTTTTTATGTTTTTAGTATTGTATGTTATTCGGTCAATAATGGCTTAAACAGGTACCTAGCATTGCCAAAAAAGAAAGGAAAAAGGAAAGAAGTGCTGACGCAATAAGTGGTCAGCACTTCTTTCCTGTAGACATCATTTATTTCTCTTTTTGCAAAGTGCATTTTCATATACACCTAGCACCTTTTGAACGGCTTTATCGGGTGACCAATGTTCCAGCCCCCATTTTTGGGCATTTAAACCAAGGGTTTTCATATAGGACTCATTCTCCAATAAATAATTGATATGCATGGTTAACATCTGTTCATCCCCCGCAGGTGATAATACACCTGTAATTCCATGTTCGATGATTTCTGGTACTCCTCCCACATCACTGGCAATGACTGCTTTTCCGGAAATTTGCGCTTCTATTACAGACAACGGCTGATTTTCCATCAATGTTGGAAGAACGAAGATATCCGAAAGAGATAATAAATAAGGAACATCATCCCGCCTTCCCATAAAGATTACATCACTTTCCAAGCCCTCCGCTTTGCTTTTGTTTTTCAACTCCAATTCTTTGGGACCATCCCCAACAATCCAGCAAACCCAATCATCTCTTGTTCTTTTTAATTCCGAGAGTGCGCCTATCAAATGATGCACACCTTTATACTCATTCAGGCGACCTGTATAGATAATCACTTTCTTATCAGTTGGGCGTTGGATGTCGGTTATTTCATTCATTCGTTTAAGGAAGGATTCAGTTTCGTAACCATAGTGGTACACTTTAAGTTGTTTTGCAGGTACGTGAAACTCCCTCGTTAAAGTATTCTTCATCCATTCATTTGCCACGATTGTAATTTCAGCAGACGTAGCCCCGTCAAATTCGAGTTTATCAAAATATCCGCAGGCTAGGTTTGATGTTGGGGTTTTATGAACGTGGGTGACATAATGCTTCATCTCATGAGCAACGCAGCCATGAAGGGTTGCGACTAATGCTGTCGTTTTGGGTTTTATCCGATTTATGCAAACTGTTGAAAAAACATCTTGTGTATGAATTAAATCATATTTTTCCAATCCTAAATTTCGAACACCTAACTCATAAAAATAACAAAGAAGCTCATAATATTTGACCACTGGGTCTGCATATTTAGATGAGTAGTTTTGTTCTAATAATTTTGCTGTACTTAGAGGAATCAGTTTATCTTTTTCTATCCTTCGATTTTCATTAATAATGTGAACATATTTATAGCCTTCCCCATAACCTAATAAGTCGACCTCATGTCCAAAAGAATCAAGCTTTTCTTTTAATTGCTGCATATAGTTCCATACGCCACCCACATGTGGAGTCATCCAAAAAGTGGCAAGTAGTATTTTCATGAATATATCTCCCATCCGTTAGTACTTAGAAATTAATCATTCCAAATTCGTTTTTATATAAGTATTCAGGAGATAAACTTATGTTATAGACGGGTGTCTTCTTATTCCAATATTCCTGATAGGCAAAATCCTGGAAATAGCTTTTATTTCTGTTTTCAAGTGATATGTATATTTTCAACTGGAAATAAACAGTGAGCACTTTTTGAAACTGTTGTGCTCACTGCTTAATTCTAATTACTGTTTTCTTAAGAATGACCAGACATATTTGGTGAATATTTTGGCTTGATATCCTTTTAACGTACGTAATTAGTCGGAGAATGCAGCCACGTTAAAACTTTCAGGGCCTGTACGAGTTGGTGCAATTGGTATCCCGCCAGGTATACTAATAAACGCTTGATAAACCAAAGACCCTGGATTAGGTGGTCTATAGTCAGCACCGTTTACAGTGATTATATTTCTAGATGCAACTAATAAGGCGCCTGCAGCTGGTGCTGTTTCTATAGCTGAATATACAAGAACACGTCCTGGTCCTACGCCTCTGTAAATTTGGATGGTGACGGGGACTATTACAGCAGCTAAAGAGCTAAGGGCAACAGTAGCCGTGAATTGAACACGAAGGTTAGGTCCAGCACCTGATGTGTTTAGGCCCAATGTCCCGAAAAGCGCGGGAGTGGAGGACACTGGAATGGCAATTCCTCCACTTAAACTAATGTTCTGCGAAATCTGAGCGTCTAAAAATTTTCCCATAATTAACACCTCTTTCTGAAGGGATACCTCAGTATATTAATGTTTTATGTTTTTGTAGTGGACAAGTTATCAATTTATTTTAAAAAAGATTAAATTTTTTCAATTATATTATTTAATAGTCTTGTATTTACTAAATTTCCCATGAATTGTAATCAGCCCATAATCACTCCAAATCCTGATTAGCGGGATGCATATCATACGATAAAGGGCATTCCATCAAAAATACTAAATCTGCCCGGCAGGGTTAGAGTAAATGAATACGAGTAGTTTCATGGTGCTTATTAGTATGCAAACAATAGAAATCAGATTCTCATGAGTTTAATAGCTTTTGTTTTTCGATTAGAAATTCTTCTTCAGTAAGGTAGCCTTGTTCTTTCAAACTAGCTAACTTCTTATAATCCTCAACATTATTGGAATTATTTATCAGTACTGAATTAAACAATACCAATATTTGATTTGTGCCTGTGCGATCAAGTACCCGATATCCTTGTCTAGCTTTTGTCGCTATTCCTTCATCATTTGGCATACAGTAGCCATTAACTTCGCAACTACCATCATCTCTAACTAACAGTTTCCCTAATAGTCCTATGGCAAACCCATTCAGGTCGGCTACTGCGAGGTTGATATTCGAGGGTAGCATTCCATTCAGGATTTAATACTGGCCTAAGTTCTGTCAGTTTCGGCACGACTCTTTACCCCCAGTGTCTAATACAGAAGGAATTATGGTTTTTTTATACAAAATTTCACCCCATTCTGTAGTCAAGTACTTGTGTTTCCATCGAAGCTCCCCGCTATCTGCTAAGAAGGCAGGTTTTGTGAAATTCCCAGTATTTAGTCATCTTGACCATTTGCTATAAGAACTTTATTTTCTGACAGCGTAACGAAGTATCCGAAATCGATAGGATTCCCATCTGTTGTTTCGAACATTTCCGCATAATCTGCCGCCGGGGTGGTTACGGTTCCGTCAATTTTTCACATTACCATTTCTTAAAATTTTGGCAGCCAAACCCGGCGTTAGGGCATTAATGCCATTTGCCAGATACTAAGAATACGGTAGCTCGTTTGTTTTCGTTATTATTGTATGCATCAACAACATATCGAGACTGACTAAACATTCACATTGGGACTAATGTGATCCATTTGAGTGGAAAATTATCCTTTAACGATATTTTAATAATTAATAAATCAGCAGAATTTGCCCTTTTGTTAATAGAAGGAGAGAGTAGCCCATAGCAATAAAGGGGTTTAAACATAGTGTAATAAAGAGACTGTGTTTATGATTACAATGGATTCGTAAATAACTGCTAATGGTGATTTTAGAACTATAACGTTTTGATGTGTTACGAGCGACTTTCATGCTGACCAAGTGTGTCAGATGAATACCATTATATCCGGGAGCCTTTTTTTAATGAATATCCGGATAACCTTGAGTTAATTAAAGCGGTTATTAATATCAATAATGATTGGATGAGAAATCAATGAATCAAAAAGGGAAATTAATGATCACGGGGGCTAGTGGGTTTACAGGACGGCATGCATGCGCACACTTCCTGAAATCAGGATTTGATATTACGGCGGTTTCAAGAAAGAAGATGAATTTCGAAGGTAAGATACATGCAGAATGCTGTGATCTGACAAATGGAAACGATGTAAACAACCTCATAAAAAGGACCAAACCTCAGTACCTTCTTCATTTAGCCGGACAAAACCACGTTGGGGAGTCATGGTCGGAACCCGTATCGACACTGGAGGCAAATACCATGTCCACTGCATATTTAATTGATGCAATTCGCAAAGAAAATCCGACCTGTAAAATGGTGATAGTTGGCTCAGCTCTTCAAATTGATCCTGGTTCGATCTCTTCCATTCCCCATCCTTATAGTTTAAGTAAAACACTTCAAGTACTTATAGCACATTCATGGGCGGTTTTATATGACATGGACATCATCATTGCAAAACCATCCAATCTAATTGGACCTGGATTATCCAATGGGGTTTGTTCCATTTTTGCAAAAAAAATTGTAGAGATGGAAAAGAAGGGAACGGATAAGGTTCTAGAGGTCGATAATCCGAAAGTCCAACGTGATTTTCTGGATGTAAGAGATGCAGTGAGAGCTTATGACCTTCTTTTGAGAAGGGGGCAGCCTGGTGAAACGTATGATGTTGCTTCAGGTTATAATCGTTCTTTAGAAGAAATCATAGAAGGCTATAGGTCGGTAACAAAAGGTGATATCAAGATCAATTCACAACGAAAAGATTTAATCAAAAATAATTCGGCAATCGATCCTATTAAGCTAGTGAATTTAGGATGGAAGCCAAATATCCCACTTGAATCATCTTTAATGGACATCCTTGCCTTTCATCGTGAATTAATGGAAAAGTGCTGAAATCAATTGTAGGCAGTTGGAAAAATACTTTATGTAGAATGTTTTAAGGAGGGTAGGCAATGGAGCCGAAAGTATCAATCATTATTCCATTTTATAATTGTTCCTATATAGATCAAGCCATTCAAAGTGCGCTTGATCAAACATATAAGAATATAGAGGTCATTGTCGTCGATGACGGTTCGACAATTTTTACAGAAAAAATCGAGCCGTTCCTGGAGCAAATCCGTTATTTAAGAAAAGAGAACGGGGGAACTGCTACGGCATTGAATCATGGGATACGTGCTGCTACGGGGGAATATATCGCATGGTTAAGCTCGGATGATTATTTTCTGCCTGAAAAGATTTCTAAACAAATATCTTTTATGATTAGCCATCAAGCAGAAGCAAGTTTTACAAATTATGATTGTATTGATAACAAAGACCAATTGTTAATTCCTTGGAATGGAAAACGCTTTACAGACATAAAGGAAGTGTATCATACTTTTTTACTTTATAATGCAATAAATGGTTGTACTGTTATTATAAAGAAAGTCATTTTTGAGAAAGTCGGTTACTTTAATTCTTATCATCGCTATACACATGATTATGAAATGTGGCTTAGGCTATTAGTAAACGGCTATAAGATATATTATCTAGATGAAGTCTTAACGAAATTCAGACAGCATGAGGAATCGGGTACAAGCAGATTCCAGCCTGAAATGTTAAAAGATATTCTTACGATTGAAACCCATTACCGGCCAATTCTTAGAAAAATTGTGGAGAATTTATAGCACGCTATATTTATAACAATAAATGGAGGGAATCATTTATGTCTGTAGGTCTCGATATATTTATGCATATCCCCAAAACAGGGGGAACGACTTTAGATGAAATATTTAAAAAACAATACAAGCTTAACGAAATATTTGATCATGACTCTTTCCAAATGAAGGTGATGAAAATGGACGAATTAACGGAAGCGGAAAAGAGGAATATCAAAGCGGTTACAGGTCATTATTTCTATGGGATACATCAGGAGTTTTCAAGGCCATTCAATTATTTTACGATGTTACGTGACCCGGTAGACCGTGTCATTTCTTCCTATTATTTTTTAAAGGATTATCCTGGCTATGAAATGGTAAAAGACATGACTTTGGAGGAGTTTGTAGTCAAAGGGCCTGAAGCACCCAATTTACAAACATTGATGGTATGCGGCAGCCAGGAGATTCCTGACATTGAAAAAGCAAAGGAAAACCTAAAGACATTTGCTGTGGTGGGAGTCACTGAGTTGTTCAATGAAACACTTTTTTGCCTGAAAAAGGAATATGCCTGGGGAGACATCCATTATACTAGAAAAAATATTACAAAAAATCGATTGGCAAAAGAGGAAGTGCCATCAGAGTTAATAAACTTGATTAAAAAATATAACGCATTGGATTTGGAACTATATGATTTTGCTAAGCAACTTCTTTATATAAAACTTCAATCACTTACAGTAGACGAGCAAAAGCAATTGGAAAAGTTCAAACTGGAACAGAGCGCCTTAAACTAGTTTCTAATATGAAAGTCCCCTATAAAAAAAAGAAACCGCCGGAATGAAAAAATTCCGGCGGTTTCTTTTCACTTGGAATCTATTCCTAAGGACTCCAGCATATTGATGAAGTTTTCAGCATACAAATCAGGACTAAAATGAGTTTTGACGTGCTCAAGGGCATTTGACCGGATGCTTTCCCTCCTTGTCTGGTTATTCATTAAATCCTTTGCCTCTCTGACTGCATTATCAATATTTCCTAAAGAGTAAAACTTTCCCGTTCGATTATGAATGATTGAGCTCCTTACCCCATCTGAATCCGTCGTCAGCACAGGGCATCTGCAACTCATCGCTTCAAGGAGTGCGTAAGGGGCTCCTTCCACTTTTGAAGTGGAACATAAAAAGCCTCCGGAATCCCCAATTTCAGAGAAAAAATCAGCCATTTGGGAATTTGGGACATTTGCGTGCAGAGTAAGCTTTGAGCTTAAATCTAACCGTTTTATTAATTCATTGAATTTATCTCTTTCGTTAGGGTCACTTAACGTGGGATCTTCGAACATAAGTAATTGTATTTTCGGATTATGATTGTTAATTAGTTGATAACCGATCTTGAGGAATTCACTCCAATTTTTATTATCTTCAATCCTTCCTATCCAAGCCACTTTTCTATAGCCATCTAAAGGTACTGGCTTGTAGCAGAATTGACTTGTATCAAAACAATTATTAAAACTGAACTTTGGAAACGTTGGGTAAAGTTCATCCAATAATTGCATGATATGAGGAGTCTTTGGGTTAAGGAATCCATCTGCATGGGCATTGACATCTGGGATGGCATTTGAAAGTGCCGATCTTGCCACACTTTTTGGACCGTAACCCTGGATTTCGATAATCATCTTTCCTTTATACCCCATAGACCTGAATCTCGGTAAAGTATTGAAATCTGAAACGACAACGATAGCGGAATAATCTCCATCTTCCAATATTTTTTTGATTTCAGCATCATCGTTCGTAATAAATGTAGGGGCACTGTGGTCATTCAAGAAATTCCTTCTGTTTTCATAATATAGATAATGGGCATCGATACCGTATTTTTTCAGGGCGGCGAATCGTTGCCGATTTAATGTTTCCACTCCACCGCTTGGAACATAAAAAACAAACAATATATTCATTTTTCCCCTCCTCAAAAATAATGGAGCAACAGGTCTGATATTTAGGATGGACTTTACCTTTCAAGGAAACAATTATCACAAATCGATCCATTTTGAATGGATGTGAAAAAGAGCCATGTAATATACGTATGATTAACTAATTGGATTTATAGCCGTTTTAATTTGGGATGGCTCGATTGGGAATAGTTCATATCTTAATAAGTGTGTAATGAATATGAATATTAATATGAAAATGAATGATTCTTATTAAAACGGATAGCCCTTGATGCTAAAAAAATACATGGTAATCAATTGAAAGGCGGTTCATAGATGGCTAAAGTATCGATTGTTGTTCCATTCTATAATTGTCCATATATCGATAAAGCTTTGGAGAGCTTGTTCAACCAAACCTACAAAAATATTGAGATTATCGTAGTCAATGATGGTTCTACATTATATTCAGAAAAAATCGTTCCGTTTCTGGATAAAATAATTTATATCAAAAAGGAAAATGGGGGAACGGCCAGTGCATTGAATACCGGCATCAAAAATGCAACAGGTGATTATGTATGCTGGCTTAGTTCCGATGATATCTTTTACCCTGAAAAGACAGAGATCCAGTTGGAAGCAATGGTAAGGGAAGATGCACGATTCAGTTATACCAGTTATTACTGCATTGATGATAATGGCGAAATCATTACTCCGATTATAGGGATATACCCACCTAATCAGCTTGAACTTATTAAAGCAATGATCAGAGGAAATATTATTAATGGCTGCTCGGTCATGATTCACAGAAAGGTATTTGAGCTCATCGGAATATTTGATGAGTCGCTTCTATACACACACGATTATGATTTATGGTTGCGGATCCTGCAAAATTTCAAATTTCACTTTGTGCCTCAACCGCTATTACTATATAGGATTCATACAGAAATGGGCTCTAAAAAGCATGAAGGCCGCATTAAAATGGAAAATAGGCTGGTGGTTAATCGACATCATGCCAAAATGAAACAATTATTGGTAAATGAACTTAGGAAACAACAATAGGTGAGCAAGATGTAAAGGAGGTCCCTGTTTTTATAAAACAGGGGCTTCTTTAGTTGTTGGAGGAGCCTGGCTTTCATCAAGGAACCTCGGAGGGTGGACAAATGAATTTTCCAATTTCATATATGAGTCTATAACATACATAAAGCTCTTTGCATACCTTATAGAAATCATTCATTTTCCTTAATAATAGGGACTGTCATGCATTAAAGCTTTTGTCAGGAAGGACTTCATTGCGTTGATCGACAGTGGACGAGCGTAAATTCATTGGTTGATACAGAACAAGGGACAACAGGTACGTTATAAAAAATGGAATGCTTTGTAGGAGGAGAAAATGAGAAAACTCATTATATTTGCGTTTATCGGATTTCTGGCTCAGCTGATCGATGGGTCATTAGGTATGGCATATGGGGTTACATCCACATCGATGTTGCTGACATTCGGAATCGCACCGGCAGTGGCCTCTGCATCCGTTCATCTTTCAGAAGTCGTGACAACGGCCGCATCAGGCATTTCTCATATGAAGTTCGGGAATGTCGACCGCCAGGCCCTTTTCAAATTAATCATACCTGGATCAGTTGGGGCATTTGCAGGAGCGTGTTTTTTAAGTAACTTACCGGGTGATCTGATAAAGCCATACATTTCGATTTTTCTGCTGATTCTTGGTGTGTATGTGCTTTTCCGCTTTTTAAGAACGTCTAAGACAAAAAGTGAAAAGAAATCAATTAATCTTACAAGAAAAAAATCGATCACCTTGGGGTTGATAGCGGGCTTCGCAGATGCAACGGGTGGGGGCGGTTGGGGTCCTATCACAACTCCTGTCCTATTGTCACAAGAAGGTGTTCCTGCCAGAAAAGTGGTCGGTACAGTTGACACTAGTGAGTTTGCAATTGCTGTTTCCGCAACGCTAGGGTTTCTCATTGCATTAGGTTGGCAGGAAGTGAACTGGTTTTGGGTAACCTCCCTGATGGTAGGAGGGATTATTGCTGCCCCGATTGCTGCATGGATCGTTACGAAATTGCCATCTTATTTATTGGGAGTCCTTGTCGGGGGTTTTATCATTTTGACGAATGCTCGAACGCTGCTTGCCACATGGTCTCTTCAGGATCATTGGGTCACCGTCATATATATGCTGATATTGATCGGGTGGGCAGGTTCTTTGGTATTTGTCATCCGGAACAACAAAAAGGGGTTCCATAAAGATTAAAGGGGAGATAGTGTGAGTAAACAAGAGAATATCCATCAACATCCTTTTTCCATTACGAAAGAGCTTAGGCAAGCTCAGAACGGACATAAAAGCTATATTCTTTGGTTTACTGGTTTATCAGGGTCAGGTAAGTCCACCATCGCCAATATGGTCGAGGGAAGACTGCATGCGATGGGAATTTCGACATATATTTTGGATGGAGACAATCTACGGAATGGATTAAATGAAGACCTTGGTTTCAGCTCTGGTGACCGTAAAGAGAATATAAGGCGAATCGGAGAGGTCTCCAAACTATTTGTGGATAGCGGAATAGTAGTGTTGGCCACTTTCATTTCGCCTTATGCGAGTGACAGGGAGGAAGTAAGAAAAAAAGTACAACAGGATGAGTTTATTGAGATTTATGTAAAGTGTCCCATCGAAGCCTGCGAAAAAAGGGATCCCAAAGGATTGTACAAGAAAGCTAGAAGTGGGGAAATCACCTCCTTCACAGGCGTTTCGGCTCCATATGAAGAACCGGAAAATCCGGAGATACTAATTGAAACCAGTCAATACACCATTGAAGAATGTGTACAGCAGGTCATGAACTATTTAAAGGATAATGGTCTTTAACATCGACATGGCCGAATTTGGAAAAATGAATATGAAACAAACCAAATCAAATGATTGAGGGGTTATAAATGAAGGTTCAAAGAACCAGTATCGATCCACATGGCGGGAAACTGATTCAACGTGAATTATCAGGAAATGACCGTGTGGAATACTTGGAAAAGTGTAAATCCTTATCGTCCCTGACCCTCTCGAAATGGAATGTTTCCGATCTGGAAATGATTTCAAACGGAGCGTTCAGCCCGCTTGTAGGATTCATGGGAAAAGAGGATTACCGAAGTGTCATCAAAGATATGCATCTGGCAAATGGCTTGCCATGGACGATACCGATCACTCTTCCTGTCACGAAGGAAGAGGCAAGTCGGCTGAACATCGGCGATGAGGTCGCTTTATACAGTGATGACGGGGAACTTGCTGGTATCATACAGGTGGAAGAAACGTTTGAATACGATAAACTGGAGGAAGCAAAACTCGTATACAAAACAGACGATCCCAATCACCCTGGGGTTAAAAAGCTGTTTGGACAAGGGGATATCTATGTTGCCGGACCAATTTATTTAATAAATAGGTCATCGCATGAGCCATTCGGGAAATTTCATATGAGCCCTTCCGAAACGAGAAAGATGTTCACGGATTTAGGTTGGAATACTGTTGTCGGTTTTCAAACGAGGAACCCAGTACACCGTGCACATGAATACTTGCAAAAAACAGCATTGGAAACCGTTGATGGACTATTATTGCATCCTCTTGTCGGTGAAACGAAAAAAGATGATATACCTGCGGATGTTCGGATGGAAAGCTATCAAGCCTTACTAAAAGGCTACTATCCAATGGATAGGGTTTTACTTGCCATATACCCAGCAGCAATGCGCTATGCAGGGCCCAGGGAAGCAGTATTTCATGCAATTGTCCGAAAGAATTATGGGTGCACGCATTTTATTGTCGGCCGAGATCATGCGGGTGTAGGCAATTATTATGGCACATATGATGCCCAAGAAATCTTTAGCCAGTTTGATCCGCTGAAAATTGGCATAAAACCTCTTTTCTTTGAACATAGCTTTTACTGCAAAAAATGTTTGAATATGGCTTCCCTGAAAACATGTCCCCATAAAGATGAAGATAGGTTTATATTAAGCGGGACCAAAGTCAGGGAAATGCTCCGGAACGGCCTTGTCCCGCCACTTGAGTTTACACGTCCTGAAGTGGCCGAAGTTCTTATTAGAGGCATGAAGGTAAATGAAGGCGAGTAAGCTATTGTAAACGCGTTTAGATTTAGTATTTTAAACTGGCGGAGCAGTATAGTTCAAGTACAGTTTTTGAAGATTCGTAGATATTAAGTGAATATGACGAATTGGAGGAGGATTAATGAAAGCAATCGTACACCAAGTACGGTCCCCCCGACGTTCTTCATCTGAAAGAGGTAGAAAAACCTTCTCCTAAGGAAAATGAAATACTGGTAAAAGTAAAAGCGACAACGGTAACAATGGGGGATATTCGGTCACGAAGCTTTACAGTTCCCCTCTCTGTTTGGCTTCCTGCCCGGAAAATGGTGAGACCTACGATGTTATTTTTGAAGCGGTAAACAAGAGTCCGTTTTTAGCTTGTATGAAATCGCTGAAGAAGGACGGAACTTATCTAAATATCGCCAAGCCGTTACCCGGTGTTCGAATGCTATGGACTAAATTGACAACCGGCAAGAAGCTGATATTGAGTCAAAATTCACCTGAACCCCCCGAAGCTCTAAACTTCCTCAAAGAACTTGTTGAAGCGGGGAAGTTAGAAGTGGTCATTGACAGATATTTTGCGTTTGAAGAAATGGTTCAAGCCCATAAATATGTAGAGAAAGGACACAAGAAGGGAAATGTCGTCATAACTATGGAACATAACGGCAAATCCTAATAAATGAAATAGGATAAGTAATCAAGCTGTTATAAAGCTAAGGGATGCGTTAATTATAAGGTTAGCCGGTGTATACTGGTTGACCTTTTTTTAAAATGGAAGTCTGATATATGTCAAGGTAGTACGTACGGTGTTATTGAGGTGTGCCTCTGGAAAGAAACAGAACTGGTTTTAGCAAAGGGAGTGGAAAATGTTTCCAATATTAGAGACAAAACGGTTGGTGTTAAGAGAATTGGCTGAAGGGGATGCATTAGATTTATTAAAATGTTTTTCCAATCCAGATGTATTACGATACTATGGGCAACCTCCATTAACAAATACAGATCAGGTGAAGCAAATCATTAGGAATTTTTCAAAGAATTTCGATGAAAAGCGCGGAATTAAATGGGGAATTGAATTGAAAGGAAAGGATGGCATTATTGGAACGATTGGATTTCAAGAATGGTTCCATGAACATAAGAGAGCAGAACTGAGCTATGCACTTTTCCCAAATTATTGGGGCAGCGGTTATGCAACAGAAGCTGTCCGTAAGGTGATTTCCTATGGTTTTAAAGAGCTTGACTTAACGCGTATTGGAGCAATTGTTTTTATTGAAAATAAAGCATCCAATAAGTTGCTGACAAATTTAGGCTTCAAAAAAGAAGGGATATTGAGAGATTATATGTACCAAAATGATGTTTCGTTTGATACTAATCTATACTCTTTAATAACGGTAAAGCCTAAATGAATTAACAAAGTACTAGGAACCCTAAGCGCCATGCTCACAGACATAAGGGAAATTGTTACCTGTTTTATGGAAAACAAAAAATGAAAATTCAGATATATATTTTAAAATTCATTGTTTTCCTGTAAGATAACAATATGTAAAAACCCTGTCGACTTGTCGACTTACTTAGAAAACGCGAGGAAAACATAATTTATGGAATTCGAAAAGAGTCTTGAAAAAAGTTGGAGCAATCAACAAAATATAGGTTTAACAGCATATTTAAAGAAAATGAAGGGCGAAGCTAGAGAAAAAGACAGAATTGATTATATGGATTCCTTTGTATCAGCTATAGGTGGTCTCATTGCTATTATCATTATTAGTTTTATAGCTGTCCATTTAGGATATCCTATGGCATTAGCTCCTCTTGGGGCGAGCTGTGTTATTGTTTTTGGTGCGCATAAAAGTCTCTTGTCTCAACCACGTAATGTTATTGGAGGACATATTATCTCTACTACATCAGCTCTTATCATTTGGAGCATCTTTGGTAAAAGCCTGCTCATTATCGGTCTAACATTGGCTATTGTATTGATTATAATGACTTGTACAAAGACTGTTCACCCCCCCGCAGCGGCAAGTGCCCTTGTTTCTATTAATTCCCAAGCTGGTTGGGGATTCCTGTTTTCAATTGTATTAGGTACCTTATTATTAGTTTTTATATCGATGATTTATAATAACTTATTTCAAACAAGACAATATCCAAAGCACTGGTTTTGAAAAATTAATATATTAACTAAACCGGTGCTTAATTTCTGACTGTATTATAGTCCCTCACTAATTTGATAACTGCTTTACTTCAATAAGCGGGGAGTTGCGGCTTTTCCTTACTAATAGAATTAAAAACCTTACTTACCATCACATTTACATATAAAATAGCGTATGATAATGATTTGCTAAAGCTTGATGGGCAGTGGTAAAATCCCAGTAAAAAAGGTGAATGTTCATGTCTGAACCAGTAATAGGAGATTCTTATCAAATCAGTTTGCAAAATATTCGCCATCACTCACAGCATATCCATTTAGGAATAGAAATTCTTTTCGTAATTCGGGGAGAAGTTGAAGTTATCGTCAATCAAGATTCCAGGCATTTGGCGGAAAATGATCTCCTGCTAAAAATTAATGCTAATGAGGTTCATACCGTTAAGGGGCATGAAGATAATGTAGTACTATTGCTGCAAATTCCCTAAATTCCATCGAGCAGCTTTATCAGGATATTCATGTGTGTTATTTCGACTGCCATTCATCCAAAGAGGATAATGGGCTATATCTTCTAATTGATCAGATCCGTCAACTCTTGGCTGAAATTTTGATCGCACATTACCAAGAGCAGGATGGAAGTGAACTTGAAATCAACAGTCTGATTTACAAGTTAGTTACACTCCTTATCCGAAATTTCAAAACCACACATCTCGGGCAGAATCGATTTATTGAAATGAAGGATGAAAGAATTAGGGACATCCTTACTTTTATTGAAAAAAATTATCGTAAACAAATGTCTTTTGAAGAGATTGCCAAACGGCAATATTTTATCCCTATACTATTTGTCCCGTTATTTCAAGCAGGCTGTTGGTGTCAGCTTTTCACAATATGTAAAACAAATCCGTTTGAAATCAGCTGTTCATGAGCTGTTATATACCGATCATACCATCATGAAAGTCTCGTTAAATAATGGTTTTCCAAATGTGAAAGCTTTTAACAAGGCTTTTAAGGAAATGTACAATCTAACACCTGCCGAATATAGAGGTCTTCATAAAAAAGAACCTTCCCAGGAAGTAAATAATATAAGCGAACAATATACTCTGGTGAATTCGCCGCACTTTTTAGTTGAATTGAGCAAGTATATTTCGCAAAAGGACCAAAATGTTACGGTGAAAGAATCGGGGGTTTCTGCGTTACATATTAATCTGCCGGAAGAGCCTGTTCTTGTCCGGGATAAAGCCCAGCGATTACTGGTGATTGGTCAGCTGGAATATGCCTTAAATGAAGAAGTCCAAGCAGAATTAAAGCTTATTCAGGAGCAGCTCCATTTTGAATATGCCTATTTCACGAACCTATTATCCCCCGCTTTTACGACAATGGACCCGTTTTTGCAAATAGGAGGGCCATGCTGAGAATGTCAGCGGGCTGGAGTTGCTACTGTTGGCTTTTAGGGAATCGACTAGACGTTGAATTTTCAGAAAGCAAGATTTCCAATATGCTTGACCTTGTGAAAAATACGATTCACGATTCGCCAGAACGAACGAAATCCGCTATGAATAATTTTCTATACACCGTGGGGATTTCATATTTGCCACTCCATGAAAAGGCAGTCGAGACCGCAAAGGCAATAGGAATAGTAGAAGTCAAACGGGACAAGAAAAAAAGCAGCTTTCTAAATGCTTACGAAAGTATTCAAAAAGAAGTCGATAAAGGAAAGCTTGGTTTTAAACGCAAGCATGTAAGATGTTAAAATTAGCACTTTTTTATTAATTCCTTATCCGGAAAGTTTTTGAACAAATGAGCCTGTATCCACCTTGGATCAGGCCTTTTTTGTATATATAGAAAATTAATCACGAGAGATATTATGTTTTTAGACTTTGAAAAAAAATCATGCTTGAATCTGCGATTGTCTAGAATTCTTTTTGAAAATCACCTTTGCTTTAAAATACGAGAACAAATAACAACCTATAATCACAATACCACTACCAATTCCTTGTACCCACGTCATTTTTTCACCTAATAATAGAAAGGCTAAAATTGCAGTAAAAATAGGATTGAAATTCAAGAAAATACCTGATGTTGTTGTACCTAATTTTTGTACACCAATGTTCCAAAGTACCATACATGCTACAGTTGAGATAACGCCTGTATATAAAATAGATTGTATGAAAGAAGTATTTATATTAGACACTGTAAAAGTAGAAAAATTAAACGGAAGAAGAACTATAAGTCCAAATATACCAGAATATAATGTAGACATCATGGGTGTTGTTGTTATCATTGCCCATTTGCTACAAACGGAATATATTCCCCAAACGCATACAGCAGCCATCATATATAAATCACCTGTATTAAATCGTAATGAAAGGAATAGATCAATATTTCCTTTTGAAAGTACAAGTATTACGCCAATAAGCGAAAAAAACATAGAAAACATTTGTAGAATATTAATTCTTTCTTTTAAAAAGAAAAATGAAAAAATAGCAATTGAAATCATGTTTAATGTTGATATTAACCCAACATTAGTGGCGGAAGTTTTCTCTAACGCTATAAATTGTAATAGATTAAATAGAAACACACCTGTAATCCCCATCAAAAATAATGGAAGGATTGCACTACGAGGGGGAAATATCTTTCTTTCTTTCCACCATACAAATGGCAAAAGACAACTAATAGCAATAATCCACCTTAAAGTCGTCAACGTCATCGGAGAAGCATGTTCGACAAGCGACTTTCCAACGACAAAGTTTCCACCCCATAACAAACTTGTTAAAAGTAATAACGAAAAATAATAATATTGCATTTCATTTTGCTCCTTTTCATCTTTCACAGTTTAAGTGAAAAAAGATCGAAGCCATTGTGCACAATGACATTTCAATTTTCATAATTAATTACTAATAATTTTAACATTTTAGTTCGTTAGTTGATATGTTATTTTGTATAATAGAAGAAACTTAAAATAATATTAAAAAATATGGCTGATATACAGAATTAAATTAAGTTTTGGCTATTAGATGATACCGTTTTTGGAACATTTGTAAAAGGAGTGACTATAAGTGGAATCTATCGTAAGCAAGGTTCTAGATAATGTTGATATTCAAATTTTAGATTTACTGCAAAAGGATGCACAGTTAAGTAATACTGAGCTTGCAAAGCGTGTCAAGTTATCTCCACCAGCTATACATTCAAGGATAAAACGTTTGGAAAATGAAGGATTTATTAATGCACAAGTAGCAATTTTAAACCAGGAGAAGCTAGGTTTTGATTTATTATGTTTCATTTTTATTAGTACGAATATACATCAAGCTGAAGAACTGGAAGTTTTGGAAAAGGCATTAGCTTCTATGTCAGAAGTATTAGAGTGTCATTGTTTAACAGGTGAGTATGATTATCTTCTAAAAGTGGCTAACAAAGATCGGAAGGATTTAGAAATATTTATTAGAAAGTTAAATAAACTAGGCATTACAAAAATTCAAACTAGCCTAGCTCTCAGAGAAATTAAATATTCAACTGTTTTACCTATATGGGAAGAAAAGTCCCGTTCGTAAAAGTACACTTTTACGAACGCTTTTTGATAGACAAGTGAGAGAGAAAAGGTAGAAGAAGGAATAAAAAAATGAAGTCCTTAAATTTGGAAACATACAAGTCTTCAGCAAGGATCAAAATGAAGAACATCAACTTCAGACCATGAAATAAAAGGGTTTGGATAAAAAATTTTGTCAAAAAAAATAGCCATTTCTAAAGAGAGACGTAGGCTATTTATTCATTATCAAGTTATATTAGTAAATATAAATCCATTTCTAAGTAGAACTTTAAATGCGATTATATTTCATTCATGAAAATATCCTTCTCTCATTTTAAATATTTAATGTGGACGTCAAAGCTATTATAGATTGGATCCTAATGAACCAGTCATTTAAGATTTTTCTTATCACTTCAAGAAAATTGAGAAGGTACACTCTGTCTTTCAATAATTACATATCAACATCACTAAAAATACAAGCTTATGATCTATCCCGATAAAATCATTGCTATAGAAATTTGAAATTTATTATTCCTACTGTAAACACCATGTGTTTTTTTTCTTGAAAATGGAAATTCTGCTTTTTGCCCTTAATCTTATAAAATCATTATATTGCTCAACTAGTTTAAGCACTGAGCCGTGCATCGATTAAAAAGCAGTGCACTCTTTATGAGTTGCACTGCTTTTTAAAATTTTATCCCGTTTATTATGGTCTTTAATTAGAAAATCGGTATTAAAGTATAGCTGAATGAATCATTATCTTTATTTATTTAACAAAACAGCTTCTTCGTTACTAGGTTGTAGAGCTATTTGTAGTGCTAATTTTTCTTCATTGTTTAAAGGGACCAGTGGTAAGCGGACACCTCCAACATTTAACCCTCGCATATTTAATGCTGATTTTACCGGTGTTGGGCTTGGTGCCGCAAATAATGCTTTCATAATTGGAAGAAGGTTACGATGTGTAGAAGCAGCACCATGGACATCGCCATTTTTAAAGCTATTTATCATTTCTTGCATTTCATTTCCAATTATATGTGAAGATACCGAAACAATGCCTGTTCCACCGATGGCTAGAACCGGTAATGTTAACCCATCATCGCCGCTGTACAATGTGAAATCACCAGTTGTTTTGCTAATGATTTGTGCCATGGCATCTAAGTCACCACTTGCCTCTTTTACTGCCACAATATTGTTAATTTTTGAGAGGTTAACAATCGTCTCTACTGACATGTTTACAACACTTCGTCCTGGAATATTATAGAGCATTACCGGTAAAGATGTTGATTGGGCAATAGCCTTAAAGTGCTGAAATAATCCTTCTTGAGACGGCTTGTTATAGTATGGGGTAACGAGCATTATTCCGTCGACTCCTGCTGCCTCTGCTTGCTTAGTTAAGTTGATAGAAGCTTTCGTGTTATTTGAGCCAGTTCCAGCTATGACTGGAACTCTTCCATCAACAACTTCAACAACAATTTTGAATAAATCTAGTTTCTCTTCTGTTGTTAATGTAGGAGACTCTCCAGTTGTACCAGCTACAACTAATCCATCAGAACCATTAGCAATTAAATAGTTTACTAAAGTTCTCGTAGCGTTAAAATCAACCTCATTATTATGATTAAACGGGGTAACCATTGCGGTTAAAACTTGGCCAAAATTCATAACTACACACCCTTTTGTATAATATTTTTTAAAAAATTCAGAGGTGGTTAGGGCCATTCAGGAGTAAACGCAAAAAAGCAACAACGAGGGTTCGCTGCTGCAGTAGAAACAATATTTATCAAAAAAATCGTTTCAGCGCGTAAGATAGCCCTCCATATAGTTTCCTATATGACAGTCCTGTATTTATTCAATAGCAGAACCAGCTTCAAGAACATGAGATTCTTTCCGCTTCGGCAAATTCCCCTTTCCACAATAGTCATAGGATCTCATTCTCCTCAAAATGTGTACTAATGGTCTTTGCTCCTCTATCCTCACTTCAAAAGTATGAAGTAAGAAAATATTTAATTGACTGTAATATAACAAGGAATCCTTTCTATTGCAAGGCCAATTTAGAAATATTTTTTTGAATACATGGATAATCAAAGGAAATGGATACGGTATAGGGCTGGATTCATCTTTTTTAGTATTATTTAATTTCAAAAGTTTCAACCTTTTATAGTCAGTTTTTACAATAGATTTAACTTATAGAAGGAATTGGTATTTAACTTATGAATACTTAGAATAATGATCAAGGTGGGGAGGACAGCAAAATATGAAAATCCGTGACGTGGGAAGCAAGAAAACGATCGCTTCAATTGTAAGTAGAACTCCATTGATTCAGGATTGGAACGGGATATGTATAAACAGCATACGTATCTCGTTCCAAATTCATGAGATGAAATGAAAAAAGCCATTAAGATTCATGGGGTTGTTAACAAAAAAAATTGATCACGCATTGAACTGCGAAATGGACTTTTCATAGTAGGCAAAATGGGAAAGATGGCAACAATGGCATTACACCGAGAAAGTCTTTAACAGGAAGTTTGCATTAATAACTTAATAACGACCGGTGTTCGCAGAAATAATTAGAGCCCCACTTGAAGAATAAATACCTGCTTTGGCCAAAGCATTATACGGATCTAAATTCCATAATTGTGCAGTATAACAGGACGTCTGACCTTTCATTATCCATCCGTTTCCACCGGAACTAGCACAACTTGTAAATGCTCTCTTAGTCGTGCCATTAAAACTGTCCACCCAAACATTTGCATAATAATCATAAGGAGCAGACGAATAAAACTTTAAGTAACCCCACGCCGTATGACAATACGCACTTCCTTTTAGCTGCACATATCCAATTTTCACACCGTTTTTATAGATATATTCTGTTTCATAGGTGATTGGGCTTTTAGAAGCACAACCTGTTGAATAAGGGTTTGTATAATCGTAGGACAAGGCAAATGCTTTATTCATCGGTGCAATCGCAAAAAACAGTCCAAAGACAAGAGTTATTACCATCACAATATTTAATAATTTTTTTATAATAACCTCTCTCCTTTCCTTCTTCTAGACTTTACCATATGAAAATTGGTATTTCTATGTACTATGGAATCATTTACCATCTGTATAAATATTACCATTTTACGGGTAACTACCTAGTTAAGGGATAGTACCCCATTCCCATTAAGAAAAGTCAAATCAATACCAAAAACGAGACAAAAGTGAATGGAACGAATACTGGCCTTAGTCCTTTTTTTGGCTTTATTAATATATAAATTACATTGGTCTTATATTTTATTAATAATGTAAAGTTACTATTTTAATTGGTAAACACCATAAAAATTGATAAACAAGGAGGATATTTGTCGATCTGTTAAAAAAATACATAATTAGCTAAACGATAAATAGGAGGTATTGATTTTGAAAGGGAAAAATAAATTTGCAGCAATGCTGACAGTTGTAACGGTAGGATTAACAACTTCTTTATCAAGTGTACAAGCATTCTCGGAATCTTCAAATTCAGATAATAAACGTAAACCAGAGCTCGTTTTTCCAGTAATCAGTGATGTACATATTGATGATGGATCAACAGCTGATATGAACAAGTTCAGAACAGCCATGGATCAATTAAATAAAGCTGCGCCTAGACAGGATGCTTTTGTTGTCGTTGGGGATTTAACGGACTATGGATACGCTACTGAATATGATAAGTTCTTCTCCATTTATAATGAGAAGAAACAAGGTGATATCCAATCTATGTTTACAATGGGGAACCATGATTATTGGAATGGACTTTCCGTTGAAAAGGCACAAGATCGTTTTCTCGAGAAAACAGGAATGGATTCTCTTTACTATCATAAAAAAGTAAATGGATATGATTTCATTACGTTAAGTCCAGAAAATGGTAATACGCATGGTTTATATTCTGTTAATCAAATTAACTGGCTAGGTGAAAAGTTAGCTGCAGCAGAAAAAGAGAATCCGGACCAACCAATCTTTGTTTTTCTTCATCAACACATTAAAGACACTGTGTATGGAAGTGACTTGTGGGGAACTCAGGAAAATAAAGAACTTTTATATGATACTTTAAAGAAACATCCACAGGTTATCACATTTTCAGGCCATTCTCATTATCCACTCGAAGACCCTAGAACGATTCATCAAAAAGACTTTACGTCAGTTGGCACTTCTTCTGTAAGTTATTTGGAATTGGAGCCAGGCAAACTTCAAGGGTTCCATCCAGAAGGATATCGGGTTATTAGTCAAGGAATGATTGTAGAAGTTTATAATAATGAAGTTGTCATTAAAAAACGTGACTTTCATAAAGACGATTGGACAGGAAAACCATGGGTAATAAAGAATCCTTCTAAAAAAAATAAATTTAAATATACAGACGATCGAGATCAGTTACCACCGGTTTTTGCAGTTAAAGACAAGGCTTCGATTGCAGAAGAAAAATCGACACTAAGAAGTTTAAATGTAACATTTCCACAGGCAAAAGATAACGTACTCGTACATTCTTATCACATTACAGCCAAAAACAAGGAAACAGGGGAGCTGGACGCAGATTTCACCGCATTTTCTGAATTCTATTATGATCCTGTGCCAAAGAATTTAGAGTTCCCTGTTGCTGGACTTAAGCCAGGTACTGATTATGAAATTAAGGTACAAGCACTAGATTCATTTAACAATAGCAGTAAAAGGGTGTTACTGGCTGATGGTCAGACAAAAGCCCTGGAAATGGTCTCGGTACAAGCTTCTCCTTCTTTAGTAACGGAAGGTGAATCGACTGCACTCCAAGTGAAGATGAAAAATTATGGAAGGGAAAGTGTGAAAGGGAAAATTAAAGTTGATGCACCTGAAGGTTGGAGTGTGGAGCACAATGAACTTGAGTTTGAGCTATCAGGAACTGAAGAAAAAATGTTGCCAATAAAAGCTACACCTAGCAAGGAGGTTTCGGGTTCTTCACAATTCAAGATTACTGCTTACGGAGGAGGCCAAATAAATGGCTCCAAGAATATAAATGTATTCGTCAACATGATGCTTGGAGAAAGTTTTGACCAATTAGAGTCTGCATTAAAACCAGCAGTGAATGAAAACATTCCAAGTTCCATTCTCGGGTGGAGCCATACAGCTCCTAATGGCTGGTCGGTTACAAATAGCTCGAATATGCCAGCTGGTACAGAAGAGTGGCAAGGTTGGAGCTTCACAACAAAGGACTTTTGGACAAAAGCAGAAGACCAGGAGCGTAACAAATTTGAACTTGGTCAAGGAGTTATAGCAGTAGCGGATCCTGATGAATGGGATGATAACGGTTCACCAGCAGCAAAAGGGTTTTTTGATAGTACTTTAACTTCACCTTCTGTAAAAGTTGATGGTGCAAAAGATCTATACCTAGGATTTGCATCCCACTATAAACAAGAAGGAACGCAAACAGCTGAAGTAACTGCTGTCTTTGATAATGGGGAAAAACAACAAGTCCTTGTTTATGACAATAAAGCTGCTTCGGATAATAAAAATGGACATGTTTTGAATAAGTATGAAGTTAAATCGATTAAGGTTCCTGAAGATGCTGCCTCTATGAAATTACAATGGAGAATGCATAATGCTAAAAATAATTGGTTTTGGTCGATTGACGATATTAGATTGGATGACCAAATGATCGTTTCACCAAATTAATGAGAAGAACAGGTGAACTTTTCTTGAAATTTGTAAAAAGCGGACTTTCCTTAAGGGGAAGTTCGCTTTTTCTCTATGTCTCACAAACTCTGGACAAATAGTAAACTAATAAACCTTAATGGTCTTTTCCGTGTACTTGATAAAGGTTTCGCCTAATTAATTTCGTATCTTTGTGAAGATAAAACATCAAATTGAATGGATAGTAATTAATTATAAATACTGAAGTGCAGCTTTATATAATTCTTGGATAATTTATGAATAATATCATTATTATAAAAGGTAGGTTTAAAAAATATTTTAACAAAAAACAAGCTAAGCCGAGACCCCACAGACGCTTGCGTCGAGGAGGCTTGGCAGACAGTCGGCGGAAAGGGAGCGGATTTCTGAAATCAAGTTGGAACGTTTCTTAAATAGATACACTCGCTCTTCATGGTTCTTATTGTTTTAAAAACCTCAAAAGATTGAAGAAATATTCGACACCCCTGCCTAATAACTCGCTAGCTGGACCCTGCTGGATGCTTGCGTCTAGGAGGTTTCGCAGACAGTCGGCGGAAAAGGAGCGGTTTTCAGATTCCAGTTTTTCAAATAAAAAAATATAGATCTACAATAGAATAGGATTTTTTCTGTGTATTTTAGAAAATTTTAAGATTTGTGTGATATGTTTTTTTTAATACTAAGAAAAGGTAGTGTGGGAAACATTTTTTTATGCAAGAACAGCAGATAAACAACTTTTCTATAAAAGAATAAACGAGAGATCGATACGGGGTGAAAATATTTGTCAATTAAAATGAGGTTTCTGTTGTCCTACGTTGGCGTAATTCTTATTTCCATCACTTTGTTTTTAGCAGCTGGATTTTTACTTATTTTTGCGATAACAGGTGATGTAAAAGCGATAGAGCATTTATACAAAAAATCTTATCTCCAAAAACCTTTGACTGCAGTCGAGGAAAGTGTGTTTCTCGATTTGAAGCTTTTGGCAAAAAATAACCCTGAGCAGCTTCTAAACGAAGAACAGCTGAAGAAGATTGAACATGGAGATATTAAGATTGTCGTTAGAAAAGGCAAAAACATTGAGTATGCGTCCCAAACACTAGATAAGCTAGGCTTGATACAATCACTTCCTAAGTTCGAAGAAACGAACATCAATACGCGGGACACAATCAAAATGAAAGACTCTTTTTTCACTTATGTGAAGTTTGATTATTATTTTTCGGATAAAAGTGAAGGAAGTATTTTTGTATTGAGAAAGGCAAGTTCATATGCCGAGCTGACTCGAGAGCTCTTTCCCATTTTGTTCACTTTATTGTTATTACTGTTTGTAATGATTATTGGACTTTTAAATTATTTAGTTTCACGTAGCATCATCAAACCGATCTCAATTCTTAAAGAAGGCACAGAGCGGATAAAATCAGGAGATTTAAACTTTGAAATTAAAGCGACTTCAAATGATGAAATCGGACAATTGAATAGAGCGTTTGAGGAAATGAGAAAAAAATTAAAAGAGTCCGTAAACATTCAGCTTCAGTATGAGGAAAATCGCAAAGAGCTTCTCTCCAATATTTCTCATGATTTGAAGACACCGATCACTTCGATTATGGGATATGTTGAGGGGATTAAAGACGGAGTAGCAAACACCCCACAGAAAATGGACAAGTATTTATCGACTGTATACCTAAAAGCAAGAGATATGGATTCATTGATAGATGAATTATTTTTATTTTCCAAGTTGGATTTGAAAAAAGAACCATTCACTTTTGAAACGGTCAGATTAGATAAGTATTTAAAAGACTACGTAGATGAACTTCAACTGGATTTACTTCAACTAGGGATCCAGATTGAACTTCATCAGGTGAATAAGCCAATATACGTGACGGCGGATAGAGAGAAACTGAAACGTGTATTGGCCAACCTGATCAGCAATTGTGTAAAGTATATGAATAAAGATGAAAAACACATTTCCATTTCTCTGCATGAAGGACTATATGATGTTGTTGTACAAGTAACAGATAATGGCTATGGAATAGAATCTTCTGCTTTGCCTTATATATTTAACCGCTTTTATCGGGCTGAGGAATCTAGAAATTCTCGGACAGGTGGAAGTGGTTTAGGACTTGCGATTGCAAAAAAAATTATCGGCGAACATGGTGGAGATATTTGGGCTACTAGCGAGATAGGAAAAGGTACAAGCGTCTTTTTTTCCATAAAGAAAGGTGAGGAAATGTGAAAAAGATATTACTTATTGAAGACGAAGTCAGTATTGCTGAATTGCAAAGGGACTATTTGGAAATTAATGATTTTAGTGTCGATATTCAACATACTGGTGATGCAGGTCTCCAACAGGCCCTTCAAGGAAATTATCATTTAATCATTTTGGATATCATGCTTCCAGGGTTGAATGGGTTTGAGATATGTAAACAAATACGTGCTGTCAAGAATATCCCGATTTTGCTTGTATCCGCCAAAAAGGAAGATATCGATAAAATTCGGGGGCTTGGTCTAGGGGCAGATGATTATATTACAAAGCCATTTAGTCCAGGTGAACTAGTTGCAAGGGTGAAAGCGCATATAGCGCGGTATGAACGTTTATCAGGAAGTCACCCCAAATCTAATTCAATCTATGTTCATGGAATTTCAATAGATAAGTCAGCACGCAGAGTTCACATAAACGGAGAAGTGGTCCCGTTTACAACAAAGGAATTCGATACTTTAGTGTTTTTTGTCATGCACCCGAATCAAGTACTAAGTAAAGAGCAGCTTTATGAAAATATTTGGGGATTGGAATCGGCTGCAGATGTTTCGACTGTCACCGTCCATATCAGGAAGCTACGTGAAAAAATTGAAAGAAATCCTGCACATCCTAAATTTTTGGAAACCGTTTGGGGAGCGGGGTATCGCTTTAATGTTTAAATAGCATGTTAAGGACCCGTCACGAAGGTGGCGGTTTTTTTTTATAAACATTAAGAAAATTTATTAATAAGTTAATCATTTTTTAAGAAATTGTTTAGAGGGAGTTTAAGGTTAAGCATTAACATTATGAAGACGGAATAAGTAAGCAGCTAAAAATAAAAGGGAGAAAAAAATCATCATGGACCCTAAAGAACATGTCAATTTGCTACATAAGAATGACGGGAAATCCTTTTGCGTCTATGAAGTACAAACAGGGAAAGGATGGTGTGTTTCATGTGGAGACGGCTAACGATTGTCATCGGAAGCCTTTTCATCCTTCAAGGCTGTGTCTTGGATAATGAAGTAGAGCTAAATAAACAAGAAAAGGAGACAGGAAAGGGAATGAATGAACAATTGATTCAAGCTGTAGAACGTAAAGAAACGGAAAGAATAAGAAGCTTGATTGAGCAAGGTGCAGATATAAATACACAGGACTCAGAAGGGCGAACCGCCACTATGATTGCGACTTATAACAATGATGTAGAGACGGCAAAAATCCTTATTGAAGCGGGTGCAGACGTCAACATGCAGGATGACATGAAAAATAGCCCCTTCTTGTATGCCGGTGCTGAAGGTTATGTAGAAATACTTAAACTTGCGATTGAAGCGGGTGCAGACCCCACTATAACCAACCGTTATGGAGGAACGGCTTTAATCCCTGCTTCTGAACATGGTTATGTAGAGGTTATTAAAGAGCTTCTTACAAAAACTGATATTGATGTGAATCATGTGAATGATCTCGGTTGGACCGCTTTACTAGAAGCTATCATTTTAAATGATGGTGACGGGAACCAGCAGCAAACAGTGCAATTGCTAATAGATCATGGGGCAGATGTCAACATCCCCGATAATAGTAGTATGACACCTTTACAACATGCCCGCGAGAAAGGGTTTAAGGAAATCGAACAAATTTTACTTACGGCAGGAGCAAAATAACCAGATCGCTATACTTTCAATTTGTAATGTCAATTGCACTACAAAAAAACCACAATATGATGAGGAGACGAAAAAATGAATAAAAAAGCAAAAATTTCATCAGCTATACTACTTGGGTTAACATTGGCCATAACAGGATGTAACACAAACGCACAAGACAATAAAAATGCTCAGAAGCAGGAACAAACTGCAAATCAAAGGAAACAAGAAAATAAGTTAACCGCCGGAGAGGAAATGAATAAAATTCTTACTAGCACGAATTGGCAAGGAACAAAAGTTTATGATAAAAATAATAATGACTTAACAAAGGAGAATGCAAGTTTCATTGGTCTAGCTAAATATGACGATGAAGCATCGAGATATGAATTTTTTGATAAAAATACTAAAAAAAGTCGAGGTGATAAAGGAACTTTCTTTATCACGAATGGCAAGATTCGAGTATTAATTTCAGAATCAATGGGTTACCAAGCCGTTGTTGAAATAACAGAACTGAATAAGGATATGTTTACTTATAAAAGAATGGGCAAAGATGCAAATGGTAACGACGTAGAAGTGTTTGTCGATCATATTCCTTATACTGAAACAGAACTTTCCTTTACTGATCCAGACAAAAATTTGGAAACTTACACAGGAGATGTAGTTACAGACGTTGATGGAGACAAAATTTTATCAAGCACCACATGGAAAGGTACAGTGGCATTGGATGAAAAGGGAAATGATGTTTCAAGCTATAACTCGAATTATTTAGGTCTGGCAAAATATGATGATAAAACAAATAAGTATGAATTTTTTGATGCTAAAACCGGTGAAAGCCGTGGTGATTACGGCTATTACGATGTTGTTCATGGAAATAAGATTAGAGCCCATGTTTCACAAGGGGAAAATAAGTATGGTGCAGTTCTTGAACTTACGGAGCTCAATGAAAATAAATTCACTTATAAACGAATCGGTAAAGATAAAGAGGGCAAAGATATAACGATAACAGTTGAACATATACCTTATGATGGTGATTTGAAACTAAAATCAACAAAGTAAATAAAAAAGGGATTTTGCATTAATAGCAAAATCCCTTTCTTGATATAGTAATAGAATGTAGTTCAAGCTTATTACGCGTTAAACTGTTCAACAGATGTTTCCAGGTCATTAGCGAGCTTTGCCATCGAAGAGGTTGAGAAGGAGATGTCCTCCATGGATTTCGCTTGTTGATCGGTTGATTGTGCCACTTGCTTTGAAGCCACTGCCGTTTCCCTTGTTAACCCTGCAAAATCTTCTATCGAAGCATTGATTTCTTGAGAACTTGCTGCCATTTGCTCTGTAATGGCGGATATTTCTTGAATCTGATCACTAACATGCTCAAAAGATTTTATGGTCTGTTTAAATGTTTCTCTTGTATTCAGGACAAATTTTGTCCCTTCCTCTACCTCTTTAGTTCCAGTTTCCATCATTTTCACTGATTCATTTATGATGGATTTAAAATGAAGTAGGGACTCTTGTATATTGATCGCAGATTCCTTCGTGCCTACTGCCAATTTCCGTACCTCGTTCGATACCACCGCAAAACCTTTACCCTGTTCACCGGCTCTAGCAGCTTCAATTGCCGCATTTAATGACAGCAGGTTTGTTTGCTCGGCAATACCCGTAATTAAATGTACAATATTCACAATCTCATTTGCTTGTTCGTCCAATTTCTTTATTTCTGAACTTGTTTGCAGCATAACATCTTTTACTTGCAGAATTTGATTTGAGAGTTCATTTATATCTTTATTTCCAATGGACATTCTAGCTGAAACATGATTTGTCTGTTCGCTGACTTCTGAAGAAGCTTCGGCAATTTTTTGTATCCCTATGGTCATTTCCTCGATGACCCTCGAGGATTCTTCACTTCTGTGCAATTGTACTTCCGCAGCTCCTGCAACTTGCTGAATGCCTTTAACGATATATTGTGTGGAAGTATCCATTTCTTTGATTTTGTGTTCGATATCATTTGATGATTCCAATAGCTGGAATGACGAGCTTTTCATGGAGTTGACGATCATAGTTGTATTGGTGATCATTTCTTCAAAGGATTTCACTAAAACCTTGATTTCGTCGTTTCCCTTAACCCTTGTGTTGCTAATCAGTTTATTGGCTGAAAATAAATTTCCATTTGAGATTTCCTTTGCAGCCATGCTGACCTTGAGAAGGGGGCTTAACTTTCTAGTCAAGAACCATATTAATGCACCCACAACGATTGCCATTAGGATTACATTGATTATTATCATCAGGGGAAGGATGCCACCCAGTACCTTGCCGGTCGTAGCATCGACTTTACTGGCATCAATATCCACTCCTAGTATTCCAATGACCTTGTCTCCTTTCTTTATGGGAACAAAAACGGATAAATAGTCACCATATTCAGGATCATGAACGATGGAAGTGGTAGAAACCTTTCCCCTCATGACGCTTTCTACATCCTGATATGAAGTTACGGTTGTAGGGGTTAAAATGGGAGATGCTTTTTTATCTTCCTTCCCCATTCCATCTATAAGAATATGTACTTTTTCGCTACTTTCGTTAATCCCCAATGTATATACATATAATGCTCCAGTTTTTTGTTTATAATCGTCTAACTGTTCGCGTATCTCCCAATATGTAGAGGTTTCGGATTGATTAATTAAAAAATCAGCATAAGATGTTGGATTTATTCCTTGAGCGATGTTGCTTGCGATGTCTAAGCTGCTCATAGCGATTGTTTTCTCAACCGTATCATTTGTACTTTTATACATCAATAGTAAACTTCCAATTAATGTAATGATCATGCCTGTTAAAAGAACAAAACCTATTTTCGTACTGAGTTTATTCATCTTTGTTTATTCCTTCCCCGTGTTATATATTAACCATGTTTTATATATCGGTAATAATTGAATATATTTAATGAGACTTTAAAAGCTTCGGGTGGAGTTTTTATGTCTTTAACCTGTTGGAAAGAGGTTCATAATGAAATGATCTCAATATAAGTAATGGATTGTAATTTTTCAAAAGAGAAAAAAGTATAAATCTTTAAAAATGGAAAATAACTTTTGTAGGAAAGACACGGGTTAAAATATACAAACGATTACCACTTTTATGAAGCGCAAGGTCAAACAAGAAAAATAAATTCTTAAAGACAGATTTTTCAGCAGGAAAAATAAAATTCCCGACTTAAAAGCTCAATTAAAAGTAGAGGAATGTATTTTAAGGTAAACCTTATTGTTATGTTCGATTCTCTATCCTATAGATATCTTAGTATAGAAAAATTCATCTTTCCCATTCTAATTCTATAAATCTTGATTCTCTAATTATTAATTAGTGAAAAATAGAGGATTTGTTAAATTGTTATAAAATTCAAAAAATGGTTTGACATTAGTAAAAATGGAAGCTTATAATCAACGTAAGATTTCAAATTTAAAAACTGAGTTTTATATTATAGAACAAATTAACCTTCATGTTATTAAAAGTAATTGTTTAAAGAGTCATGAATCTACTTGAAACGCAACTAGAAGTGAAGTGTTTTCCTTACTCCGAATAAAACAAAAACGGAGTTTTATAATATAAAACAATTTAACTTTGGCTTATACAAGGGTGAGGAGAAGTTCTTAAAATCAGTCATAAATGATAACGCTTACAAAATAACTTTTGGGAGGGTTTTTATTGAAAAAAAGAAAGCCTTTTGTATTCTCCACAAGCTTAACTCTTGCAGCAGCATTACTTTTATCAGGATGTGGTGGAGGTGAGGGAGAAAAGGCCAGTGGATCTGGCGTTGAAAAGAAAACGATAAAAGTGGCAAATTATTTTGCTGAAAATCATCCTCAAAACATTGCCTTGAGAGAAAAATTCGAAAAAATAGTGGAAAAAGAGAGTAATGGTGAACTAGAGGTTCGGATTTATGCGAACAGTACTTTAGGTGCAGAAAAAGAATTTTATGACGGCGTCAGAAACGGAACGATTGAAATGGGTGTTCCAGGACTAATTATGCAGTCGGACCTTCCAAAAATGGGTGTTCCGGAATGGCCCTTCCTATTTAGGGATTATGATCATGTAAAGAAGGTATTGAATGGACCTATCGGAGAAGAATTGACAGAAGAGCTTGATCCAAAACATGGAGTGACACCGCTCGCATGGAGTGCAAATGGATTTAGGATGTTTTCGAGTAATCGTCCAATTAAGAGTATGAAAGATTTTGATGGACTTCGACTCAGAATGCCGAACATTCCGAATTACATAAAACTAGGTGAATCATTGGGGGCAAACGTTAGTCCATTACCAATTTCAGAAGTTTTCACCGCACTTGAACAAAAGGTAGTGGATGCTCAAGATAATCCCATTGCCACGCTGAGATCCTCGGGGTGGAATGAAGTTCAAAGTGATGTACTAGAATCCAAGCATATGTTCAGTCCCAATATTTACATTATCAATAGCAAATTCTATAAAGGGCTGACAAAGGAGCAACAAACCATCATTCAAAAAGCAGCAAAAGAGTCGGCAGCATATGAGTTTGATTTGATGGAAAAAAGTTATGAAGATGACAAAGCATATCTTAAGGATAATGGAATCAAATTCACTAAGCCTGACGAAGACTTTTCACAAAAAATGTTAAAAGCATCTCAACCTGTTTATGATGAAGTTTTTGAGGAAAATGACTGGGCCGAGGAGCTTGTCGGAAAAATAAAAGCAGAATGAAGCAGGCGCTTTAGATAGGAAGGGGGAGATGTATAGGTGAATAAAATTTCCAGAACCCTAGAAAATTCGTTGAACATTATTATGGCAGCAGCTTTAGCAATTATGGTCGTACTCGTGTTTGGTAATGTAGTACTTCGTTATTTCTTTAATTCAGGGATTACCTGGTCAGAAGAAATGTCAAGGTATCTCTTTATTTGGTTGACGTTCCTCGGCGCCATCGGAGCTTTCAAAAACAAAGAACACTTAGGTGTCGACATGGTCATTAAACGGCTCCCGAATAAGATGAAAAAAGTGGTTCTTGTTATTAGTGATTTGATGATGTTATTCGTTCTATTCCTGATCCTGGATGGCAGCTGGAAAATGACATTGATAAACATAGATAGTACTGCACCAGCCACAGGCATGCCACTGGCATTTGTATATGGGACAGGTATTCTTGTGAGTGTTTCAATGGGCAGTATGATCATTTTCAATTTGTATCGGATTTTCTTCAATAAAATTAAAGACGAAGAATTGGTGATGATAAGTGAGTCAGAAGAGCTAATTTCTCTCCATACTGATGAATTTGCTTCAGGTATTAGGATTGTCAAGGAGGAGAAACAGGGATGATAGGTGTATTTGTCGGATCTTTACTGGGAGCCATGGGACTTGGAATACCTATTGCCTTTGCCTTACTTGTGAGTAGTGTAGTGTTAATGTACTTCCTTGGTATTTTTGATAGTCAAATAATCGCACAAAATCTAATCAGTGGCGCTGATAACTTCCCTCTAATGGCCATACCGTTCTTTATGCTTGCAGGGGAGGCGATGAATAGGGGCGGATTATCACGGCGTATCGTTGAGATGGCAATGAACTTGGTTGGCCATATCAAGGGAGGCCTTGGCTATGTTGCGATTATTGCGAGTGTGTTGTTTGCAAGTTTATCAGGATCTGCTGTTGCCGATACAGCAGCGCTTGGGGCTATATTAATTCCAATGATGGTGAAGTCAGGTTATGATGTGAACCGGTCAAGTGGGTTGATTGCATCCGGTGGTATCATTGCCCCGATCATTCCGCCAAGTATTGGCTTTATCATTTTCGGTGTCGCAAGTGGTGTGTCCATTACAAAGCTGTTTATGGCAGGAATCGTTCCTGGTATTTTACTAGCGGTTGGACTTACGGTTACCTGGGCCATTGTTGCACGAAAAGATAAAGTCGCCGTTAACCCCCGAGCTTCAACAAAAGAAATTCTTATTTCTCTTCGTCAAGGCGTTTGGGCTCTATTCCTGCCCATCATTATCATTGGTGGATTGAAATTCGGTTTATTCACACCGACTGAAGCGGCAGTGGTGGCTGCAGTCTACGCCATATTTGTCGGTCTTGTAATCTATCGAGAAATGAAAGTGAAAGATTTGTATGAGGTCTTTGTTCATGCAGGAAAAATGACGAGTGTTGTCATGTTTCTGGTCGCCGCAGCACTCGTGTCATCCTGGCTGATAACTGTAGCCGATTTACCTGGTCAGGTGATTGGATTGCTGGAGCCATTTATGGATCATCCATTCCTTCTGTTAATAATGATAAACTTATTGGTCATCGTAGTTGGAACTGCTATGGATATGACGCCGACAATCCTTATTCTAACACCTGTATTGATGCCATTGGTGGTCGCTGCAGGTATTGATCCAGTTTACTTTGGTGTCCTGTTTATCCTGAATAACGCCATCGGTTTACTTACACCACCGGTCGGAACCGTATTAAATGTCATGTGCGGCATAAGTAAGATCAGTATGGAAGATATCATGAAGGGGATTTGGCCTTTCTTGCTCGTTGAAGTGATTGTATTGATCTTGTTGATTTTGTTTCCTTCCTTAGTGCTGGTTCCTCTAGAATGGTTTACCTCCTAACGGAATTAAACAAGTATTTGGGTCTGTATGCTGGAATTCATCTTATTTTATAGGAGGAAAATGAAAATGAATAATTTGTTCAAACGTTTGGCGGTTGGAGTTTTACTGCCTTCATTACTACTATTAAGCGCTTGTGGAAGCGGACAAAATGAAAGCGCTTCAGCTGACGGTATACAGGAAAGAACAATCAAAGCAGGGATCGGAAATAGTAAAATGCATCCACAAGGAAAAGGAATGGAGAAATTTAAAGAACTGGTTGAAGAAAAAAGCGGGGGGAAAATGAAAGTCCAAAACTTTTTTGATGCCACCCTCGGAGATGATCAGAAAATGACAGAAGCTCTTCAAGGTGGCTTACAGGAAGTAACTGTTCCTTCAACCTCACCACTTGTTGGTATGATTAAGGAATTTGGAATTTATGACTTCCCATTTGTCTTTAATAATGAAGAGGAAGCTTATACAGTACTTGATGGTGCAGTAGGTAAAAAACTTTTGGATAAATTACCGGAACATGATTTAGTAGGTTTGGGATACTGGGAAAATGGTTTCCGAAACTTAACCAACAGTAAACACCCTGTTAAAACGGCTGAAGATTTCAAAGGGCTTAAACTTCGTACCATGCAAAATGAAGTGCATTTAGATGCATTTTCAAAGTTAGGGGCGAATCCATCGCCGATGGCCTTCTCAGAAGTATTTACTGCACTGGAAACAGGCACTGTTGATGGTCAGGAGAATCCACTCGCAACAATTCAAACGCAAAAATATAATGAAGTGCAAGAATACTTAAGTCTTACAAATCATGTTTATACACCATTTGTATTCCTTGTAAGTAAAAAGTTCTGGGATGACCTATCAGAACAAGAGCAAGAAATCATGAGTGAGGCTGCACAAGAGGCTGGAAAGTATCAACGGGAAGTTAACCAAAAAGAAAATGAAAAGGCACTTAAGTATCTAAAAGAAGAAGGAATGAAAATCAATGAAGTAGAGCCGGAAGAAATTGAAAAAATGAAGAAAGCCATTCAACCAGTGACGGACGAATATGCTCAGAAATTCGGGCCGGATCTTGTAGAGGAAATGATGAGCGAAGTTGAAAAAGTACGCGGTAAATAATCATGACTGTTTTGGAGGATAGAAAATGGATATTATCTCTGAACTTTTACGTGAAATCCAATTACCGAAAATGGTCAAAGTGAGGCAGAAATTTCGTACACCTCAAATCGCTGATGTAGCTGGTGAGGTGAAGAAGGCGATAAAAGAAGCAGGTGTCTTATCAAGAATAAATGAAGATGACAGTGTGGCAATTGCAGTAGGAAGCAGAGGGGTAGCGGACCTTCCTATATTAGTAAGAGAAACGGTAGCTGCCGTTATGGAGGCTGGCGGCAATCCTTTTATAGTCCCTGCAATGGGAAGTCATGGGGGTGCCACAGCGGAAGGCCAAATCGATGTGTTGCTTCAGTTGGGTATTTCAGAAGAAGCGGTTAAAGCGCCAATACTGTCATCGATGGAAGTTATTAAACTGGATGAATTGCCAAATGGGCTCCCTGTCTATATTGATAAGCTTGCATATGAATCTGATAAAATCATAGTCATTAATCGGATTAAACCACATACGGCATTTCGTGGACCGGTTGAAAGCGGACTTATGAAAATGATTACAATCGGTTTAGGCAAGCAAAAGGGAGCCGAAGCTGCACATGCATACAGCTTTAAGTATATGGCGGAACATGTCCCTGAGATGGCGAAGATTTCCTTGACAAAAGCTCCCATCATATTTGGTCTTGCGACTATTGAAAATGCCTATGATAAACCAGCGAAAATCGTCGCAGTCCCAGCAGAGGAACTGGAGGAAGCGGAACCGGGACTATTGCTTGAAGCAAAATCATTGATGCCAAAAATCAATTTCGATTCGATCGACGTACTTATTGTAAATGAACTCGGAAAGGATATTTCGGGGGATGGAATGGATCCGAATATTACGGGTAACTTCGCCACTCCATATGCTACCGGGGGGCCAGAGGTTACACGGACCGTTGTACTTGGACTTACTGAAAAAACTCACGGTAATGCAAATGGCATCGGCATGGCTGATATGACGACGAAGGCAGTCATGAATGAAATCGAATGGGAAAAAGGCTATGCCAATGCACTCACAAGCACAGTGACAGATGTAGTAAAGCTCCCGATGTTTTTAGATACGCAGGAATTAGCTGTTAAAGCTGCTATCAAAACGTGCAATGCCTTCAATTTGAATAAGGTGAGAGTGGTAAGAATAAAAAATACGCTCGAAATCGGTGAAATTTGGATTTCTGAAAGCATGATGGAAGAAGCTTTAAAAAACAAAAATTTAGAAATCCTGTCAGAACCAGAAGAATTGGCACTAGACTAAAAACCTTCTTTAGTATTTTTAGAGAATGGAAGAATTCATTGAAATCAGAAAAGGAGTGCTGAAATGACACACCTATATCCACTAATTGATAACGAAATAAACCCTTACCGCGATAATGTACAGGGAAAAGCAAATGAACCCATTACGGTTGCGGGTCTGTTGGACCGTTCGAAGCTGACGCTTGGCCCCACATATGAAGGGGGCAAGCCTGATTGGACGCTTGAAGAAATTTATATGCGGCTCGAGAGGAATGCCCCGCGTATTGCAATAATCGGTGGTTCGTCCGATCATCCGGCCCATATAATGGATTACCAAACGTCAGCACGGGCAGCAATCCGCATCTGGCAAAACGGCGGCGTGCCGTTTCATTTCTCGACACCGGTGATGTGTGATGGCACTGCGCAAAACAATCAAGGAATGAGTTACTCTCTCCAGAGCCGAAACGCGGTTGCACAAATGGTTGTCAATCAGCTAGAAGCTCACAGTTATCATGGTGCATTCGTCATTCAAGGGTGTGATAAGCAGCCTCTTGGTGTTGTAAGTGCACTCGCACATGTTGATCGTGTTCGCCGAAACCGTGGTGAAGCACCCTTTTTCGCAACATTCGCACCTGCTCACGTATTGGAAGGCGGTTCGATTCCAGCTGACGTGATTGAAGAATTGGAAACTCTTGCGAAAAAAGCGGAAAGTAAAGGAGCTACTGATGTAGCCGTTGATTTACGAGATACGATGGCATATATATTGCAATGTTCATCGAATACTGCATTTCAGGGCGTTTTTGAACGGGCCTATGAACGAGGAATATTGACGAAGGAACAGCATAAATACTTTGAAATGAGACTTGCTGTAGCAACATGTGACGGGCAGGGAGGTGTATGTGCCTTCAATGGTACAGGGAATAGTTCACGTCATTTAGTGGCAGGCATGGGTCTCGTTCATCCAGCCGTGGAGCTGTTAACCGATCCACCAACACAACGCCAGATTAACTCGGTGCTTGATAGCTTTGCCGGCATGATAAACGAAGAGCGCTACGGCGTGGCCAACATTGTCGCTGCGAACATAAAAAATGCAATCCGTATTCACAGCGCTTCGGGTGGTTCTACTAACTTAATGATGCATATTGTCGCAGGCATGCTTTATGCAGGATTCAAATTCAGTTTATGGGACCTTGACCGCATTCATCATTCACATCCAATTCCTGACTTATTTGATTACAGTTTGACAGAAGGAAGGGACATTTATTCACTTGCGATGCAGTGTTGCAGCGGGAAAAGCAGAGGAATGGAAACACTTTTTCATGAACTTATTGAGAATGGTGTACCAATGGATCAGGATGCGCCGACTGTCGCAGCAAAAACTTGGAAAGAACGTCTTTCGATCACAAGTAGCCTAAAAGCGGTTAATGTAAAGAAAAATCAGGTCATTTTATCCAATCCACGCCGCGGATTCAGCGGTGTTGATGTATTAAAAGGAAACTTCTTTGAAAGCGCCGTTGTAAAAATCAGCGGAATGCCGACACCACAGCTTGACCAATTCGATGATAAGCTTGCATTTGTCCTTTATTACGAAAATGAAGATGATGCAAATAAAAGCCTGCTCGATTCAAATCTGCTTTCAAAAATAAAAGAGCAAAAGCTTTTCGAACATAATCTATTGCTAGAATCTCTTAAATACAACAATGAGCCGGAATGGTCTCTTCTAAAAACCGCTACTTATGGGGAGTTATTTGACAGGATGGTTGAAGAAGGCACATTGAAAATTGCGGTTATTATCTCAGGGCAGGGGCCAGTTGCATTCGGAATGCCGGAAATGTTTACACCAATGCAACACATCAATGCAAATCGTGTTATGAAAAAAATCGCTACAATCATTAGCGACGGCCGTTATTCAGGAGTCACATATGGTGCTGCCATAGGACATATGACACCGGAAGCGTATGAAGACGGCGGCATTGGTTTACTTAAATCAGGGGATGTAATTCACCTTCAGCTTCGTGATCGACGGATTGATTTTGTCGATTCTACTCAACTTCATTCTGGAAAGGTTATTCATGATTTTGCGGATCATTTTAAAGAAGAAAGACAATCATTGGCAGCTGAACGCAAGCAGCGGATGAAAGTTAGACAAAAAATGGTTGCGGCCAGCAACAGGATGTTTGGACATACAGATGCAGCAAATGGTGTTGTTCCAATCGCTGTCATTGAGGATGCGGTACTTGATTATGAACAAGATATTATAATCCAGGAAAAAAAAGTAGAAATAAAGTGAGGAATGCTCGTCATAAATCCGATAAGATAAAGGTAGACAGAATGATAAAAGGAGTGAGGAACGATGCCTATCATCCAATCGGTGGAGCGTGCCTTGAAAATATTGGATTTATTTGATGAGCGTGAGCGTGAACTAACTATCACAGAGATAAGCAAACGAATGAATTTACATAAAAGTACGGTTCATTCACTATTAAAAACCTTACAGGAGCATCACTATATTTCACAAGGCGAAGAAAATGGAAAATACTCGCTAGGATTAAAGCTATTGGAGAGGGGAAGCGTTGTTGTGACCCATCTCGATTTGCGCAACGTAGCAAGAAAACACCTTGAATGGCTTTCAGCAACAACGAATTTAACGCTGCACCTTGTCATATTAGACGGGCAGGAAGGTGTCTATGTCGATAAAGTGGAGGGCACTGGGGTAACGGTCCTCTATTCCCGTATTGGCCGGCGTGTTCCGATTCATACGAGTGCAGTTGGCAAATCTCTTGTTGCAACCAAAACGGACAGTGAACTGGATTTGCTCTTGGACGGCTATGATTATACTGGACCGACCGAAAGATCGATTAGATCCAAGGACCAGTTTTTAGCGGAAATCGAAAAAGCACGCATTAATGGCTATTCAATGGATAATGAGGAAAACGAACCGGGCATTTTCTGTCTTGCTGTACCGATAAAAGATTATTCAGGCAAGGTAATCGCTGCAATGAGTGTATCGATGCCTGCTTCTAAAGTAAATGAAGAAACACATGAGTATTATGTACGTCTCTTAAAGGAATGCAGCAGTAAAATTTCGCAGGAGCTCGGTTATGAATATCAAAAAATATAAATGAGGCCTGCCATTTTAGGAGGAACTAGAAAATGAGAATTATTCGCTATGTAAAAGAAAATAAGAAACAACTTGCTGCCGTGACAAACGAAAACAATGTGGTGGACCTTCCATTTACGGATTTTATGTCGTTGATTACAACGGCACGTCATGATAACAGAACAGCGTTTGACATTGTAAAACAAATTGCCGATGAAGGGGAACAGCAGCCATTGGAAGGTCTTCAATTAACAACTCCTATCGACGCACCGGAAGTATGGGCATCTGGTGTTACCTATAAAAAAAGCAAGGAAGCACGTAACTACGAAGCTACGCAAGGAAAGCTGGACCGCCAAACATTCTATGACAAAGTTTATGATGCAGTGCGTCCTGAGATTTTCTTTAAATCGACTGCAGCAAGAACCGTGGGCCCGAATGATCCGGTATACTTGCGTTCAGATTCAAAATGGCAAATTCCGGAGCCGGAGCTTGGTTTGGTCATCGATAAAGAGGGAACGGTACTCGGATATATCGCAGGTAATGACATGAGCTGCCGAGATATTGAAGGTGAAAATCCGCTTTATCTTCCACAGGCAAAGGTATGGAAAAATTCTTGCTCCATTGGACCGGCCATCTTGTTAAAAGAGGCTGTTCCGGATCCATATGAGCTTAAAATCATGTGCCGTATTTATCGAAATGAAGAAAAAGTATTTGAAGGTGAAGCGAAAGTAAACCAACTGAAACGAAAATTGGAAGAACTTGTCGACTATTTAGTCTTAGATAACACTGTTTTTGACGGATCAGTTTTACTTACAGGTACATGCGTGGTTCCGCCAAATGAATTTACATTGAAAGGCGATGACCGAATCGAAATCGAAATACCAGGGATTGGAGTATTGAACAACCCGGTTATCCAAAGTAAAGCCGTTCAAACAATTTAAGGGGTGACAAAATGAGCGAGTATAAAACACTTTACTTAAGTATGAAAGATAGTGTAGCTGTCGCTTTATCCGAAATCCCTGAAAACACATCAGTAGTTGTGAAGACAGGCATTGAAGAACTTGTCGTCCCCATTATTGAGCCGATCAGTTTTGGGCATAAGTTCGCAGTCAAAGCCATCGAACAAGGAGCGGACATAATTAAATATGGCGAGGTCATAGGTGCAGCCTCTGCTTATATTCCCGCTGGTGCACATGTTCACGTACACAATTTAGAAGGAAAGAGGGGAAGGGGTGACAAAATTGCTGAATGAAAAAATGGAGTTTTGGGGCTACCGCCGTCCGGATGGCCGCGTCGGTGTCCGGAATCATGTACTGATCTTGCCAACGATAACATGCGCAACTCAAACAGCTCAGCGAGTCACAGAATTGGTGAGCGGAACCGTCACATTCATTCATCAGCATGGCTGTGCGCAAGTTGGCTCTGATTATGATCAAACGGCCAGAACCTATGCGGGAATGGGCATGAATCCAAATGTATATGGTGTCATAGTACTCGGACTTGGCTGTGAAACACATCAGGCGCACCGTATTGGAGATGAAATTGCCAAATGCGGTAAACCAGTGGAAACGGTATCGATTCAGGAACATGGCGGCACTCTTCAAACCATTGCCGAAGTAGCTAAAATTGCGGTCAAAATGGTCCAGGATGCCTCGATGATGCAGCGGGAATTATGTGATTTTAGCGAGCTGATTGTCGGCACAGAATGCGGTGGGTCGGATGCATGCTCCGGCTTATCGGCTAACCCGGCAGTCGGACGTACAAGCGATTTGGTTGTTCAGCAGGGGGGAACCGCAATATTAGCGGAAACGACTGAACTCATCGGTGCAGAGCATTTGATTGCTAACCGGGCGGCAAACGACCAGGTAGCCAAAAAAGCTTATGCGGTTATTAAAATGATGGAAGACCGCTCGATTCAAATGGGCGTAGATATCCGCACCGGAAATCCGAGTCCGGGAAACATTGAGGGAGGTCTCAGCTCACTCGAAGAAAAATCTCTGGGGGCAGCGACAAAATCAGGCACAACCAGACTGGAAGAGGTCATTGATTATGCCCAGGTACCCACAAAAAAAGGGCTTGTATGGATGGATACGCCTGGCCACGACATTGAGCAATTAACGGGAATGGTCGCAGGCGGTGCCCAAATCGTTCTCTTTACAAGTGGAAGAGGCACACCAACGGGTTCTCCTATTTCACCCGTCATAAAAATCTCAACTAATACCCCAATGTTCGACAGGATGAATGAAAATATGGATTTAAATGCCGGTACGATCGTCGATGGTTTAGAAACCGTAGATGAAGTGGGCAGGCGCATCATGGAAGAAATTCAACATGTTTCTAACGGTAAACTAACAAAAGCTGAGATATTAAAGCAGCATGACTTTGGTATATGGAGAATTGGACCGACATTCTAAAACGAAAAAGGAGCTAAAGATTATGATATCAACTACATTTGCAACGAAAACATATAAAAATTTCATTAATAATGAGTGGGTGAATGCATCTTCTGGAAATACAATCGAAAGCATTAATCCTGCGGACAAAGAACCGGTTGGCTATGTTCAAAGTTCAACGGAAGATGACTTGAACAAAGCTGTAGCTTCTGCGCATAAAGCAAAGAGGGATTGGCGCAGGCTCGGGCAGTCTGCACGTGGACAAATTCTTTTCAAAACGGCCAATATATTGGAAGAAAATCTAGATGAAATTGCCGAAACCATGACTCGAGAAATGGGTAAAACGTTACCGGAAGCAAAAGGTGAAACGGCACGGGGTGTTGCAATCCTGCGTTACTATGCTGGGGAAGGGATGCGGAAAGACGGCGATGTTATTCCATCATCCGATAAAGATGCCCTAATGTTTACGAAACGCAGTCCACTTGGTGTTGTCGGGATAATCACACCATGGAACTTCCCGGTTGCAATTCCCATCTGGAAAATGGCTCCTGCTCTTGTATATGGCAACTCAATCGTATGGAAACCGGCTACGGAGGGAGCCGTTACTGCAGCGAAAGTGATGGAATGTTTCACAAAAGCAGGCTTCCCGGAAGGCGTAGTGAACTTCATTACCGGTAAGGGGTCGATCATCGGTCAAGGACTCATAGATCATCCGCTTTTAAATGCGATCACATTTACCGGTTCTGAAAGTGTCGGTCAGAGCGTCGCAAAATCAGCTTCCGCCCGCGGGATAAAATATCAGCTTGAAATGGGTGGCAAGAATCCAGTCATCGTAACGAAAGATGCAAACATCGACCAAGCTGTCGAGGCGGTCATCAGCGGTGGATTTCGTTCTTCCGGCCAGAAATGCACAGCTTCAAGTCGTGTTGTCGTTGAATCGTCCGTCTATGATGAATTCAAACAAAAACTGGTAAAGGCAGCAGCGAAAATTACAGTAGGCAACGGTCTTCAAGAGGGTATTTGGATGGGCCCATGTGCAAGCGAAAGCCAGTTCAAAACGGTGACAGAGTACATTGAAAAAGGCAAGCAGGAGGGCGCAAAACTCATACATGGCGGGGAGATATTAACTGGCGGAGACTATGATAGGGGCTTTTTCATCACACCAGCGATTTTTGAAGACGTGACGTCCGAAATGGAGATTGCACAGGCAGAAATTTTTGGACCAGTTATTGCGCTTATGAAAGCAACCGATCTGGTCGAAGCGATTGACTTGGCAAATAATACGAAGTACGGATTGAGTGCATCAATCTTCACATCAAATATTAGTTCAATTTTGGAATTCATTGATGAAATTGAAGCAGGTCTTGTCCGCATTAACGCAGAAAGCGCTGGCGTAGAGTTGCAAGCCCCATTTGGAGGCATGAAAGCATCAAGCACGGGTTCGCGAGAGCAAGGTGAAGCGGCGAAAGAATTTTATACAGCCATAAAAACGGTTTTTATTAAAGGTTCTTAACAAGTGCAAGGGAGGTTTCCATGTTTGAAAATCTCTCTTTCTTCAAAAAAAAACATTGCGAGGTGCTTGATGAAAATCATAAAAATTTCTTTATACAAAGTTCCGCCCCGCTGGCTGTTTTTAAAAATCGATACGGATGAAGGAATTTCCGGATGGGGAGAGCCTGTCGTGGAAGGCCGTGCTGAAACTGTTAAAGCAGCAGTTAACGAACTGACTGATTATTTGATCGGGAGAAATCCGAACGACATTGAAGATATCTGGCAAACGCTTTATCGAGGTGGATTTTACCGCGGTGGCCCAATTTTAATGAGTGCCATTTCCGGTATTGAGCAGGCACTATGGGATATAAAAGGAAAATACTTCGATATTCCTGTATACCAAATGCTCGGCGGCAAAGCACGTCAAAAAATTAAAGTGTACTCATGGGTCGGAGGAGATCGACCGGTGGATGTCGTTGCAGCCGCAATAGAAAAACAGAAAGAGGGCTTCCTTGCTGTCAAAATGAACGCATCAGAAGAAATGAATTACATAGATAGCTTTTCGAAAGTAGAAGCGGTCATCGAACGCGTTGCTTCAATCAGGGAAGCGGTTGGCAGCGACTTTGGCATCGGTGTGGATTTTCACGGGAGGATTCATAAAACGATGGCAAAGGTGATTGTGAAAGAACTCGAACCATATCGTCCAATGTTCATTGAAGAACCGGTGCTCCCGGAAAACAATGAAGCACTTCGTGAGATTGCCTGGCATACTACGTGTCCGATTGCGACGGGAGAAAGAATGTATACTCGCTGGGGCTTTAAACAGCTACTTCAAGATGGTTATGTCGATATAATTCAACCGGATTTGTCTCATACAGGTGGTATTTTAGAAGGAAAAAAAATTGCCGCAATGGCAGAAGCGTATGATGTAGCGATTGCGCCGCACTGCCCGCTCGGTCCGATGACTCTTGCTTCATCCATTCATTTGGACGCAACGACACCGAATTTCATTATTCAGGAGCAAAGCCTTGGTATTCATTACAACGAAGGCATGGACATTCTCGATTATATAAAAAATCCAGAATTATTCGATTATGAAAATGGTTATGTGAACATTCCGGATAAACCGGGACTTGGAGTGGAAATTGATGAAGAAAAAGTGAAGCAGGCAGCAGAAACCGGACATGATTGGAAAAATCCAATTTGGCGTAATGAAGACGGAAGTATCGCTGAATGGTAATTAAAGGAGGGAAAATAATGGACTTTCATGGCATAATTCCACCGGTAGTCACCTTATTTGATGAAACGGGAAACCTGGATATGGAGCTGAACAGAAGGTATATCGACCTATTAATCTCACGGAATATTGACGGTATTTTGTTGATGGGAAGTTCAGGTGAGTTCTCATCACTTACAACAGAAGAAAGAAAATTATATGTACGCGAAATGATAAAGCACATTAACGGACGAGTGCCAGTTATGGTCGGAGTCGGGCATACTGCTTTAAAAGAGGTGCATGAACTGACTTCTTATGCAGAAGAGCATGGAGCGAACGGCATTCTCGTAGTCAACCCATATTACTGGAAGCTGTCTGACGAGCAATTATATCGACATTTTTCCAGCGTAGCGAATCATACTAATCTGCAAGTTTTCATTTATAACATCCCGCTCTTGACAGGACAAAATTTATCAATCGAATTGATTAAAAAATTAGCCCAAGATCATTCAAACATTGCGGGTATTAAAGAGACGGTCAGTGATTTCGGCCACCTTCGTCAAGTGCTGGCGGAAGTGAAGGAAGTTCGCAGTGATTTCAGAGTCTTCTCTGCGTTTGACGAGCATTTGCTTCCGGCTCAAATGATTGGTGCAGCTGGGAGCATTAATGGAAGCGCTGTCTTTGCCCCGGAAATATCCGTTCATTTATATGAATCGTATCATAAAGGGGATCTCGCTGAAGCACAGAAAAATCATCAAGTGATTTCAAAACTGATGGATGTGTACAATTACGGTCCGACATTTTTTACAGCCATGAAAGAAGCCGTTCATCAGCGCTGGTTTGACGTTGCGGCTGGACACCGTGCACCATGCGATGTATACCCTGCTGATTTGAGTGACAAAGTAGCTGCTCTCTTAAAAAATATAGATATGAAAGAAGGCGTCCAAAAATGAAAGAATCACGCGACTTGCTCGAACAATTAGGCTACCCATCTACTGATCTTAAAGAACTTCCTACATCGACGAAAACATTTCCAGATGGAGCTCAATACCGCATTGAACTACCAAGTGTAGAAGGTCCAGCTGCCCTAAAAGAAACATTGAAAGAAATTGACCGACTCGGTTTGACTATTCACCGAATATCTCAGGGCAGCGGCATCATGCTTCAAACGGATGAAGAAATTAAAGAAATGTGTGAAATGACAGCAGAGCGCGGCATGGAGCTCAGTTTGTTTGTCGGTCCCAGGGGTTCATGGGATGTCAGTGCGGGACCTATTACGCCAGGAGGTAAATCTCAGGGAATCCGCCATGAAGGATCCGACCAGCTTGTTTATGCCATGGAAGACTTGAAAAGAGGAGCTGCACTTGGTCTTCGCGGTGCGTTAGTTGCGGATGAAGGACTCCTACTTTTAACGAAAGAAATGAAAAAATATGGACAGCTTCCGGAAGACTTTGTTGTTAAAGTATCGGTTCAAATGGGTTCAGCCAATCCAGTATCCGTTAAATTAATGGAAGACATCGGAGCGGATACCTACAACGTGCCACCTGCATTAACGCTGTCTAAACTTGCAGCGATCCGACAATCAATAGACATTCCAATTGATTTATACGTTGAAGTTCCGGATACCTTTGGAGGCTTTCTTCGCTATTATGAAATACCGGAAATAATCCGTGTATTGGCGCCAGTTTACATCAAATTTGGTCTTCGTAATCACCCAGATGTATACCCTTCAGGAAAACAATGGGAAAGTACGAACATCTCACTCGCTCAAGAACGTGTACGCCGTGCAGCAATTGGTATTCAAATGATCGAACGATACTATCCAGAAGCAAAAACATCGAAACTCGGTGCAAAAGGACTCGGAATTGCGAAAATTGAAAGGGCAGCAGTTAAATAATGAGATTAACGTGAGGGAACCCCTCTGATATTTACGTATTTATTACTAAAAAGGAGTTGAGCCCAAATGTCCTTTAAAATTTTATTAACGGATTACGAATTTGAACATTTGAAATATGAAGAAGCGATTTTTCAAGAAAGCGGTCTTGAAATCGAATTCATCAAAGCGCAATGCAAAACTGAAGAAGAAGTAATGGAGCAGGCAAAAGAAGTGGATGCAATTTTAAATCAATATGCTCCTATCTCACGCCGAGTCATTGAGTCGCTTGAAAACACGAAAATCATTTCCCGTTATGGTGTTGGCGTCAATACAATTGATCTCCATGCGGCTAAAGAAAAGGGGATTACTGTCGCCAATGTACCGGATTATGGCATGGAAGAAGTATCGAATCATGCATTGGCACTTTTACTTTCGTCGGCGCGGAAAGTGACACTGTTAAACAAGGAAGTGAAAAAAGGTAACTGGGACTTTAAAGTGTGTGTCCCGATTCATCGTTTTAACGAACAAACGGTTGGGGTTCTAGGCTTTGGCCGGATTCCGCGCCGTTTCATTGAAAAGGTGAAACCGCTCGGCTTTAAAACTGCTGCTTATGACCCTTTCGTATCGGCGGCAGACATGGCTGCTGTCGGGGTTCAAAAAATGGATCTCGATGAAATTATAGGCGAAGCCGATTATTTGTCGATCCATGTGCCCTTAATTGATGATACATACCACCTGATCAATGAGGAGCGCCTTAAAGAAATGAAGAGTAATGCGGTCATCATTAACACGGCACGTGGACCGATAATCGATGAAAAAGCACTTTCCTATGCACTTGAAAAAGGGATAATTGCAGGTGCTGCACTTGATGTGACAGAAAATGAGCCGGTCCGAATCGATAGCCCGCTACTCACAATGGAAAATGTCATCATTACGCCGCACAGCGCCTGGTATTCTGAGGAAGCGATGGTTGAACTTCGTCAAAAAGCAGCAAGAAATATCGTTCAGGTCTTAAAAGGAGAAAAAACACCATACGCATTAACTTAAGAAAGGGGAAAAATATGAAAATAACAACTTTTTCCGTGCAAACCGAACAGCACATCGGTCTTGTTAAAGATGATCAAATTATTAGCTTAACGGCCCTCGGTCCAGAAGAATTTCCTGCTTGCATGAAAAAATTCATAGAACGAGGCAGCGAGTTGCGTTCACGTGCTGAACAGTTAATCGAGCAACGGGTAAATGACGATGCAATATTCAAACTGTCAGAAGTAAAGATCCTGCCGCCAATCGCAAAGCCGGATAAAATCATTTGCGTAGGACTTAACTATTTTGATCATTGCAAGGAAACCGGGATGGAACCTCCTGAATCACCGGTCATTTTTTCAAAATATGCTAATGCCATTGCCGGACATAATGATGCGATTGAAATCCCGATTAATTCAACCGAGGTCGACTTTGAAGCAGAGCTTGCGTTTGTCATTGGTAGAGAAGCTAAACATGTGTCAGAAGAAGAGGCAGATGACTACGTCTTTGGCTACACGATCATGAATGATATCAGCGCCCGAGATTTGCAATTTCAGGACGGCCAGTGGTCAAGAGGCAAAACGGCGGACACATTTGCTCCATTTGGTCCTGTTGTCGTTACACAAGATGAAGTGGGTGATCCTCACAATTTAGCGATTTCGCTTGAATTAAACGGTGAAATTATGCAGGATTCAAATACAAGCAACCTAATTTTTACGGTTCCGAAAATCATATCATTTTTATCACAGTCCATGACACTAAAGCCAGGTGATTTGATTGCAACAGGCACGCCACCTGGCGTTGGAATGGGACGGAATCCGAAAATCTGGTTGAAAAACGGTGACCGGATGAACGTCAGTATTGAGAGGATCGGCACACTTTCTAACTACGTAAAAGCCTGACAAGAGAGAAAGAAGATGATGACATGGATGTTGTAACTATCGGAGAAACAATGACTTTGTTTACCCCGAATGAAGAAGGGCCGCTTCGCCACGCCAGATCTTTTTCGATGAAGTTTGGCGGTGCGGAATCCAATGTCGCGATCGGATTAAGCCGCCTAGGTCATAGGTCGCGTTGGATAAGCCGGCTTGGCGAGGATGAATTTGGTGATGCCATGCAATCGTTTATTCGCGGTGAAGGCGTTGATGTTTCGTATGTGACGCGAGACCCTGATGCGCCTACCGGAGTCTTTTTTAAAGAATTAAGACGGCTAAATGATACTCGAGTTTATTATTATCGGAAAGATTCGGCAGCAAGTAAAATGACGCCTGAATTACTATCTGATCTTGCCATTCAAGACGCCGCTTATCTCCATATTACCGGGATTACTCCTGCACTCGGGAATTCGTGTCAGTCGCTCTTGGATAAAGCGATCCGCATTGCTAAAGAAACCGGAACAAAAATCGTCTTTGATCCGAATATTCGCTTGAAAATATGGGGTGATGAAAATGAAGCACGTCACTTCATAACGAAGTACGCCTCGGAAAGTGACATCGTCATGCCTGGAGTGGCCGAAGCCGAATTTTTATTCGGTTCCCATACTCCGGAGAAATTTGTCGATCATTTTCATCAACTCGGAGTCGAAACAGTTTTGCTGAAATTGGGCAAAGAAGGCTCTTTAATTTCCGCCCCGTCTGTTCCGAAAACATACGTTCCTGGATTTTATGTGGAACGGGTCGTTGATCCCATCGGTGCTGGGGATGCTTTTGCATCCGGTGTACTTTCCGGACTGCTTGATGGACTGCCGCTAGATGAAGCTGCAAGGCGTGGAAATGCCATGGGTGCAATGGCAACGATGGTAAATGGCGATGTTGAGGGTTTGCCGGTCCGTGCCGATCTCGAATTGTTCATGAGTGGCGGCGCAGATGATGTGACAAGGTAGAAAGGTGGAAAAAATGACTAAACTAGAAGAGCTTAAACATGGGAAGCTGGTCGCCGTCATTCGCGGTGCACGCCCCGATCAAATTATACCAATCGCACGAGCCCTGAAAGAAGGAGGCATCCGAACACTCGAAATTACAGTAGAAACACCTAAAGTTTGCCATTTGATTGAAAGAGTAAAAGCGGAGTTTGGTGATGATATCATAGCAGGTGCCGGTACAGTATTGGATCCTGAAACGGCCCGTGCGGTCATAATGGCAGGGGCGGAATTTATCTTTTCTCCAACCGTCAATGTAAAAACGATTAAAATGGCGAAGCGCTATGGCGTTATTAGCATCCCAGGTGCGCTCACACCAACCGAAATATTGACTGCTTATGAGCATGGAGCTGACATTATCAAAGTTTTCCCCGTAGCTGCATTGGGTGTTAGTTACTTTAAAAATCTTAATGGGCCGCTTCCTCACATCCCTCTAATGCCAACTGGCGGTGTCAACCTTGACAACCTCGCTTCATTTTTTAAGGCAGGTGCCATCGCGGCGGGACTTGGCGGTTCATTGATCAATCCTGCGAAATTGATTACAGGTGAAGATTACACCAGGCTGGCAGAAACGGCAAAAAAATTCTCGGCTATCGTACAAAAAAGCTAAAGCAGTCCGACGCTTATATTAATATCAGTTCAATAGGCGCTGGAAATGAAAGTATGACTGTATGTTATTTCCTCCTTCCTACCAATTTGATGTATCCGTTAAATTTCCATCAAGGGTGTTATTGCTGGCGGACAGTAGATAAATTAAGACAAACCAGAAAGGGGAAAAGAGCTATGTTACTAGAAAAGTACAGTAATCTGCAGGGTATTCTCCAAAAAATGGAGTCGGTTGTGGTCGCTTTTTCAGGAGGGGTGGATAGCACGTTTTTGCTAAAAGTCGCTATTGATACTCTGGGTTATGATAATGTGTTAGCCATTACAGCAGATTCGGAAACCTATCCGTCGAGTGAGTTGAAAGAAGCCATTATGCTAACAAAATGGATTGGTGCCAACCATCGTGTCATTCAAACTTCGGAGTTGGCCATTCCTGGATATAAAGAAAACAATCAGAATCGCTGTTACTTTTGTAAAAGTAGTTTATTTGACCACCTGCTCCCTATTCTTGAAGAATATGAATTTAATAATATTATTTATGGAGTTATCGCTGATGATGCTAATGAATTTCGTCCAGGCATGAAAGCAGCTAAAGAAAAAGGAATCAGGGGACCTCTTCTAGAAGCCGATTTATTCAAAGAAGAAATAAGAGTATTGTCCAAGCAAGCCGGTTTGCCAACCTGGGATAAACCTTCATTTGCTTGCCTATCCTCACGAATAGCATATGGCGATATCATTACGAAGGAAAAATTGACCAAAGTGGATAAATCAGAGGCGTACATAAAATCACTGGATATTCATCAGGTAAGAGTCAGGACGAATGAGGATACTGCCCGAATTGAAGTTGAACCCGCTGATATGCCGCGAGTGCTTCAATACCATGTGGCGATCACGAAACGGCTGAAGCAATTTGGTTATAAGTATGTATCAATGGATCTCACGGGCTATACAAGCGGAAGTATGAATATGGCGCTTAAAAAGGAAGAAATGTTATGATTGACGATATTTTGGAGCAGGTTCAAAAGGGTTCATTGACAGTTGCGGAAGCGAAGGGAAAACTTGCATCCTATGAAAATTTAGGGTTTGTAAAAATCGATCATCATCGTAAAAGGAGACAAGGCTTTCCCGAAATTGTGTTTGGAGAAGGGAAAACAGCTGAACAAATCTTAACGATTGTACAATCACTGCGAACAAGGAATGATTCTGTGCTTGTGACTCGTATTTCTCGGGAAAAAGCAGTATTTGTACAAAAAGAATGTAGTGATTTTGAGTACAACGATATGGCACGGACACTTGCTTGGGTTAAAGAAAAGCCGAAATCAGTTGGTTCATATATTGCAATTGTGTGCGCCGGGACATCGGATTTGTCCGTTGCTGAAGAAGCTGCCGTGACGGCCGAAACTCTAGGTATTCCAGTCAGGCGTATATACGATGTAGGTGTTGCTGGTCTGCACCGCCTCCTTGATAATATTGACGAGATACGAGGGGCTACCGTATCAGTTTGTGTCGCGGGGATGGAAGGGGCACTTCCAAGTGTGTTAGGAGGCCTTGTCACGAATCCAATTATTGCTGTGCCGACAAGTATTGGTTACGGTGCTAATTTTAACGGTTTATCGGCACTTTTATCGATGCTAAATTCATGCGCATCGGGTGTAAGTGTTGTGAACATAGATAATGGATTTGGTGCAGCCTACAATGCAGCGATTATATACAAACTTGTACATAAAAAGGAGGTCAATTGTGATGAGGACTTTATATTTTGACTGCTTTTCCGGCATAAGCGGAGATATGGTTATTGGCGCGTTGATTGATGCAGGCGCAGACCCTGTACAAATGGAAGAAGAGTTAAAAAAGCTGAACATAGATGAAGAATATAATCTGTCATGGGGGAAGGTCGTCAAAAATGGCATTACGAGTACTAAATTTGATGTCATTCTTACCAGTAAATCAGAGCAAACACATGAACACAGCCACAGCCATGGACATGAAAACAGTCATGGACACAGCCACAGTCATGGACATGAACACAACCATAGCCATGTACCTCACAATCATCATGGCAGCCGGACCTACAAACAAATTGTAGAAGCTATCAATGAGGCGAACTTTAATGAATCCGTAACAAACATGTCACTCGCCATTTTTAAGAAGATTGGTGAAGCGGAAGGGCACATACACGGGCTTCCTCTTGATAAAGTTCACTTTCACGAGGTAGGAGCGGTAGACTCAATAATAGATATAATCGGGGCTGCAATTTTAATCGATCAGCTAGGTATTGAATCAGTTCAGTCATCAGCCATTCCCACGGGATCTGGACATATACATATTGATCACGGCATATATCCTGTTCCTGCACCTGCCACTCTTGAAATATTAAAGGGGGTACCGATTGCCTCAAACGATATTCGTTCTGAATTAGCAACGCCGACCGGTGCGGCCATCGCTGCGGTTTTAGCTGAAAATTTCGGCTCGCTTCCACCCATGACCGTCGAATCGATTGGCTATGGTGCGGGAACAAAAACATTCGAAAATCATCCGAACGTCCTACGCATTATTATAGGGGAGATCCAATGAAGCGCCCACCTGATCATGAGCATCTTGATGAACAAATGGTAAAAATGGAAGTGAATCTAGATGATATTTCCGGTGAATGGCTTGGTCATGTAATGGATTTGTTGTTTGAATCAGGAGCAAATGATGTATTTTATACACCAATCTTTATGAAAAAAAATCGACCGGGGGTGTTATTGCAACTTCTCTGTTCACAGCAGGTGATTTCGAAAATGAAGAAGATATTATTTGCTGAAACGACGACTCTCGGTATACGCTACTATCCTCTTACCGTGCACCGGCTTGAGCGCTCTTTTTTCAATGTGAATACTCAATGGGGGGAAGTGACGATGAAGAGAGGGATCCATGAGGGATTGACCTTGCAGCAGGCACCGGAATATGAAGATTGCCGTAAAATTGCCGTACAGAACAATATACCTCTTAAAAAGGTGTATGAAGAAGTATGGAAGTGTCTCGGGGGGGTGGTAGAGAAATGAGTTTGGTGTCGATTCTTACATTTGGATTCCTATTGGGGATAAAGCATTCATTAGAGCCGGATCATGTTATTGCGGTAGCAACCACGGCAGGAAATACGAAAAAATTATCGCGTTCCACTCTAACGGGGGTGTATTGGGGAATAGGCCATACATGTACGCTGTTTCTTATAGGTATGCTGTTTATTTGGATGAAAGGGGAAATTCCAGAGTCGTTAAGCATGACGCTGGAATTCGGTGTTGGCATTATGCTTGTTATGCTAGGGGCGAAAAGCTTATTTAAAGCTCGCCCTAATATCACGAACGACAAAGATAGATTTCGTCCTTTTTTGGTGTCTGCTTTAATTGGGTTCGTCCATGGTCTCGCAGGCAGTGCCGCAATGGTCATTTTAACGATGTCGACCGTAACCGGTATAGGCGAAGGATCCATCTATATAATTATATTTGGCGCGGGCACAATTATTGGCATGCTGTGCTTTACAACTTTACTAGGCATACCGTTTGCTTTGAATGGAAAGGACATCGTTTTAAACCGAATCTTCATCAAACTGGCGGGAGCTATAAGTTTTTCATTCGGACTTTATTATATATACAAATTGGGTGTAACAGAAGGCTTGTTTGCGCTCTGGGCTAATTGATTTACTTTATAAGCTGACTGAAATCTCAGGCTGTCTGTAACCCATGGACAGTCTCTTTTATTTTTATTGATTCATCAAAACCAATATTAAGTAGACAATATGTCTTCAAGGAGGTTTCTCAGAAAGAAAAGGGCCACAACTGACAAAAAGGCTTGTCTTAATGGGCACACTTCAATGGACATGTCCATGCAAATTTCCGGGTATATTGTAACGGGTATGAATCCCCAATTATTATTCTGCAAGTATGTTTCAAGGTTAATTATTATCTGTAGATGGAGAGAGGATGAACAATAAATAATAAGACCCTATGACACTGCTAAGCCATTTTTAAAAGGGATGGTAGTGTCATAGGGTCTCTATTTTTATAAAGCACGAAAACCAGGTTTTGCTGTAGCCGTTAGGCAGATATGCGTTTATTTTTCCGTTGAAGAATCCATATTTCTATTGCACCGGAGCCAAGCAATACTCCTGAAACAATGAATATAAGTCCAATGAAATGTGCAGGAACTATGGCTTCATTAAGGAAAAATGCTGCCCCTAACAAAGAGAATAAGGTGTTTAAGTTAAGAAATATCGATGATTCGGCTGCGCCTACCTTACCAATGGCATAATTATAGCTCATGTGCCCGAGGGCAGTGGCAAAAATAGCAGAGAACAAAAAAGCTCCCCAGATGGATGGCGGTGCCGTTGCCAGTGAAGATAAGCCCTCTGGTTCCTTCCATAAGCTGATGGCAAAAAGAATAAAAGACCCGATAAGCATCATGTAGCCGGTTAGTAATCGTGGATCCATAGTTTTTGAGGCTTTATTAATGAGTATGAAACTCAGTGCCTGTGAAAGAATGGAAAGTAAAATATCCACATCTCCCAGATTAATAGAATGAAGTCCTCCACTTCCTGCCATAACGGTAAAACTCACGCCTAGCGCACCGCATATAAAGCCAAGAAGCCGGATTAAAGTGGGCTTTTTACGAAAGAATATCATGGTCAAGATGACAGTCAATATTGGCCCCATGCCCAAAATCAGTCCAGCATTTGAGGCGGAAGTCTTCGTCAATCCCTCAGCTAAAAAATAATGATGAAAAACGACACTCAAAAGTGCTCCTCCAAAAACGTAAAGAAGTTCACTTTTTTTAGGAAGACGTATTAATCCAAAGAAGAAAAGAATAATAATGACGATAAGAGAAGCAGTGAAAATTCTCAAAGAAGTGATTGTTACGGGCTGCGTATGCGCAACTAAAATTTTAATAACTGAGACATTTAACCCCCACGTGATCATTATTCCGGTAAGTAAGATGTATATTTTCAAAAAACTCATTCCAAACAACCTTTCAAACTTATTTAACAATTGATATATTATACAACTTTCACTAAATTAATAGCAAAGAGTAAAATTTGATTGAAAGCCCGAGGATGAAAAACCAGAAACTCTAAATCATTAAAAAATAGGAAAGAAATACCCCCTTCCACTTTACCTTAATATGGGTTTTTATCATGAATTTAGCTGAAATATATTCAAATAAAAATAAAATTACAAATTATCAAACTTTTCTATTGTTTTTGGTAGGGTTTTCATTTACAATTTCCTTATGATTTACCAAACCGGTTTAGTAATTAACTAAATCGATTTAGCAATGAAGCATAATGAAAGTGATATGATCAAATGTTTTTCTTTTTATTTGTGATTGTTCGAAAGAAGGAGGTACTGTATTGTCATCAAAATATGGTGTTTTAACGCTGGGCGACGCCATGATTACGCTAAATCCGGAAGAAACAGGACCTTTAAGATTCGTAACCCGTTTTGAGCGAAAAGTAGGAGGCGCTGAACTGAATTTTGCAATTGGCTGTGCAAGGCTAGGCATGCGGGCAAAATGGATAAGCCGTTTAGGCAAGGACGAGTTCGGCAGAGTTATCTATAATTTCGCTCGTGGGGAAGGCGTGGACATGAGTGATGTTGCCTTTGTAAATGGATATCCAACATCCCTTAACTTTAAAGAAATCCGGGAAGATGGTTCCGGAAAGACATTTTATTACCGCTATCAATCTCCCATTTTAACTTTAAAACCGGAAGATATAACAGAAAAGATGTTTGAAGAGATTGATATAGTCCACCTTACTGGAGTATTTTTGGCTATAGATCCCAAAAATGTGGATATTGCCAAGAGGGTAATGGACATTGCAAAACAAAAAAATATACCTGTTTCTTTTGATCCGAATATTCGCTTAAAGCTATGGTCCATCGAGGAAGCAAGATCAGTTTATTATGATATTTTTCCATATATTGATATTTTGCTTACAGGTTTAGATGAAATAAGGTTGATCATCGGGACTGACTCTAAAGAATCTTTGGCAAAATTCGCGAAGGTGAATGATATTGATCAGCTTGTCATCAAGGACGGGAAACATGGTTCAAAACTTCATACCAAAAATGAATGGCATGAAAAAGAAGCCTTCCCTGTTATGCCCCTGGACACTGTTGGAGCGGGAGATGGTTATGATGCCGGTTATATTTACGGATATCTTCATGGCTTATCCATTGATGAAAGATTGACATTCGCAAATGGTGTAGGAGCTCTTGTCACAACTGTTGCAGGGGACAATGAAGGATTACCATATTTGGATGAAGTAATGCCTTTCATACAGAATGAGGCCGTTATAGAAAGATAGATGACTGAAAGAAACGAGGGAAGGAAATGGCAACAGTAACGATTCAAGCCGAGGAAGCAAAACGATTAGTCATACAACAGCTGACCAAAGTGGGTTTAAATGAAGAAAATGCCGGGAAAATCGCGGAAGTATTGGTTCATGCAGATCTCAGAAATGTCAATTCTCATGGCGTTTTACGAACAGAGCATTATGTGAACCGGTTACTGGCAGGAGGCATAAATCCCGATGCACAGATTTCCTTCCAAAAGACAGGGCCCGTTACCGGTGTGGTTGATGGAGATGATGGATTTGGTCATGTGATAGGTGACGTGGCCATGGACCATGCGATCGAAATGGCTAGAGATAATGGCGTGGGCATGGTGACTGTTTTTAATAGCAGCCATTGCGGAGCACTAAGCTATTTCGTTCAAAAAGCCGCAGATGCAAAGTTGATTGGAATCGCAATGTCACATACCGATAAAATTGTGGTCCCGTTCGGGGGAAAAACATCATTTCTTGGCACCAATCCAATCGCTTACGGAGTTCCTGCCAAAACGAAGAAACCCTTTATCCTTGATATGGCAACATCCAATGTTGCACTGGGGAAAATCCTCCAGGCACGAGAGGAAGGAAAGGAAATCCCTGAAGGATGGGGAGTGGATGAAAATGGAGCTAATGTCACAGATCCGAATAAAGTCGTTTCCCTTTCCACTTTCGGAGGCCCGAAAGGCTATGGTTTATCCGTAATTGTAGATGTGTTTTCTGGATTATTGGCCGGTGCGGCATTTGGCCCGCACATTGGGAAAATGTATGAAGATCTTGATAAGAAACGGAAGCTTGGACATTATTTTTGTGTAATTAATCCTTCGTTCTTTACGGATTCAGATATATTCTTAGAGCAAATGGATCGAATGATCGAAGAACTGCAACAGGTTGAACCTGCTCCAGGGTTCGATCGCGTATATGTACCGGGAGAGATTGAACAAATCAATGAAGAAAAAAACATGAAACAAGGTATTACGATAGCATCAAGTGTTTACGAATTTCTTACAAAGCAGGTGGAGAAATGAAAGCGGTTCAAGTACGGAAAGCTCATGAACTTATCATTCAAGAAGTGGAAAAACCACGCATTTCGAACTCGACGGATGTCCTTGTAAAAGTAAAAAGAGTCGGGATTTGCGGATCGGATATGCATATTTACCATGGTACCAATCCTCTTGCTACGCTGCCGCGGGTCGTTGGGCATGAAGTAGCGGGAGAAGTTGTGGAGATAGGTCAAGGCGTTTCGGGCATAAAAGTTGGGGACCACGTTGTTATTGAGCCCATCAGTTATTGCGGGGAGTGTTACGCCTGCCGTAAAGGTCGCCAAAATGTTTGTGGAAAACTTTCCGTTTTTGGTGTGCATGAAGATGGTGGGTTGAGGGAATGGTTCGTCCTTCCCGAGAAACAATTACATGTTGTGGATTCCGCTTTAGCTTGGGATGAAATAGTATTGGCGGAGCCATACACAATCGGCGCACAGGCCGTTTGGAGAGGCGAAGTGGATGAAGGGGAAACCGTGCTAATCCAGGGAGCTGGGCCTATTGGAATTTGCATATTAAAGATGGCAAAGCTTCAAGGAGCATCAGTGATGATCACGGATTTAAGTGATGAGCGTTTGGAATTCGCTAAAGAAAGCGGCGCTGATATCACCGTCCATGCGGGAAAGGAAGATGTTCAAAAACGAGTGGAAGAATGGACGAATGGCGAAGGGGCCAACGTCGTCATTGATGCAGTGTGCTTGCCGATGACATTTGAATTGTCCTTCGATGTCGTGTCAACGGCGGGGCGGATTGTCGTACTCGGTTTTGATGAACGCCCTTCAGCGGTTTCCCAGCTGCCAATCACTAAAAAGGAAGTATCTGTGAAAGGCTCTAGATTGCAAACCGACCAGTTTCCAAAAGTGGTAAAACTTTTGAATGAAGGCAAACTCAGACATGAAGGTTTAGTTACCCATACATTTTCGCTCGATGATATCCAGGAAGCATTTAATTTTGTTGAAAATCATCCCGAACAAGTTCGAAAAGCGATCATCGCTTTTAATTAAGGGGGTAGGGATCATGGATAAACACTCAATCATACATCAAATAACGGAAACGAAAGTTGTAGCTGTTATCCGGGGACAGGATGCAAAAGAGGCGGTACAGCTTTCTAAAGCAGCTGTGGAAGGCGGTGTTCAGGCAATCGAATTGACTTATACAACACAGGGAATTGAAGAAGCTTTCAAAGAACTGCAAAATACGGAAGCACTCTTAGGGGCAGGCTCCGTACTTGATTCTGAAACGGCACGACATGCGATTTTAGCTGGCGCCAATTTTATCGTCAGTCCCTATTTTGTCAATGGCGTAGCCGAACTTTGTAATCGATACGGCATTCCCTATATGCCCGGATGCATGACAATTAGAGAAATGGCTACATCATTGGAAGCAGGTTGTGATGTTTTAAAGTTATTTCCGGCAAACCATTTCGAACCTTCTTTCATCAAGTCGGTTAATGGTCCACTGCCCAATGTAAGGATCATGCCAACCGGCGGAATTAATTTAGAGAACATGAAGGACTGGCTTAATGCAGGCGCGGTAGCAATCGGGATCGGCAGTGACTTGAATAAAGCCTATCAGAATGGCGGCTTTGAGGCCGCAGTGGAATTAAGCAGAAAATACATGCAGAAAATTGCGGAATGATGGAGGTGCATGATGAACATTACATTTAGATGGTACGGGAAAGACAATGATACTGTTACATTGGAGCACATTAAACAGATTCCCGGAGTGAAAGGGATTGTCTGGGCACTACACCAAAAACCTGTTGGCGAGGTATGGGAAAAGGAAGAAATTAAAAAAGAAATCGAGTATATCCAATCATTTGGTTTTCACACGGATGTCGTAGAAAGTGTAAATGTCCATGAATCGATTAAATTGGGTAACGAAGATCGCATGATATATATAGAGAAATACAAAGAGACGATCCGGAATCTTTCGGAAGCTGGAGTGAAAGTCATTTGTTATAACTTCATGCCGATCTTTGATTGGACTCGTACTGAAATGTTCCATCCTTTGGAAGATGGCTCAACTGCCCTGTTTTATGAAAAGGCGAAAGTGGATACGTTAGATCCACAAGATTTAATTCGTACGGTAACGGAAGCCTCAGATTTAACTTTACCAGGTTGGGAACCAGAAAAGATGGATCAAATCTCTGAATTATTCGAAGCTTACAAAACTGTGGACGAAGAGCAACTATGGGCGAATCTTGAAATATTCCTAAAAGAAATATTACCTGTTGCCGAGGCTTGCGGCATTAAAATGGCTATTCATCCGGATGATCCGCCATGGTCCATTTTTGGCCTTCCAAGAATCATCACCGGAGAGTCGAGCTATGAAAAACTGATCTCGATTTCGGATTCACCATCGAATGCGTTTACCATGTGTACAGGCTCGATGGGGGCAAACCCTGAAAATGATATGGTCCAGGTGGCTAAAAAGTATGCAAACCGTTCGCCTTTCTCCCATATAAGAAATGTGAAGATTTATGAAAATGGCGACTTTGTGGAAACATCCCATCATACCCAGGATGGATCCATCAATATACAGGGCGTCGTGGAAGAATTGAATAAGCAAAATTATACTGGTTATGTCAGACCGGATCATGGCCGCCATATATGGGGTGAAGATTGCCGCCCAGGTTACGGTTTATATGACCGAGCATTGGGAATCATGTATTTGCTCGGATTATGGGATGCATATGAAGCTGGTAAATCAGGTGGGGAATCATGATTCCCATCCATGAAAACTTAACGAACAGGGTGGCAGTGATCACTGGTGGCAGCGGTGTTTTATGTTCCAAAATGGCTGTTGAATTGGCCCGTCATGGTGTCAAGATAGCTATATTGAACAGAACGGCAGAAAAAGGTCAAGAAGTGGTCGAACTCATTGAACAAGCAGGGGGGACTGCGATATCAATCGCGGCAGATGTTTTGAATAGAACCTCATTGGAGGATGCGAGAGGGAAAATAATAGAAACATTCGGAAGAGTGGATCTATTAATAAATGGAGCGGGCGGCAATCATCCTGATGCCATTACAGCTCCAGAGAAATATGGGGAAGAAGCAGAAGGAAAATCATTTTTTGATCTGGATGAAGATGGTTTCTCCCAAGTTTTTGCCAGTAATTTCACCGGTACATTTTTGGCAAGTCAGGTTTTTGGAAAAGAATTATTGCAAGTGGAAGCACCAGTTATCGTAAATGTATCTTCCATGAGCGCCTACGCTCCAATGACTAAAGTACCAGCATATAGTGCCGCCAAAGCTTCGATAAATAATTTTACCATGTGGATGGCTGTTCATTTTGCCGAGGAAGGTTTACGGGTGAATGCCATTGCTCCAGGATTCTTTTTGACGAAGCAAAATCGGAATCTTTTGCTTAATGAAGATGGCAGCCTGACGGCAAGGTCTGATAAAATCATTACTTCAACACCCATGAAGCGTTTCGGGCAGCCTGAAGATTTACTTGGTACCTTGCTTTGGCTCGTTGATGAATCCTATTCGGGCTTTGTCACAGGAATTACGGTACCGGTCGATGGGGGCTTCATGGCATACTCGGGCGTCTGAAGCCAGGTCCAATAAAAAGGCGAACAAGTTAACGTGATTAAATTAGCTCCACGGGTTGGGAAATTGTCTTTTTTCTGCATCAGAAGGTGATTGTAAAGCTTTACTTATTATAATAGAATATTCCTTATATATAAGCCATTTTGGTATTAGGCAGAGAATTGAAATCACACGACAGGAATGAATGAAATGAAAACCATTACAATTACTGATGTCGCCAATCACGCGAAAGTATCAAAAAGCACAGTTTCCCAATACCTGAACAAACGCTATGAATATATGAGTGAAAAAACAAGGAAAAAAATTGAAGAAACAATAGAAGAGTTAAACTATCAGCCTAATATAATAGCGCGCAGTTTAAAACAAAAATCCACTTTTACCGTTGGGGTAGTGGTTGCCAATATCCTTCACACGTTTTCAACGCAAGTTATTAGAGCTATAGAAAACTACTTTTATGAACAAGGGTTCCACATTATCGTATGCAATGCAGATGACAATCCTGAAAAGGAAAAGAATTATATTGAAATGCTAAGAGCTAAACAAGTGGATGGGATCATCATTTTCCCCACAGGGGACAATCTTGATTTATATCAACGTATGAAGAGTGATCAATTCCCGATTGTTTTCATGGATAGGACGATCGAAGAATTGGATATCGCTACAGTCATGCTCGATAATCATCTTGCTTCCAAGTTAGCGATCGATCGGTTTATTGAAAAGGGTTTTGAAAACATTGCAATCATAACGACTTCAATAATACGCGATATCAGTCCTCGAATCGAACGGATCCAAGGTTACAAGGATTCGCTCGCGTCACATGGGATACCATTCAATTCTGATTATATAAAAACAGTGAATGCAGATGAAATTCCGGTTGCACTTTCAGAATTTTTCGAATTGGAAAAGCCGCCTCAAGCCATATTGGCAGGTAATGATATCGTACTTAATGAAGTATTGCGTTATATGAAACAACACGAAATCAATATACCTGATGACATAGCAGTCATAGGAATCGATGATGTTCCGTATGCAAGTTTCTATACACCGACCATCACAACGGTTAATCAGCCAGCCATTGAAATGGCCAACTTGGCAGCAGAGTTACTGCTTAGTCAAATCAATAAAACAGGAAAAGAGGATACAAGCGTCCATCGCTTGAAACCGACTTTGCTTTCAAGGAATTCTTGCTAGAACCGGATGTAAGAATTCCTGTGAAAAAGAAAGCGCTTTTTTTACGGGGATTCTAAACCGATTTAGTTAGCTCATATAGGCTTTACTCTTGGTTATTAAATGGAAACGTTTCCAAAAATGCTGCTGCATTTACAGAAACGTATAGGGGGGTACTTTATGTTTTCAAATGGTAGAGGAATGGTTATCGTTTTCTTGTTCTTGGCAGGGGTAATAAATTATCTGGACCGATCTGCACTGTCCATTGCAGCTCCGTTCATCCAAGATGATTTATCCTTAACAGCAACACAGATGGGAATTATCTTTAGTAGCTTTTCAGTTGGTTATGCCGTATTTAACTTCCTTGGAGGCATGGCGTCCGATAAATGGGGTGCAAAGCTTACACTTTTCGTGGCGATGATCGTTTGGTCTTTATTCAGCGGTGCACTTGTGCTGGCTGTCGGTTTTGCCAGTATGATAGTCATCCGCATCCTGTTTGGGATGGGCGAAGGCCCTCTTTCGGCAACCATCAATAAAATGGTCAATAACTGGTTCCCGGCAAATCAACGGGCATCTGTCGTTGGTTTGACGAATAGCGGGACGCCGCTTGGTGGCGCCATCGCAGGTCCGATAGTTGGATTCATTGCCATCTCATATGGATGGAGAGTTTCTTTCATTGCTATAATGGTGATTGGTCTTATATGGGCGGTTTGCTGGTGGAAGTTCGTTAAAGAAAAACCAGAAGAGTCAAAGGAACAGAAACATACAGGAAAATCTTATGTAGCGGCAACATCGGAAGAAAAGGTGAAGTTCACCTTTTATTTAAAACAAAAAACGGTTTTATTTACAGCTCTAGCCTTTTTTTCCTACAACTATATTCTCTTCTTTTTCTTAACTTGGTTCCCAAGCTATTTGGTGGATGCACGCGGCCTAAGTGTGGAAAATATGAGTATCATTACAGTGATTCCTTGGATTTTTGGATTCATCGGACTTGCTTTGGGTGGATTCGTGTCGGATTTCTTCTTTAAAAAATTCGCTCAAAAGGGTGTTTTATTCTCACGTAAACTGGTGCTTGTAACATGTTTGTTCTTATCGGCAGTATGTATCGGTTTTGCCGGACTTGTATCCACGACGTTCAGTGCGGTAACGCTTGTAGCACTTTCCGTCTTCTTCCTATATTTGACTGGTGCCATTTACTGGGCAATCGTCAACGATGTCGTAGACCCTGGTAATGTTGGATCTGTTGGAGGTTTTATGCATTTCTTGGCAAATACAGCAGGAATCATCGGACCGACGTTAACAGGATACATTGTCGATTCCTCAGGCACATACACAGTTGCATTCTTGCTTGCTGGTGGATTGGCCATCGTTGCGTCGCTAGCAGTCATCCGTTTTGTACGACCGATAGTAAAGCCTGCGTAATAGATTGTTAGAATGGAAGTGTCTCCCAAAGGGAAGACACTTCCATTTTTTATGTTTAATAGGCATGCCTAGCGGATCCGATTTTCTTTTCGAAATGTAGCTGGTGTCTTTTCATTGTATTTCTTAAAGGTACGATAAAATTGGGGCATGCTTTCAAAACCACACATTTCAGCAATATGGGCAATGGTGTGATTCGTTTCCAGCAAAAGTTCCTTTGCCTTGATGATTCTTTTCGTGTTTAGATACACGATTAAGCCAATTCCAGTCGTTTCCTTAAAAACCCTGCTGAAGTGAGCGGGACTGACCAAAGCTTTTTGTGCAAGTGCCGTCAGTGTTAATGGTTCATCAATATGTTCATTGATATAGATTAAAATATCTTTGATCCATTCTGAACTATAGCTGCCCTCGGATAAATCTTCTTTGCCATTTATCCGGGTACGGTATAGATCAAGTATGATCTGGTGAACGATCAGCATACAAGCATGCCTCGAGCCCATTGATTGGCTAGTTGTTTCTTGCAGGATGAGCTGTAGCTGTTCCTCCATCTTTATTTGTTTCTTTTGCGGCAATGATATTTTATAATTCTTACTCTTTTTTGTAAGATCAAACAAATGTAAATATGAAAAAGAATCATCAACCACATCTTTATATATTAATGTGGGACTGAAAAAGATAATGGTGGAGGTGACAGGGTCGTCCTTATTCGGTAATGCCCTATGAATGGTATTATTCGGGATCAGGAATACATCCCCTTGCTGCATATCATAAAACACATCACCGATAAAAAAGGTCCCTTTACCATTATAAACATAAACAATTTCATAATAGTCATGCATATGATCGGACAATTCATTCTGGGGACTTTTCGTATCTTGATAGACAAAAGAAAATGGGAAAAGTAAATCATGGTTTAATGCATTATGGATTTTTTTCATTTGTTCATCTCCTGAAAGTATAATACAACAAGAATAAGTATATTTATAGCAAAATACGCAATTTATATTACATAAATTGATGTTAAAATTAAAATAGATTTAAAAAATAAAAAATTCAAGAAAAAAATGAAAGGGCTTTCGGAATGGAGTGACGTTTGGTTCTGAACGTCTTACTCATGATAAGGAGGGACAAAATGAATAAATTTGTTCAATCGCATTCAAATGATGACGTTGTTATTTCCTTGGAGGGGATTCATAAAGGACAGAGCCTCCAGATTCAAACAGAAGACAGGGGAATGATTCATATCAAGGCAAATGACGACATTCCTAAAGGGCATAAGATGTTAGTGAAACCGGTTAAAAGAGGGGAGGACGTAATCAAATTTGGCTACTCGATCGGAAAAGCTAAAGAAGATATCTCCATTGGCGATTGGGTTCACACCCATAATCTAACATCCGGTTTACATGGTATATTGAATTATTCCTATCAACCTAGCATTCAAGATACAAAAGAGCCAAGTCAGAATCATACCTTCCAAGGATATATCCGTGAAAATGGGGAAGTGGGTATCCGGAATGAAATCTGGATCATCAATACGGTAGGTTGCATCAATAAAACATGTGAACTTCTCGCTGAAATGGGCAATGAGCAGTTTAAAGATCGTCAAATCGATGGGGTTCATCACTTTTCCCATCCCTACGGTTGTTCTCAATTGGGAGATGATTTGACCCATACGCGGAAACTATTGGCAGCCTTGGCTCAACATCCAAATGCAGCAGGGGTTTTAGTTGTAGGATTAGGGTGTGAGAACAATCAAATCGAATCATTTAAAGAAGCCATAGGCGAATTTCCTCCTAATCGGATTAAATTTTTAAAAGCCCAGGAGGTTCAAGATGAATTGGAGAGCGGCTTACGTTTAATGGGGGAATTAGTGGAATATGCGGAAGGGTTCGTACGCCAGACCGTACCGGTTTCAAAGTTGAAAATAGGCTTGAAGTGCGGGGGTTCCGATGGTTTTTCAGGCATTACCGCTAATCCATTGGTTGGTGCGGTTTCCGACTTAATAGTAGAAAATGGCGGGACCACGATATTGACAGAGGTTCCTGAGATGTTTGGAGCGGAAACAATATTGATGAACAGGGCAAGGGATGAAGAAACCTTTAAGAAAATCGTTGGCCTTATTAATGATTTCAAACAGTATTTCATTCGCCATGATCAGGAAATTTATGAAAACCCTTCACCTGGAAACAAGGAGGGCGGCATAAGTACACTGGAGGAAAAATCACTTGGATGCACGCAAAAAGGTGGCCATGCCACTGTAGTGGATGTAAGCCCATATGGACAACGAGTGGTGAAGCATGGTTTGAATTTAATCAATTCTCCTGGAAATGACCTGATTTCGGTGACGGCTTTGGCAGCAGCCGGCGCACATATCGTTCTATTCACTACGGGAAGAGGAACGCCATTTGGGGGACCGGTGCCAACTGTAAAAATAGCTACGAATTCGGATTTAGCCGATCGTAAAAAGCACTGGATTGATTATAATGCCGGGCGATTGATAGAAGGTCAAAAGATCGATGAATTAAAGGACGATTTATTCCACTACATTCTTGAGCTTTCATCCGGTAAAAAGAAAACGAATAATGAAAAATTCGGATATAGGGAGATAAGCATCTTTAAAGAAGGAGTCATTCTCTAATACATACACAATTTCTATCAAGTTATTAAAAGGAGTGTTAATCAGTGAAAAGTATCGTTTGTGAACAACCTTTTGAATTTAAGATGATACAGTCGGAAAAACCCGTACCAAACTCAGGGGAAGCTTTGATTCGTGTGCGGCGCATAGGTATATGCGGTACAGATATTCATGCCTATGGAGGCAATCAACCCTTTTTTAGCTATCCTCGAATACTTGGCCATGAATTATCCGGTTATATTGAGTCGATGCCGGAAAATGAATCTGGGCTTAATGTCGGGGATCAAGTATCGATAATCCCCTATATGGAATGTGGAGAATGCCTGGCTTGCAGAAGTGGGAAAACGAACTGCTGTACGGATATGAAAGTGTTGGGTGTACATGCTGAAGGCGGCATGAGTGAGTGGATTACGGTTCCTTATAATCATTTGGTGAAAACCGAGGGTCTCACACTTGACCAATCCGCAATGATAGAGCCTTTAAGTATCGGGGCTCACGCAGTTAGGCGCGCTGCTATTCATAAAGGGGAATTTGCACTTGTAATTGGTGCTGGACCAATTGGCTTGGGAGTCATGGCATTCGCTAAAGACCAGGGTGCGAAGGTAATCGCAATGGATGTAAATGATGAACGCCTTGCATTTGCTGGCAAATGGGCAAATGCCGATTATACTTTGAACGTTTTGGAGAATCCAATGGAGAAATTAGCCCAATTGACGAATGGAGATATGCCAAGCGTGGTATTTGATGCGACAGGTAATGCAAAATCAATGATGGATTCATTTAAATATCCTGCTCACGGCGGAAGATTGATTTATGTAGGTTTAGTTAAAGCGGATATTTCCTTTAATGATCCTGAATTCCACAGTAAAGAGCTTACATTAATGGGAAGCCGTAATGCAACAAGGGATGACTTTGATTATGTCGTGAATACGCTGAAAAATGATTTGTTGGATATGAGCCAGTATATTACACACCGCACACATTTGGATGAAATGATCAATCAGTTTGAAGGTTGGTTGACTCCTGAAGCTAAAGTGATCAAGGCCATTGTCGAAATATGAGCATTAGGTATGCTGTCATAAGGCAACCATAACCGAATTGGATATTTCTATTAGAAAGGAGTTCCTTGATCATGAACATAAATAAAAGTCAACTGAAGCGTCTGAGTAAAGATACAAACGCTGTCCAATATTCACATATGATGGAACTTCCCATAAAAGTATTGCAGATTGGGGAGGGGAATTTTCTTCGAGGCTTCTTTGATTGGATGATTCATGAATGTAATAAACAAGGTCATTTCATGGGAAGTATTGCAGTTACCCAGCCCCGCCCCGCCGGTAAAGGGAAAATAGAGGAAGTAAAGCGGCAAGATGGACTGTATACATTAATGTTACGTGGTTTTCACCAAGGCGGGAAAGTGGAACATACAGAGATCATTTCCGTTTTTTCAAAGGTAATTGATCCATATGAAGAATGGATGGAATTTTTAGCACTATCAGAAAATCCTGAATTGGAATTTGTAGTTTCCAACACGACTGAAGCAGGGCTCAAATACCAGCCGATTCCTTTGGAAGAAGGAAAGCCGATTGAATCTTTTCCAGGAAAGCTGACTGCTTTATTGTATCATCGTTATCTGCATTTCAACGGGGATGCGAAAAAAGGACTGATCATGCTTCCATGTGAGCTTTTAGAGAGAAATGGTGATACATTGAAGCAATATGTTCTTAAGCATAGCAGGGATTGGGATTTACCAAAGTCATTCATTGAGTGGGTCGACCGGGACAACCTCTTCCTAAACTCGCTTGTAGACCGTATCGTTACAGGATTCCCGGCCAATGAGTCGGAAAACCTATTTGCGGCATTGGGATATAAGGATACTCTGCTAAATACGGCAGAACCCTACCATTTATGGGCTATTGAAGGTGACCCTTGTATTGATCAACGTCTTCCTTTACAACAATCCGGATTGAATGTGCATTGGGTAAAAGATTTGACACCTTATCAAATGAGGAAGGTACGGATACTTAATGGTTCACATACCTTGTTGGCTCCTTTAGGCATTTTATCTGGATTGGAAGAAGTAAAACAGGCAATCGATCATCCGGATTTCAACCAATTTCTGAGCAAAGCCATCGAAAAGGAAATAATTCCTTCATTACCTTTTGATCAAAATGAGATGATGCAATATGGGGAAAGTGTTCTTGAGCGATTTAAGAATCCTTTTGTACATCACCTCCTGGCCGATATTTCGCTGAACAGTATTTCGAAGTTCAAGGCTCGTCTCCTGCCTACCTTGGAGGAATATCATAAGGCGAAAGGCAGGCTGCCCGACTGTATCGTAAGAGGTTTTTCGGGCCTGATCCGATTTTATAGAGTTAACGAAACCAAGGGGAGTTATATTGGTAAAAGCTTTGCGGGTAAAGTCTATGTCGTTAAAGATGATATAAAGACAATTGAATTTTTCAGGGAACAATGGCTTCGTTATGAGAGGGAAGAAATCCCGCTTAGACAATTGGTAGCGGCAACGTTAAGTAATCAATATCTATGGGGGAAGGATTTGAGCGATATCCCGAACCTTGGAAACGAATTATGCCAATATCTAGAAGGGATGATTGACTGAAATTATCAGTTGAAAGGATTTGGACAAGGTTAAGTTCATGAATATCATTACTATCTATTATTTTTTTCTTTATTTTATTTGTATTTTTGGTATACTGAATTAGTGATATTTTTTCTTGGTAGTTTCCTAATGGAAAGATATTAAAAGAATTACATATTCTTTATTCCCGTGAAGGGGAGTAGCGTCAGGGATAACCTGAAATAAAGTCGTCATTACGTGGGAATCCCACCGGCTTTATTGGCCTAATTCATTTAGTGCTTAGCGAGACCTTTGCCATTTATGGCAGAGGTCTCTTTATTTTTGTAAAAAGGAGGAGTTTGTGTTGGATTTTTTAACAGGTGAATTCATTTCAGGACTTTTAGCGATCATTATGATAGATTTGGTTCTAGCCGGTGATAATGCGATCCTTATTGGATTGGCTGCAAGAAAGCTTCCAAAAGAACAGCAAAAAAAGGTGATAATATGGGGAGCGGTCGGGGCAATAGTGATAAGGATCATCGCAACGCTGCTGGTTGTTTGGCTATTAGAGGTGCCAGGACTGCATTTAATAGGGGGATTACTTCTTGTATGGATTGCTTATAAGCTCCTTATCGATGAAGAAGAACATGATGTGAAGCCTGCAGACTCTATGTGGGCTGCTATAAAAACCATCATTATTGCAGATGCATTGATGGGATTGGACAATGTCCTAGCTGTTGCAGGTGCTTCTCATGGTAACTTCACTTTAGTGGTAATCGGTTTACTTGTATCAATTCCAGTAGTGATGTATGGAAGTACTTTGATCCTGAAACTGATCGAACGCTTCCCATTCATCATAATAATTGGTGCGGGAATACTAGGCTGGACAGCTGCTAAAATGATTGTAGCTGAACCTTTCATGCACGACTACTTTGCAAATCCCTTCCTTAAATATGGATTTGAAGCAATAGTGGTGATTGGAATCCTGGTAGCCGGGATTTCAAGACAGAAAAATATCGAAAAAGAAAAAGCAAACAGAGAAAAAATGCAAATCGAACGTAATGGATAATCGATAATCGATAATCGATACAAAGAGACCTTTCGAAAGGAAAGGTCTCTTCTTTTTGTCTATGCCATATAAGTACAAAACAAGAAAAAGGATGTACCAAAGTCCGCACTTTGGTACATCCTTTTTGCGAATTGGGAAACGATAACATGCACTTCAATCATGATATCTAAGCCAAATGAGCATATGGAGCGTTCACTCTATTTATTAGTTTAAGTTAATCCATACACTTTTGACTTCCGTATAATTATCCAAAGCATAACTGCCCATTTCCCGACCGATTCCACTTTGTTTATAACCGCCAAATGGAGAAGCTGCATCAAATGCGTTATAGCAGTTTACCCAAACTGTACCTGCTTTTAATTCATTAGCCACATAATGGGCTTTTTTTACATCCTGTGTCCATAAACCTGCAGCCAATCCATATTCTGAGTTATTTGCACGGTTTATCACATCATCCAAATCGTCAAAAGGCATCGCAGCTACAACAGGACCGAAGATTTCTTCTTTAGCGATTGTCATTTCATCTTCAACGCCTGCAAATATTGTAGGAGTTACAAAATAACCCTCTCCTTGTCCGTAATTGCCCCCGGTAACCACTTCAGCTCCTTCAGACTTTCCTTTTTCAATATAACCGCCCACTCTTTCCATTTGTTCACTGGATACCAAAGGCCCTATCTGGGTAGATGGATCAAGACCGGCTCCTTGTTTAATGTTTTTTGCATGGGACACTAAGTCAGCTACCACGTTATCATAGGATTTCTTTTGAATGTACAGGCGGGAACCGGCACAGCAAACTTGTCCTTGATTAAACATGATGCCCATTAAAGCTCCAGGAATGGCTTTACTCATATCTGCATCCGGTAGAATGATATTAGGTGATTTCCCGCCTAATTCCAACGAGATTTTTTTCACGGTTCCCGAAGCTTGGCGCATGATCATTTTCCCTACTGAGGTTGAACCGGTAAAGGCAATTTTATCTACATCTGGATGGTCTACAAGCGGTGACCCTGCTGTTTCACCAAATCCAGGTATGACATTGAGAACGCCAGGAGGAAAACCTGCTTCAAGCGCCAATTGACCTAAATATAATGCTGAAAGCGGGGTTTGCTCCGCTGGTTTTAAAACGATCGTACATCCGGTTGCAAGGGCTGCGCCTAATTTCCATGCGGCCATAAGTAAAGGGAAATTCCAAGGGATGATCTGCCCTACCACCCCGACTGCTTCATGACGGGTATAATTGAAGTAATTCCCAGCAACAGGTATTGTTTGTCCCACTATCTTAGTGGTCCATCCAGCATAATAACGGAAGTGATCGATTGCAAGGGGGACATCGGCATTGGTGGTTTCGCCAATCGGCTTGCCATTATCCAGGGTATCCAATTGTGCTAACGCTTCTTTATGTTCCTCCATGAGGTCTGCTAATTTATAAATGAGGCGACTGCGTTCCGATGCACTCATTTTTTTCCATGGACCATTGTCGAAAGCGTTACGGGCTGCTTTGACTGCTTTATCTACATCTTCCGGACCTGCTTCACTCACAACCGCTAAAACCTTGCCGTTTGAAGGATCGAGGGTCTCAAAGGTTTTTCCTGAAGCAGCTTCCACCAATTCCCCATTAATCAAAAGCTTTTTAGTGCCCTTCAAGAATTCTTGCACTCTTGGATTTAGCTTAATAGTTTGTTCCATGTATAATACCCCTTTTCATTTGGATTTTAAGTTCGATATTTGTTCGGACAATGGCGTTCCTCTAAGTAAAAGGACCAGGCATAATCTTATGTTTTTGATACCATTCTCATTGGCTGACTTGCAGCAAGTCTGAATATCTTTAAAAACTGGATTACTTGAATTCTTTCCCCCCTTATCATAAGGAATCTATTTCTCGACATGTAATTATGCAAGACTTATGCCATAACAAAAAACCAATGAAACCAGCTAAAGAAGATGCTGGGGGGACATGGGAAGGTAGCAAACTGTTCCATATTGGAACAGGAAGTTGTACCGATATGGAACAAAAAAGTTTAGTAGTTGGCATAATGCGTTTTCATTTTGGTGGATATCTGAATTTTCTGTTATAATTAAACTGAATGAACGAACCCTAAATGCTCTGAAACTTTGGATTACATAGAGTTTCATTAATGAAATTGAATAAAAAACAGTAGCCGATTTACTGGATTATACATACGGGAGGATTATTCAATGTCTGTTAATATAAGCGCGGATAAAGGAACCGTACCGGCATTTATTCAAGAATCATGGCAGCGGTGCATTTCGAAGGGACTTCAGCCAAGCATGATGGATAAGGAAGATATGCTTGGTGCATTCGAGTTGGCCGAATACCACGATCGATATGCGGAACTCCTGTACCATTCTTCTCCCATTTTAGAAGAAGTTTATCGCTCGATTAATGGTTTGGAGTCCATTTTATTACTTGCTGCTCCTGAAGGATATATCATCCAAACAGTTGGGGATCCAGCTTTCATTCGACATGCAGATAATGTTTCCCTGAGAAAAGGGGCCAATTGGCTAGAGGAATCAAAAGGAACAAATGCGATAGGAACAGCCATAGTAGAGAAAAACCCTGTACTAATTCATGGCAGTCAACACTTTCATCAGGATAACCATTTCCTTACTTGTGCCGCATCGCCCATTTATCACCCTGAGGGGCATCTGCTTGGTGTTTTGAATTTAAGCAGTCATCAACAGAATTATCATCCTTTTTCCATCAGTTTAGTTCAGAGGGTGGCTGATAGCATCAAACAAGCACTCTTATTGTCACATACACAAAAAAGGGAGAAAAACCTTTATTATATATATGATTCATACCCTGATCCGTTAATTACCCTTGATAAAGAGGGAAAAGTTACAGATCTCAATATAGCGGCGTCACATGTTATCGGCACATTGGAAAAACCAGTATCGAATATAATATCAGGAACAGACCCACTTGTTTTAGAACAGAAGGTTTCAATTAAAGACCAGGAATTCCTGGTTCAAACCCTTGGCAAAAATATAGAACATCAATCCTCCGTGATCGTAAGGTTAAAAAAACAAAAATTGATTGATGGTTTAAAAACTAATCGTTATCAATTTACCGATATAATAAGTAATGATCCGCAAATGAATCAAACCATATCCATTGCTAAAAGAGCTGCAGCGCTTGATATCAGCCTGCTAATCACTGGGGAGAGCGGAACGGGAAAAGAACTGTTCGCTCAATCCATTCATGGGGTAAGCTTAAGAAGTGATAAGCCATTCATCGCCATCAATTGCAGCGCAATTCCCGAAAACTTATTGGAAAGTGAGTTATTTGGATATGAAAAGGGTGCCTTTACTGGCGCAAAAAGCGGCGGGCATAAGGGGAAATTCGAAGCTGCAGATGGCGGAACCCTGTTTTTGGATGAAATCGGGGACATGCCGCTTAAAGCACAAGCGACTCTGCTCCGCGTGCTTCAGGAACGATGTGTGACGCGTGTCGGAGGACATGCTTCCATTCCAATCGATGTAAGGGTCATTGCCGCCACCAACAAAGACTTACAAAAAGAAATTGAAGCTGGAGAATTCCGTGCAGATCTATTTTTCCGACTTTGTGGATTATCTTTAAAACTTCCAAATCTAAGGAGTCGTAAAGATTTATTGCTGTTAGCAGAATATATTTTAACGGATTTACCTTATAAGAGCGAACATACCGAACTAACTGACGAAGCTAAAACATTCATTTTGGAATATTCGTGGCCAGGTAATTTCCGTGAATTGCAAAATGTGCTGGGACAGGCTGCATTCCTAGCTGATAATGGCCCGATTACAAGGGAATTGCTTGCGGCACTTTGTCCTGTTTCTTCCATTACACATGAGGAAGGGGCAAATGCCGATCGAGAACCAAGAAACTTTCAAGAACAAGAAACCCTACTTATCAGGAATGCATTGGAACGAACAAAAGGGAATATCAGTAACGCAGCGAAACAACTCGACATCGGCCGTAATACGCTATATAGAAAAATGAAAAAATATGGAATTAACTTTCAAAAGTAAGAGACTCTCAGTATATAAAAAAATATGAAGAATCTTTTTATGACAATTTCAGATTCCCGACCTGATTTGGTCGGTTCTTTGTTATCGCAAGTAACTATATGCGGACCAGCATACCTGTCTCCTTATAAGCTACATTTCACCTAAAATACAATAAATAATGAAGTGCAGGTTATCAAAATCTCATATAGAATGATGTTATTGATGTAGTAACTAAATTCCGCAAGGGGATGTGTGGTCAATAGTATGGAGTTGTCATCTGAACATAAGAAGTATAAACATGTATTGATTCAATATTTGGAAGAAAATGAATCTGTGTTTTTAAATGAATGGAACGAGACTATTAAGATCAATGAAATAGACCCCTACAAAGAAAGAATTAAGGAAAATGGTTATGGGATGTACTCACTGGTCATCCAAACGTTCAAAGAGGTATTGTCTGATGATGTGCTGTTAAAATTGGCTTACCAGGTTGCAAAAGAACGTCTTGAAGCAAATATCAACATTGGGGATTTTCTATATAATATCAATTTGGGGAGAAATATCATAATCAGAAATGTCTTTGGCGCCAATATCCCAATTAAATATATGCAGAGATTCATTAATGACATTAACCTGCACTTTGATACGTTCAGCTACCATGCAGTAACTAGATATACGAATCTTACAAATGAAGTGATTGAGGAAAAAAAGTCTTATATTAGTGAAAACCACAAAGATAAATTAGCGGTACTGGGTCAAATATCATCAAGCTTTGTACATGAGTTCCGTAACCCTCTTACAGCTATCATGGGGTTCAATAAATTACTGAAGAGGGAGAATCCTGACTTGAAATATTTGGATATCATTGATTATGAGTTAAATCAGTTGAATTTCAGGATAACCCAATTCCTCCATACCTCTAAGTCTGATTTTAATGAGGAACAAAGAGAGGAAATTTCCGTATTAAAGTTAATTGAAGAAATAAAAGAATTGACTTATGCAAATATTGTGGATGCCAGCGTTAATGTGGAAATAGATATTTATCCAAACTTCATCATGACAGCGAGCAAGGATGGGTTAAAACAAGTGTTCTTGAATCTTTTTATAAATTCAATTGATGCCTTAAAGGATAAGGAACATCCTAGAATTTTGAGGATAGACTCTTTAATTGAGGCGAATGAAAGAATAATTCGAATTTCAAATAATGGACCGGCCATTGCCAGTGAATTGATCGAATCTATTTTTGAGCCCTTTGTCACAACGAAAGAGTTAGGAACGGGAATTGGATTATACGTATGTAAAAAGATCATTGAAAGTAATGATGGATATATGAATTGTGTCTCCAATGAAAATTTAACCACATTCAGCATCCATTTCTCCGAAGTTCAGAACTGAATCATAAGTGTTTCATACATATCAGTAGGGTAATTTTCATACAGCATTATATACATATCGAATTTTTTCGAAGCTTGTAAACATAGAGTTTTAATTATTAGCAGGAGGGCACTCCGGTTCTGCCGGTATTTTACATAAAATCATTCTCAGCGAAAATAAATCTATTTGGAAGATGCCAAGAAATCACAATTAGGATTTTAGCATCTTCTTTTTTATCTCTGTTATTTTTCAGTATATATGTGTCGAAATAGTAAAAGAAAACAAATAAATTGTCATTTTCGATTCGATTATGAATCAAAAAGGGTCGATAATTAATGTGTGAATCGAAAATTGAATTTATAATTCAATATTGAATCGTTTTAGGTACTTAAAATTGTTAAACCCTAATAAAATACCTATCCTTTTTTTGGCATGGATATTGCTTTTATTATATATGTATAAAATTTTAGTGAGAGAGGGTGCTTTTATAAAAAAAAAGAGTTAGTAAAGAAAGGATAGAGCTGGATAACTACATAAAAGGAAATCACTCAACAAAAAGCAAAAAAGTGCAAAAACAGCAAGGTTCTTTGTACTTTCCGTTGAGGTGCTGATGTTAGTAAAGAAGGAGTATAAATAGAAAAGCGGTTATGGTTAATAGAGTATATGCTGTGCAATATACATATATCGATAGTGAATTTGGCCTCATTAAACTAATGATGAAACGAGAATAGGACTGTAAACATTGTTTTTGAATGAAAGATTTCTACTAATGTACCCATGAGCAGAGGTTTACTGCTTACAAAACGGTAATTAGAAAGTTTTAAAGGATGGTGACAATAGTGGCACTTCAAACAAATGAATTGAAACATGGTCTCAAGACCAGGCATGTCACAATGATTTCTATTGGCGGGGTAATTGGGGCAGGACTATTTATCGGAAGCGGAACAATAATAGATTCAGCTGGGCCTGGTGCTATTTTATCGTATATAATCGCAGGATTGATGATCGTGCTTATAATGCGCATGCTGGGTGAAATGGCTGTGGTAAATCCTGATAGCGGATCCTTTTCAACATATGCGCATCAAGCATTTGGTCCCTGGGCCGGATACACGATCGGATGGTTATACTGGTTCAACTGGGTTATCATCATTGCTATTGAAACTACGTTATTGGGTACTATGATTCATGATTGGTTTCCTGGTATACCTATGTGGGCTGCTAGTCTATCCTTCCCTATATTAATGTCGATTACGAATATCTATTCAGTCAAAGCTTATGGGGAATTTGAATACTGGTTAGCTTTCATGAAAGTGGCTGCCATTGTAATATTCCTCTTCCTGGGTGCCGCCATGATTTTCGGATTTGTTCCGGGATTTGATTCACCAGGCCTTTCAAACATTACTGGAGATGGAGGATTTTTACCAAAAGGTTTTCTGCCTGTCCTTCTTAGTGTGATATTCATTACTTTCTCTTTATCGGGAAGTGAGGTAGCTGCCATTGCTGCAGGAGAGTCTGAAAACCCTGAAAAAAATATTATTAGAGCCATAAACAGTGTTGTATGGCGTCTCCTTCTTTTCTTTGTTGGTTCAGTGACCGTGTTAGTTCTCGTAATCCCCCAAGGGGCTGAAGATTTACTGAAAACCCCCTATGCCAGCGTATTTGACATGGCAGGCCTGCCGGCAGCGGGTCAAATCATGAATATCGTAATCTTCACTTCATTGCTTTCTGTTTTGAATTCAGGCCTATATACAAGCTCTCGTATGTTATATTCTTTATCAAAAAAAGGTGATGCACCGAAAATCCTTTCCCGAGTGAATAAGCGGGGAATCCCGATTTGGGCGTTAATGGCAAGTGTTTTCTTTGCTTATGTGTTCACGACATTTAAATTTGTTTCTCCTGATAAATTGTTTGCTTTTCTCGCAAACAGCTCTGGAGGAGTCACTATGATCATGTATATCTTTATCGCCTTTTCTCATCTATATTTACGGAAAAAGACGGAAAAAGAAAATCCCGGGACACTCAAAGTGAAAATGTGGCTATTCCCTTATTTAACCTACGTGACCATTGCCGTATTATTTATTATATTCGTTGCTCAGGCGTTTATTGATTCCATGAGATTGCAATTCTTTCTTACAACCCTTCTCACGATTCTAGTAATTGGGTCATACTTTCTGTTTTATCATAAGAAAAAGGTAATTACTCCTGAACAAGATGCAAAACTAAAACAAATTAACGTTAAGGAAGGGTAAAGTAGTTTTTCCAATTACAGAAATAAAAGATTGACTATTCAAATAATGGGCTGCTCTTAGTGGGCAGCTCCGTTTGTCGAAATAGAGTTTCGAAATAGTCTCTTCCCGAACCATAATTTTAAAAGAAGACTTAGTTATCCTTCATGTTTTTTTGAGTTTTTTTATAGGATGAAACCCTTACTAAATTGAAGAAATATGCAACACTCCTGCCGAATAACTGGCTAGCCGAGACCCCACAGGCGCTTGCTTTGATGCGGCTTGGCAGTCAGTCCGCGGAAAGGGAGCGGATTTCTGAATACTGGAACGTTTTTTAAATAAAAACTTTAGGCAAAGGCTTTTTTGAATTTGTCACAGTCCGGGCTGCTCTTAGTGGGCAGCTTTTTTTCTGGTTCAAAAAATGATCGCATTCATTTCATGGAAAGGATTTAAGTGTGTTCGGGATTCTGACTGCAATCACCCATTACGATACTCATTCATTTGCAACTTTGAAATCCTTTGCTAGAATATAATCTATAGAAAAGATTAGGAGTGGTTACTGTGGCTGAAACTCCAGCTGAAGATTTGATTCATTATATCGCACCAAAAGGAGAATATATCCCTTTTTTAGATGATACGGACTATATCGCAAAAGGATTAGAATGGAAATTATTCACTGCCCGTTCGGTAAAAAGAGAACTAGTATATAAAAGCGGAAGTTTTCAAGCAAAAGTCAAATTGGCAGGTTATGAACAATATGGAAACGGACTTGACACTGTAGTCGTTCAATTTGAAAATGGTAAGCTTAGTTGCATTAACCCTTCCTATTTAAAGGAAATGCAAAGCTCCAGTTTCGGAAAAGAACTGTTGAGTGGCCCGGTTTCCGAAACAGCCGCAGTTCTTAGTGAAACTGAGCAGGTGGAGGAAGCGCCAATTACGGAAAACTCCGTTCAGCTAAGTGAAGAACCAAAAAAGGCAAAAACCAAAACTAAAAAAACGACAGCAAAACCTAAGTTGGACTTACCTGGGGAAAAAGTGCATTTTACCGCGACCGTCAAGGAGTTCACGGCGAAAATGAACCATTTTACTGGTGAAGAAGATGAAGTCATACTCTTGGAGAATGTCAAAGTTACAACGGAACCTGAATTGACCATCGGCGATGCTTGGTGTGGATATAGCAAGACATTGAAAAAAGCTGAGCTCGAAGAAGGGGACGAAATCGAATTTGATGGAAAAGTGGTCGACAAAAAATATAATAAAGAAATACGCTATAAAGTAAATAATCCATCTAAGTTAGTGAAAAAGGAAGCTTAAACGCTTGAAGTTCTTGGATTATATGGAGTAAGCCGCCGCTTACTCCTTTTTTTGTTGCATTAATCAGTCTTCTAAAGAAATGGATGCGTTCATTGTGAACTTATTAGAATAGATGAGTCCGATTCTGGAATATATTCGTTTAGTTAAGGGTTTCGCTTTTTGTGGTTTCATATATTCCAGTGTTGGGGATAATACATTATAAAAATGGATTTATAAAAAGATTAGGGGGGGTTTTTAAATGAAAGAATTATTTCGGTTATTGAAACAAGGTAATAAATCGGCGTTCATTGCTGCCTGTGTGAATAGTATCATCGCTGTGCTAAAGGGGATTGCTTACTTCATGACAGGGAATGTCGCTATGTTTGCTGAAACTTTACATACTTTGGGCGATGCTGCGAATCAGTTTTTCGTCTTCATTGGTTCCGCACTAAGCAAAAAGTCACCAACGGATCGATTCCCTGATGGTTTTGGACGTTTGGTTAACCTTGTATTATTAGGGGCAGTATTGGTTGTCGGAATCATGTCTTATGAAACGATTAAAGAAGGGTTTCATCACATTTTGCACCCTGCAGAATCAACTGGTATCCTTATTAACTTGTCCGTCCTTTCCTTAGCGGTTGTGTTGGAATCATATGTATTATTTAAAGCGATGAAAGAAGTGGTGCATGAGACTGGAATCGAAGCTAAAGGAACAGCCGTCATATTTAAGAGCTTCACTGGTTTAAAAAGAGCAAAACCAGCGACGAAATTAGTATTCATGGAAGATATGGTAGCGACCGGTGGTGGGGTGCTTGCGATAATTGCCATTTTATTAGCAAACTTCACGCCTTTCATCCAAGCGGAAGGAGTTGCTTCCGTCATGATCGGTCTCGGTATGTTCTATGTGGTTGGAAGGGTTTTTCTTGATAATGCTGCAGGTGCTCTTGGGGAAGCCGATATTGAAATGCGACAAAAAATCGGGACGATGGTCATGGATGATCCAGACGTAAGGGATATACAGAAACTGGCCGTAATAAAAGAAGGGGAAGACTTCCATGTTGAACTTGAAGTCGAACTTGATCCCCATATTTCAATCGCCCAAGCGGATGACATTAAAGATCGGCTGTTTAATGAGATATTCAAGGAAAGAGGGGTAACGGATGTCATTATAGAATTTGATGAAAATGATGGTGTCCCAAAATGGGAAGGTCAAATAAAAAAAGAATTGAATGAAATGAAAAAAGGAAGGGAGTAGAAAGAATGGCAGAATACAAAGTGTCATGATAAGAAATTTGTTTGATTATTAATATCACGACACTAATGATAATGCCTGTTTAATTCTTCACGTACTTTCCTTGCGTATGCATTATAAGCTATCATTGACATAGTTACATAAAGAAGGATAATGAAAGGGTGAATAAGATTGGAGAAACAAGATATTAAGCTAGTTGCACTTGATATGGATGGCACGCTTCTCAATAAGGCTGGAGAGATATCTGAAGAAAATCGCAGAGCGATAAAAGAAGCCGAAAATCAAGGGGTTTTTGTGGTATTGAGCACAGGAAGATCCTATGCGACATGCAGTGATTTTGCAAAGTCAATGGAACTTCAATCATACCTCATTACGGTAAACGGAAGCGAAATTTACGATAATCAAGGAAAACTGGTGGAAAGGAATATCGTCGATAGTGATTCCATACAATGGATGTGGGAATTAAGCCAAAAACATGGTACTCATTTCTGGGCAATAAGCTGCGATAATATATACAGGGCTGAAATGCCTGAGAAAATCCATGATTCGCAATGGCTTAAATTCGGATTTGATACAGATGATGAAAGCATCCGCAAAATCATCATGGATGAACTGGTATCAAAAGGAAACTTTGAAATAAGCAATTCAAGCCCGACGAATATTGAAGTGAATGCCATGGGCGTAAATAAAGCGAAAGCGATAAAGCTCGTATGTTCATTGCTCGATATTACTATGGATAATGTTATGGCAGTGGGTGACAGCCTTAATGACCTTGCAATGATTTCTGAAGCAAAAGTGGGTGTGGCAATGGGAAACGCCCAAGAAATTGTGAAAGAAAAAGCAGATTGGGTTACAGCGACAAACGAAGAAGATGGTGTGGCTAAGGCCATTCGTAAATGGGCGCTTTCAAATTGAATCGACACTGTATATGGGACGTATTCCATATACAGTTTTTTTATTGAAATGGCGCTGCCAAAAATGAAATTTTTGCTGCTGAATTAAATTTCTTGAAAATTGTGTATTTTAGAAGTATGATAATCTTGTAGTGTTATATTTTGGTAATATATTAATAATGGGAGGTTTAATGGATGACTAGAAGCTTGCCTGAACAGTGGTGGAATCAATTATCTTTACCAGTTATCTCAGCACCTATGTTTTTAATATCGGGTCCTGAGTTAGTGAAAGAATGCTGTTTGAATGGGGTGATCGGCTCTTTTCCAGCACCGAATGCGCGTCCGATTGAGGTACTGGATCAATGGATGGGTGACATAAACGACACATTGATTGCAGCAAAGGATAAAGAACCAGGCTCAAAGATTGCTCCATGGGCAATGAATATGGTTGTCCACCGTACATATAGCCGGCTTGAAGAAGAGTTGGAATTGGTCAAAAAGCATCAGCCTCCCATCGTCATTACATCATTAGGTTCACCCAAACATGTGGTGGATGTCGTACATAGCTATGGCGGCTTGGTCTTTTCGGATGTCAGCTCTGTGGATTTTGCAAAAAAAGCTGCGGAGTCAGGTGTGGACGGATTGATCTTGGTTGCCTCGGGAGCCGGTGGTCATGCGGGTGAGATAAATAGCTTTGCTTTCGTGGACAGCGTAAGGACATTCTGGGACGGAATCATTTTGCTTGCCGGATCCATCAGTACTGGTCACAGTATTTTGGCAGCTCAGGCAGCTGGAGCGGATCTTGCATATATGGGTACACGTTTTATCGTGGCGAAAGAGAGCAGGGCAAATGATGAATATCGTGAAATGCTTGTCGATTGTGATCATGATGACATCATCTTGACTGATGCATTTTCAGGCGTTAATTGTAATATGCTGAAACCGAGCATCAGAAAGGAAGGCATGGACCCAGAACAATTGGCCAAAAAAGAAAAAGTCGATTTTGACAGCATGTCCAAACCATCTGAATCTAAAGCGTGGCGTGATATTTGGTCAGCGGGTCATGGTGTAGGGGCAATTAAAAAAATAGATACCGCTGCCGGCATCATTAAACAATTGGAAAAAGAGTATCAGGAGTCCTTGAAGAAATTGACCGGGCAGGCCGAAAAATTAAAAGGAATTATATCAAAATGATATGAAAGCGCTTTATTAATTATGCTAATATAGCTAACAAAAAGGGTATCCATAATGGATACCCTTTTTTGCCATGTAATATCAGAGATAATTCATGAAAAGGTCTTAATCAGCTAAAAAGGCAATCTAAATAGGATATAAAGAGAAATGCAGTAAATATACGATGTAAGACTGTGAAAAAATATTGATAAAAAGAAGGATAAATGTTATATTATTTTCGTGATACTGACCAAATGAACAATATGGTCAGTAATTATTGATTGTTTAAAAATTATATATATTAAGGTGAAGAAGAATTTAAATTATATATTGCAGAAGCAAATGACTTTATTAAGTATTCTTCAATCCATTTTCACCTAGATAGATTAATAAACGGCATATTCGTCGTATAGGAGGGCTTGGTAAGAGTGTTAAAATCTTTAAAGGGTGAATTTTTAGCCATAATAAAACATCCTATGATACTCATTTCCATAATAGGGATCATACTGATTCCTTTATTATATAGCGGCACGTTCCTGTGGGCATTTTGGGATCCATATGGTAAGGTCGACCAATTGCCTGTTGCCATTGTCAATATGGATGAGGGTGCGGAGTTCAATGAATCGGAACTTACAATAGGAAAAGATTTAGTCAAGGAATTAAAGGAAAAGAAGGATTTCGATTGGCATTTCGTCAGTCAAAAAGAAGCCAATGAAGGCTTGGAAAATCAAGATTATTACATGAAAATAGAAATCCCGAAAAACTTTTCGAAGAATGCAACGACCTTACAGGAGGACAATCCGGAAAAACTTGATTTAATTTATACGTCCAATGAAGGGTTCAACTATATATCGACTAAAATAGGTGACGCAGCTTCGGAGAGAATTAAAGGGGAGGTATCGTCAGCCGTTACGAAAACCTATGCGGAGTCAATGTTCGATAATTTGAACGAAGTGGCTGACGGACTCAAAAGTGCCAGTGATGGAGCTGGGGAATTGAAAGATGGGACAGATACAGTTAAGAACGGATCCAGTGAACTTGGTGAAGGGATTAACTCAGCTAAAGAAGGTTCCAAAAAAGTGGATGAAGGAATTGATTCCCTTCATTCAGGTTCTGTCGAAATCCATGAAAACCTGGAAAAATTAGCTGAAAAATCATTGACCTTTTCGAATGGGGTCGGTTCGGCAGCTGCAGGATCAAAAGAACTCAATCAAGGGTTACGACAGTTTAGCTCTGGTGTTGGACAAATGAAAGATGGGCAATCCGAGCTTTTGCAAGGAGCCAAGAAATCTGAAGCGGGAACTGGTGAATTGGCCTCTGGACTGCAACAGTCATTAGAGGGATTCAATCAAATAGAAGAAAAGCTGCCCGCTTTGACTGAGGGAGCAAATGGTGTAGCGGCTGGTGCTGCCCAGCTTTCAGGTTCATTGTCTGATTGGAGCGCAGCATCGAACGAAGCAAAAGCGGGGGCATCTGAAGTGTCGGCAGGTTTGGATGAGGTTATTTCCGGATTGAAACAACAATCTGAAGCTGCGGATGATCCTGCCGAGAAAGCGCGTTTGGAGGAAGTGATTTCTTCTCTAACCCGCATTAGTGAAGGTAGTAAAGGAGTTTCTGAAGGAGTAGGGAAACTATCGGCCAGTGCAACTGAAATTGCTAAAGGCTCAAATAGCCTTAGTGATGGAGCAAATCAGTTAGGTGAAGGCACAAGTGCATTAAGCGGCGGTTTCACTCAATTAAAGCAAGCTCAGGATAAACTCGCCAATGGGGCGAATGAACTGAAAAATGGTCAAAGTCAATTGGTGTCTGGTTTGACAACATTTGGCGATAGTATAGATTCAGCACAAAGTGGGCTTGGACAGTTAACCGAAGGCAGCAATAACTTGGTTAGCGGGCTTGATCAGCTTGAAGATGGCTCCAAGCAACTATCAAGTGGAACTTCACAGCTTTCCGAAGGTTCGAAAGGTCTGGTTACGGGAACGGATAAGTTGAAAGAAGGTTCCTCCAGCCTTACAAGCGGTATGGGAGAACTGGCTAATGGAGCCATTAAGTTGCAAGATGGAATCGCCAAACTTTCAGATGGATCTGCAGAATTGCATGAGGAATTAAATGATGGGGCAAACGAAGCAGGCAAGATAAAATCCAATGAAGAAGTATATGACATGTTTGCAAGCCCAGTTAAAGTGGATAAATTACCAATTAATAATGTACCGAACTATGGTACAAGTTTTGCACCATATTTAATTTCATTAAGTTTATTTATCGGGGCTATCGTTCTGACGATCATTTTCCCGTTAAGAGATCCTGCTGTTAAACCTGCAAGTGGATTTAGCTGGTTTATTAGTAAATACAGCGTCATGGCTCTTATAGGAATCTGTCAAGCCATATTGGTGGACTCGATTTTAATTTTAGGCCTTGGAATCAATGTTACGAGCCTGCCGCTATTTTTTGCAGTAAGCATTCTTGCTAGCTGCACATTCATGGCAATCATTCAGTTCCTTGGTTCAGCCTTTGACAATCCTGGCCGGTTCATAGCATTATTGATTTTGATTCTTCAACTGACCAGCAGTGGCGGAACATTCCCAAATGAATTGGTTCCTGGCTTCCTGCAAGGATTCACACCGTTCTTACCGATGACTTACTCTATTAATGCTTTTCGGGCAGTGATCTCAACAGGAGATTATAGCTTCATGTGGCATAATCTTGGCATATTGGCCATATTCCTCGTTGTGGCATTAATATTATCACTTCTTTACTTTATGTATCGGCATAAGAAGTTGAACGGCGCATTAAATGAACAACAGGAAGAAGCAACTGTACAATGATCAAAAAAACAGCGACCCGTCTGGGTCGCTGTTTTTGACTGTAGACAAATTCGAGGAAAGCGAGATTGCCTACAGTTTTTTTAAAAAAATTCCAGTTGATTGAAGAAATCCGCTTCCTTTCCGCCGACTGTCTGCCAAGCCGCATCAAAGCAATCGGCAGTGGGGTCTCGGCTAGCCAGTTATTCGGGAGGGGTGTCGCAAATTTCTTCAATCTTGAGAGGGTTTCACCCCATATAAAAAAGTAAAAAATTATGGAGTAAAACCAAGTCTCGTTTTTAAATCATGGTAATAATTTCGGATTCGGGATAAGGCCGTTCCGGACCCACTTTTGGTCGGCAAAGGGGTTTCTATCTAAATTTTAAAACAAAGTTTATTGGAACGGAAGGTACGAGACTCCTGCGGGAAAAGCGTGTTCAAGGGAGACCCCACAGGCGCAAAGAGCGCCGAGGAGGCTCCCGGACCGCGCCCGCGGAAAGCGAGTGCCTGGAGTGGAAATCAACGTTCAAATTTTAACCCCTCAAAATCACGTTCCAGTAAATAATCATGTTTTGGGGAGAGACCATTCATTCCGAACCCCCTGTCGACAAACTGAAACAGCGACCCGTCTGGGTCGCTGTTTTTTTTTGATAAATATCAGGTAATAAGTGAAATGCAGGAAAATAAAATTGCCCTTAAAATAACACCCATTTAAAGATATGCATTCCTGTTCACATGAAATGGCAACGGTTTGTTTGTGACAAAACATTGGTGCAGCCTGAACAATGAAGTAATTATTTAAACGGCTATACCCTTGTCTTTTGGGAAGCAGGTGCATATTTCTTCATCGGATTTTTTGCAATGACATCCTTTAAATAAGGATGGCCAGAAGGACCTGGTTTTCTCATAAGTTCCATTAGGTAAGAAATATCGTCCATAGCCCTGTGTGTTTGAAAATTGGTGATATTATGTGCCTGCAGTAATGTTAAGAGTTTACTATTCTCAAATCCATATTGCTTCCAAGGTACATTCCGCATCGTACAGAACCACTTTTGATCATTGATTTCCGGATACATTTGGTAGAGAAAACTTCTATCGAAAGAAGCATTATGTGCGAAAATCGAATCGGTACGGGCAATGAAGGATTTTATTTTTTCATCGTGAAAACTTTTTCCTTCTACGGAGCTGTATGGAATTCCATGAATTCTGTATGCTTGATCATAATTCCTTCTTGCTCCATAGGAGAGAGGCTCCCTTAAAAATGATTCTTGATCAATAAGATTAATGATTTCCCCTGTTTCACTGCTGTATGTAAAGAGTATAAGGGCAAGCTCGATAATTTCATCTGAAGAGGGACGTAAACCAGTTGTTTCTACGTCAAGTACTAAACCTAATCTATTAGACAATTTTTTTTCCTCCAGTTGGGTTACATTCTTCTATTATAGCTGACATAGAAGAGCTATTGAAAGTGTAATGATGTTTTAAAGGATTTGAAATTGATTGAAGGTAAGGGTGAACTAACGATAATAAAAAAAGATAGAGATTTTAAAGCAATCTCTATCTTTTTTTATCCTTGAAGTTCATAAGCATTGCAAAATGCTTTCCAATTCATGTTCGGCAATTTGTACGAATTCTTCGTTTTTTTGAAGACTGAAAATGTTCTTGGATTGCTTTATATAGTGCAGTCCTTCTTCAGGTTGTTGAAGATGAACCAGATTTTTACCAGTTAAAAGATGGAGTTCCGCATATAAATATAAGGATTCTATCGAATTACAAATGTTGATCCCTTTAAGAGTATAATTTAATGATTCCTGATAATTATGAAGTTCAGTCAATGTTTGTGCTAATCCATGAATGATCTTCACGATAATGGTACCTTCTTGATTCACATGGGGAATATTCTCGATAAATTCCAGTGCTTCATTGAAGATGGTGATGGCCTCTTCATAATTCTTCGTTTTAAAATGGATGATCCCGATACTATTTAAAACTTCTATTTCCTGTTGATGAAGAATGACCCGTTTACCCATGGTAATCTGAATGGCCTCATTCAATAATTCTATAGCCTTTTGTTTGTCATTGTATAAATAAAAAAAAGAGATACCTTCATGCCATTTTAAGTATTGATAAAATGATATCGATTTTTCCGGTGCCGTTGCCATTTCTTTTTGGACGATTTCATAAATTGCTTCATAATTACGTGTCCGTTTGTATTTGTTAATCAAAAGTTTAATGGTTTCTATATAATTATAAATCGGTTCATTTTTGGTAGTGAAAAAATACGGCAGGTCAACTTTAAGTTTATCCGCAAAAAGTGCCAATTCATCAATGGTTGGGGAAGTGATGCTTCTTTCATAATCTGACAGGGCATTAGGTTCACATATATCCTTAGCCAGTTCTTCCCTTGTAAGATTTTGTTTTATTCGTAATTCATTGATAACAGAGCCAACCTCTATTTTCATCACAATTGCCCCTTTGTACCTATGTCTAGAATTCTATTTTAACATAATTTAATTTTTATCAGTAAGATAGTTGAAAGATAGTATGATATAACTACTTTACGTTTTTTTATTGAAGCGTGCAAACTAATATGACGTCTTTTCAATATAAAGTGAGAAAGGTATATAATCACGGATAATAGCAAGCATTAAATTTGGAATATAAGGATAAAAAAAGAGGCGGCAAACTGCCGCCTCTAACGATTTTAATTTCCAATGAATTGCTGGGTCCAATAGTGGGCGTATTTCCCTCCTGTCACATGCCCAATTCCAATATGTGTATAGTTCTTGTTCAGGATATTGGCCTTATGTCCGGGGCTGTTCATCCATGATTTCATGACAGCATCCGCACTAGGTTGACCTGCTGCGATATTTTCCCCTGCGTACTCGTAGCTGATCCCAAAGGATTTCATCATATCGAAAGGCGATCCATAACTCGGGCTTGTATGATTGAAATAATTATTATCACGCATATCCTCAGATTTCAAGATTGCTACGTTGGAAACGGCTGTATCCATTTCAAGGGGAGGTAGGCCCAATTTTGAACGTTCTTCGTTAACTAAACTAAGAACCCGCTGTTCAACTGATTGACTTTCTTTTTGATTTACTGTGGTGTTGGATGCCGGAAGATTTATGATTTGTCCGATTCGAATTTGATTTGCATCCTTTATAGCAGAGTTCGTTTTGAGTAATTCGTCAATGCTGACATCATATTCAGAAGCAATTTTCGTTAAGGTATCTCCTTTTGCCACCTCGTAAGTATTGGCTCCCATTGCAACTTTTGGAGATAGCAGGGATAGAGACAGTGCCGATAAAAGGATGATTTTCTTCATTTTGATTCCTCCTAGTAGAATATCTGGATTGGAAGTATAGTATGCTATAAAAATAGTTTTGTGTAAAATTAGCTCATTCAAATTCTTGGTTGCTATGGGAAAAAGGTATCTAAGAGGAACAGAATAATAAGGGTCCATATAACCCTGGAAGTGTTAATGGTAGACCAAAATCATAGGGCTTTTTGATAGATCGGAAAAATTATATCATGCAGAAAAAGAATCATTTTACGATTGCTGACTATGTTGTCAGGGTTAAATAATAAGGACATCAAAAATGATAAGTGGTTATATGGAACTAAGTGAAAAATATCATCCTGTAAGTACGTTTATTATTGTTATGGAGGAAACGGACGGCTTATAATGCTATAAATCATCAGGGATTTGATTACAAAGGGAGGACATGAAGACTCAGCATTGTACGTTAAGGAAAGGAATTTTCAAAAAGTATTGTCCATTAAGACAGGTATCTCTTCTTCATGAATAGAATTAAGTAGACAGCTGAATATACGGAGGGATTCTTCGATGTGGTTTAAGGAATTGGAAACAGAAAGGCTGCGTTTAATCGAAATAGGTCACCATCATGCTGAGAGTCTGTTTGAAATCCTCTCTAAAGATGAAGTGACCAAATATGATGGGATAGAAAGTTTAACTCTAGTAGAAGATGCCCGCCGCTTAATCGACTCGTTTAAAAGTGCTTATATAAACAAACGTGGGATGCGGTGGGGAGTAATTTTAAAAGATTCAGGTAAATTCATCGGTACCGTTGGCCTGAATCAATTGAGCCTAGCCAACAAACGCGCCGAAATAGGATATGAAATCCATCCTGAATTTTGGAGGAAACACTTTACGTCTGAAGCTGTCAACGAAGTATTGCGCTATTGCTTTGAAGAATTGAGACTAAAAAGAATCGCCGCTTTAACTTTCAAGGATAATATTGCATCCAGGAACCTTCTAAAGAAATTTGGATTCAAAGAGGAAGGCAGCCTCCGAAGTTATCTATTTCTTCGTGAACAATCGCATGATGCACTGGTGTTTTCCTTGTTATGTACAGAGTATTGCCAGTTACGGCAACAAAGTGTTCAGGGATCAAATAGATTTTAGTTTAATATAGAAGATTGCAGCTGGCCGTTAGTGCCAGTTTTTTTTATTTGCAGATGATTTTATATCAGTAAAGGACAATATACATATTTTTCATGTTAAAATGGAATGCGGATTCATTAATCAGTCCGGATGGACATAAAAAGGAGCAAAATCATTGTGAAGATACTATTTCCGTTGCTTGCGGTCCTAGGCGGCATCACCATTGCCATTCAAGGACAAATCAATGGTGGATTAGGGAAAAAAGTGGGGGTCATTGAAGCTTCTTTCATTTCGTTTGGAATCGGGACACTCGCTTTATTATTTATTGTTTTGTTTGCAGGAAATGGAAATATTTCGGCGGTCGCGTCAGTACCAAAATGGCAATTGATAGGCGGACTATTAGGGGCTATTTATGTAATTGTGATAATATTGGTTGTCCCACAAATCGGAGTGGCACCTGCTTTGGTCGGGGTTATCGCAGGCCAGATACTGATCGGGGCTGTAATTGACCATTTCGGTTTATTTGGAGGGGTTCGCATCCCCTTGGACGCGAAAAAGGTGGCAGGCATATGTTTACTTTTCGTGTCATTATATTTATTTAATCATAAATGAAGAAGGGTCATTTTTGATTGAAACGACGGGTACATTTAGGGGAGAATGAAGGGATATTTCTATTCTCCTATAGTTATTACCCGTTATTTGGAGATTAATTAAAAAGAACTCAATATTTTAATGAAGTAATGCATTATCCTACTAAAACATATTAAATGAAAGGGGATGGTTTGCTAGGAAAGTGGTCTTAGTAACCAACCCAACATGAATTATTAGAATATTTAGAAATAAATAAACAAGAGAACCTATATGAATACTGAATTAGAAGTGTTTGGAAAAACACTTGGAAGTCGGAAGTCCTTTTTACAACAATTAGGTGATCATTTCTATTTACCTAGTATCTAGATCGAATTGATTAGCAAATAATTACTATATTGTGAAAAAGTACTCACTGGTTTATTGATTTTTTGATTTATTCGTAATATACTTAAAATTCAACATCTTTAATTCGAGGTATAGTATCCTTAGCGAGGTTGAAAAGAGGGTGATTTTTAACTAGTAAACTGCATTAATTGCTTTTATAGGTAGAAATACAGATTTATGCAAACGGTTCGCTAGTTGTTTTTTGGTGAATTCCTGTGCAATGAATGCTTCTAACTTGCCTCGCTGAAATTATTTGTACTATACGGAAGATTAATAGGTGTTAGAAGGATAATCTCTTAAATGGGAATATTCTAAGAAAGATTAAAGATGAGGGGGAATATTTTTTGAAAAAGTCTAAATTTTCAGTGCTTGCTCTTCTTATGGCCATCATGCTTATGCTTGCGGCATGCAATGGCGGTTCGAAGGAAACTTCGAATGAAAAAGAAGGCGGCTCGGGTGACTCATCCGGATCAAAAGTATTAAACGTGAACAATTCGAGTGAACCTGGTTCGCTTCACCCTGCAAATGCACAAGGTACTCATGAATCATGGATCCTTGAACATACGTTTGAGGGACTGACAAAGAAAACGGAAGAAGGCAAAATCGTACCTGGTTCTGCAGAATCATGGGAAATCAGTGAAGATGGATTAACTTGGACATTCAAATTGAAAGATGGTTTGAAATGGTCAAATGGAGATCCGCTTACAGCCAATGACTTCGAATATGCTTGGAAATATGCTTTGAAACCGGAAACGGCTGCTGATTATGCTTACCAACTTTATTATCTTAAAGGCGGGGAAGCATACAACAGTAAGAAAGGGAAGGAAGAGGACGTAGGGGTTAAAGCGACAGACGAACATACATTAGTCGTTACTTTGGAACAGCCTACACCATATTTCCTTGACTTGACTTCTTTCTATACTTTCTATCCAATCAATAAAAAGGTACAGGAAGAAAATCCAAAATGGGCTTTGGATGCAAAAACTCACGTTTCAAACGGTCCGTTCAAATTAACGGAGTGGAAACATAAAGAAAGCCTGAAAATCGAAAAGAATGAAAATTACTACGATAAAGATAAAATCAAATTGGATGCGGTTAACTTTGCTCTAATTGAAGATGAAAATACAGCATGGCAAATGTATCAGAGTGGCGAATTGGATATCGCTTATCCACTGCCAGTGGACGTGCAAGGTCAATTGGTTAATTCTGGAGATAAAGAATTCAAAAATGGCGCAGAACTTGCCGTTTACTATTACAACTTTAATACGGAAGTAAAACCTTTCAACAATGCAAAGGTTAGGAAAGCGCTTTCAATGGCTATCGAACGCAAAGAAATTACCGAAAATGTTGCTCAAGGCGGTCAAAAGCCTGCTTATGGAGTAATCCCGCCGGGTATTCCTGATGCAACTGGAGATTTCCAGGAAAATACAGGTAACCTATTTGAGGAAGACGTTGCTGAAGCCAAGAAATTGTTAAAAGAAGGTCTTGCTGAAGAAGGCATGAAAGAATTACCTGAGTTTTCAATTTTGTATAACACTTTAGATACTCATAAGAAAATTGCTGAAGCCGTTCAAGGAATGTGGCGCGATAACCTGGGTGTTGAAGTGACACTTGAAAATGCAGAATTCCAAGTTAAGCTTGATCGTGAAAAAGCTGGCGACTTTGAAATTTCCCGTGCAGGATGGGTTGGTGACTATGTTGACCCAATGACTTTCATGCTTTGGGAAACGGACGGTGCCTATAATGATGCAAATTGGTCGAACAAAGAATATGATGGTTTATTAAAAGAGGCAAAATCTACAATGGATCCAAAAGAACGCATGGCTGCTTTACATAAAGCAGAGGAAGTTCTGATCGAAGAAATGCCGATTCTTCCGGTTTACTTCTATACAAAACCATATATGGTTAAATCGAATGTTACTGGAGTGTTTGCTCCGATTAACGCTTATCCGAACTTTATTTACGCGGATAAAAAATAATAGAAGGAATAAATTGAAATGGGAGGTATGTCCGATTAAGGACATACCCCATTTTTCAATTGCGAATTTGAATATTTCATGAATTCATTTCCGTTTTCAACTCCTTAGAAAATCGATGATTGGGGTGATTACCATGTTGAGATATACATTAAATCGTTTTAAATGGGCGATTATTACTTTATGGGCTGTTATTACATTAACGTTCATCATAATGCATACGATTCCGGGAAATCCATTTGCAAAAGAAGGAGCCATGCCTCCTGCTGTTTATGAAAACCTTCAAGTCCACTATGGCTTGGACAAGCCGTTGTTGACCCAATATGGGAATTATTTATTGGAAGTCGTTCAATTTGATTTTGGTCCTTCATTGAAATCCTCATCCATTTCCGTGAATGATTACATTTTGAAGGGGTTTCCGGTGTCCTTGCACTTAGGGGCACAAGCATTGGTGATTGCCATCTTCTTTGGGCTCATTTTGGGTGTCGTGGCATCACTGAAAAGAAATAAATGGCCCGACTATTTATCAATGATCATTGCCATCGTAGGGATCTCTGTTCCTAACTTTATCTTGGCGACTATTTTAATCAATTATTTTGCGATAAAATGGAATATATTCCCTGTTGCAACATGGGCAACATGGCAGCACACCATTTTACCATCCATTGCCCTTTCGATGATGCCGCTTGCTTTCATCGCGAGACTGATGCGGACAAGCATGCTTGAAGTAATGGGACAGGATTACATTTTGACAGCTAAGGCCAAAGGATTAAAACGGAGCGGCATCATAATCAAACATGCTATTCGGAATGCGTTATTGCCGATTATCACGATTCTGGGCATCCTTACGGCTAATATCGTGACAGGAAGCTTCATCATTGAACGTATTTTTGGTATTCCGGGCATGGGAGATATGTTCGTAAAGGGAATATCCAACAGGGACTACCCGGTGATTCTTGGTTCCACAATTGTGTATAGTGCGGTGCTTATTCTATTGATATTCATCGTTGATATAGCCTATACGTTGATTGATCCTAGAATTAAAGTGACGGGGGAGAAGAAATAATGGCAGATAAAGTGCATTTAACCGAAGAAATGTTCCAGCCCGCCGAAGGCAACTTTAAGGAAGCCGAAAAAATAGCAAGACCTACAGTTTCATATTGGTCTGACGTCTGGCGTCGATTTAAAGAAAATAAGCTGGCGATGACTGGATTTGTTCTTATAATCCTCTTGGTCTTGATGGCGATTTTTGGTCCGTATATTAACGGATATACTTATTATGGACAAGATTTTGAGAAAAAGAATCTAAGCCCAAATAGCGAGCATTGGTTTGGGACGGATTCATCAGGAAGAGATCTATTTACACGAGCTTGGTACGGTGCGAGGATATCCTTGTTCATTGGATTGATGGCAGCGCTGATCGACTTTTTAATTGGTGTCCTTTATGGCGGGATTTCTGCCATTCGCGGTGGACGCACGGATAATATCATGATGCGGTTTGCCGAGGTGATTTATGCGATCCCATACCTATTGATGGTTATCTTAATGATGGTCGTATTAAAACCTGGTATTCTGCCGATCATCATTGCGATGTCGATTACGGGGTGGATTCCGATGGCGCGACTGGTACGTGGACAGGTTTTACAACTGAAAGAGAATGAATATATCCATGCTGCAACAATCTCTGGAGCCAATACGAGCTGGACTTTAAGAAAACACATGATTCCAAATACAATGGGACCGATCCTTGTCAATTTAACGTTGACTGTACCTACTGCTATTTTTGCCGAAGCGACACTTAGCTTTTTGGGACTGGGAGTGCCGGCGCCTCAGGCAAGCTGGGGAACACTGACAAGTGATGCCCTGGGAAGCATTCTGGTAGGGAATTTCTATCAACTTTTAATCCCGGCAATATTGATTTCCTTAACCATGTTCGCGTTCAATGTGGCTGGTGACGGATTGCAGGATGCCTTAGATCCAAAACTACGGAAATAAATGAGTCCTAACATAACGATTTGATATTACTAGAATAGGAGGGACGATGATGGAGAACCTATTAGAAGTCAACGATTTACAAATCACCTTCCATACTTATGCAGGAAAAGTGCAAGCGGTTCGCGGTGTGAACTTTGACGTGAAAAAGGGGGAAGCCGTCGCCATTGTTGGGGAGTCCGGATGCGGCAAAAGTGTTACAGCGAAATCTATCATGAGATTACTGGAAACACCTCCAGCAGAGTATGGAAAAGGGTCGATAAACTTTGGCGGTAAAGACCTTCTTAAAATGAGTGAAAAGGAAATGCAGAGGATTCGCGGAAATGAAATCAGCATGATTTTCCAGGATCCGATGACTTCGCTCAATCCAACGACAAAAATCGGCAGCCAGATCATGGAAGGCATTTTAAAGCATAATAAAAACATGTCCCGAAATGATGCATACGAACGGGCGTTGGAAACACTGAAACTGGTAGGTATTCCACAGCCTGAAAAGAGGATGCAGCAATATCCGCATGAGTTTTCAGGTGGTATGCGCCAAAGGGCAATGATAGCGATGGCCCTTGCTTGCGAACCGAAATTACTGATTGCCGATGAACCTACAACTGCATTGGATGTAACGATACAAGCGCAAATTTTGGAACTGATGAAAGATATCCAACGAAGAATGGATACTTCCATCATTTTAATCACTCATGATTTAGGTGTGGTTGCGGAAACTTGTGAACGGGTAGTCGTCATGTATGCAGGCAAGGTTGTTGAGACGGGTACGGTAGAAGCTATATTTTCAAACCCGCAGCATCCATATACAAGAGGTCTGCTTAAAACGGTGCCAAGGCTGGATATGGAAAAAACGGCTCCGTTGGTTCCGATTATCGGATCACCACCGGATTTATTGGATCCGCCAAAAGGATGCCCATTTTACCCAAGATGTGAATCAGCAATGAAAGTGTGCAAAGACCATGATCCGGAGCTTGAAGTAGTGGAAGAAGGTCAGACAGCCGCATGCTGGCTGCACCACCCGATGGCCAAGGCAGCACAGGTACAAGCACCGACTAATGTATAAAGGAGGAGAAACAATGGTTTCACTGAAAAATAAGGCCGAAAAAGAAAAGACAAACAACGAAAATTCTCCTCTTGTTGAAATAAAGAATCTGAAGAAGCATTTTCCTATTGGTTCTCAATCGCTGAAAGCGGTAGATGGTTTAGATCTCAAAATCTATCCAGGGGAAACTGTTGGACTTGTTGGGGAAAGCGGTTGCGGTAAGTCGACTGCAGGTCGTACAATCACTCGATTATATGAACCGACAGACGGAGAAGTTCTTTTTCAGGGGAAAAATATTTTCGATTACAAACTCGGGGAAATGTCACATATCCGCCGTGAAATACAAATGATTTTCCAAGATCCCTACGCATCCTTGAATCCAAGGATGAAGGTGGAGGAATTGATAGGGGAACCACTTGCCATTCATGGGATTTCAAAAGGTAAAGAACGAAGGAAACGGGTGGAAGACCTGTTAAAGCTCGTTGGTTTAAGTCCGGAACATATCACTCGTTTTCCGCATGAATTCAGTGGTGGACAACGCCAGCGGATTGGAATTGCAAGGGCGTTGGCATTAAATCCTAAATTCATTGTTTGTGATGAACCAATTTCTGCCTTGGATGTTTCGATACAGGCTCAAGTGGTCAACTTATTAAAAGAGCTGCAAAAAGAAATGGGACTGACATATTTATTCATCGCGCATGATTTATCGATGGTCAAGTATATTTCAGATCGGATTTTAGTCATGTACCTTGGAAGAATGATGGAACTTTCGGATAGTGATTCTTTAACGAGAGATCCGCTTCACCCTTACACACAGGCCTTGCTTTCTGCAGTGCCGATTCCAGACCCGACTATTAAACGGGAAAGAATCGTACTTAAAGGCGATGTACCAAGTCCGATCAATCCGCCGAGCGGCTGTGTATTCCGGACACGCTGCCCTAAAGCGATGGAGATTTGCTCCAGTGCTGTACCTGAATGGAAAGAACAAAAGCCAGGGCATTACGTTGCTTGTCATTTATATTGGTAAACAAAAAACCAGTTGCGTTTGCGACTGGTCTTTTTGTTACACGTTTATGAAAAATATTTTTAGAATAGAAGCGATTATCTTGGAGACTAAAATTTTTTATCAGTATGTCAAAATAAATAACTAGGAATCTGAAAATAAAACATTTAATATGTAATTATATGTAAAAACTAAAAATCTGTTGAATGTTTCAATTTGTGAGAGAAGGAGGGACTGTTATTGTATTCCACGATAACTAGTGAAATCGTCGATCGTGTCATGATTGTTACTCTGAATCGTCCTGAGAGAATGAATGCTTTCAATGAAAAGATGTGTGAGGAAATGATTCACGCTTTTAATGAAGCGGATGAAAATGATGACGTACGAGCCGTCATTTTAACTGGCGCAGGGGATGCATTTTGTGCTGGAATGGACTTGGAAAAAGGTGCAGAAACCTTTATGGATCACACTCCTCTGGTTGAATACCGCGATGCAGGGGGAATGTTGTCATTACGGATTTTCGAGATGAAAAAACCTATGATAGCGGCCATTAATGGAGCGGCAGTCGGGATTGGGATAACAATGACTTTGCCCATGGACATTAGAATCGCTTCAACAGATGCAAAAATGGGTTTTGTATTTGCGAGGCGGGGGATAACGATGGAGGCATGCAGCGGCTGGTTCTTACCCAGGCTTGTCGGAATGGGCAAAGCTTCCGAATGGATTTTTACCGGCAGGATGATTTCGGCCAGTGAAGCATATGAGGGAAGGTTGGTAAACAAGATCGTCGAGCCAAACGAATTGATGTCTGCTGCAATAGAAATTGCAACAGATATTGCGGAAAATACATCTTCCGTTTCTGTGACGTTATCCCGGCAATTAATGTGGACCATGCTCGGTGCCAACCATCCTGTTGAATCACACAAAATAGAATCGAAAATGATTCATTGGACCGGAAAACAAGCGGATGCACTAGAAGGGATCGAAGCTTTCCTCGAAAAAAGGAAAGCTGATTTCAAGATGAAAAGCAGTACTGACATGCCTCCGTTTTATCCTTGGGGAACAGATCGAACATATGAAGTGGATAAGAAATGATTGAATGGCATGGGCCAGGGAAACCTGGGGAAGTGCGTGATAATTTTTACTTTTCGGATAAATTAGGGTTTCTATTCTTAGTGTGTTATACTGGGTTTACCATTTACTAAACTTGTTTCATGTTCCCTATTCCCCGTGAATAGGGTTTTTTTATGATTACTTTTTTAATCAAAAAAACAGACCCTACAGGTAGGGTCCGTTATATATTGTATTTAAAATTATGCTTTTTGAACGTTAGTAGCTTGGGGTCCACGTTGACCTTGCTCAACTTCAAAAGTAACTTCTTGACCTTCGTCTAATGATTTGAATCCTTCGCTTTGGATAGCTGAGAAATGTACGAATACATCGTCTCCGTTTTCGCGTTCGATGAAGCCAAATCCTTTTTCTGCGTTAAACCATTTTACTTTACCTTGTTCCATTGTTGTTGCCTCCTAGTGTGAATCCACACATTGTGTTACTACCCTTGCTCAATCATTAGACGAAAAGTTTTTCACTTATCAATCTTCCCGAACAAAAATAATTCTTTTTAAATATAACAGATAATGTCGGAATCTGCAAGCTAACATGGGAAGATTATTTATGTACACATTCAATGAACAATTCTTAATACCCTTTTTTGTAATCAAGTAAATTTGTTGAAGGTTTTTTACCATTTAGATAGTTCTTTAAATTCGGCATGAAAATATCATGAATGAGCCTTTGGTCGTAAAATTCCGTATTTCCGGATGTGTGCGGCGTGATGATTACATTGTCCAACTCCCATAATGGGCTATTCTCTGGAAGTGGCTCCGTTTCAAACACATCAAGTCCAGCACCCGCAATTTCTTTGTCCATAAGCGCTTGCACCAATTCGTTTTGAATGGCGAGATTTCCCCTTCCTATATTAATGAAAAAAGCGGAGCGCTTCATTAACTTGAATTCCTTTTCCCCGAACATATTCCTTGTTTCTGGGGTCAAAGGTAATGTCACGACAATATAATCACATCTAGGAAGAAGATCATTCAAATGTTTTTGTGTGAACATCTCATCGACAAATTCTTCTGATTTATCGGAATGGCGCATTCCTAAAACTGTCATGCCAAAAGCCTTGGCAATTTTTGCGGTTTCCTTTCCGACTTTTCCGACACCGATGATTCCGATGGTCTTTTAATGAATTTCCTGCTTCATATGTGCGTGATGCCAAGTCTTTGTCTGCTGTTGTTTAATATATGTATCTACTTTTCTTGTTAAGGCAAGCATTAACGCGAAAATAGTCTCTGAAATGGGATATGCATGAACACCATTTGCAGTTGTAATCTGAACATTCTTTTGTTCTAAATTTTCCAGGGGTAAAGCATTCACTCCGGCGCTCCATGTCTGGATCCATTTTACTTCGCTTGCATCAATGGATACAGACATTTCCGCTTTCCAGCCTGCGATCACTTCAGCATCGGCTATATGATCTCTCCATGTTTCCGGAGATCTTCCGGTGATAACCGTCCACTCGGGAACCAACTCTTTAATTTTCTGTAATAAGAGCTCATTCAAATTTTGGCTTATTATGAGTTTCCTTTTTGGCATAACTAACCTCCTGTATCTATTTTTTCTGAATTATACGTAAGTTTCGAAAATCTTTCAATCGGGAAAGCGATTGCTTAACAATCTTGCTATAATACTAATAATCAATGGAATGGGGTGTATACATGAACGTGAAAGACATATATGGACAGCTGCCTATTATAGAATCAAAACGTTTGGTCATGAGGAAAGTCACCATGAATGATGCCGAAGACATGTTCGCTTATGCATCCAACAGTGACGTTTCCCGTTACGTCACATGGGAAGCTCATCGTTCCCTATGTGATACAAAAGATTTTATCAGATTTATCCTGCAAAATTATGAGGATAAGAAAATCGCTCCATGGGGCATAGAACACAAGGAAAGTGGTAAGTTGATTGGTACTATTGATTTTGTTTCATGGCAGGTTGATCATCATAGTGCAGAAATCGGGTATGTGCTTGCACCCGAATATTGGGGGAGTGGCTTGATGACGGAGGCAGCGCAAAAGATAATCGCCTTTGGCTTTGAAAATATGAACCTAGTTCGTATACAAGCAAGGTGCTTCGTTGAAAATTTGGGTTCAGAACGGGTCATGCAAAAGGTTGGTATGTCATTTGAGGGAATCATAAGAAAAGGAATGTTTGTTAAGGGAAAGCATCAAGACTTAAAGCTATATTCCATTACAAAATGATGGCTTTGGAGTCTGCTGATTAAAGAAGAAATAAGGAAAAATACATCGGCTTTGAAAGCGTGAATTTCGGTTCATGATTATTATAAATATTGGAAAATCAAAAACAAACAATATGTGCAAATATTGAATCAAAAACTATACAAAACGTCTAATGTAAAAAGTCCGTTTGAAAAATATAATGAAACTATAAAATCGTGTTGAAATGGAGGGTTTCTTTAATGGCAGTAATAAATGAAGTAAAAACGTTGAAAAACTATATCGGTGGCAAATGGGTGGATTCCACAACATCGAAACATGAACAAGTGCCAAATCCGGCAACAGGAGAAGCTTTGGCGATCGTTCCCCTTTCAACAAAGGAAGATGTAAACCAAGCGGTCCAGGTTGCTAAAAAGGCGTATAAAGAATGGAAAAAGGTCGCCGTTCCCAAAAGAGCCCGCTTCTTATTCCGTTATCAGCAATTATTGATAGAACACTGGGATGAGCTTGCAAAGCTGGTCACAATCGAAAATGGAAAAAGCTATACAGAAGCATATGGTGAGGTTCAGCGTGGGATTGAATGCGTGGAGTTCGCAGCAGGTGCGCCTACCTTGATGATGGGCAGCCAGCTTCCTGATATTTCCCCAGGTATTGAATCTGGCATGTATCGTTATCCCATGGGTGTCGTTGCAGGGATTACGCCATTTAATTTCCCGATGATGGTGCCATGTTGGATGTTCCCGCTGGCAATAGCTTGTGGAAATACGTTTATCTTAAAACCTTCAGAACGGACACCGTTATTAGCCAACCGTCTTGTGGAATTATTGACAGAAGCCGGTGTTCCGGATGGTGTTGTCAATATTGTCCATGGTGCCCACGATGTCGTGAATGGGATATTGGAACATGAAGACATTAAAGCGGTATCATTTGTTGGATCCCAGCCTGTCGCAGAGTATGTATACAAAACGGCAGCTGCCAATAAAAAACGTGTCCAGGCTTTATCAGGTGCGAAAAATCATTCAATCGTCATGCCTGATGCGGATTTGGATAATGCGGTAACGAACATTACGAATGCCGCTTTCGGATCTGCAGGCGAGCGCTGCATGGCTGCGTCAGTGGTTGTTGCAGTGGGAGAAGTGGGAGATTCGCTCGTTGAGAGATTAAAGGCTGCAGCGGATGACATCAAGATAGGAAATGGAATGGATAAGGACGTTTTCTTGGGGCCTGTGATTCGTGATACTCATAAAAAGAGAACGGAACAATATATTGAAATCGGGGAGAAAGAAGGAGCTGTCCTCCTTCGTGATGGCAGGAATGAAGGCGATCAGGAAAATGGCTATTATGTTGGACCGACATTATTTGATCATGTAAAAACAAACATGAAAATATGGAGTGATGAAATTTTTGCTCCTGTCTTATCCATAGTACGGGTCAATACCCTTGAAGAAGCAATCGAATTGACCAATCAATCCGAATTTGCCAATGGTGCCTGCCTCTATACGGATAGTGCAAAAGCCATCCGGGAATTTCGCGAAGAAATTGATGCAGGGATGCTTGGCATTAATCTTGGGGTACCCGCGCCAATGGCATTCTTTCCATTTTCCGGCTATAAAAGTTCGTTTTATGGAGACCTTCATGCCAATGGGAAAGACGGAGTGGAATTTTACACTAGAAAGAAAATGTTAACGGCAAGATACTGATAGGAAAAGGGGGTCGGCGCAAATTGTGGTCGGCCTTCCTTTATACATCATTTTAGGAGGAGTGGAGCTTATGCAGGTTGAAAAACAGGGTCAGGATCTTAAAGCGATCGATGGTAAATATGTTTGGCATCATATGAAAGGGGCTGAACCCACCCCTGGGACAATGGTGATAAAAAAAGGGCAAGGAGCATGGATTACGGATGTTGATGGGAATCGATTCCTGGATGGGATGTCAGGTTTATGGTGTGTCAACGTTGGTTATGGCCGCACGGAACTGGCTGAAGCAGCTTACGAGCAACTGAAGGAACTCCCTTATGCCCCTTTAACGAATAGCCACATTCCCGCTATTAAGCTAGCAGAGAAATTAAATGAATGGCTTGGTGGGGATTATGTGATTTTCTTCTCTAACAGCGGTTCAGAAGCAAATGAGACTGCCTTTAAAATTGCGCGGCAGTATCATCAGCAAAAAGGTGAACATGGACGCTATAAATTCATTTCGCGTTATCGCGGCTATCATGGCAATTCAATGGGAGCCCTGTCAGCTACAGGGCAGGCGCAGCGAAAATACAAGTATGAACCGCTGGCCCCAGGATTTCTTCATGTATCACCGCCAGATTCTTATCGAAATCCAGAGGATGAAAGCGGTGAAAAAAGTGCAGCGGAAATTGAACGTACCATTACATGGGAGCTGAGCGAAACGGTGGCTGCGGTCATCATGGAACCAATCATCACTGGGGGCGGAATTTTAATGCCTCCTGATGGTTATATGAAACGTGTCAAAGAAATTTGTGAGAAAAATGGTGTCCTTCTTATTTCGGATGAGGTCATTTGCGGGTTTGGCCGTACTGGTAAGAGATTCGGATTTATGAACTATGATGTAAAACCAGACATCGTAACAATGGCTAAAGGAATCACGAGCGCTTATCTGCCATTATCCGCTACAGCCGTCAAACGTGAAATTTATGAAGCGTATATTGGCTCAGACGTATATGACCGCTTTCGGCATGTAAATACATTTGGCGGCAATCCGGCTGCATGTGCCGTCGCTTTGAAGAATATTGAAATATATGAAAATGAAAATCTTATAGAACGGTCCAAGGAGTTAGGGTTACGTTTTCTGCAAGAGTTTGAAGAAATTAAAACTCATCCCAATGTTGGGGATGTGCGAGGGAAAGGTTTGTTGGTAGGGATTGAACTAGTGGAAGATAAACTGACAAAACAACCGATCGAACTTTCCAAAATCAATAAAGTGATTGCATCATGCAAAGAAAAGGGGCTGATCATAGGTAAAAATGGTGATACAGTCGCAGGTTTCAATAATGTCCTGACTCTTGCTCCCCCACTTAGTATAACGGAAGAGGATTTTTCATTCATCATAACGACGGTAAAGCGAACGCTAGCTGAACTATAAAAACAAAGAGAAAAACCTGAATATTCAATTAAGTTCATGCGTGTACCTGTTGATACACATACTATGCTTTTTAAATGAGACTGATGCGTTTAGTTTTAGCACCGTTCAGCACTTTGAACGGTGCTTTTGTCTATGATCAAGGAAGAATAAGAGGAACGGAATCTAGTAGAAATTAAAGGCAATATTTTGGAATCGTTTTCCTTGATTAGTTATAGCAGATGTTCGAAAATGGAATGATAAGTAGTGGTAGAAAATCAATATTAACCGGTAGAAGAGGTGAGGGACATGAATAATGAAGATATAACAAAAAAACTAACATTACATATCCCTGAAATTTTAGGGAGTGGGAATTTTTCAAAGTATGCTGTATTGGTACCGCTTCTAGAGAAAGAAGATGGAATTCATGTTCTTTTCGAAGAACGTTCACACAAACTGAGGAGGCAGCCGGGGGATATATGTTTTCCGGGCGGGAAAATAGATAAGCTGGACCATGATGAACAGGCGGCGGCCCTAAGGGAAACATATGAGGAACTTAATCTGAGAAAAGAAGATATCGATAATGTCTTTCCAATCGATTATTTGGTATCTCCATTTGGGATGATCGTCTATCCTTATGCAGGGTTTGTTCGTAACCATCAACGGATAATACCTAATCCAGCCGAGGTAGAAACCATTTTTACGGTCCCGCTATCCTTTTTCATGGAAAAACCGCCAGAAATTTACCATGTGGAATATAAAGTGGAACCGCATGAAAACTTCCCCCATGATTTAGTCGTTGGCGGGGAGAATTATAAATGGCAGCCGAAACAGATGGAAGAATATTTTTACTTATATAATGGTCGGGTAATCTGGGGAATGACGGCGAAAATCCTTACCCATTTTATTGAAATTCTTCGTTAGACACTTCTAAAGCACCTTTTTTTTTAGTCTATTTCTGTTAAGCTTTAATTATGGTAAAAGTTAGGTTTATAATAGAAGCGGGGGGATGAGTGGATGAAGTATAGTTTTGAAGTACTTGAAAAAGAACGGGAAATGGCAATGGCTGCACTAGTCAACTTCAATGAAAACCGCGAATACTATGATGAAACCAAAGATCAGGAACTTAAGCTAGCATACTACAAAGATGGTTCCTTGGACCGGGAAGGTTTGAAGGACCTGATTGTGGCAACCCATAAAAACCAGCTGAACTACTCACCACATCGTCATGTATACCCATGGGTGGACTTACAGGAAAATGGCCAGCTTAAAAGTCTGTATTCCGGTAAAGGGATGGATCCTTTACAAGTGATTGAGGAAGATATCCGTATACTGGAAGTGTTGTCAAGAGGTATTGAATCAACAGATTCGGAGAACATTCTCGTTAATTGTGAACATGTAGTACCTCAATCATGGTTCGATAAAAAGGAACCGATGAGGGGGGATTTGCATCATCTGTTCGCCTGTGAACCAACGTGTAATAGCAGCCGGAGTAACTATCCATACCATGATTTTGAGGATTATATCCCTGAGAGATCGGCTGCCGGTATAAAAGCGGGTTGCGGGAAATCAGACGAAAGTAAATTCGAGCCTGAATACGGAAAAGGGATCGTGGCGAGGGCAACTTTGTATTTTTTACTGAGATATGAGGGAATCGTCGATAGCGGCAAAATCGACCTGGCACTGCTTTTGGAATGGCATCGGCTTTTTCCCGTCAGCACTTATGAAAAACATAGAAACCAGGCTATACATGAAATGCAGGGTAATCGTAACCCATATATAGATTTTCCCGAAATGGCGGAGAAATGGAATTAAAGAAAAATTTAAAAAAGAGGATTGAAGCTGTAGTACAAGCTTCAATCCTTTTTTTAAGATTATAAGAATTTTACGCAAACAGGGAAGGGAACTTGAACATCCTTTTGCAATAATGTTAATTTTCCGTCATGTTCATTCCGTGCATATAGTGTCAGGTTTCCTGATTGTTCATTAGAAGCGATCAGGAATTTTCCGCTAGGATCCAATGAAAAATCACGTGGCCAGTGACCTTCGGTAGAAACCAGTTCCACGAATGCCAGTTTGCCTGTTTCTTGATTGATTTGGTAAACGGCAATACTATCATGTCCGCGGTTTGCGGCATATATGAATTGCCCGTCATCAGAAATATGAATGGCGCTTCCTTGGTTATTTTCCTTGAAATCTTCCGGGACGGTCCGAACCGTTTGTAATTCAGAAAAACTTCCAGTTTGACTATCGAAGCTCAAAACAATGACTTCTGGTACCAGTTCTGCCATAACATACGCAAATTTTCCGTTTGGGTGGAAGGTCAGATGCCGTGGTCCGCTGCCGGGAGCAACAGATAAGCTGTTTACTTCTTCCAAAACCCCACTATGTATTTTATAGGTTATTACTTTATCTATCCCGAGGTCGACTACAGCAATGAACCTTTCATCTGGTGTGAAACCAGCGAAGTGAGTGTGTGCTTTTTCCTGACGTTCTTCATTCGGACCTTGACCTTTATGTTGAACAGTTGATGATACAGGCAGAGGTGTCGCATCGTCATGAAGCGGATATGATTCAATCACGCCTTCTCCATAACTGGAAGTGACCAAGACCTGTTTCTTGCTGTCGACACTTATATGGCAGGAAGAGCCGTTTGGTGTCAGTTGTTTGCCCAAGAAGGTAAGTTCACCTGAATCTTCATTAATCGAATAGGCTGAAACTCCTCCACTGCCCGATTCTTTTAAAATGGCGTAGAGATTCTTTTTGTCCTGGCTGATGGCGACATAAGTCGGATCGGTCAATTCTGCTGCAAGAACCGGTGTGCTGAGTTTTCCTTCTGCTGTATCTAAAGTAAATCGGTAAACACCTTTGCTGTTTCCTTTTGTGTAAGTGCCTATGTATCCAATGACGTTCTGTTGATCATGTTTTACCATATTTATCTCCTCCAAGAAAGATTTGTGTTTATTTTTATTTTAACATAGATGATACCTATATATCCTTTTCCCGTTTTATGTTGAGTTGGAACCTTTTTCTTTTAGAAGTTTTTGGGTGCGAAGAAAAAAACCCCGACTAGGGGGTCAAATTTAATCGACTGGCTTTGAGGCTTCGATGGGAATATGCCTAAACTCAGAAACGGAGAATAAACCCTGATCCGTCAGTTTGATTTCAGGTATGACAGGTAACGCCAAGAATGCAAGTGTAAGAAAAGGGTTGAAATGCCTGTTAGCACCGAGTTTCAATAGGGCTTCATCGATTTTTTTCAATGAATGGACCACATCCATATAATTACATTCACTCATCAATCCAGCTATTGGAAGGGGAAGGGAAGCGAGTATTTCCCCATTTTGGATTACGGTCAATCCACCCTGCATTTTTTTGATTTCCTTAGCTGCCAGCAGCATATCCTGATCATTGGTTCCGGCAATGATCAAATTATGTGAATCATGGGCTACTGTAGTGGCAATTGCACCTGATTTCAACCCGAGCCCTTTGACGATTCCAAGACCCAATTGTTTGGTCAGATGATGCCTTTCAACAACAGCAAGTTTTAAATGATCAACATGTTCGGAGAAATGGAATAGTCCATCATGATTAAGTGTGACCGGTTCAATCGAATGTTTTGTAATCAAGCTGTTTGGAGTTATCTCAATAATATTAGCGAACTCATTTTTAAAAGGTATCGCCAAATCATCTTCAGTTATTTCATGAAAATGAACGGAGTGCTTCAACCCGTCGTCAATAACCTGTTTCCTATCATCTGGAAAGTTAAGTAAATGATTATTATGAACCATAAGCTTTCCATCTTTAAAGACCGAGTGGATGTTGATAGAATCAAGATCATCCAATAGAAGGAAGTCTGCCTTGTATCCAGGTGCAATTGCACCATGTTCCTTTAAACCAAAGCATTCTGCTGCATTAATGGTCGCCATTTGAATGGCAGTAATTGGCGGGACACCTGTTTCTATGGAAAGTCGAACGTTGTGATCGATACTTCCCTCAGATACAATATCATCTAGGTGCCGGTCATCGGTGACGAATAAACAACGGCGGGAGTTCTTCTCGTTAATAACTGGGATCAGGTTTATTAAGTCTTTGGCAACCGTGCCTTCCCTGATCATAAGATACATTCCTTTACGCAGTCTTTCTTTTGCCTCTTCCGGAGTAGTGCATTCATGATCCGTTTTTATGCCTGCACTCATATAAACATCGAGCTGTTGTCCGGATAATCCGGCTGCATGGCCATCGATGCTTTTGCCTAATCTATTTGCATCGTATATTTTTTGCAGCATATCCTCCTCCGTATGTGAAACGGCAGGGAAATTCATGACTTCGGCTAAACCGAGCACTCTCGGGTTTTGATAAAATGATCTTAAATCTTCACTTCTTAAGACAGCACCAGAATGCTCAAACTCCGTAGCAGGTACACAAGAGGGCATCATGAAGTAAAAGTCAAAAGGAAGTTGATCGGATTGTTCAATCATATATTCCATGCCCTTTTTGCCAGAAACATTGGCAATTTCATGAGGATCTGCAACGATGCAGGTCACACCATGTAAAAGTAGGATTTTTGCGAGTTCAGAAGGCCTCACCATCGAAGATTCAATATGGACATGGCCATCAATGAATGAAGGGCATAGGAATTTTCCTGCAGCATCGATTTCCGAAATACCCTCATAACGCCCAATTCCAGCAAAGTAACCATCGACGATCGCAATGTCGCCTGTATAGATATCCCCATTGAAAACATCTATGATTTGCCCGTTTTTAATGACGCAATCTGCTGGTGTTCTTCCTGCTGCAACGTCAATTCTCCTTTTAAGTAAGTTTTTCTTCATAATCGTAACCCCTTTGGCAAAATATATCCGGTTAATATTTCACTTTTTCAGTATTGGTTTCCCATGTTCGGAATGGTAAATCATGATCATTAAAAGACAATTGTTTCATTGTAATCGTGCGATTTTCCATTGGCAGGGCAAGTTCTTGGTATATAAAGTGATCATCAAAGCCAATAATTGCAGCGTCTTCTTTAGTGCATGCGTAATAAATGGCTTTTGGACGTGCCCAATAAATAGCACCGATGCACATGGGGCAAGGTTCGCAGCTAGTGTATATTTCACAATCTGTAAGCTGGAAGCTGTCGAGATTCCTGCATGCATCACGAATCGCCTGTACTTCGGCGTGAGCAGTAGGATCGTTGGCCGTTGTCACATTGTTACATCCTCTGCCTACGACTTTGCCATCTTTTACGATTATAGCACCGAAAGGACCTCCGTTCTTCGCCAATACATTTTCATTTGCAAGCTGAACAGCCATCTCCATGAATTTTACATCCACTAAAAAACACCCCTTCATATATATTTATAACCCAAAGTACTGATGTTACGTTTATTAACGTAAATATAATAAACAATATACCATATGCATGGGGAAATGGAATATTATTTTCTGAAGATATAGAAAAATCAGTTTTTGTTAGAATATATGACGCGCAATCAAAATGGTTTAAAAGAATTTTTACAAATAATAATAAAACTGATATTGTAAAAAGAAAATCATTTGGATTATGAAGGTGAAGTGCATGGGGTTTTTGGGAGTTCTTTTACCGATATTCGGTATTTTTGTTTTAGGATTCATCGGTCAGAAAAAGTTCAAACTTGATACAAAATCGATTTCCACGATGGCATTATATTTAATGTCACCTTTTCTTGTGTTCCGGACTTTTTATTCCGCAGAATTTACGATTAATTATTTCTACCTGTTCTTATTCACGATAGTACTTTGTCTTTCTCTTATACTGGTAGTCTACATCATATCTTTTTTCCGCAATTATACAGTCACTGAGACAAGCGGCATGATATTGGCATCCGCATTCATGAATAACGGAAACTATGGAACACCCGTCATTTTCCTGTTATTCGGAGCCGCAGGACTCGATTATGCAATCATCCTTATGGTGGGACAGCAGTTAGTGATGTGCACGATCGGCATTTATTTCGCAGCAAAGGGCAGCCCGGAAGGTAACGGAGTTCAAACGGCGATTAAAGCAGTATGTCGAATGCCAATTGTTTATGGAGCTATTGCCGGTACAGTATTTCAGTTCGTTAACATACCTTTAAGCAATTCGGTTATGGAAGCTATTAACCTTGTTGCAAATGCAGCCATCCCCACAATAATGATTACACTGGGAATGCAGCTGGCCAACATTTCGCTGAAAAAAATAGCCTATCGGAAGCTATCAGTTTCGCTGCTCCTTAAACTTGCCGTGTCACCGGCCATTGCCTTCCTGATATCTCTCGCCTTGCCAGTGGGTGAAATGGTCAGGCATATCATGATCATCGTAGCTGCCATGCCAACGGCGGCCAACACTACGATGTATGCGCTCCAATTCAACACGGAGCCTGAATTCGTATCAAGTGCTACGTTCATAAGTACATCATTAAGCCTGATTACGCTTCCAATCATCTTTTTCTTTGTATTATAGGAGATTATCATTCTAATTATGTGGGCAAACTTATTATATACAAGAAGCGGAGGAATCCTGGCTAATTAAAAGAGAGATCCGGAAAGATTATATGAATTACCCTTGACCTCGCGGTTAGTGAACGGACTTGGGGACTTGGATTTAGGTGTCCGAAATTTTCCATTTAAATTCACAGGGCAAGCTTGTTAAACTGGCGTTTACTTTTTGAAAATGCCTGTATTTGATTGGAGGGGTTTTATGTTCCAGACTAAAATTGAACTGACTAATACTGGAAAGATTGATGCCATTTTAAAGGGAATCGTTCTGAAAACCTATGAAGAGTCACTAGAAGAAAAACTCTTGCTATGCATGGAGTGCGGTGATGTCGATTTTTATATCGCGTATTCAAATAATGAGGAACTTCAGGATGCGATAAATGAAAACTTTGAAATGGATGAATGTGGCGAAATCGTGAAAATAGATGAACATCAGGAACTTATGGATGATTTATACGATTATTTCTTGATCATACATAAGGAAAGTGATTTGTTTGATTTTTTTCCAGCAGGTCCATATACTCACTTCGGGGAAATCCGTGAATCGGATACGGATATGCTGGCGCCAAGGGGTTTATATTCAGCGCCATTTGAAGACGCGATAAAGGAATGATGAAAAAGACAGCAATTGCTGTCTTTTTGTATTTCAAGGGCTTATTAAGCCTTCGGGAAATAAATGTTTTTTTACAAAAAGAGGGAATTTTTTTAATGGGATAACAGTTTAGATTTATCAGTTTTATGAAATATAGCAATAATATCATGAAATATAATATCGTTTTTAACAATTTAAAGTTTATATGGTAATTTTAAGAAATATTATATATAATAAAAAATGTGAATATTGAATATATTATTTAAATTACTAGTTTAAAATAACAATAAAAATGGACTATTCACTATGAATTATGAAATATTGGGAAATAATATTTGAAAGAAAGGATTATACATAAGATTTGTTTCGAGTTAAGAGAGTGCTATATTACGCTTTTAGAATTCTGATTATTATAAATTTTCAGTTTTGGGCAGGGGGCTAATTATGATAGTTTTTGACCGAGTGAATAAGTATTATGGCGATTTCCATGTATTGAAAGAAATTAATCTTACAATTAAGAAGGGGGAGGTGGTAGTGGTCATCGGACCTTCCGGTTCAGGGAAAAGTACACTGCTTCGATGCATTAATCGTCTAGAGACCATTTCGCAAGGTTCCCTTTCCGTAAATGGTCTAAATGTTGCGGATAAAAAAACGGACATAAACAAACTTCGTCGGAATATCGGTATGGTTTTCCAGCATTTTCACTTGTATCCTCATAAAACAGTGCTCGAGAATATCATGCTTGCTCCCAGGAAGGTTCTAGGACAATCCGAGGAGGAAGCGAAAAAGATTGCACTGAAGTATCTGGACAAAGTGGGAATTGGAGATAAAGCGAATTCATTTCCTTCTCAGCTTTCAGGTGGACAGCAGCAACGGGTAGCGATTGCCAGAGGTTTGGCAATGGGACCTGAAATCATGCTATTTGATGAACCTACCTCAGCCTTGGATCCAGAAATGATTGGCGAGGTACTGGATGTAATGAAAGCACTTGCCCATGAAGGAATGACGATGGTGGTGGTCACGCACGAAATGGGATTTGCCCGTGAAGTAGCGGATCGAATCGTATTCATGGACGAAGGCAGGGTTTTAGAAGAGGCATCACCGGCTGAGTTTTACGCCAATCCTCGTGAAGAGAGGGCTCGTTTATTCCTTAGCCGTATATTAAATCATTAAAAAAAACAGGGGTGAATTACATGTTGAAGAAAAAGAAATGGTTAAAATTATCTTTGCTATCCTTACTGGCTGTCATTTTATTAGCTGGATGCGGCGGGGGGAACGATTCAGACAAAGCTGAAGAGGGTGGAGGCAAAGACAAAGAAAAAGATGTTCTCGCTCAAGTGAAGGAAAAGGATAAGATCGTTTTTGGGGTGAAAAATGATACAAGGCTATTCGGATTGAAGAATCCTAGTACTGGAGAGGTTGAAGGCTTTGATATTGATATTGCCAAAGCTCTTGCAGCAGAAATCCTTGGTGATGAGAATAAAGTTGAATTTAAAGAAGTGACTTCTAAAACCAGGATGGCATTATTGAATAATGGTGATATCGATGCGATTGTAGCGACCATGACAATCACGGAAGATCGTAAAAAAGAAGTAGACTTCACTGATGTTTATTTCGACGCCGGACAATCTTTGTTAGTCAAAAAAGGCAGCGATATCAAGGGTATTGATAGTTTAAAAGGGAAAAAGGTATTGGCTGTCAAGGGCTCTACTTCTTCCATAAATATCCGTGAAAAAGCTCCTGAAGCACAAGTGCTTGAATTTGAAAACTATTCCGAAGCGTTCGCTGCACTTAAATCCGGACAAGGGGATGCATTGACTACGGATGATTCCATCCTTTATGGAATGGCAGATGAAGATCCAAGTTATGAGCTTGTTGGCGGTACATTCACGGAAGAGCCTTATGGAATTGCCGTGAAAAAAGGAAATGCTGAATTTGTTGAAGAGTTGAATAAAGCCCTTAAGTCACTTAAAGATTCAGGCAAGTACGATGAAATCCATGATAAATGGATTAAACATTAAACATTTTAGCAAATGGATAAGGCAAGCTGACCTTAAATAACATTTGAACATTTGTCTATGAGGATGAGCGTTTTGCTCATCCTTACTAGTTAAAGGAGTGTATGCCGTGCTTGATTTCTCCATTTTAACAGAGAATCTGGATATGTATTTATTAGGCTTTAAAAATACGATCATGTCGAGTTTGGTCGCGTTGATAGCGAGTTTGATTCTTGGTGTGCTAATTGCCATCATGCGGATTGCGCCAATAAAGCCACTAAACTGGCTGGGTACCGCCTATGTCGAGTTCATTCGGAACATACCGTTATTGATCATTACCTTTTTCTTCTTTCTCGGTCTTAAACTAAGCGGTCTATACGCCGGGACATTAGCCTTGACCATTTACACATCATCTTTCATAGCTGAGGCAATTCGAGCAGGCATACTTTCTGTGCCAAAGGGTCAAATGGAAGCTGCCCGTTCTTCAGGTCTGACATATGGACAGGCAATGTGGCTCGTCATTCTGCCGCAGGCCGTTAAAATAGTCATTCCTCCTTTAGGAAACCAATTTATCAATCTAGTAAAGAATTCTTCCATTTTAGCCGTTGTTGCAGGACTCGATCTTATGTACCACGGAGATTTGATTTCTTCAAGGACATTTGTCGTGTTTGATGTGTACATTTTCGTTGCAGCGTTTTACTTAATTCTTACCATTCCTTTAAGTTTTGGCGTTGGTTATTTGGAAAAACGTCTGGCTAAGAGTAATTGAGGGAGGTATAAGATATGGATTTTGCAGGTGCCTATACACCAGATAATCTTAAGTTTTTATTAGAAGGATTTTGGGTAACGCTCCAGGTAGCTTTTATATCCATTATTCTAAGTTTCATTATTGGCGGGCTTGTAGGTATAATTCGATACGCAAAAGTGCCGGTGTTATCACAAATATTAGCTTTGATTGTAGAAACGGTACGTAATTTGCCTCTGTTATTAATAATATTTTTTACCTATTTTGCTTTGCCGGAGATACGGATTAAACTGGAAATCATTCCAGCAGCCATAGTTGCCTTGACAATTTTTGAGTCAGCCATGCTTTCTGAAGTCATTCGAAGTGGGCTAAAATCCATTGATAAAGGCCAAATGGAAGCTGCCCGTTCATCAGGCTTGAGCTATACACAGGCATTGATACATATTATTCTGCCCCAAGCGCTGCGCCGAATGGTTCCTCCCATTGTCAGCCAATTCATTTCTTTATTAAAGGATACCTCTTTAGCTGTTGTCATCTCTTTGCCGGAGCTGACCCATCATGGTCAAATCATATATGGACAAAGTCAAAAGTATTTAATACCGATTTTGATCCTGGTGGCACTCATGTACTTCATTGTGAATTATAGCCTTTCTTTGGTAGCCCAGAGACTTGAATTGAAACGAACCTAAAAAAACGGCTCAGAAATGAGTCGTTTTCTACTTGTCTACGAGGTTCGGAAGTGTCTCACCCCTTACCCATGATTATAAACTAGACTTGGTTATCCTTCATGTAATTTCCTTGTGGACCTCATTAGATGGAAGAAATTTGCGATACTCCTGCCTTATAACTGGCTAGCCGAGACCCTGGAGGCGCTTGCGCCCCAGGAGGCTTGGCAGACAGTCGGCAGAAAATGAGCGGATTTCTGGAATCAACTGGAATGTTATTTTAAGAAAAAACCGTAGGCTGGACTCATCCCAACCCAAGTTAAGACTAGTTTATCCTTCATGGTTTTATACTGTAATCCTTAATGGATTGAAGAGATATGCGACACTCCTGCCGAATAGCTAACTAGCGGAGACCCCGAAGGAGCTTGCTTTGATGAGGCTTGGCAGACAGTCGGCGTAATGGGAGCGGACTTCTGAAATAAACTGGAATATTAGTGATGAATGAGTACACAAAAAAAGAATCTTTTGCTTTTAATAACCGTATATATAAAGGAAGAAAGAAGGTGGAATATATGTCGGAAATTAAAAGAAGCAATAGCAAAGCGATTGTATCATTGATCATGGGGGTATTATCCCTGCTTATTCCATTCATAGGCATCATATTAGGTATTCTCGGTTTAATATTTGCATCGAAGAGTAAACAAGAAATTAAGCTTACTGGTGAATCTGGAGATGGATTAGTGACAGCTGGAAAAGTGTGCAGCATTGTTGGAATAATCTTGAATGTTCTCGTGATTCTGATTTTCCTGGTGTTTTTTTATTTCGTAGTAAATACGGACATAACAGCCTATTGAGTGCAAATATTAACTTGACAAACAAAGAAAAGTGAATTAAACCTATATAAAATGGAAATTCATGTTATAATTAATATAAAAACCCAAATTTTGTATGAAGGGATGATATTTTGACCATTCAAATCTTTGAGTACCCAGCCGTATTCTATTATGAAAAACACCCGTTGATTATCGACTCTTTTTCCGTTCAGGTTTGTTTCCCGGATTTTAGGCGAGAAGGAATTATTTCTTCCGTTAGCGGTAGGAATCGGGTAGATGCCTTAGCTTGTGCTCAAGAACTGCTGGAATCCATGGTCGAACATTTTATTCACGATAAAAAAACAATCCCGGATGCAAGTGAAATGGAAAAGGTAAATCTGGATAGGGGAATCAATATTTGTGAGGCTGCACCCTTCAGGATTGAAATAGAAAATATCACATATGAAAAATAAAAAACCTTGCCGGTTAAAGGACAAGGTTTTTATTTTGTATTTCTTGAAATTCAATGAACATTTTGTAACCTGGAATGTCAGGCACTTAATACGTACATAGTATTATTTATTGTAGTAAGGTGAACTCGACGGTGATCATGATCCACTGCATAAAATAACCCGGATTGACTTCACTTTCATTTATGATTTGCTGAAAGATATGTTTTCAGAGTAGGACGCCCAAGTATTTATCCAGTAGAATGCATCATCATCACCTCAAGTTTTAATCATTCTATTTAAAACAATGAAGTCTTTTGGCAAAAGGGTTCTATCTAAAAGTTAAACAAAGTTGATCGGAGCGGGTGTGCGGGACTCCTGCGGGTAAAGCGAGTGCCAGGAGAGGAAATTAACGTTCAATTTGCACAATCCCCTAAAAAAACTGTAGACAAACTCGATTTTCAAAGAGTTTGTCTACAGTCTGAAACCATCATGACCTGTAAAGGAATGATGGTTTTTTGTTTCGCTTAAAATTTCCATTTAATTATTTTTTGATTTTGGGGAAAGGATATTGCGTTCTTTATAACGAATATGTATAGTATAGGTATCGTAGGTAAAAAGTATCAATAGTTATATTTTTTGGAGGTGTATGTGTGAAATATTATATAGCATCAGACGAAAAAAATTTAAAGCAAGTCAAATCATTGATCAAGAAATTGACTTCAAAAGGGTTTACATGTGTGAATGACTTGAATTTAATTACGAATGATGAGAAAAACCAAATAACGGACGGGATTGGAGAATATGAAAAAAAGGGGATTGAGGAAGCCGATTTCATGCTGATCTTCCTAACAGCAGGAAAAGGTAATCTATATGAGCTTGGATATGCTTTATCTTTAAATAAGAAAATTATTGTGTATTCACCTGAGAAAGACAATTATCATATTAATAAAAAATCAATATTTCATAATCTGCCGGAGGTAACAATCTGCAGCGGGACCTTTTATAAGCTTGTTAAATTGATACATACGCTTTCTCCGGAAGAATCTGAAAATGATTCTCTGCATCTTAAATAATTGTCAAATGTAAAATTTAAAGGATACCCTCAAATAATATATCTTTTGAACGAATTGTTTAGTGTATTAAAAATGAGGGTAAAAACCATTAAAAAAGGGAGAGGACTGTTTTGGCCATTATCGATATCGACCAATTATTGTTAGCCACTGAAGCGATTGAAGAAGAGTCAGTTCCATTCCATCTTGATACATTTGACATCGATCAACTTTTAGAAAAAACGGATAATTGGTAAGGAAAAGCATGCCCAGAGAGGATATGCTTTTTTTCTGACTGAAAATAACCTGATTACCGGTATGAAAAAAATACATGTAATCAGGCAAGTGAGGATATTTTAAAGAATTGGATAAAGTTAAAACCGGCGTCCTTTTACGAATCCTAATATCACAAACATCGAGATTGTGCCAATAACAAAAATTGCTTTAATGGAATTTACGAGAATTTCATCGTACATTTGTATTACCTCCTTGTATGTAATGACAGTGCGATTATGATTAGCTGTTGATGTATAAATTATAACATAAAGTCAATAACTGATGGTGGAAAATTAAAGACGATATGGGTAATAATGTATAGGTCGGACAGTTAAAATACAAAAAAGATATCCTCTAAAAGTGGATATCGGCAATGAAAATTATTTAAGTCCAAGCGCTTTTTTCGTTTTTGGTCCGACGATCCCATCAGAAGTAAGTTTTTTAGAGATTTGGAATTTTTTTACAGCTTTTTCTGTGTTTTTTCCAAATGACCCATCTACTCCTTTAGTGCTGAATCCAAGTTTAGTTAATCTTTTTTGCAGTTCAATTACTTGGGGGCCACTGCTTCCTTTTTTTAGGGTAGAGTTGGTATTTACAGGTAGGCTCACAGATCCGCTCACTTTATATCCATTCGTGGCAGCTATGGTGGCAAATGATTTATTCGAACTGGCAATCAAGACTACAGTGTTCATTCTCACCCTATCGTACAGCCATTGAACTTCATTGTTATACATACGAATACAACCGGCACTTATATATTTCCCAATGGTTGTAGAATCATTATTGCCATGTATTGCGTACGTATTTCCGGGTGTATTCCTTGCATTGATCCCCAGCCATCTTTTACCTAGAGGGTTTTTTGGGTCTCCGCCTCTAATGTTGCCTTTATAATAGGGACGATTCACAATCTTAGTCACTACCTTGAACTTTCCTTCAGGAGTGTAGGAGGCTTTCTTTCCTGTCGCGACAATGAATACCCTCACCAATTTATCATTTTCGTAAAAGGCAAGCTGATTATTGGCTTTATTGATGATAATCAGTTGTTTTGCTGCCGCACCTGAAGTATTACTGAACCCAACAAAAGTAAAGGCGAATATCAATATAAATACAATTAATTTCCTCATGTTTTTCCCCGTCCCTCATTTAAGCAACCTACATTTACACATATACTATCCTATGCAAGAAGTGGGGCTAAAGTGACATTTTTTAAAAGTGGGGGTAAACTAACAATGGGTATATTAAACCCAGAGTACTTTCTGCTTTTTTGCATACCTAAAGAATGATGGGCACTATTTTTGGCCATATTACATACATTATTGAAGTGAAAGCGGAGGGGGAAAAGAATTGTCACGCCTAAATGTGGAGGACTATCTAGAACAAGGAATCCATGGTCCAAAAGAAATAAAGCCTGGTGAACGAAGGGAATTTCTGGGCACATTACGGGAGCGCGTCGTCATCGTACTAAAAAAAAGCCAAGTCTTTGAAACGAATGTATATCCGGAGATAGAGCAAATGATGAAGCGGTATCCCCGTTCAAATTTGTTTTTAAATGGTCAGATGGACTATCAATATTTAGGGAAATATATAAAATTGGCAATGAGTCATAATATTCCTTATAAAATTGTCCTAAACAAAGATCACAACTCCGATTTGGGTCTGGTATTAGCAGAAAATAATGCCATAAACAAAGAGGAAATTCATATCGAGAAGAAATTTCATACCCAGCAAGTTATCAAAAAGAAAGGCTTCAAAGCGTTTTTCAAACGCTTTGTTAAAAAATTATTAAACAAACGTTGATAGAATTATCAACGTTTTTAGTTTGTCTACAAAAGGAGGCACGGAAGAGACTCTCCAAGAACCATGATTTAAAAACAAGAATAGATCCTTATTGTTTTTTACTGTTTTATTTGGATGAACCAAGATGAACCAACCGGAACGTTTTTAAAATCAAAAAACTGCAGGCAAACTCGCTTATCCTAAAGTTTGTCTACAGTCTGAAAAGTTGATGAATGATTTTTGTTTTTATTTTTAAAGCGTCTTTAATTAATTGTGTAGACAACCATTCCTGATTATGCAACCCTTTTCCGTAAGCTATAAAACTTCCTGAAATTCCCTATGATTGTTTTTACTACGGAATAAGTGGGGATAGCGATTAAAATGCCAATGAAACCGTATATTGATCCTGCAGCAAGCAGCAATAAGATAATGGTAAGTGGGTGAATGTTAAGACGTTTTCCCATAATATTCGGTGTAACCAAGTGCCCTTCGACCTGCTGAACAACGGTAAGGACAATGAGTACTTTCACTGCCAATCCAATGTCTTGCTGTAAGGCAATGAAGAGGGCAGGGATGATGCTTATTAATGGACCAAGGAATGGTACAACGGTAAAAATCATGGCGAATAGGGCTAATACAAGTGCATAATCGAGACCGATAATAAGGTAGCCAATATACATCAAAGTCCCAATGACGATTGATATGATGAATTGACCGATAATATAAGTTGAAAGGGTTTTATCGACGTCTTTTAAAATCGTGTTTCCCTCTGATTCTACATCGGTCGGAATATATTTCAATAGAAATGGTCTTAATTTATCTCCATCCTTCAAGAAATAGAATAAAATGAATGGTGTAATGACCAATACTGTTAATACACTAGTGATCGTGGAAAAAATGGTATTGACATTCACTATGAGTTTTTCAGAGTAATCTTTCAAATGTGTGACCGCTTTTTCTTTCAAATCTTCCATATTAACCATGCCAAAATCATTTTTTTCAATCATGACTTCAGATTCTTTAGAGAATTCCTTGACTTTGCTGGGTAGGTTTTCAGATAATTTTTGAAATTGGTCCACGATTACAGGACTGCCAAAGTAACCTACCATCCCAATAATACTAAATATAATTAAAAAAACGGTGAAGATGCTAGCTGACCTCGGGATAAATTCAGTTAAAAAGTTAACGACCGGCCGTAATATATAGTATAAAAGCCCAGCCACAATAATAGGGAAAAACATGGCAGCAATGATTTTTTGTAGCGGCTGCAGAACATAATCAATCTTACCTAGTAAAAAAATAATTAAAATGATCAAAATGATCGCGCATGCATATTTGAAAAACGGTTTATTGATCCACAAGACAATCCCCCCTAATTCCATCTCTTACTTGATTCCCTGATTTAGCTTAATGTTAAACTAAATAACTTGTTCAAATTGTTTGGTGTAAAATGATCATTCAACTTTTTTCGATATTGCTGTTTCATTGGATTACTAGCTGACCAGTAGGAAATGGGAATACAGCCTGTTAATATAGCAGCAAGCAAACGAAAACAAGACTTTCACTGCAATAAGAAGGTCAACTTTAAGAAAATATTTGGTCACTTTGACCTTTACCTGTCCTCACGTTCATAAGTCGATAATCCCAATAACTGCATTTCCCTAGACTACTGCGGTTAATTTAAAGCAATTCTCAAAACTGCACCAGCAAGAAATCCTGCTAGGATGATAAATCATAAAAAGTTCCAAAAAGATATCGAATTATATCAATCCCGGAAGATATCCGAAAGTTTATTAAGAGCAGCCGCTGTTAAGGCCATAAACAAACAAAAAAGGCATCATCAAAGGTAAATTCCGGTTATGGAAGTTTACTTGATAATGCCTTTTTGCAAGGTTTTAAATTAAGATATTTTACTGAATTTGTTCGTTACTCCTTGTTTCTGTTCTCTTTGCATTTTTTTAATGTCCATACGCAACCAGATGGAGATGGCAAATGCTATCGCAATTAATGCTGCGAAAACATAGAATACCGGGATGTAACTGTTCGTACTTTCCCTGATTGCGGTAACCAACATTGGTCCGCAAACCCCGCCTAGAGACCATGTAGTTAAAAGGTAACCGTGGATGGCCCCAATTTCCTTAGTTCCAAATAAATCCCCGGCAAAAGCAGGGAGATTAGAAAATCCTCCACCATAACAACTCACGACCAGCAAGATGAGTCCTTGGAACAATAGTGTATTTGTAGTGGTAGGAAGTAAAAGGAACGCTCCGATTTGAATGATGAAGAAAATGACGAATACATTTGGACGTCCAATATAATCTGATGCTGCTGCCCAGCCAAGTCTTCCTCCGCCATTAAAGATTCCCATAATACCGACTAATGTTGCTGCACCTGCTACAGACAGGCCAACAACGTCTTGAGCCATAGGTGAAGCTACCGAAATCATCATGATCCCTGCACTTGTATTTATCAATTTCATGGACCATAACATCCAGAAGTGTTTAGTTTTAACCGCTTCTTTTGCAGTTAATTGCCGTAGGTCTTTCTTCAGTTCTTTCTTACCGGACTCAATATCTTTCTTCATTCCTTCAGGTAGCCAGTTGGCCTTTGGAGGTGCAATATAGGATGCCCCTAAGAACATCAGTATGAAATAGCCTGCGCCTAAAATATAATATGTAGTATAAATGCCAACGGATTCCATAAGGCTTGCAGCTACTGGGGCTGTAATGAGAGCTCCGGCACCGAAACCTAATACTGCCATTCCTGTTGCCAATCCCCTGCGATCTGGGAACCATTTGACTAAAGTGGATACTGGTGAAATGTACCCGATCCCCATACCAAGACCACTTAAAACCCCATATGTCAATAGGTAAAGCGGAAGTGAATCGACCATCACTGCTAAACCGGAACCAGCTTGACCTAAACCGAATAATACGGCAGCGACCATAGCTGACTTCCTTGGGCCATTTTTTTCTACGAATTTGCCAAAGAAGGCAGCAGAAGTTCCTGCAAGCGCCATCATTATTGTGAATGCTAACGTTACTTCAGTTTCTGACCACCCCATAGTCTCGACTAATGGTTTTTTGTAAACGCTATATGCGTATGCACCACCAATGGAAAGGTGAATGGCGATAGCGGATAAAGCGATTAACCATCTGTTTTTTGTCATGTTGTTACCCCTTTTCGTCAAAAAATAAGAAAGTTGCATGCGTTTCATCTATAATACATCGTGTTGCATGCGTTTTATCTATCTTGTGGGATAAGTATATAAGAATATTATTTAGTAGTAAACTACTAAATACAAATTCATGAAAAATTTTCCTCTAGGCTTGGAATTGGGAATGGTACGAAAAAACCACTTTTTGGATTCGGGTTAAAAATGTTATATATTCTTAGGTTTTTTAATATACATATAAGGTTTGCAGGTATTAGCTTTAGTGTTTTATTCACGAATCTGCTAAAAGTCTTATCATTTATCGATTTTCCTGGTTACAAAAAGGGAAACGATTGAATTTACTCTTAAGGTGTCATGAACCAGAATTATTCACATTGGCTTTATTGTGATTATTTTGATAAAATTAATCTAATATTCAAGATATCTTAGCGTACAATCGGAACTGATATTTTTAGAGGTTTCAGGAATAATTGGTTCTTTTTTCAGGAATCATAGTCTGGAAATCAAAGAAAAACCCATTTATTTTAAAAAATTCCGAAAATTTCGTCTTAAAGGCTTGAACTATGATTCCTTATAGGAGTAAACTAATTAAAGATAGATTTTATGGAAGTGAAATCTTGTAAATTTAATCAACAAGGGGTTTTGGTAATGAAGGAACATGACATGCAAATCACGCTTAGTACAACAAAGAAAGAAAAACCACAAGCGGACCAGCTTGAGTTCGGTAAGCAGTTTACCGATCATATGTTTATTATGGATTACACACAAGGGCAAGGGTGGCATGATCCAAGAATTGTTCCTTATCAACCGCTCTCATTAGAGCCGTCAGCTATGATTTTTCACTATGGGCAATCCGTTTTTGAAGGATTGAAGGCATATGCAACACCAGAGGATGAAATTATCTTATTCCGTCCGGAAAAGAATTTCCAACGCTTAAATAGTTCAAATAGCCGATTATGCATACCGGATATCGATGTTGATTTTGCGTTGAAGGCCTTAAAGACTTTAATTAGCGTTGATAAGGATTGGGTTCCCCGGGCAGAAGGGACATCTTTATATATCAGGCCATTCATTATAGCTACTGAGCCTTATCTTGGAGTATCTCCATCGAATAAGTATCAGTTCATCATCATCATGTCACCAGTAGGTTCGTATTATAAAGAAGGCATTCATCCAGTTAAAATTGCAGTGGAGTCAGCTTTTACACGTGCAGTTAATGGAGGTACAGGTGAAGCCAAAACGGGCGGTAATTATGCATCGAGCCTAAAAGCCCAGGAAGTATCCGAAAAGATGGGTTATGCCCAAGTTCTTTGGTTAGACGGAGTGGAGAAAAAGTATATCGAAGAAGTTGGAAGCATGAATGTTTTCTTCAAAATTAATGGTGAAATCATTACCCCTGCTTTAAATGGAAGTATCCTTCCGGGTATTACTCGTGATTCCATTATAGAATTGCTGAAACATTGGGGTCTTCCCGTGTCGGAAAGACGCATTTCGATGGAGGAAGTCCATGAAGCCCATAAATTAGGTCACTTGGAAGAGGCCTTTGGAACGGGAACAGCCGCGGTCATATCACCAATTGGTGAATTTTTGTGGAATGGTGAAGAAATGATTGTTCAAAGCGGGGAAACTGGCGAACTTTCCAGAAAGCTTTATGATACACTGACAGGTGTCCAAACAGGTAAAGTCGCAGACGAATTGAAATGGACTACGAAAGTTGAAGAAAAAGTTAAGTTACTCAATGAGACTTAAACAAAAGGGGTTCGGAATTAAAAAATTCCGAACCCCTTTTGAAATTCCCTTTGAATTTTGGCCTGATATTAAGTATTGGGGCTCAACGAGACCACCGTGTTTTCGCTGAATAGAATCATGTTTTAGAGCATCCTCATCCCCTCAAATGAAGACTTTAGGAAAAAGGGTTCTATCTAAAAGTTAAAACAAAGTTGATTGAAACGGAGGGTACGAAACTCCTGCGGGAAATGCTAGTGCCTGGAGAGGAAATCAACGTTCAAATTGAACAAACCGTAAAAAACTCGATTTTCATAGAGTTTTTTTACAGTCTGGAACCTTCATTGAAGGTTTTTTTGTTTCACATAATCATTTTGTGTCTTATGGCAACAGCGACGGCCTCGGTCCGGTGATTCACTCCCAATTTCCTGATAGCAGAAGAAATATGATCTCTGACTGTAAATTCACTAACGCTCATCTTTGGTGCCATTTGCTTTAATCCCAATCCATTGGCTAAATATTGAAGGACCTCCACTTCACGTTTGCTTAGAAGGTAGGTGGGAGGGGCGTAATCCAATGTCGAACCGACAGCCAATTTTAAATAATGGGAAAGCTTCATTAAATCATTCTTGGTAACAGGCTCGTTGGCGTGAATGGGATCAGCCAACACTAAACCGATGGCCATGTCATTTACAATTATCGGAATGATAGCTAAAGAAGAGATGGAAAACCTTTTAACGTATTTTGCAGGGATGGAGGATTTCGCATGTTGAATGGTTAAGTATATGGGTTTGTTATGGATGACTGCTTGGTGAATGGGGTATATATCATGAATATTTTCTTTAACATTATGTAATGAAAAGGTATCTTCACTTGTACATGCACATATTCCTTCACCCATTCCTGTTAAACATGAGTAACTGAATAAAGAAGCGCGTTGAAATGAAAAAAAATCGACACAGCCCTTTACGATCATTTGTGATTTATTTGCCATATCTTTTTGATGGGAAATCTTTTTTACATGATTCATCAGAGTTTCCTCAAGCATTCGACTTTATTCCTCCCTACATTTTCAGTGCTAGGATAAATTCTACTAATATCTTACAATATAATGAAAACTCTTACAAATTTAAAAAATCCTTAGATACAAAAGTTTAAAGTTCTTAATTTTAAGGAGGCATTACCATGAAAAGAAAGAATTTAACGACCACCAGCCGGAGTTTTAGAGAAGATACCCTGCCATTTAAACTTTATCAAAAGGCAAAGAAATTCGGTATATGGAACCCTCGTGACATTGATTTCAGCCAGGATAAAGAAGATTGGAAGTCATTTACTGATATTGAAAGGCAAGTGTTATTACGGATCATTTCCCTTTTTCAGGGCGGGGAAGAAGCGGTGACTTTGGATTTGCTGCCCCTCATTATGACGATAGCCAAAGAAGGCAGGATCGAAGAAGAAATGTACTTAACGACATTTCTGTTCGAGGAAGCGAAGCATATGGAGTTCTTTCGTTATACATTAGATCAGATTGGTGAAACGGGTGATTTGACAGTTTATCACTCAGACACTTATAAATCGATTTTTTATGAAATATTGCCTGAAGCGATGGAGAAACTTTTATCCGACCAATCCCCTGAAGCATTGGCGGAAGCAGCCACTGTTTATAATATGTTTACCGAGGGTGTGCTTGCAGAAACTGGATATTTCGGGTTTTATCAGACGCTAGAAGCTAATAAAATGATGCCTGGTTTATTAAAAGGCGTGGGTCTTTTGAAGAAGGATGAATCACGACATATTGCTTATGGGACCTTCCTGCTGCAGCGAATCATCAGTGAACATCCACATATCTTTAAACAGGTTGAAAAGAGAATGGAGGAACTTTCACCTCTGGCCATCGCGTTAAATACGGAGGGATATGATCGGTTAGGAAATCCATTTGGCAATGACCAACAAGCTATATTGAATTTTACCATGAAACAATTAACGGTGCGGTTGGAGATTTTAGCCAGGGCAAGAGGAAAGGGGATTGAAGAGATCTATCAAAGTAACGAAAAGGAATATGGGGTTTTGTAAAGCCGAGACAAGATACAGGCTTACTATTTAGTATATTTGTTAATGAATGGCCATCAGGAACTTTGAAGCAGGGTATGAACAATCCTTAACTGTGAATATAGACTAATAAATCTGAGGTGATCTGTATGAACGTAAACGCTCATTCGAATTTTTGGCTAAGGACTTCGGTTTACAGTGGCACTAACACTCGTTCACTCATTCCAAACCTTTTCAATGGACTCGGGGCCAAAAGGATTCTACTCGTAAGTGATTGTGGCTTGGAAAATGCAGGTGTCGTTAAAAAAGTTGCCGAAACGTTTGATCAGCAGAAATTAGGTGCCAGAGCTGAAATAGTTGGACAGTTTCTGGGTGTTACACAAGACGCAGCGAGTGAATGTGTAAATGATGCATTGAAATATGCACGCGAAGTGAATGCCGATGCCATACTTGCCATTGGTGGAGGGAGTGTCATTGATACCGCAAAGGCATTGAAATTCGGATTATTCAAAGGAATTACGGATATTAAAGATGCGATTCCAAGCGGTTATCTGTATGAGGGTTTTCCAAAAGCCCAATCCATGAATATCCCGCATATTTCCGTAGCCACAACAGCAGGAACCGGTTCTGAAGTATCCCCGATCGCAGTCATATATAATGAACATAAAAAAGTAAAAATGAATATATACAATGTTTTTTTAAGTTCGGATGTTGCCATTCTAGATCCCGAGTTAACAGTAGGACTGCCGTCTGACATTACGGCGTTTACTGGTGCAGATGCATTGACACATGCAATGGAAGCGATCGTTTCACCTGCGGCGACATCAATAACCGATGCTTATGCATTTCAGGCCATTCGAGTTATTGAAACAAATTTACCGAGGGCTGTAAAGGACGGAACGAATATTGAGGCCAGAATGGAAATGCTTCATGGAAGCATGATGGGAATCACTGCATTTTGTAGTGCATTGAATGCGATCCCGGTTCATAACTTTGCCCACGCATATGGGGCGTTATTCCGTATTCCTCATGGATTGGCCAATGCTGTGTTATTACCGGTCGTCATGGAATCAACCCCGGATTTATATCTTCCGAAGGCCCATTTGATAGCTGAAGCCTTTAGTGTGAAAATCCATGATGAAGATACAAAAGGGACCTTAGTGAAAGTGGTGGAAAAGCTCCGTGTTTTCCTATCCGATCTTGGGCTGCCCTCCGACTTCAGCGCCTATGGAATTAATCAATCCGATATGGAAAGAATTCTTAAAGCGGTAAGGACGGATCCAGCTGCCACTAATTACCCGATGTCGGAGGAATTAATAATGTCAGTAGTTTCAAGAGTTTCACCCGTGAGAATTAGTTAATATTAAAAAAGCCAGCCCGTAAAGGTTGGCTTTTTTACGGTTTAATGCCATCCAACGTGTTTACGTTTAATCAGTTCGTTTCTATATATGAGCTAATGTTTTTTTCCTAAGTTTTCCTGTGCCATCTTAATAAGTTCCTTGACCATGCCTCCGCCTAATTTTCCGCCTATTTTTCCATTCTGCTTGGATGTCAGTTCACCGTTATAGTCTTTTTTCAGCGGTACGCCGATTTCCTTAGCCACTTCAAACTTTGCTTCTTCGGGATTCTTTGTACCAGCAACTTTGGCTTTTAAATCATCGAGTCCTTTTCTCGCTTCAGATACTAGAATTTTCCTTCTCCTTGCCATAAATGATCACTCCTATTTTTTTCTTAGGTTATCCTAAAAAGAAAATGATTAACATGCAGATCGAATGTTTTTTAATTGAATACCGATGAACCTGGAGGAAGTCATAAACCCTTAAATAAAGAAGTAATTATATAGGGTGCACCTTATTGGGCTGCAATGCGCTCCGAATAAGTTTTAGTTTATTTAAAGCGGGTAACATATAATAAAACGATTTAAGGAGAAAAATGATGCTGACTGCTTATTCAAGTTTGTTAACAAAAGAAGATATGACAAATTCCGATCGAGTGCCGCAATGGCTAATTAAGGAATATCAAACATTCCATAATACAGTGACCGATAAAACCTTTCCTTGTTATTTTGGTATGAAAGCTGAAAATAAAGGAGAACTTCGTTATGCTTATATCACACAGAAAGATTGGTCCAATCTTCCAAAAGCAGTGGAAAGTTTTCTTGATTTATTTCAGGAACCACCATATATCAGGCACGGCCTTTTCGTCTTTATGGAGCCTGAATCAATAGAGGGTGATATAGAATTTTACCGTAAAAGGTTTTGGGATATCCTGCAATACTTACATAAAGCGGATGAAAAACCTTGGCCAATTGAAAAGCCAAAAGATCCTGAGCATTATTTATGGGACTATCATTTTGCAGGGGAACCAATTTTTGTCTTTGGTAATGCACCTGCTTATAAGCAGCGTAAAACGCGTGATTTAGGAAATTGCCTTGTACTAGGATTCCAACCCCGGATGATCTTTGAAGGCTTGGAGGGAACGGAAAAAGGCGGAATCATGTCACGTGAAAAGGTTCGTGAACGAGTGGAGAAATGGGATAACCTTCCTAAGCATCCGGATATCAGTCACTTTGGAGATGTAAATCATAATGAATGGAAACAATTTTTCATAGGGGATGATATAGAGCCGATAAAAGGTAAGTGCCCCTTCCATCATAAAGAGTTAACTTAACCGAGGGCAAATTGCTCTCGGTTTTTTTCGCGTCCTGCTTAGAAGGCCTCGGGATAAAAAAATACAGGCGCGCAAATTCATGAAATGTAAATTGAAAATAAAAAACATATTTCTTGCCTTATAAGATTTTCAGTTTTATAATGTGAAAGTAGCAATTGCAGTTAATTCGAGATATATGGATTAAATGCTATTTTTTAAAAAACATACAAAATTAACAATTGGGGGAACAAAAATGTCTAAAGTATTATTTGTTAAATCAAATGACCGTCCAGCGGATCAAGCAATCAGTGTCAAAATGTATGAAACGTTTTTGAACACATATAAGGAAGCAAATAGTAACGATGAAATAATTGAATTGGATTTATTTAAACTGAACTTACCTTACTATGGAAATACAGCGATTACTGCCCTATATAAACGCAACCAAGGCATGGAATTGACTGCAGAAGAAGTGGAGATTGCCGATATCGTGCAACAATACTTGAATCAATTTCTTGCTGCCGACAAAGTGGTATTTGCCTTCCCGCTATGGAACGCAACGGTTCCGGCACCACTGGTAACTTATATTTCTTATCTTGCTCAAGCGGGAACAACATTCAAATATACAGCTGAAGGCCCAGTCGGCTTAGCTGGAGGTAAAAAAGTGGCTTTACTTAATGCACGCGGATCCGATTATGCAATGCCTGGAATGGATGCTGGCGAAATGGCAGAGAAATACGTAACGATGAATTTAAACTTATGGGGCATAACAAACCCAGAAACAGTTGTAATCCAGGGACATAATCAATATCCAGATCGCTCACAGGATATCGTTGCAGAAGGATTGGCGAAAGTTGCTGAATCTGCAGCAAAATTCTAATTTTTAAAAGGGAAACCAGTATGTATTTTTAGCATACTGGTTTTTCTATGCAGATTTTTCTGAAAGTCGATTATAATAAAGGGTAAGCCTATAAAGGATGAAAGGAAGTGCAGATAATATGCAAACGTTTAAATCACGTGACGAATTAAAAATTGAAGAAACATGGAACTTAAAGGATATTTACGATGATCAAACTAACTGGGAAAAGGATTATCAAGAAGTCCTAAAGATGACAGAAAAATTAAAAACTTATGATGGGCATATTCAGTCAGCTCAAGATTTGTTCGATTATTTACGATTAAGTGAGGAACTTGGGTACATTTATAACAAGCTATATGTATTTGCCATGCTGCAAGCGGATTTGGATACTCGGGTAACCTCATCACAAGCATTACTGGATCGGGCTGGTAAGTTAGGGCAGAAAATCAGTAATGCTTCTGCATTTTTCATGCCGTTTCTTTTGAGCCTGGAAGAACACACATTAATAGGGTACATAAAAGAAATCGAGGGTTTGAAATATTTTGAAGAAGATCTACTGGATTCCTTCCGTTATAAAGCCCATGTGTTAACGAAAGAACAAGAAGAGGTGCTTTCCCAAATAGGCGAAGCCTTTTCAGCACCTCAAAAAACGTTCGGGATGATCAACAATGCCGATATAAAATTTGGGGAAGTTACGAATGAAGAAGGCGAGAGGGTAGAGCTGACGCGTGGAATGTATTCCAAATTGATTGAAGACGATGATCGCGATAAAAGAAAAGAGGCTTATTTCGCCTATTATCAGCCATATGTGCAATTGAAGAATACAATCGCTTCCACACTTTCCACAGCAATCAAGAATAATGTGAATCTTTCAAAACTAAGAAATTATCCATCAGCCTTGGAAAAATCCTTATTTGGGGATCAAGTTCCAAAAGAGGTTTATGATAATTTGATTATGTCTACTAAGCAAAATATCGGGCCCATGCATAAATATATTCATTTAAGAAAAAAATTGCTGGGTGTAGAAGAATTGCGTGCCTATGATTTAAGTGTGCCATTAGTCGAAGGCGCTAAAGAGGAGATTTCTTACGATGATGGTTTTTCTTTGATGGTGGAGGCACTGAAACCTCTTGGCGAAGAGTATATCACAATCCTGAAAACCTTTAAGGAAAAAAGATATATCGACGTCAGGGAAACACCTGGAAAACGGTCAGGTGCTTACAATTTAGGACTTTATGGTGTTCATCCTTTCATTTTATTAAATCACCGTGATGATTTAGACAGTGTGTTTACACTTGCACATGAATCCGGACATGGAATGCATTCATACTATAGTTCAAAATATCAACCGCAAATAAGTGCCGGGTATTCCATTTTTGTCGCTGAAGTTGCTTCCACTGTGAATGAAATCCTTTTGATTCGCCATTTAATTAAGACTACAAAAGACGTGCAGAAGAAAAAACACTTACTTAACCATTTCATAGATAGTTTTAAAGGAACATTCTTCACACAGGTGATGTTTGCGGAGTTCGAAAAGATCGTACATGAAAAAGCTGAAAATGATGAACCTCTAAATGCCGAGGTTTTTAATACAGCCTATGAATCGATATTTCGGGCTTATAATGGAGATGAAATAATTTTCGATGAAGAAGTGAAGTATGGCTGGTCACGAATCCCGCACTTTTATCGTCCGTTTTATGTCTACAAATATGCTACTGGTTACGTTTCAGCCATCACTATCGCTGATAAGATCCTCTCTGGGGACCAAAAAACACTTGAAAGTTATTTGACCTTCTTGAAAAGCGGGAGTTCCGATTTCCCATTGGAGCTGCTTAAGAAAACAGGCGTAGATTTAACGAAACCTGATCCAATCGAAAACGCAATGAAGATTTTCAGCGATCTTGTCGACCAATTCACTGAGTTGACAGAAGGCTAATCTAAACCATTTCTTCCAAAAGAGCCCATGGTATGATGTTATAAAAAATGCTATAGTTAAAACATTGGCGTAGGAGAGGCCCAATCTATTGATTGGGCCTTATTTTATATGCTTAAGAAACAGGTAATGCGCGAAAAAGTCTTGGTAATAGCGTTATTTTCTACTTCGGAGCCTAGCCAATGGGCCAGTTTCTTTGTACTTCAATGGCATATTTTGTGAGGAAAGTGAAAAATGAATTCGACAGTTAATTATATAAAAGAATGGCAGCAGGCACTTCAACTTGAAATCCTGCATTTAAAAAAATATGGCAGCACAAAATACCTGGTTTCGAACGGCCATCTGCTTACAGGTGACGATTCTTTCAACTATTATTTCGAAACAGGTTCATCGATAAAAATCCCTGTCGGTTCCCTCGTTCAACTGGAATGGGGAGGGATTAAGCAGGAGGGAAGAATACTCTCATCGGAAGGAAAAAGTATAATCATTGTTTTTGATCGCTCGCTAGGCGATATGATCGATGAAGCCTTTTTATACCACGACCCCTGGGAATTGCTGGAGCAATTGATCATCCGCTTGGATGAAATCAAGAGAAGCAAAAGGAAAAGGCTTCGGATCAAGCGCTTGATGGATCCGTCCATGCCGCAAAAACATCCTTTAATTGAAAAACAAAGCAGCGTGAAAGAATTATATGCCCGCTCGAAATTCAACCCTGTCACTTTTGTTTGGGGACCCCCTGGAACAGGAAAAACCTATACATTGGCTCGTACAGTAGCCAATCATTATTTACAGGATAAAAAAGTTCTGGTTTTGTCCCATAGCAACCAGGCTGTCGATGTTTTGATGGCTGAAATTTCGTCATTCATTAAAAAGAAAGATCGTTTCAAAGAAGGCGATGTGCTACGCTATGGATCTCAAATCGGTGAATCACTAGCCATCCATGATGATATTGTTACAGGGCAATTATTAGGTAAACATGAACCGACATTAATTAAAGAAAAAGAAGAGCTTGGCGAAGAGAAACGTCTGTTAAAGCATGACTTGGCAGGGTCCTTTAGTAAAAGGGATACAGATCAATTAATTGAGATAGAGAAAAAGCTAGCCAAAGTCTTGGAGAAAATCCGCCAAAAAGAGATTCAATTCGTAAAAGAAGCCAAAGTCATCGGGACGACTTTGGCTAAAGCCGCAAATGATGAAACGGTTTATCAAAAGGAGTATGATCTGGTCATTTTGGACGAAGCGAGTATGGCATACGTACCTCAGGTGGCTTTTGCGGCAGCGTTAGCCAAGCATATTATCGTTTGTGGTGATTTCAAACAATTGCCACCTATTGCTTCGGCTCGTGATTCCTTAGTGAAACTTTGGCTGAAGGAAGACATTTTTCATCGGGCTGGTGTCGCCCATTCTGTTGAAGAAGGAGAACTTCATCCCCATTTATTCCTATTAAAGGAACAGCGCCGCATGCATCCGGATATTTCAGCATTCACCAATCGTGTCGTCTATAACAATTTTGTTGGCGATCATAAAAGTGTTGCGACCAGCAGGGAGGGAATAATGCTGGCGGAACCATTTGCCAATAAGGCAGCGGCACTGCTCGATACTAGCTTAGCAGGGGAATATTGCATCACTGAACGGACATCCCACTCGAGAATGAATATATGGCAATTGCTTTTATCTTTTCAACTGATTCATGAAGCTTATGTGGGCGGGGCAAGGTCAATTGGTTATGTCGCCCCATATCGTGCCCAGGCAGATTTGATGGAAAAACTATTGGATGACTTATATGACAAAGAACGGCAAACGGCGGATATCATCGCAGCAACTGTACATCGTTTCCAGGGAAGTGAACGAGAGATGATGGTTTTTGACACAGTTGATAGTTATCCGCAAAACAGGGCTGGAATGTTATTGACAGGGAGAGAAAGTGAAAGGCTCATTAACGTGGCCATAACAAGGACTAAGGGTAAGTTCGTACATGTATGTGACACTTCATTTGTTAACAAACACGTTTATCGCAGCAAAACACTTCGACAGCTTGTCGATCATCAAATTCAAAACGATCAGATTGTATCAAAGAAAGACATTGGAAAATGGGTTAAACATCAGCATCCGAGATTACAATGGATGCATGCCCGTAAATTGGGGGACTTTCAGGAAGATATTGAATCAACAAAACAAGAGATGATTTTTGCTGTTCCGGATTTGAACAGTTTGTCAGAAGAATGGCAGCAATATTTAATGAAACGAAACCCTGAAGTGAAATTGACGATCATTTCAGCAAAAAGAAACCCTGATATTTACTCTGATCAATTTATTTGTTCACCTGTTTCCTTTTCGTTTATCATCTTGGATAAAAGAGTTGTCTGGCTAGGTTTGCCCGTAGAGTCCAATAATCGGGTCCAGCCTCCATATATAGCGGCGCGTTTGGATTCAAAAATCATGGCAGATGAATTACTATCTCAATTCAAAAAAAGTGAATAGCTTGGGAAAGGCCCTTAATAAGGGCTTTTCTTCATTTACATATATATACTTAAAAAGACCTCGATAGAATTAAGTGATAACTCCTTGATCTACCTGCCGTCATTAATATATTAAAACAAACACCTCGTTAGAATATATAATGACTCCATACTCCCCAATTTGAATTCAACTCCTTATATTTTTTGCTAAAGGCTGCAAACTAAAATAACAAAGCAAGCGTTTCAGGCGACTTTCGACTAGTTATGATTTACCATTAAGTTACGAAAGACTGGAAAGGAGGTAACAAAATGAAACTTGGCATTTTGGATCAATCCCCAATTGCATCAGGACAATCAGCACAAGAAGCCTTGCAGGCTTCACTGCAACTCGCACAAGAAGGAGATAGACTTGGTTATAGCAGAATCTGGTTAACTGAACATCATGATCTCCCGGGATTGGCCTGTTCCGTTCCAGAGGTTTTGATAAGCTATATTGGTGCACAAACAAAAAATATCCGGATTGGTTCAGGGGCAGTGCTGCTTCCTCATTATAAGCCATACCGGATAGCAGAGACTTATAATATGCTAGCTACACTTTTTCCTGGCCGGATTGATATGGGACTTGGGCGTGCTCCTGGTGGATCTGCCGAAGCAACGATGGCATTATCCGATAATTTTCTTCAGAATGTTTACAAAATGCCTGAACTTGTTCAAGAACTTTTGAATTTTCTAAGAGATGAATTTCCGAATGAACATCCATTTTCAAATGTCTCTGCTGCTCCTATCCCAAAGGTGCCGCCTGAACCATGGATATTGGGAACAAGCGGGAAAAGTGCAAAACTTGCCGCTGAGAATGGTACTGCATACGCATTTGGTGAATTCATGAGTGAAAATGATGGAGTGCAGAGCTTTCATCAGTACCGTGAACACTTTCAAACAAAAGGGTTGCTTAAAGAACCTAAAACGATCGTTACGGTTTCGGCCATTTGCGCAGAAACGGAGGAACATGCGAAAGAAATCGCCCTTAGCAACATCCTATGGAAAATTCAAAGTGGACAAGGTGAAAGAAAGCAGGTTCCAAGCATAGAAGAGGTAAGGAACCATGATTGGACTGAAAAAGAAAAAGCACTGATGGAAACCATGCATGAAAAACTGATTTTTGGTACCCCTTCACAAGTGAAGTATCGGCTATACGAGATTCAGGAGAAATATCAAGCAGATGAAATTATGCTGATTACCATCACTCATAAGGTGGAGGATAGGCTTAATTCGTTTCGTTTGATTGCCCGGGAAGTTCTTAACGGTTAATCCGTTCGAGCATTTTGTGTGCATTTTGTGTGCATTTTCTATATGATGGCATTGCGTCATTAATCATAATTGAAAGAAAGAAGATGAAGATATGAATGCTGATCAACATGAAAAAAAACTTAGCGACATTTCTTTTTCCGTTCTGGACCTGGCATCTATCGTTGAGGGTGGCACAGTTTCAGGAGCTTTTAAAAATACAGTAGAATTGGCAAAACATGCGGAGCAATGGAATTACAACCGTTTCTGGGTTGCGGAACATCATAGCATGCCTGGGATTGCAAGCTCTGCAACGTCAGTGCTTATAGGCTATGTTGCAGGCAGGACGGAAAGAATTCGTGTCGGTTCTGGAGGCATAATGCTGCCGAATCATGCACCGCTCGTTATCGCAGAACAATTTGGTACATTGGAAGCAATGTATCCTGGTAGAATAGATTTAGGGCTCGGGCGTGCTCCGGGAAGCGACCAATATACAGCCATGGCTCTCCGGGGTGATGTACGTAATAACGGTCAGGATTTTCCTGAACAATTGGCGCAGCTCCGCAGTTATTTAGATGCGGATTCTAAACATAATCGTGTTCGCGCCATCCCTGGAGAAGGACAGGACATTCCGATTTGGCTGCTTGGTTCAAGCGGCTTCAGTGCAGCATTATCAGCTCAGCTGGGATTGCCATTTTCATTTGCAAGCCATTTTTCCCCTGAAAATACTCAACCAGCTTTAGCCCGTTATCGCAATAATTTCCAACCATCCGACGTTCTCGATAAACCTTATGTCATGGTTGGTATCAATGTATTTGCAGCTGATACTACAGAAGAAGCGCAAAGGATTGCTACATCTTATCAACAGCAGTTCTTGAATTTGATACGGAACACGCCCGGTCAACTTGCTCCTCCAGTTGATACAATGGAAGGCCTTTGGACAGAATATGAAAAGGCTATTGTCATGAAACAACTTAATGCCTCCATTATAGGAAATCCGGAAGAGGTAAAAGAGCAGTTGCAGGCATTTTTAAATGAAACACAGGCGGACGAAATGATTATAAACTCTGCCATTTATGATCAGGTTGCACGCCTTCGTTCTTATGAAATCATTGCAGAGGTTACTGGAATGAAATAAGTGTCAAAGAATGAGCTTGCAGATTCCGAGTCTGCAAGCTTTTTTATAAAATACATACCGATTTACTTCATAAACAAAGTTAGGAGAGAAGAATGAAACGAGAAGATCCTTTATCCTTAATATTTCACTTCACAGATAAACAAGGTGACAGCAGGCCTCAATATTTTACGAATCCGAAAAAAGTGTTCACCGCCCATTCAATTGAGGATGTCATTCCCCAATTCCAAAAAGTCCAGGAAGCGATAGAACAGGGGCATTATGCAGCGGGATACGTTTCCTATGAAGCCGCACCTGCATTTGAAAAATCTTTTAAAGTAAAAGATGGAGCCAAAATGCCATTATTATGGTTCGGGATTTTCGATAAACCGGAAGAAGAATTACCTGAAGAAATGACAGGAGCTTTTAATTTAGCTGAATGGCAATCAGAAACGGATTCACATAACTATCATTCCGGGTTTCAAAGGATAAAATCGGAAATCGAGAAAGGCAATACGTATCAAGTCAATTACACGATGCGTTTACAATCCAAGTTCGAAGGAGATGACTTAGCTTTCTTTGATCGCTTGAAGAGAGCTCAACGGTCAAACTATAGTGCATATTTGAATGTGGGGACACATAGAATCCTATCGGCTTCACCCGAGTTGTTTTTCCGTTGGGAAGATGGTCAGCTGATTACTCGGCCAATGAAGGGAACGGTAAAGCGGGGAACGACATTGAAAATGGATCAGCTTAATGCAGACTGGTTAGCAGCCTCGGAAAAGAATCAAGCTGAAAACTACATGATTGTAGACCTGCTCAGAAATGATTTGGGAATGATTGCAGAACCAGGAAGCGTCAAGGTTCCACAGCTTAAGGCAATTGAAAAATATCCGACCGTTTGGCAAATGACATCCACGATTACGGCTGATACGAATCCAGGAACAACAATCATTGATATATTCAAGGCTCTTTTTCCTTGTGGATCGATAACAGGGGCACCTAAAATTAAAACGATGGAGATCATCGCTGATATCGAGAATTCACCACGTGAAGTTTATTGCGGTGCAATCGGGTTCATCACACCTGAATCCGAAGCAGTCTTTAATGTGCCGATTCGTACGGTCGTGATCGATAACGAAACTGGGAAAGCCGAGTATGGGGTAGGCGGGGGAATCACTTGGGATTCCGAGCTATCGGAAGAATATGACGAAGCGTTTTTAAAAGCCAAATTATTGACGGTGGAAAGGCCAGCTTACAAACTATTGGAATCGATGAAACTCAGCGATGGCGAATATTATTTGTTGACTGATCATATCGATCGGATGAAACAATCCGCTAATTACTTCGATTACCGGTTCCCTGAAATGAATCTTAGAGATCAACTCCAAAAGTATGCGGATATGAATCAAGGGACGTTACAAAAGGTAAGGGTATTACTTCATGAAAATGGTGAAATTGAAGTCTCTGGACAAGCAATCAAGCCCCTTGATTCAGAATTTACGGCTATCTTGGCTGAAACTCCAATATCAAGTGCAAATCCATTTCTATTTCATAAGACCACCAATCGTGATGTATATGAAGGCTTTCAAATGAATAATCCTGACTTCCATGATGTTTTGCTTTGGAATGAAGAAGGATTCATCACTGAATTCACGAACGGAAATGTAGTGGTGAAGATAAATGGTGACCTCTATACCCCTCCGGTGGAAGCAGGTCTGCTTGCTGGAACATTTCGTCAAGACTTGATCAGGAAGAAGGAAATCAAGGAAAAACCCATTTCAAAGGCTGACCTTAATAACGCTGAGGAAATTTGGTTTATTAATAGTGTGCGAGGGAAATTAAAAGTGAATTTGACTTTCTAAGCTGATTATTCGTAAAAAAGTAAAAATTGTAATCTTTATTGCAGATTGTTGAGTTATAGTAGATGATGAAAACTACATTTCCGGGAGGGACTGCTGTGGAGATGCATAAAATCGCAGGCTTATCGATCATGGATTGGAAAGCGAAAGATCCTATACTTAATAATGTGATAAAGATGAACGAAGTCTTCTGGACGAATCCAGATTACGGTAACAAGGAAGAAAACCCAATCGTCCAAGCTGAACAAGTTAAATCTGCTGAAGCAAGATTAAATAGATTTGCCAATTATATAATTAAAGCCTTTCCAGAAACCGAACCACTGGAGGGGATCATTGAATCACCACTAGTCGAGATTCCTTCCATGCAAAAAAACTTGGAAAAATCCTATGGAACTAAAATGGCTGGGAAACTCTTGCTAAAATGTGACAGTCATTTACCAATATCAGGTTCCATCAAGGCTCGCGGAGGTATTTATGAGGTCTTAAAACGTGCTGAGGAAATAGCAATGAAGCATGGTGGTTTAACACGGACTGATAATTATGGAATACTTGCGAGTGATGAATACAAAGAGCTTTTTTCAAAATATTCGATTGCAGTCGGTTCAACCGGAAATTTAGGAATGAGTATTGGAATAATAAGCGCTAAGCTGGGATTCAAAGTAACGGTCCATATGTCGGCAGATGCCAAACGGTGGAAAAAGGATAAATTAACAAGTCTTGGAGTCATTGTAAAGGAATATGATGATGATTATAGTAAAGCTGTAGAAGAAGGCCGTAATGAAGCATCAGTTGATCCCGATTGCCATTTTATTGATGATGAAAATTCAATGGATCTACTGCTAGGTTATGCGACAGCTGCAACGCGCCTGAAGAAACAACTGAAAGATATGTCCATACCAGTGGATGAAGATCACCCTTTGTTTGTGTACTTGCCATGCGGAGTCGGCGGCGGGCCCGGTGGTATTACATATGGGCTCAAGTTAGCCTTTGAAGATGATGTTCATTGTTTTTTTGCAGAGCCGACACATTCACCATGCATGACGCTCGGATTGATGACAGGCCTTCATGACAAAATCTCGGTGCAGGACTTTGGCATCGATAATAAGACGGAAGCGGATGGTCTTGCTGTCGGAAGGCCTTCAGCATTGGTTTCCCGTATGATGACGACCATGTTAAGCGGCAGCTATACCATAGAGGATAAAAGGTTATTCGATCTGCTCAAGGGAATGGCAGAGACGGAAGGTCATTATTTAGAGCCATCTGCCCTTGCAGGAGCAATGGGTCCAATCCAACTTTTTAAAGCTCCAGAAGGAAAGAAATATCTCATGGACCAAAAACTGGTGGATAAAATGAACCAGTCCATACATATCATCTGGGCGACCGGCGGGAGCATGGTACCAAAGGATATGATGGACCAGTATTTATCTAAAAGTTAAAAAATGTTCACTAGAGTTAATTTATCAGACTGTAGACAAACTCGAAGAAAAGCGAGTTTGTCTACAGTTTTTTATTAAAAAAACGTCTCAGTGGTTTCAGCCGAAGCAGTTTTTGGTCCTACACTATACCTTATTCCGACCTACACCGCGCATTATTCGACCGTTCACGCAGTTTATTCGACCTACACCGCGCATTATTCGACCGTCACCGCATTATTCGGACCCCGAGCATTCATTTTGCGGTCCATATTTGAAACCGCGTTCCCTTCCGCCAACTTCCTGCCCAGCCTCCTCGCCGCAAGCATTTAGCCGGTTCTCGGCTAGTCGGCAAGAGTGTAGGTTCAATCCAATTGTGGTTTCATTCCAAATAAAAGTCTTGTTTAAAATCTTGAAAGGGAACCAGGATGAGACCATTCCGAACCCCATTTTGTTGACAAGCTTAAAGAAGTTCACGAAAGTGAACTTCTTTTTTCTTTATAAACCCCATGAGTTCAATAAAAGGTGAATGGCTTTTTCCAATTCGGATTCAGGTATCCCTGCAAAACCCAATATAATTTTTGGAGGATGTTCGTCCATTTTTTCGATCGAATATGTCGATAAGCCATAAATTTTAATATGGTCTTCGTTTGCCTTTTGAATAAGTGACTGTTCATCCATGCCGTTCTTAACGATGAGGACGATATGTAATCCTGACCGCTCTCCAATGATTTTTATTTGTTGGTGGGGTTTAAACAGATCGATCACTTTATCCAACTTCCGACGGTAAACTTTCCTCATCCGATTCAAATGCTTTTCAAAATCCCCTTCCTTCATGAACTGTGTTAATACATGCTGATCAATCCGAGAAACGGTTGAATGGTAAAAAGATAATTCCTGTTGATGCATTTGTAACAATGGAGCGGGAAGAACCATATAACTAATCCGAATTGATGGCATCAATGATTTTGAAAATGACCCTAAATAAATCACCTTATCACCAGCATCCATACTTTGTAAGGAAGGAATTGTTTTTCCGCTATAACGAAATTCACTATCATAATCGTCTTCGATAATATAGCGGTTTGCGGCCCCTTGTGCCCAGTTCAACAATCGCGTCCTTCTGTTAACGGATAGGATTGTCCCATTGGGGAAGTGATGTGAGGGAGTGACATACACGACGTCGATGTTTGAATCTTCAATTTGGTTCACCTTTACGCCTTCTTCATCAATTTGCAGTGGATGGACTTCATTTGGGTAGCTGCGTAAAATCCGGTGAATCAAGTGATATCCAGGATCTTCAACACCATAGATGGCATTTTTATCGAATAGAAGGACAAGCTGCTGCAATAAAATTTCCATTCCTGCACCAATGATGATCTGTTCGGGAACACATTGTACACCACGTGCATGATACAAATAATGGGCAATTTCACATCGTAATTCATATTCCCCTTGAGAATCCCCAAGTAAAAGAAGATCTTGATGTGATTCATCGATTTTGCTTTTCATGTATTTTCTCCATTTTTCAAATGGGAAGTGTTCTGTGTCAATTTGGCTGGGATGAAAATGATATAGCAATTCCCCTTCTTTATGATTGATTTGTTCCACTGATACTTGGTTAGTTTGTGTATACTCTAAATCCTCGAATGTTTGAATATAGTACCCTTTTCTTGGTATGACTTCAACGTATCCTTCAGCAGTCAATTGTTCATATGCAGTCTCGACAGTATTTTGACTTATTTGAAGGAACTCTGCCAATTTCCGTTTGGAAGGCAGTTTTGTGCCGTAAAGAAGACGGCCATCAATGATTTCTTTTTTAATATATGAATATAATTGTTCGTACAAAGGTACTTCACTTAACCGATTTAAATCGCAAGAAAGCATATTCATTTTGTTTCCACCTTTTTAAAAAAAAATTACTGACCCCATTAAATTTATTAAAACTGACACTTTCAATGCGGTCAACTCTTTTTTATACTAAATCTAACAAATCTAAAAAATGCAAATAATTGGGGGAAGAGAAAAATGGAAAAATTATTAGGAACTGACACAGTAAAAAGAGGAATGGCACAAATGCAAAAGGGTGGCGTAATCATGGACGTCATTAACGCAGAACAAGCAAAAATCGCAGAAGCATCAGGTGCTGTCGCTGTCATGGCATTGGAAAGGGTTCCTTCTGACATCCGTGCGGCTGGCGGCGTAGCAAGAATGGCAGATCCGCGAATTGTAGAGGAAGTAATGAATGCAGTGTCCATCCCGGTCATGGCTAAAGCAAGGATTGGTCATATCGTTGAATCAAGAGTCCTGGAATCCATGGGAGTGGATTATATCGATGAAAGTGAAGTGCTGACTCCTGCTGATGAAGAATACCATATTCTAAAAAGTGATTTCACTGTACCTTTCGTTTGTGGCTGCCGTGATTTAGGCGAAGCTGCACGCCGTATTGGTGAAGGAGCATCAATGCTTCGTACAAAAGGAGAACCAGGTACTGGTAATATTGTGGAAGCTGTGCGTCATATGAGAAAGGTACAGTCACAAATTCGTAAAGTGAGCATCATGAGTGATGATGAATTAATGACAGAGGCAAAAAATATTGGAGCCCCTTATGAGATTTTAAGAGAAATCAAACGCACAGGTAAATTGCCTGTAGTTAACTTTGCAGCTGGCGGAATTGCCACTCCAGCAGATGCAGCATTGATGATGGAATTGGGAGCAGATGGCGTTTTCGTAGGGTCTGGTATTTTTAAATCTGAAACTCCAGAAAAATTCGCATCGGCAATCGTTCAAGCGACTACATATTTCACCGATTATGAATTGATTGGCCGGTTGTCCAAAGAGTTAGGCAGTGCAATGAAAGGAATTGATATTTCCAAACTAGCTCCGGCAGAACGGATGCAGGAACGTGGATGGTAATATGATAACTATCGGTGTTTTGGGATTACAGGGAGCAGTTGAAGAACACTTGAATCAAATCAAAGCTGCCGGGGAACAAGCAATTATAGTAAAAAAACCGGAGCAGTTGCTGGAAATAGATGGCTTGATCATTCCAGGCGGAGAAAGCACGACGATGAGGAAGCTGATGGATCGTTATGGATTTATGGAACCGGTCAAAACTTTCTTCGAAGATAAAAAACCAATTTTCGGTACATGTGCAGGGATGGTATTGGCGGCCAATGAATTGACTGGCCATGAGAAGGCCTATCTTGGACTAATGGACATTTCCGTGAAAAGGAACGGATTTGGACGTCAAAAGGATAGTTTTGAGGCTGAACTATCAATCAAAGGAATGGAAACCCCTTATAAGGCAGTTTTCATCCGGGCGCCATTTGCTGATGGAATTGGAGAAGGTGTAGAAGTATTGGCTGTTTATGAAGAGAATGTAGTGGCTGCGAGACAAGACCATGTCCTCGTTAGTGCGTTTCATCCAGAATTAACAGGCGATGATCGTTTTATGCAGCTTTTCATTGAAATGGTGAAGACATCCATAAGTAAGGCCGAATTGAAAACCTGTTAAAAAAATGAAGCTGTCCTATTAATAGGACAGCTTTACTTTTGAAAGCTCAAAACCCTATAAAAATACATATTGCTTTAAATATTACTTACTTTTACAATAAAAAAATAAGTAAACACTTACTATATTTTTTAGTGTTGAAAGGGGAATGTATATGACAGCAAGAGTTGCAGTTATTACAGGAGGAGCAAGCGGTATTGGCCGAGCCACATGCTTGAAATTCGCAGCAAAAGGGGACAAGGTCGTTGTTGCGGATTTTAATGAAGAAATGGGACAGGAAACCGTTGAACAGATAACAGCGGATGGTGGAGAGGCCATTTTTGTAAAAACGGATGTTTCTAAGCAGGAAGATGTTGAATCCTTAATCAATAAAGCAGTGGAAACATTCGGAAGGATCGATATCATGTTTAATAATGCCGGCATCGGTGCAGGCGGTATGATCCTCGATCAAGATATGGAGGGTTACTTCAAAACGATTGGAGTGAACCAGCACGGAGTTGCCTTTGGAATCATGGCAGCAGGACGGAAAATGAAGGAGCTAGGTAACAAGGGTGTCATTATTAATACCGCTTCTGTGTTTGGTTACTTAGCTTCCCACGGAACCTTTGCCTATCAGGCGACTAAAGGAGCTGTAAGAATGATGACACAGACAGCTGCTTTGGAATTGGGTGCTTATGGCATACGGGTAGTGGGCATTGCGCCAGGCGGGGTTGACACTCCTATCATTCAAAGCTATAAAGATATGGGAATCATCGATAAATTGAATGCAAGTCAAATGCGCGGTAAATTAATTAAGCCAGAAGCCGTTGCAAATGCCGTCTATCTATTATCGTTAGAGGAAGCGGATGCGATCAATGGAAGTGTAGTCATGGTCGATGATGGCTATGCATCCTTTAAGTGATTTTCTCTAAAAGAAAACATCGTCCCAATCAGACGATGTTTTCTATTTATGATAAATGGGAATATTGAATTCTAATGAATCAAAGGTAATATTGACCGATTGATACCATCGGGATATCATGGAAAATAGATTGGTGAAACCAGTCTTATCATTATAAAAGAAGGTTGATATTTTTGAAAAAAGGGCAGCAAACGAAAGAACGAATCATAAATGTAGCCCGGACTCTTTTTGCCACTAAAGGTTTTGACATGACAAGAACGAATGAAATTGCTTCTGCATGCAATGTTTCCGAAGCTACTATTTACAAATACTTTGACAGCAAAAAAGATTTGCTATTGGCTACAATTACCCCTGATGAGAAAGAGGAATCTGAAGATGGGACTAGCCATCTATCTACGGATGATCTAGTGGAGAATCATGTTTGCACCATGATAAATAAAATTCTTGATAATAAAGAACAGTTTTCGATACTATTCAGGGAAACACAATTTGATCAAGATATTTCGAAGCAATATGTAGATCAGATTTTCAAGCCGAATGCCAGGCATATTGAAATACAGAAGAGAATAGATAGTGGTGAGATACAGTATATATCTGATATTATCCTATTTAATGTAGGGATCATTTCTTTCACATTGGCATTATCTACACATTATGAAATCCATCAGCAGAAAACGGAGCCATATTTTACTTCTGAACGAATTAAGAGCATTGCTCAACTTTTGGTATATGGTATTCATGGCAAACAAAAACATGCATAATGAAACGGTCATATTGAAGGGCTTGAGCAGCCACAAATATGACCGTTTTATTTTCCTTCAGATCCGATGGAATAAACTTGTAATTTTTTTAAACCAGAGTGTAAGATTTGACTTATATTTTTCAGACTATTACGATAAATGCATACTGTACGAAATGATTTACGAAGATTTTATCTGGAAATCATGTAATATTGGAGGGGTATATTAAATGAGCGATATCGTAATTTTATCAGGAAGTCCGGCTATTCCGTCCAGAACGGACATTTCACTTAAACATATTCAATCATTAGTCGAAAACGAAGGATTTACCACAGCTTATTTCTCAATTACGGATTTTTCAGCAGATGATTTATTCCAAGGCAAATATAATAGTGAAGATATCTTAAAGCTTTCAGAGAAAATTCAAGCAGCTAGAGGTGTCATTATTGGTTCACCGGTTTATAAGGCTTCTTATACAGGTGTATTGAAGGCCTTGATTGATTTGCTGCCAGAAGGTGCTTTTAAGGGGAAGCCAGTGCTGCCAATCATGATTGGCGGAAGTAACAGGCATCTATTGGCGATTGACTATGCACTTAAACCATTAATTTCAATATTAAAAGGCGAGCCGCTGCAGGGCATTTATTTTGTTGATAAGGAAATAGATAAACAGAATTCAGAAAACCCGATTAATGATTTGCATTTAATTGATCGGGTCCAGAGTCAAGTTCAAGAATTTGTAGAAGCGATACAGTTAAGAAATTAAATTCGAGTAATCCCTTCTATAAAAGTACTGGAATTCGAGAAATTATTTTTTCAAAGAATGACAGGCGCCAATAATAGGCTTGTTAATGAAAATAGACTCATTTTTTTGGAGGCTTTATCTAAAAAGACGAGTCTATTTTCGTATTTACATGAACATAAAATCAGAATCGGAATAGTGTGTATAAAAATAACAGTTCATCCATAATATTAAACCAAGTTATTTTATAAGAAAACTCCATTGACAAGGATTAAATATATGTTAATATTTAAAATAATAAAACTTATCCAGAGCGACGGAGGGAATTGGCCCTTTGAAGTCCAGCAACCTGCTTGATCGATGCAAGGTGCTACCTCCAACAAAATGTTGATCATTTTGGAAGATAAGGTAAAGATATTTACCTTGGGATCTTTCCATCATGGAAAGATTTTTGTTTTTTGGGGAAGTTGTAGGCAAACCATAACAATGTAAGGTTGTTTGGAATTATATAAATCTAAGAAATTCATTGAATCAGCGGTGAAAATAAAAATACGCGGATTTTCTTAAAGGAGGAACAGGCTTGGATAAAGAGAATCAGCTTGAAGAAATATTTGAACGACTTCAAGAAATGCTTAATTCTATGAAATATGGATCCATTACACTTATTGTCCAGGATGGTAAAATCATTCAAATGGAAAGAAATGAAAAATTAAGAATTAAATAAGGTATCTGCTGACTAGAAAAACTAGAGGCGGGTTTAACTGATATAAAGAGAGTATTGGTTAGATTCGTCTCTTTTTTCCTAGAGTCAAACAAACTGGAGAAGATTACAACGGGGATTGATCAACAGTTACTCTAACCTGATACAGCAAGTTTTTAGAGGGGGCTACAAAGTTGGCTGCATTAATAAACTATGAAAATTTCAACACTGGGGATTTCCCTGTATTTCCCGAAGACAGTGAGACAAAAGGTGCTTTGGAAGTTCTGCAATGGGCGAATGACCATTATGGAAACGAACTGATTTATGCTTGCAGTTTTGGCATTGAAGGCATCGTGCTTACGGATTTATTGGCGAAGGTCAATCCTTCTGCCAAAATAGTTTTCCTTGATACAGATGTTCATTTTGAGGAAACTTATCAATTGATCGAGCAAGTGAAAAAGCGATATCCAAAGCTTTCGATCGAAATGAAGAAACCTGCCTTGACGCTTGAGGAACAAGCAGCGGAATATGGGGATGAATTATGGGTCAGAGATTCAAATAAGTGCTGTAACATCCGTAAAATCATTCCGCTTACCGATGTTCTTTCAACGGCAACAGCATGGCTTTCGGGACTGCGAAGGGAGCAATCCGAAACAAGGGCTTTGACCGAGTATATCAATAAGGATAATAAGTTCAAGTCAGTTAAAATATGTCCACTCATACATTGGACATGGAAAGATGTTTGGCGCTACGCCCACAAAAACGGACTTCCATATAATATCCTGCATGATAATGGATATCCGAGCATTGGATGTAAAACATGTACAGCACCAGCCTTCAATGCAGATGATTTACGCTCTGGCCGTTGGCAAGGAGCTCAAAAAACGGAATGCGGATTGCATTTATCTTAAATAAATAAAAACCATAGGGGGAAATTAGCATGACAATCAGTTTACCGCACGGAGGAACATTAATCGATCTTTGGGAACCAAATTATGATATTAGTAAAATAACAAAGTCAATCGAAATCGATGAAATTGCTTTAAGTGATCTTGAATTGATAGGCACTGGTGCCTACAGTCCAATTAAAGGATTCTTTACAAAAAGTGACTATGAGACAGTGGTCAAGGAAATGAGGCTTAGCAGCGGTCATGTATGGAGCATCCCGATTACGCTGCCTTTGACCGAAGAAATTGCAGAAACCCTTACTATAGGTGAAGAAGTAACGTTGACTCATGAAGGTGAAACATACGGGGTTCTCTCCGTTTCCGATATATACACACCAGATAAGCAATTGGAAGCGACATTAGTTTATCAAACGGATGATGAGAAGCATCCTGGAGTGAAAAATTTATATAACCGCGGTGATGTATATGCCGGCGGGGAAATAAAGTTGATCAAGAGAATAGAGCGTCCGCAGTTTCAAGCTCATTATTTGGACCCAGTCGAGACAAGGAAAGCTTTTGCTGAAAAAGGCTGGGAAACGGTTGTCGGATTCCAAACGAGGAACCCTGTTCACCGTGCACATGAATACATTCAAAAGACAGCATTGGAGATTGTCGACGGCTTATTCTTAAATCCTCTCGTAGGTGCCACTAAATCCGATGACATTCCGGCAGATGTAAGAATGGAAAGCTATAAAGTGCTGCTTGAAAAATATTATCCTAAGGATCGCGTCTCCCTTGCAGTTTTCCCTGCTGCCATGCGTTATGCAGGACCTAGAGAAGCCATTTTCCATGCAATGGTCCGTAAAAATTATGGTTGCACCCATTTTATCGTCGGACGTGATCATGCGGGTGTGGGCGATTATTATGGCACATATGATGCTCAAAAAATCTTTGGGAATTTCAACGCAGATGAGTTAGGGATCACGCTATTATTCTTTGAACATAGTTTTTACTGTAAAGCCTGTGGCAATATGGCTTCCGCTAAAACTTGTCCGCATGGCAAGGAAGACCATGTCATCCTGTCTGGAACGAAGGTAAGGGAAATGCTGCGTAATGGAGAAATTCCTCCAGCTACCTTTAGCCGTAAAGAAGTCATCGAGGTGTTGATCGAAGGTCTAAAAAAGAATGAAGTTTATAACTGATCGGACATAAATTGAAGGACCACATGAAGAGGGGGATTATTAATGAGTAAAAGTACGAATGTCACTTGGCATGAAACGTCATTGACCAAGGAGCTCCGTCGGAAGCAGAACGGCCATGAAAGCACAGTTCTATGGTTCACTGGTCTCTCGGGCTCCGGAAAATCAACAATTGCGAACGCAGTCGCTAAAGAGTTATATAATCGGAATATTCGAAGTTATGTTTTGGATGGTGATAATATCCGACATGGTTTGAATAAAGATTTAGGTTTTTCTGAAGAGGACCGAACCGAGAATATTAGGCGAATCGGTGAGGTTTCCAAGTTATTCGTTGATAGTGGACAGTTCGTATTGACCGCCTTCATATCACCTTTCAGGGCAGATCGGCAGATTGTACGTGATTTACTCGAAGAAGGGGAGTTTATTGAAGTATACATAAAGTGTCCGATCGAAGAGTGCGAAGTGCGTGATCCAAAAGGTCTTTATGACAAGGCGCGTAAGGGAATCATTAAAGATTTTACCGGAATCGACTCTCCTTACGAAGAACCTGAACAACCGGAAATCATTTTAGAATCCGACCAATACAGCATTGAAGAGTGCGTTGAACAGGTAATCAGTTATTTGACAGCAAAGAAAGCGATTTAATCAAGGAGGAAATATAATGGTTTACGAGAAATTTTGGTCGGAAAATCCACTAATCGCTAAAAATAAAACGGAAGTCTGGAAATTGGAAAAAGACGGCTTGAAGATATTTGATGATATTCCACATTACGCAGCAAATGGTTTTGATTCCATCCCTAAGGAAAATTGGGATATGTTCAAGTGGGCAGGTCTCTACCTGCAACGGCCAAAAGAAGCTGGTTATTGGATGATGCGTGTCGTTATTCCCGGCGGTATCCTGACTTATGATCAACAAATTACGCTAGCAAACATCGCTAAAGATTACGGGAGGGGTGTATATGACATTACAACCCGTCAAGCCATTCAATTCCATTGGCTGACCATTGAACAAGTCCCGGATATCTTAAATCGTTTGGAAAAGGTTGGATTGACTACGGCTGGTGCTTGTGGTGATATCACACGTAATATCATCGGGAATGCTTTGGCAGGCATCGATCCTGACGAACTTTTCGATACACGCGAGGTCCTATATGATGTATTTGAGTATTTCCGCCTTAACGAAGACTATTCGAACCTTCCGAGGAAATATAAAATGTCCATTAGTGCTAATATCCATAATGCTTCAAATGCTGAAATCAACTGCGTTTCATTCAATCCAGCAACTAAAGAAATTGATGGAGTAACGGAGGTTGGTTTTCACGTAAAAGTAGGCGGTGGGCTGTCCTCCGTTCCGATGCTGGCAGAGGAACTTGATTTATTCATTTTACCTGAAAAAACAGTCGAAGTAGCGGCCGCCATCACGACGATATTCCGTGACTTCGGGTACCGTGAAAAGCGTCATCGCTCACGATTGAAATTCCTTGTCGCTGATTGGGGTCCTGAACAATTCAAGGAAAAATTGCTGGAATATACCGGTCCGCTTCCTGAAAAGGGTGAAAGTGCGGTGAAGGGATGGAATGCAGGTTATTTCTATGGAATCCATAAACAAAAGCAAGCTGGTCTGAACTATGTTGGAGTCAATATACCCGTTGGCCGTCTAAATCCAGACGAAGTGATCGAGTTTGCCGAACTTGCGAAAAAATATGGAAATGGTGAAATCCGCAACTGTAATTCTCAAAATCTTATCATTCCAAATGTGCCGGATGCAAAACTTGAGGAATTAAAACAGGAATCCATCTTCGAGAGATTTCCATATCACCCAAAAAAGTTCATTGGTTATTCCGTTTCTTGTACAGGCATCGAGTATTGCAACCTGGCACTCGTTGAAACAAAAGAGCGAATGAGGACCATTTCTGAATCATTGGACAAGGAAATAGATCTCGATGTTCCTGTAAGGATGCATATGGTCGGTTGTCCGAATAATTGCGGTCAAAGAGCCATCGCCGAAATTGGGCTGCAAGGCATAAAAATGAAAAACCAGGACAAAAAGATGGTCGAGGCTTTTGAAATATACGTCGGTGGAACGCTGAATGAGGGCGGGAAATTCAATGAAAAACTTAAAGGGAAAGTGGAAGCTGAAAAGCTCTATCATGTTCTGAAAGAACTGATCCTATTTTTCAAAGAAACAAAACTTCTATCGGAAACCTTTCTTGATTTTGTGGAAAGGGTAGGGATATCCGAGTTACAAAGTAAGCTTGATGATATATTAACGGAAGTGGCCGTTTAATAGGGGAAGGTAAGCAATCGATGAATCTATACCGTTTTGAAGTCACTATCAAGGAAGAACCGATTCATGTCATCATTGTTGCCGATTCAGATGAAAAGGCGTTTGAACTTGTTGATATCGAGCTGGAAAAGCATTATTTGAAAATGCCTGAAGTGGATGACATCTCATTATACGAAAAAAAGAAAATTAAAAATGGAGCAGGTTTCGTTTTATCGGAATTCGAAACAATTCTCTAAGGGAAGGCAGGTTGCAAAAATGGGGAAAGTATATCTAGTAGGAGCCGGTCCCGGAGATCCAGATTTAATTACATTAAAAGGATTAAAATGCATTCAAGAAGCTGATGTCATTTTATATGATCGACTTGTCAATAAAGAACTTTTAAATCATGCAAAAGACGGTGTCGAGCTTATTAATTGCGGTAAACTGCCGGATTATCATTTGTTGCAGCAGGATACCATCAATCGGTTCCTGGTCAAATATGCAAAAAAGGGAAAAGTCGTCACCCGTTTGAAAGGCGGCGATCCATTCGTCTTTGGGAGAGGCGGCGAGGAAGCGGAAGCCCTCGCCAAAAGTGGCGTGAGCTTTGAAATCGTACCAGGCATTACGGCCGGAATCGCCGCAACAGCTTATGCGGGAATTCCAGTTACACACAGGGACCACGCTTCATCTTTTGCAATTGTTACCGGCCATCGGAAAAAGGATGAAGAGGATAATATCAAGTGGGAATCCCTTGCAAAAGGAATCGATACATTAGCCATTTACATGGGTGTTAAAAACCTGCCATATATTCAAGGGAAACTTTTGGAACATGGAAAAAACCCAGAGACTCCGGTAGCCCTTATCCATTGGGGGACATTAAAAACGCAAAGAACAGCTGTCAGTACGTTGGCTAATGTAGTGGAAACCGCCAATAACGAACAGGTTTCCAATCCTTGTATGATAGTCGTGGGCGATGTCGTTAATTTACGGGAAAAAATCAAATGGTTTGAAGGAAAACAAACCGAAAATTTGTTGGCGAATGAGGCCTTTTAATGGAAGCCATTTTATATATTTGCCATGGAAGCCGCGTTAAAGAAGCTTCAGCCCAAGCCATTGATTTTATTAAAGTTTGTATGCAATCACAGCCAAATTCCATTCAGGAGCATTGCTTCTTGGAATTGGAAACTCCTACGATAGAAGAGGCCTACGAACGATGCGTACAAAAAGGTGCGACGAGAATCATCGCCATTCCAGTTCTATTGCTAACGGCTGTACATGCAAAACATGATATTCCGGTCATCCTGAACAAAATGAAGGAACGGTACCCTGCCGTTGAATTGAAATATGGAAGACCGATTGGTGTCAGTGATAAAATGGTTGACATTTTAGTGGAACGGTTGGAGGAAACAAATGTAAGGGTTTCAGAGGATTCCTTGGTTTTATTGGTTGGAAGGGGCAGCAGTGATCCCGACGTGAAAAGGGATTTGTCTCGAATAGCCGATTTGCTAAGGAACAGGTTTCCAAAAATCCGTGTGCAAGAGTGTTATTTGACAGCTGCCACACCAAGCTTTGGAGAAGCATTGGAATTTGCAGGGGAATCTCGATCAAATCAAGTATTTATCATTCCTTACCTATTGTTTACCGGTCTCTTAATGCAGTCGATTGAAAATAGTATAAAAAAGATCCAAAAAAAGGGGAAGCAAAAAATCATACTTTGCCGATATCTAGGTTATCATCCAAAGGTTGAACAAGTAATATCGGAACGAATTCATGAAGTGAGTGGGGAGGGAGCCTATGTATCCAATTACGCTTAATATTGAGAACAGAAAGTGTGTCATCATCGGCGGTGGTAAAATAGGTTACTTTAAAGCGGGCCCCTTATTGGAAGCTGGTGCCGAAGTGACCGTCGTAAGCCCCGAGATATGCACGGGTTTTCAACTGTTGGAGAAAGAAGGTAAGATTCGAGTCTTACTTAAAGAAGTGGAAGAAACTGACTATAATGATGCGTTTTTAATCATTGTTGCTACAAATTCTACTGAAGTTAATGAACGAGTGTACGAGAATGCATCCCAAAGTCAGCTGGTGAACGTAATCAGCAATCATGAGCTGGGTAACTTTCATATACCGGCCACATTGAATAGAGGCATGCTTTCCATTAGTGTTTCTACCAATGGAGCAAGTCCAACTCTCGCAAAAAAAATTCGGAATGACCTAGGTAAAGTATATGATGAATCTTATGACGATTATCTTGAATTCCTTTTCGAAGCAAGGATGATCATTAAAAGTGGTTCCTTTTCAAAAGAGGAAAAATCTAAGTTATTGAAAGATTCAATAGAGGATATTTATAAATATTCCCTAAAAGAAAGATATCGTTTCTTAGCTAGGCTTATGCCAGTAGAAGCTGAATAAAAAAATCATGGGCTGATCAGAAAAACTGAAGGCACCTAACCAACATGTCATTTCATGTTGGTTAGGTGCCTCTTTGTGTCTTATAGATCAAACTGATCTATACAGGCTGCAACGTCGGGTCGATGTTATCTAGGTTCTATTTTAGTGGAAAAAGGGGAATGTCATGAAAAAGTTAATCGTTTTAGCCTTTATCGGGTTTTTAGCCCAATTGATCGATGGTTCGCTTGGAATGGGGTATGGAGTGAGTTCCACTTCCTTATTGTTGACATTCGGGATTGCCCCTGCAGTAGCATCAGCATCCGTACATTTATCGGAAGTAGTGACCACAGCAGTATCCGGAGCTTCACATATAAAGTTTGGGAACGTGGATAAGAATATGGTCTATCGCTTGATCATTCCAGGTTCTGTTGGTGCATTTGTAGGTGCATGTTTTCTGAGCAACTTGCCAGCCGAATTAGCTAAACCGTATATCGCCATATTTTTATTTGGCCTTGGTGTATACGTTTTATTCCGCTTTTTATTTATTTTTAAACCGTCAAAGGACAATGAAACCGTAAGGCCATTGACCGCTAAACAATCCATTCCGTTAGGCCTTTTTGCAGGCTTTTGTGATGCAACAGGCGGAGGCGGTTGGGGACCTATTGCAACACCCGTTTTGTTGTCAAAAAAAGGAATGACGGCGAGGAAAGCCGTAGGGACTGTTGATACGAGTGAATTTGCCATTGCTTTCTTCGGAAGTCTTGGTTTTATCATTTCGCTTGGATGGGAAGCTGTCAATTGGCTTTGGGTCGTAGCGTTGATAATTGGTGGGGTGGTTGCTGCACCAATTGCAGCCTGGTTAGTCCGGATGCTTCCTGCTCAATTAATGGGTGTATTAGTCGGTGGTTTCATTATCTTGATCAATGTACGAACATTATTAGCAACATGGATTCCGATTGAAGCCCATATATATATTTATACAGGCATCGTGATTATATGGCTTTCTGGAATTCTTCTTACCATCAATAAGATGTCCAATGCGAGAAAACATGATCATATCGAACAACGGCAGAATGTTTCCTGAATCCCGAGTATGAAAGAAGTGAATTACTCAAAAGTAGATACGTAACATAAAAACTCGTAGGTACATAAATGCCTACGAGTAAAGTCATTTGACAAATGGGATTACGCCTTTAAATTTTTAATAAGGTTCTAAACTCTATTTAATAGATTCATTCATTTTCTAGAACCATTTATTGGCTGTTATTAATTAAGAGATCTATGCCTCCAATATCTATGTAGTTTATTCCCCTAATAAAGAATTAATAGAACTTTCATACTAAAAATGGCCATCATGAGAGATTGAATAGCAGCAGAACCATTAATTTATGGCCTGCTGCTGTTCAAATGATTGAATTGTACTTTCATATAATTCAATAAGTGGTAATATATTTTTTTTACTATCGAATTGTTTCAATACCAATTTCCTTAAATCCCTGCCTGTTTGAACCCCGGCGTTTGATTGATGGAGGTTGCGTAAGTCCCGATAAAGAATGGCTTGGCTGCAAGTCTGTTTTGCAGCGTGATCCCCAAAGTAGCATTCCCATGCTTGTTGAAAGTTTTTCTTATTCACCGCCCCAAAATACCCTAGATTTCCACAAGAAATAACGGGTCTTTCGCATGCCATAGCTTCCAAAGCAACCCTGCCCGTACCTACAACATAGTCTGCAAGTGCATAATAGTCTCTCACATTCTTTTGTTCCCCAGTGAAATGAATGAACTCTTCTTTATATAAAGATTGGATGCTCGCAGCCACATTCTTAATGTCCTTGAGCTGGCTGCCGTTACCGATGATGATTACATGAAGGTTGGTGATATCATTTAATTTTAAATCCTTGCAAGCTTTGATTAAAAGCATGCAGATTTTGGCTTTATGCCGAGTTATCCTGCTGCAGTAAAGAATTACTTTTGCATTCAGGGGAATATTCATTTTTCTTCTTAATTCCAATGAAGGGGAAGGGGAAAAATCGGCTGTATCAATTCCATTTGCAATGACCGAAATATTCTTTGGGAAAATTGGCTGAATATGTTTTTTTACCGGTTCACTGACTGCAACCGCAGCATCTGTAAACTGTAACACACTTTTTATATCCGATTTCTGGAAGTATGTCCCGTGCAAAGTGAAGACGAAGGGAATATTGGAGAGCTTAGCTGCCTTTGCAGAGAGGTAGCCGGATATAATCTGGTGCCCGTGCACCAGTGTAATCTGTTCTTTTCGTAACAATTCTACCAAGCTGTTCAATAATGGAGATTCCTCATTCGAGTTAATCGTTAATGTTTTAGGGAAATTCATTTGGTGAACTTTACATCCCGTTTCTCGTAACCGGCTAATCATGCTGCCTTTTCCAGTAACAACTGCTGTATATATTCCTCTAGACTGTAATTCCTTCACAAGACTCAATACATGCGTTTCCGTTCCGCTTACATCCATTGTATCTAACACCATCAGGACTCTTATGGATTTCATGATGCCTTACCTCTTTGGGAAAATTCATCCGATCCAGGAATTGAATGAAGCTTAATTTTATTTGAATTTAATGGTGAAAGTAACAATGTATTGTGGGAGCCTGGCTCATTTATTAGTGCGCAACAATTAGTATCGTCCGCTTCAGAAAAACGTTTATTAATAGGAAGTGAACATTTGAAAATTGGGGAATTCGCTTGATTCAGACAGTCTGCATTTAATGCAGGCTCTTTGTAGCATGTAGGGATTACAATGCCTATGTAATCCTTTTTTTGTTTGTTTGTCATAGTTATCACCTCAACCGTATCATATTCATCCATTAGAGAAATGGACATGATTTCATAAAACCTTCAAAAAAAAGTAAAGTAATTAAAAAACAGGTTGATTAGTCCAAGCCGAAAACATCAGTCATCAATATACTACTTTTGAAGCGATATAGAAAGCAGCAGGCAAATTGTCAAGATCCTCAAAGGAATCAAGTGGATCAAGGAATTCAAGGAGATCGAATCCAGGCAAAATATTTAGCGGAAATTCAAATCGAACTTCATTTTCGGTTGGTCATAAAAGGATTCACATTCTCGGTCGACAAAGAGTTCAGTGCTGCAGTAAAGATAAGGAAGGGGGACCGTTGCAAAAACTAAAGAGAAGGAAAAGGAATATGAGCATGGGGATGAAGGAAATAAGAAGAGAACCATGACGAAGGTAATAAAATAGACAATAAAAAAGGTGGTAAAAAAATGAACACTGAGAAGCAAAGTGAGAAGCAATGTAAAAAGAATAGTTGCGACTATCTTTACTATAAATGGCTTGTCGAAAATGGTCAAACAACACCAAGGACACCGGATACTTCAGGAGATCCAGTCTATGATCTAAGAAATGTTTTAAGAAGTTTACTAGGAAGAACGGTAACGGTTACAACTGATTTTGCCCCTGTAACGGGAATCTTAAGTTCTATTCAAACCGATTATATCGTAATTACTGAAGCCGCTGGAACTGTAGTATTTGTTCCGTTCAGTGCCATCAATTCTGTTAGAGAGCCTATATAAGGAGGAGAATGCATTGTTAGCTAGTATTTTTTATGTACAATTAAGACATTACATTGGGAACACAATCGAAGTGGCAACGAGCAGTGATTTATTCGAGGGAGTGTTATTTGAAGTAACTGATGATGTTTGTCGATTAACAGAAACGTCACCAGGTTATGAAGGCAATCTAGATATCATAACCATTCCATTAAATCAAATAAATTATGTTCGCGTAAGTCACGCACAATAAGCTATATGAAGAAGCAGCCATCTATAAGGTGGCTGTTTCTTTTGAACGTGTAAGATGCATTGTATGCCGACCTTTTATGCATAATCAGCCATTCCACTCGTAAATGAAAGGAACTGTGTTAATATAGGTCGGGATTGCCTATAATTCTCTATACTTCTAAACCAAACTCATGTCTCTGTCTTGACATGAGTTTGGTTTTTTCTTGTTTAAAAGCAGTTATCTTATTTGTAATTTAAAAGCACAATTATATGTCATCAATATTAAGGTTATCACTTTGAAACAATCATCCCTCATTCTACAAGAAACGTGTTTAAGTTTTGGATATATGTTGTGAAAATGGCGGAAAAGGTAGTTAATTATTTTTCTGTTTTGTACAATGATTAAATAGGAAATTTGAAAAGGAGTTTTAAAATGGAAGGCATCTCTGATCATTTAAAGGAAAATTTGGATATATTGTTCGTAGGTTTCAATCCAAGCATTCGTTCAGGCGAGACTGGCCATCATTATGCGAATCCAAACAACCGCTTTTGGAAAATCCTTTTCGAGTCCGGGCTGACACCAAGGAAATATGCCCCAACTGAAGACTCGTCATTACTGGAGTTAGGTTATGGTTTTACCAATATCGTTTCCAGGCCTACAAAAGGTGCGGAAGATATCACTAAAGAAGAGTACACAATAGGAAGGAAGCAATTAAAAAGGAAAATTGAAAAGTATCGACCTAAACTTGTCTGTTTTGTAGGCAAGGGTGTTTATCAGGAATACCGTCAATTACGAAAAATCTCTTGGGGGCTGCAAGAAGAACCTTCATCGAATAAATCCATGGAATTCGTTGCCCCTTCTTCCAGCGGCTTAGTTAGAATGCCGATAGATGAGATCATCGAAATATATAGTGAGTTGCCAATTCTGCTTGGCAAGCTGAAAAGCAATTGAAGGAACATATTAATTAAGGGTGGATTGGAAAAGAGATGGCTTTTCCGATGATGGGGAAGGCTTTTGGCAAGGAGTAAAGGAGTGTATACCTAATTTATTGTGATAACTAAGTATCGGTTTTGTTGCAGGGGTCTTCGAAAAGAACATCAGGAATTAAGTTTGATTGAAGTGGCACTAATGTCGTTTTACTCTATGCAGGGTCTGGACAATTCATAGCTGCGAGAATGATAGCTGCAAGTCATCCATTCTCGGCCATGATTTTTACGATTTTCTTTGTTAACAGTCGTCATCTATTGCTGCATTGGCTCCGTAATTCAGGCAGCAAGGTTTGAAACAAAACGTGATAACTTGGAGCCTTACTAACTGATAAAACGTTTGGAGTGGCCGTCACAACGGCACAGAAGAGGAAACAGTTTGATTTTAGGATGCTTGGTCTGAATCTTGCAGCCTATTTAAATTGGTTACTAGCAAATTGGCCGGCTGTTTCTTTGACGCCAATGGATTCCAGATCCCGAAAAATATGGATGGATTTCGCCCTGACAGCCATGTTTATCGGCCTTTTTAGTTTGAGTAAAAAAGACTTTTTTATAGATCTTGCTGTCGTTTTTGGCAGCATATTAATCGTTGTTGCAGTAGGTTTCTTCTTTCCTGGCAGTACTGGCGTCAAAGTTGCAACGGTTATAGCTTCAGCGATAGGGGATGGTGATTGACAGATGGAAATAAGCGGGTATATCCTTGCTGCCATCCTTAGCGCTTCAATTGTGACTTTCATACCTAGAATCGTTCCTTTGATGCTGCTTAATAAAATGCAGATTCTAAAACGGGGCATAGATTGGCTAAAGTATGTGCTGGCGGCCGTACGGCGTTATTCGCTCAAGAACTACTATTAACGGAACAGGATTATGCTTTAAATTTGACCGCAGCTTTACCAGCTTTCCTGGTTGCCATTTTTACGAGTAGTCTATTGGGTACTGTAATGATTGGCGTGCTTTCTTTGATGATAATGCGGTTTTTCTTTTAATAACTACTAAACATTTGAATGATAGGCCGATATAACCAGTAATGGCAATCCATTACTGGGTTTTTATTTTCCAAAGAACATATTTCCTTACGGCAATTATTGGGTTCGTTCATTACGGTTAGGCAAATGACGCTTTTTTAATGAACATTGGAAGCTTGATTATCAAAAAGGGCAGTGATTACATAAACTATGGTGAATGAACTTCTGAAAAAGTCGTTTTGGATAGCTGAATTGAAAGCGCTTTTAATTGGAAAATGAAACAACCAACGTTTAGAAAATGGGAGTCTGTCAACAATGGGAATAAGCAAATAACTATGGAGGTGTTCAATTAATGAATGTAAATGGTGCCCTAGAGGTTCTTGATCGCATGCGGCTTCCTAATGGCGCATATACTGCAAGTGTTTCCGATGATTATAATTATGTCTGGATAAGGGATGTCGTTTATACAGTAATACCTTTTATAAATGATCCGTCCAATCGTTACGAGAAAGCATATCATGCTTTATTCGACTTATTTCAATCCTATGAGTGGAAGATAGATATTCATACGGAACAGAAACCCCAGTTTCTATTTGAACATATCCATGCACGGTATTCCACTGAGCTTAAAGAACTGCCCGATGAGTGGGGTCATGCCCAAAATGATGCAATAGGTGCATTTTTATGGGGTGTCGGTGAAGGATATAGGCATGGGAAAAAGGTGATAAGAAATCAACGTGATTTAAAGATCGTTCAAAAGTTGGTCAGTTACTTGGAATGCCTGCAATATTGGCAAGCGGAAGATAACGGGATGTGGGAAGAGAATATCGAAATCCATGCTTCAAGTATAGGGGCATGTGTTGCTGGTTTGAATTCAGTCAAAATGCTGGTCAACGTCAAGGAAGAACTGATTAAAAAAGGAGAAGAAACTCTTCGTTTCCTGCTTCCAAGGGAAAGTTATTCAAAAGAGACGGATTTAGCCCTTTTATCCTTAATTTATCCTTATCGTCTGGTAGACCGTGAAATAGCGCTTAAAATATTGAAGAATGTCACAGAGCGCCTAGAAAGAACAAAAGGTTGCATTAGATATGAAAAAGACCTTTATTATAATGACGGTCAAGAAGCGGAATGGTGTTTCGGGCTTCCGTGGCTGGGCTTATGCTACCTTGAACTTGGCATGATGAACAAAGTTAAGGAATATATAGATAAAACGAAAATGATCATTCCGGAAAATTGGGAAGTTCCTGAGTTATATATAGGAGGGAGTAATATACCAAACAGGAATACTCCTTTGGCATGGTCAGTCTCATTATCCTATTTATTCTTGACGAAGACTCACAGTATTCGAACTGAACAAATAACATGAAGCATTCATACTTGATACCTTAAAGCTCTTCCTAAAAAATGGGAAGAGCTTTTATTGGAATAATAATATTTTTACATTATATGACTATTTTTCACAAAAAAATGTTTTGTTTTTAAAAAAAACGGGCATTTATTACAATAACTTCACCTCCATTTGAAGGATTAATACCATTTTTACCGAATATATATAATAACTGGGGAAGGATGGGTAAAATACTATCGAGTTAATACTGATGGAGGGGTTTTATTGAGTACAATTATGGACCAGCTGCAAGAGAATTATCCAAGCGATTTCGATTTATATTTGTTTCATGAAGGCACCCTTTATGAAAGCTATAAGATGCTTGGGGCACACATTATGACATCATTAGGTAATGAAGGAGTACGCTTTGCCGTTTGGGCCCCCCATGCGAAGCAAGTTTCAGTAGTCGGTAATTTTAATAATTGGGACGGAAAAGATCATGCGATGAAACGGATCGAGCGTTCAGGTATCTGGGTGTTGTTCGTACCAGGACTACAAGAAGGGGAACTCTATAAATATGAAATACATACACCTGGAAATAATCGTATCCTAAAAGCCGATCCATATGCCTTTTATTCGGAAGTCAGACCAAATACAGCCTCGGTCATTAAAAAGCTGGATAATTTTGAATGGCAAGATTCGAAGTGGATAGCCGATAGGAAAAAGGAAAACATTTATCATAAACCCATGTCCATTTATGAAGTGCACCCAGGAACTTGGAAACAGAAAGAAGATGGCGAATTTTATACGTACCGTGAATTGGCTGATAGATTAGTTGATTATGTGATTGATAATAGTTTTACACATATTGAAATCATGGCCATAATGGAACACCCATTTGATAAATCGTGGGGATATCAGGTCACGGGCTATTATTCCGTAACCAGTCGGTACGGTTCACCTGAAGATTTTAAATATTTAATTAACCTTTGCCACCAAAAGGGCATAGGTGTAATCCTTGACTGGGTTCCCGCCCATTTTTGTAAAGACGCGCATGGACTTTCCCGTTTCGATGGTACGCCTCTCTATGAACCAATTGAACACACTAGAGCAGATCGCCCGTTATGGGGGACATACAATTTTGACTTTACCAAACCGGAAGTAATCAGTTTCCTTATTTCAAATGTTATGTTTTGGATGGATGTATACCATATAGATGGGATCCGTGTCGATGCGGTATCGTCCATGGTTTATCTTAATCATGATAATCCGTTGCCGGTCAAGCTGAAAAACCAGTTTGGCGGTGAGGAAAACCTTGAAGCCATACAATTTTTACAAAAACTTAACGAAGTGGTTTTCAAAAAATATCCCAATGCATTAATGATGGCTGAAGAAGCAACAGACCGGCCGCTCATAACTTCTCCTACCGATATAGGCGGACTGGGCTTTAATTACAAATGGAATATGGGATGGACTAACGATATCCTTCGTTATATGAAACTTGAAACACATGAAAGGCCATATCATCATAACCTATTAACATTTTCATTTTTCTATGCTTTTTCAGAAAATTTCGTCTTGCCGTTTTCACATGATGAAGTGGTTCATGGCAAAAAGTCATTATTGAATAAGATGCCAGGTGACTACTGGCAAAAATTCGCAAATTTACGGTTACTTTTTGGGTATTTCATGACGCATCCTGGAAAGAAGCTTCTATTTATGGGCAGTGAATTTGGCCAATTCATAGAATGGAAAGATGAGGAACAATTGGATTGGCTGCTTTTGGAATATGAATCACACGACAAGCTGGCCTATTACTTCCGAACTCTCCAGGATTTTTATAGGCAAACTTCCTCACTATGGAGATTGGATCATGTCCCGGAGGGTTTTGAATGGATAGATCCGAACAATAGTAATCAGAGTGTCATTACCTTTATGAGAAAAGGTAAACGGAAAGGCGATTATTGCATCGTTGTCTGTAATTTTTCTGCGCAGGCTCATGCTCAATATCAAATAGGTGTACCATCCCAAGGCAAATATATAGAGGTTTTCAGCAGTGATTCAGCAGCTTTCGGAGGATCGGGTCAGATCAATGAAAAACCCATTAGTGTCAAAAAAGAACCATACCATAATCAACCATACAGCATGGAAATAACTGTACCTCCATTAGGCATTTCTATTTTTATGAAGCAAACAAAAAAAAGACGGGGGAGAGTGAACGAATAATGGGAGCAAAAAAATGGATAGCAATGTTATTGGCAGGAGGCCAGGGTTCAAGGTTAGGTGAATTGACAATCGGTTTGGCAAAACCAGCTGTTCCCTTTGGCGGTAAATATAGAATCATCGATTTTCCATTAAGTAACTGCACTCATTCTGGTATTGATACGGTTGGGGTACTGACCCAATACCAGCCATTGATTCTAAATGATTATGTTGGTAATGGGAAAGTTTGGGACCTTGATCTTGATGTTGGCGGAGTTTCCGTACTTCCTCCTTATCAAGGGAAAGAAGGCGGTGAATGGTATAAAGGGACGGCAAACGCTGTTTATCAAAATATCCAATACATTGATAACTATGATCCGGAACATGTATTGATTCTCTCTGGTGACCATATTTACAAGATGGATTACAGTAAGATGCTGGATTATCACATCGAAAAAAATGCCGAGGCGACCATAGCTGTCATTCAAGTGCCGTGGCAGGAAGCAAGTCGTTTCGGAATCATGAATACCAATGATGATGATAAAGTCACTCAATTCGATGAAAAACCAAAGTATCCAAAGAGTAATCTTGCTTCCATGGGAGTTTACCTTTTCAATTGGAAAACCTTAAGACGGTATTTAATAAATGATGAAAAAGATGTAAATTCTTCCAATGATTTCGGCAGCAACATCATTCCAAAGATGCTTGAAGACCGAAAAAAGCTATATGCCTATCGTTTTAATGATTATTGGAAAGATGTTGGAACGGTCGAAAGCCTTTGGCAGGCCCATATGGACTTATTGGAGGATAAGCCAAATTTCCAGTTGGATGATCAGCAATGGAAAATTTTTGCCCGCAATGCAAATCACCCGCCGCAATATATATCACCGGATGCCAAGGTCAGTCAGTCTCTAATCAATGAAGGGTGCATGATTCATGGGAACATTGAACATTCGGTTTTATCCTATAATGTACAGGTGGGCTATGGGTCAACCATAAAAGACTCTGTCATCATGCCCAATGTTAAGATTGGTGAAAATGTTCATATAGAAAGAAGCATCATAGCCAGCAATTGTGTTATTGAAGATGGTGCCGTAGTTGGCAATTCAGCGGTTACATCAGATATTACCTTAATTGGTGAAAATCAGACCATTATCAATCCAAACAAAAAAAAGATCACTCTTAACTAGAAAAAGGGGAAGATGCTATGGAAAATGTGTTGGGTATTATTAACTTAATCAATGAAAGACAACATTTAAAAGATCTGACTGCTCACCGTAATGTAGCATCCGTGCCATTTGGTGGACGCTACCGTTTGATTGACTTTACGATGTCGAATCTCATTAATGCAGATGTTTCAAAAGTAGCGGTTTTTCCAAAAGAAAAGTATCTTTCAGTTATGGATCATCTGGGCTCAGGGAAAGAATGGAACTTGGATCGGCGTTCAGGAGGCTTATACATCTTGCCCCCTATCCATCCGGATGAAACGGTAACAGGCGATATGAAGCAATTTTATGATCATCTCAGCTTTTTCGAACGTGCAGAGGCAGATACTGTCATCATTTCTCCTGGCAGCCATGTATGCAAATTGGATTTTAATGAAGTGCTTGATTATCACAAAAAACATAAAGCTGATATCACGGTCGTATATAAGGATTATGAAGGGGAATTGATTGAAAAACCAATCTATCACACCTGCTCGGTAGATTCGGATGAAGACATTACTGACATTAGCTTTTATACCATCCCTAGACCTGGTGACCATGTTTGTCTGGAAACCTTCATCATAAGTAAAACGCTATTGGTGAATTTGATCAAAAGCTGTGTTGCGAGTGGGGAATATGACTTTTTGAAAGACGCCGTGAAAGCCAATCTTCATCGTTTTACCGTCAAAGGCTATAATTTTACTGGAGATATGCCTTTCATCCATTCCATTGAAAGCTTTCATTCCAGTAATATGAATTTCCTGAACCCTTCGGTAATCCGTTCTTTCTTCGGGGATACTTGGGATGTTTATACTAAAATCAAACATGAGGCACCGACCAAATATTCAAGTTCTTCGAAGGTTACCAATTCATTGATAGCCAACGGTTGTGATATTGAAGGCACTGTGGAAAACAGTATACTCTTCCGTGGGGTAAAAGTGAAAAAGGGAGCGATTATAAGAAATAGCATCATCATGCAAAAAGGCGTGATTGAAGAAGGAGCTATCGTAGAAAATATCATAACTGATAAAGAAGTGAGAATTACTAGTGAAAAATCAGTTATTGGTTTAAAACAGCCTACTGTAATAAAAAAAGCGAAAGTAATTTAATAGAGGAGGTGCGGCAATGAATGTTGTATTTGCTGCTTCAGAATGCGCCCCTTTTATAAAAACGGGAGGGCTCGGAGACGTTATAGGCGCGCTCCCGAAAGCGCTGAAAAAACAGGGAGTCCATGTAAGTGTCATCCTTCCTAAATACGGGGATCTTCCTAACCGATTCAAACAGGAATTGGAACATATGACGAGTATTGAAGTTCCTGTTGGTTGGCGCCAGCAATTTTGTGGCATCGAAAAACTTGTTGCTAACGGAATTACATATTATTTTCTGGATAATGAATATTATTTCAAAAGACATGGTAGTTATGGTTTCTTTGATGATGGCGAAAGGTTCGCCTTCTTTTCCCGTGCAGTTTTAGAGGCTTTACCTTATTTAGAAGTAAAACCGGATGTCATACACTGTCATGATTGGCAAACGGGCCTTGTCAGCGTTTTGCTGAAAGCTCATTATCATAACCATCCATTCTATCAGGATATTAAAACGATATTTACCATACATAATTTACGCTATCAAGGAGTTTATCCTAAAGCTGTTTTAGCGGAATTACTCGATTTGAGTGAGTTATATTTTAATATCGATGGTCTTGAATTCCATGGGAATGTCAGTTATTTGAAAGCCGGCCTAGCATTCTCTAACATAGTCACAACTGTAAGCCCAAGTTATGCGGAAGAAATTCAGAGTCCTTATTTTGGGGAAAATCTTGATGGGTTTTTACGCAAAAGAAATGGTGACCTTAAAGGGATTATAAACGGAATCGATTATGAGGAATATAATCCTGCGGAAGATGAACATCTTGCAGTTCCATTCGATTCCTATGAGGGTAAAATGGAGAATAAACGTCAGCTACAGGAAACGCTGGATCTTCCTGTAAATGATGGGGTCCCGGTTCTATCCATGGTAACCAGGCTTGTTGATCAAAAAGGAATAGATCTTATTCTCCATGTTTTTCATGAAATAATGAAACAAGGAGTTCAATTCATCCTTTTAGGTACGGGTGAAGAGCAATATGAATCGGCATTTCGCCATTTAGCTGACCAATATCCAAATCAGGTATCAGTCAATACATATTTTGATGAGGGGTTAGCAAGACAGATATATGCAGGTTCTGATTTATTCCTGATGCCGTCCCAATTCGAACCATGTGGCATCGGCCAGCTTTTGGCACTACGTTATGGTACCCTGCCTTTAGTGAGGGAAACTGGCGGACTTCGTGATACGGTCATCCCATATAATCAATTTACTGGTGAAGGCAATGGCTTCAGTTTTACGAATTATAATGCACACGATATGCTCCATACAATTGAGCAATCTGTTGGTCTGTACAAATTCCAGCCGAAAAGATGGAGGAAAATGGCCGAAAGTGCAATGAAGTTAGACTTTAGTTGGACATCATCTTCCATAAAGTATATTGAGCTATATGAAAGTTTGATTCCTGTCATGAAGTGATAATTGGATAGGTAATACACAAAAAACACTTACGAATATTGTTTTCGTAAGTGTTTTGTTTCTTTTACCATCAAATATGGGTATATGTTTAGATATATAAAATATTGCTGTGTAGGAGAATGAAACGATGAAAAGAAGAAGAATGGAATTTGTATTTTTATTTATTTTAATTGCTGCAGTTTATATGATCCTGTTCACTCATGCTAGCTTCGACGTGAAGCTATTTTTTATTGGATTGTATATTTTTGTCATGTTTATTACCATGTTTTCACTCATGCTGGAAAATAGATTTGCCCACGAGACCCTTTTATGGATGTATGTACTTTTGTTTTTCCCGGTATTTGGATATGTATTTTATCTATTTTCAGGTCAGCTTTATTTAAAAGGGTATTTATTTCGAAGTAAAAGGAAAAAAGATCGCGAAGAATGGAAGAGTCTTGTCACACATGTATCATCGCCAGATCTATCGTTTTTGAATAATCATCAGCAATCATTCGCAGCTTTTGCCAAAAATGCATCTGAGACCACCATTAGTACATCATCGCAAACGGAAGTGTTGAAAAATGGTAACGAAACGTTTACCGAAATCATTAAACAGTTAAAAAAAGCTGAAAAGTTCATTCATATAGAATATTATATTTTTCGTTCCGACAGGCTTGGTACTGAAATTATAGATATCCTTATTGAAAAAGCAAAAAATGGTGTTGAAGTTTTATTCATTTTTGATGCTGCCGGTAGTTTAAGCCTTTCAAATAATGAAGTTAAACGGATGAAAAATGCAGGGATAAAGGCTTATCCATTTTCACCATTGAAACATGGTTTTTTTAATCAAAAGTTTAATTTTAGGAATCACCGAAAAATAATCATCATTGATGGGGAAGTTGGCTTTGTTGGAGGTTTAAACGTAGGAGAGGAATACTTAGGGCGAAATAAAACGATCGGATTTTGGAGAGATACACATATGGTCCTTAAAGGTGAAGCGGTATATATGCTTCATACTGTTTTCCTTTTGGATTGGGAATATGTCAGTGGGGAAGATGTATTAGAAGAGCGTCCAGAATTCAATAATATAGTGGAACAAGGGGATGGAGCTGTCCAGGTGGTGGCAAGCGGACCTGATACACAACAGGGAATCATGAGTGATTTTTACTATTCACTTATTACTAGCGCCACAAAATCAATCTGGATTGCAAGTCCATACTTCGTACCAAATCAAGCGATTAAAGCAGCAATTAAACATGCCGCAATTAAGGGGATACAAGTCAGGCTTATGGTTCCGGCAGTAAATGATGGGTTTTTAACCCAATACGGCAGTCGCTCCTATTTCGGGGAGCTGCTTCAATTCGGTGTAGAGGTATACACGTATAAAAAAGGCTTTCTACATCAAAAACTTATTATCGTTGATGGTGATATGGCTTCCATAGGGACGGCAAACATGGATATGAGGAGTTTTCATCTGAATTTTGAAGTGAATGTCTTTCTAATGGGCAGCCGTTCCATTGAAGATCTCATCACTCACTACAAAGAGGATATGATGGATAGTGACAAACTAGATCCTCTTAGGTATAACAATCGGGGGTTGCTGGAACGTTCAAAAGAATCATTTGCCAGATTGTTTTCGAATGTACTCTAATGGGAAAAATAGCAGATAAATAGTATAGTTGAAATGTAAAGAAATTAATTGGCCATAAGGAGAATTTAAGAGAATATGAAATTGGTTTCCTGGAATGTGAATGGAATTAGAGCTTGTGTTAAAAAAGGATTTTTAGATTACTTTAAAGATGTGGATGCAGATATTTTTTGCCTGCAAGAAACTAAGCTTCAAGAAGGACAGATTACACTTGAGTTGGAAGGGTACCATCAATATTGGAATTATGCACTGAAAAAAGGATATTCAGGTACAGCCATTTTCACGAAGGAAAAACCGCTTTCAGTGAAATATGGGGTAGGGGAGCTGGACGAGGAGCCGGAAGGAAGGATCATAACACTGGAATTCGAAAATTTCTATATGGTGAACGTTTATACCCCCAATGCAAAAAGGGATTTATCAAGGCTTGATTACCGTCTCGAATGGGAAGATGGGATGATTGATTATCTTAGTGAACTGGACTTGGTGAAGCCGGTTATCTTTTGTGGGGACCTAAATGTTGCACATCAGGAAATCGACTTGAAAAACCCAAAATCCAATATTGGGAATTCCGGTTTCACTAATGAAGAGCGTGGAAAGATGACTGAATTACTTGATGCAGGATTTATCGATACATTTCGCCATTTTTATCCAGACCAGGAAGGGGCCTACTCTTGGTGGTCATATATGGCAAAAGTTAGGGAGCGGAATATAGGATGGAGAATCGATTATTTCATTGTTTCAAAACGTCTGGCGGAATCTTTAATAGAGGCTAATATTCACTGCGATGTCATGGGCAGCGATCATTGCCCGGTCGTCTTGGAAACAAACCTCTAAATGGAATAAATTCGGTTAAATGGGGATACTAATGGTTATCCATATTCAACAGGAGGTTTGATTATGAACACATTTATCGTGGGCTTTCATCAAGAAGATAATGTAGACAGCATGCAAGTGCAAAAATTGACGGCGGCTGAGTTTGAAAAAGCAACATCACGCGGTTTTCGCAGACTATTTGAACTGGATACAAATATCGGATATTTTGTATTTTTTGATGCTGAAGATGATGAGGGTGATTTATCTCATCTAGTTTTACAGTATGAAGAAGATAATCAGGATCCAAGTGATTGTTACTCTTTTACTAAAAATGATTTTTATGAGTTCATGGCACTTTATTTACAAGGCATGGATGAAGTGGAAGTGGAAGATGAAGAAGATGATGACAATGAAGAGTATGGACCAATCCATCATCTTGCCCATTTGATGTTTCATATTGTTGAAGAAGGAAAATCCGTTAAGCCTTAACGGCCGATTAATGAGATGAAAGGTACTTGTGAGCTTTGTGACAGGGGTGAGATAGAACTGACCATCCATCATTTAACACCTAGAGAATTAGGTGGCAGCCATTTACCCATTGCCTATCTCTGTAAATCTTGTCACAAACAGATTCACGCACTGTATTCAAACCGAGAGCTGGCCATCCGACTATATAGCGTGCCTTTGTTAAAAGATGATGAAGCATTAAAAAAATACTTAAAGTGGATCAAAAAACAGCCGGTAACGAGGGCAGTCAAGATTAGAAAATCAAAAACGAAATAATGCAAAAGCCCATCATAACAAGATGGGCTTTTGCATTTCATTCAGCTTGCTTTATTTTTCAACCGGTCCAATAAAAAACCACCTTTAAAATAACGTGGTTCATATGAAATGATGAATGCCTTAGGTTCAAACTTTTCAACGGTAGCTATCAATTCTTGTTCCCGATTCCGTTTTGTCAAAATTTCCATCCGATAACGGTTGCTATCCCGGCCCTCGCCCGTATAAAGAGTTACACCAAATCCGTTGTTCCTCAATGTATCTACCAACTGTTCATTTTTGGTTTGAGTATTTACGGTTACATTAATAAAACCGATGGCAAGTTTTTGCTCAATTTTCGTACCAAAAATTATTCCGATTCCAAAACCGACTGCATATACAACCATGGCGAGTATGCTTTGGTCACCGCCAAATACTAGGGATAATCCAAAAACGTATATTAACATTTCTGCGATACCCAGTATCGAGGCAAGTATGGTAATATTTTTTACTAAGAAAATGGTTCGCAACGTATAAATCGGAACATAAATAAGTTGTAATAGTAGAATCAGAAGTATTTCTTTCAATTGAGCACCTCACCAACATCTCCCAGTTTGATTAGACGTTTCAACTAAGGAATTGTTCATTCCATAAGTAACATCTTCCATAATCTAACCACAACATAATAGGGGAATTCAATGGGGAATATTATGTATTTTTTGTGTCTTTCCATTGACACAGAATTAAAATCCTATAAGATTTTTGAATATTCATTTTTTTATTAATTTGGTATCATTATCCTTATTAATTCATATGGGGGAATGATGATGTTTAATTATGATGGTAGGATTTTCAAAGCTCTAGTCAATTCTGAAAATGGAGAAGTATCAGGAAATACTTCCTTCCACTATTCACAAGAAGGCTCAATTCTTTCAGCAAGTTATCATGGTGGAGAGATTGTTAAAGGAACTATAATAGGGCTTGTCAATATGGATGGTTCCTTAGAATTCAGGTATAATCATATCAATGAAAAAGGTGAAATTAGAGGAGGCAGCTGTCTTTCCACTCCTGAATTATTGCCAGATGGCAGGATACGCTTGCATGAAAAATGGAAATGGTCAGATCTAGAACAGACTGAAGGACACTCCATCATTGAAGAAGTGAAAAAATAACAATCTACATAGAAGGGGTATGAGGACAATTACTACTATCTGTTTAGTGCGGCATGGTCAAACAGATTGGAATGCACTAGGGAAACTGCAGGGGCAGACTGATATTCCTTTAAATGAACTAGGAAGGATACAGGCACGGCAATGTGGTGAATTCTTATCAAAAGAGGCTTCTTGGGATGTGATTATTTCGAGCCCTCTAAAAAGGGCAAGGGAAACGGCAGATATCATTTCGCATTATATTGAAGTCCCGGTCATTGAAAAAATGGAATTCATTGAAAAGAACTTTGGCATCGCTGAAGGAATGACAGCAGCTGAAAGGGCGTCAGCATTCATTGATAAAGAATATCCTGGTCAGGAAAATCAGGAATCTTTACGAAACAGGCTGATGAATGGACTTCAGAAAATTCAGAAGGAGTATCCTGAGAAGAAAGTTATACTTGTTGCACATGGTGCAGTCATTCATTTTATTTTACGTTTGATGGCAAACGAGTCAATCGTATCAAATGAAATGCGCTTGTTCAATGCATGTTTGAGTACGATAAGATTTGAAGTCGATTCATGGATAATTGATGATTTCAATCAAGTGCATCATTTATCTTAGTCCTATATAATTCAGCAGCTAATAAAGGAAAGTGGGAAATCATGACTAATAAGACGGCAATGATTTTAGGCGCTACAGGTGTGGTCGGCACCCAGTTGGTTAAACAAATAAGCAACAGCAAAACCTATAGTGAAATCCATTTGCTGACAAGAAGGAAAATGAAATTCACGGAGCCCAAGTGCATAGGACATGTTGTGGATTTCGATAATTTGTCCCAGTATGCCTATTTGTTCAACGTCACCGATGTTTTCATTTGTTTGGGTACAACGATCAAAAAGGCTAAATCGAAGGAAGCTTTTCGTAAAGTTGATTATGACTATGTAATCGAAGCAGCTAAAATGGCGAAGACATCCAATGTTGAAAAATTACTCGTCATTACGGCAATGGGAGCCAATTCCAAATCAAAGTTTTTTTACAGTCGTGTTAAGGGAGATGTGGAAGGAACACTACAACGCCTGGAAATGAATACTGTACATATATTCCGCCCTTCCTTACTTCTAGGAGAACGCGATGAATTCAGGGCAGGTGAAAAGATTTCTGGGCTGCTAAGTACTTTTGTGAAATTTGTCTTTGTAGGCCCTTTACGTCCATATCGTGCAATAGAAGCAAACAAAGTAGCTGCTGCTATGTACGCTGCAGCCCAAACGACGGCACAAGGATATCATTTTTATAATTCTGATGAAATAGAGAAACTTGCACAAAGGGTTACTATTAATTAGTGAAACGAGCCTGCAAAAGGCTCGTTTTTTAATCTAAAACGCTTAAAAGATAAAAGCAACGGATGAACATTGCTACTGAAAAAAGGCAGTGGAGTGTAATAGAGGTGGTTAACCAGCAAGGCCAAAAGTTTTTTTAAAAAACAATTAAAGTCAATCTAGGGAAATCCGTGATACTAATCTTCCAGATGAAACTTGATTGTAACAGTGATATCCACTACAATTTGTAGTGGGAGGTGGTAAAGGATGAATATTAAAAATTTTAAATATGATGAAGTTGGACTGAATCGTTTCTTTGGTCCATTGGAAGCTAATATCATGGAATATTTATGGGATAAAGATGAACAGAGCATCAAAGCGGTTCAGCAATCATTGGAACTTGATAAACCTATCAATTTCAACACAGTAATGACCGTCATGAATCGTTTAGTCGAAAAAGGCATTCTTGAAAAGAGGTCTGAAGGAAGGCTCTCATTATTTCGCCCGGTTCAATCCAAAGCGGAGTTTTTAGAAGAGCAGTCAAAGAAATTGACTGAGAATTTGCTCGATGAATTTGGTGGAGCGGTCATAAGCCATATGCTGGATGCCATGAAAGACGCTGACCAAGGTTTAATTGAAAAATTGGAACAAAAAATTCAATCGTTAAAAAAGGATAAATTATAATGTGGAAGAGGAAGTCTTATTTTGTGATAAGCCTGAGTCTTTTAATTGCCTGTGTAGTATGGTGCCAAATGGGAGCGTTTTTGGTACACATCTTTTTTGGTGTGAATATTAAAGCCAACTTTTTTAAATTTTGCTTTAGTCTATTCAAGGAAGATTCAGTATACTATTTTGTAGTCGTCACCCTGCTCAGTATAATAATTTCAAATAGTATATTGAGCACCCTATTCAAAATTGCAGAGCAATATTTCTTATCCAGAAGGTTTAAACAAAAGCTTTTTCTTTCCAAAAATGTTGAAAAGACAAGGTTTATAAATGAAACATTCAACCGGGTCAACAATGATATCTTAGTTGTGAATGCTGATCAGCCTCTTGCTTTTACGCTTGGTTTTTGGCGGCCATTCATTGTGTTCAGTTCTGGTTTAATTAAATTATTGGACTTGGATGAGCTAGAAGCGGTAGTAGAGCATGAAGCTTTTCACCAAAAAAAATATCATCCGCTGGTAATCTTTATTTTACAGTTGATATCAGATGCTTTATGGTTTGTCCCACTGACAAAATGGTGTCATAAAAATTACAAAATAATAAGTGAGTTATCAGCCGACGAAAATGCGATAAATAAAATGGGGACTGAATTAGGCATAAGTACTGCTTTGTTGAAGTTAATTAAACATGGTTACACTGATAAATCCTCGCCCGTCCTTGTCCACTTCTCCAATGAATCAGTTAACTATAGACTTCAGCAATTAATCGATCCCCATAAAAAAATTCCTTTGAGGGCTGAAACTACTACGATTTTTGTTTCTATTTATGTTTTGCTTATACTTTTGGGAATGACAATAGTGATTGTCTGATGACTTTCACTTGATTTTTTTACCACCTTACACTACACTTTGTAGTGTAAAATAAAAAAAGGAGATGTGACATGAATAAACAAGAGATCGGTACCTTTTTATTAAGAGTTATGTTGGGAATTTCATTTTTGTTACATGGATTGTCAAAATTCCAAGGTGGGTTAGAGAACACTTCAGGATGGTTTCAAAGTATAGGCATTCCGGGATTTATGGCCTATGTAGTCGGTGTTATTGAATTGTTTGGAGGAATTGCTTTAATTTTAGGTCTTGGAACAAGAATAATATCTGCCCTCCTTGTATTCATCATGGCTGGTGCAATTGTTTATGTTAAATTCCCTGCAGGTTTTATGGGGAGTGGAGAAGCTTCAGGGTACGAACTGGATCTCGTCCTTATGATTATTGCACTTCATCTAGTTTTAAATGGAAGCCGATTCCTATCGTTAGATTCTAAGTTACCTGCCCTTAAAAAAGGACAAGATTCAGAAATAAAAGCAAGTTAATAAGAATAAACGTTATAACAGCGACCCTGAAAAATTGAACATTTCCTTCTTTAGGCAGTCATGAAGGCATGCCCCCGGTAATCTACCGGGGGCATGCCTTTTTCATTTAACCTTGTTCTTGTTTGAAAAGCTAATCAACAGAAGTTTCCCATGACTGCGTTATCGTGACATACTTTGCGAAATGACAATACTGCAAGGTTGAAACAATCATCTATTGATTTGTTAATAAACAAAATAATTTATAGTTTTCAGACATTTTTTATTGACGAACACATGTTCCTTGTTATAAAATACAATCATGGGTAATAATGGTATAGTGGTTATTGCCATTGACCAGATCAAAAGGAAGCTTGGAAATCTAAGTTAAGCTTTGTAAAAAACTATAGCAAAAGGAGCAATTTAATTATGACCATACGATTATCTCCATATTTAATGATGAACGGAAATGCGAAGGAAGCGATCCAATTTTACGTACAAGCATTGGATGCAAAAGTCCTTTTTAATCAATCTTTTGGAGAAATGCCAGAAAATCCGGAATTTCCTCTGCCAGAAGAAGCAAAAAATCTTGTGGCACACGCAATGTTAAGGGTTGGGGAAACGGACCTCATGTTTTCCGATACGTTTCCAGGTCAACCCAGTCACTCTGGAGATCAAGTCACGATCTGTATTTCAATAAACGATATTGAAAAATCAAAAAGAATCTTTGAAATTTTGTCTCAAGGCGGAGAAGTGAAAATGCCGCTGCAGGAAGCTTTTTTCAGCCCTGCATATGGAATTGTAACAGACAAATTCGGTGTAACCTTTCAAGTTTATACAGAGGGTCAACAATAATCTCTAGTTAAATAATAGCAGCTGCTTTGGTGACTGAGTTGCAACTGTAATAAAAAAACCAATTTCTCAATTTTATATCACTGAGAGATTGGTTATTTTAGTATTGGCGTATCCTTAACATTGTAAATCCACGTGTTGCTTGCAGTATTACTTATGGAATTATAGGTATGATACCTATCGCTTTTCCTATGCTGTCTAAGTTCATTCCGGCACGGTAGAATAGCATGTCAGGTAAGACCACGTTTACGTATTATATAGGCCTTCAGAAAGATTCCAAAATAAAAAACTTTTCCTCCGGGTCAATTCACGTGCTTTAATCACTGCCATACGGGCTCTCGCTATCATTTGCCCTTTATCTACAATTTACCGGGCCATGTTCTGGTCCCACTTTTAACTTTGATACCTTATCGTTATCTCTCTGTGATATTCGTCATATATTCTTCATCTGTTTGTTCTTTGTTTAGAAAATGGCTATGCTATCATTTAAAACATTGGCATACAAATTAGCCGCATTGTTTGTAAAATATTTTCCTTTTAATAGGCTAATATCAATCGAAATCGAAGTAATATTACATTGCGTAATAAGGGGGAAGGGGGAACAACGTGAACACAGATCAAGCTTTCGACCTGTTAAAGGATGCAGGAGTAACAGAAAGCAGCAGTATACAAACTGTTAGACGCTGGCTTCGTGAAGGTAAGATTAAATATGAGGGAGGAAACGGGATTAGAAAAACTGGATACATAATGGATGACACAGATCAAGCATTTGAAATGTTAAAAGATGCAGGAATAACAGAAAATAATAGCATACAAACTGTTAGGCGCTGGCTTCGTGAAGGTAAAATTAAAAAGGCGGGAAACGGAAAGAGGAACACTGGATACATAAGCGATGAAACTGCTTCAAAGCTGGCTATAAATGATTTTATAGATCAAAATAAGGACGAAATCATACACCGATTAAAATTGAAAATTCAAACTCAAGATAAGCATATAGAGGGAATTGAAGAGCTTCATGAAACTGCAAAAAGAATATTGATTCAGCAAAGGGATATGTTCAAAAAGGAAGTTGCCATACTAAAGAATGAGAAAAGTGAATTACAAAATGAAACAAAGGATTTATTAAAAGAAAATATTGAATTACGTAATGAATTGATAAAATTAAAAGAAAACATCAGAAATAATTACAATATTGACTCCACTGCTCAATCAAATGATTATAGTAAAAAATTAGGGCTCTCTAAAATGGCGAGCAATAAAGAAGTGTTAGCAGAATATAAAGGGTTATTAAAAATAACTCATCCTGACCATAATGGCAACGCGAAGGTATTTCATTACATTAAGACTGATTACGATAATTTTAGAAAGAGCAACAAAGGTAAATGAGAGTGATTAAATAAAAACAAAGTATTATCAAATCAAACTTAACGAGAATTCCAGGGCAAAAGCATGTTTTGAAACGAATCGATTGTTTAGGCTCAAGAGCGCTATGAAGTTCAAGGGAACATTATTATTTTGATTCCATTCGTTTGGCCATTTTAAATAAACAGATTCCAAATGAACAAATAGGTGCCTTAGTTCATTTGGCACCTAAAATTGAGGCATTTATAGTCCAGCGTTTACATTATTAAGCTGCAGACTATTTTTTTTGTCTCCTCATCCATTGTGTTGCAACCCATTTTTCACCAGTGATAACTGGTGCTCCACTGTGTAAAGTCAGTTCGTTTAGGTTTTTATCGTTATAGAAATATTCGAAATATACTGCCATTCCTTTTCGCGGTGATACTGAAAAATTCAGTTTAGGAAAAAAAGTTTCCCCTCCATGCTCCACATCATTTAAATACATGATGATCGTACTAATTCTATTATTTTTTGCTGCCAGACTTGTAGATGTAAAAAAATCAAAATGAGCTTTATATTCTTGACCAGGAGTATATTTAAGAATTTGAATACCATCTCCATGTTCAATGGGGATATTCATGATGGATGATATTCTTTTTTCAATTTTGGTTATGATGTCATATTCATTTTCTTGAAAAAACATGCTACTGCTTGTTCTTATTTCATTTACCTCGTGTGTAACTCCAATTTTGGAACGGTGCATTTTGTCTTTTGACAATCTAATAAGTTCGTCACATTCATCGTCACTTAAAACATTTCCTAAAACTACAATTAGAGGTTCTTCTAATCTAGCAATTACGTTAATTTCTCGATCTTCTGTTATAATTTTATTTCCAATATGATTAAAGATGGTTTGTTCTTTATTTATTGTTATGTTATTATTCACTGTCAACTTTCATCGACTCCTAAAAGAATGAATTTTCCGAACGATTAGTTTCTCTTTTTTTGTAAGCGTTTTCTCCGTTAATTATACCATAAACGTTGTTATATAACTGTTTCTTATTCTGCTAACATCTATATTGAGTTAATTAAAACGAACATTTTGTCGAAAAAATGTGATAATTGAGTTTTTAAAAAGAAGTCATGTTAAATTAATCCAATCAATATTCCAAAAATAACCTCGATAGAATATATGTTATTCCCATATTCAAAGCAGTTAAGTGATTCATAATTAAAATGGTGAAAAATAGATTTGTTAAAGGGAATTCAATACTTTTGTTGAACATGAATAGTGTGGAACATTTTTACTGTTTGATGATTTGTTATTGTAATCGTTTACAGCGAGGCGTTTAACATATTTTCATGGGAGTGATTATAAGTTATTTTCACATTGATGTATTTAATAAAACCATTAGCGAATGGAGGTTAACCCATGGTTAGCACGATGGCAATCAATAAAGATGATTCCCGTTCCTTTCTAAGGGAAGAACACTTATTATTTAAACAATCAATTCGTGAATTTCTCGCCAAGGAGGCTGTCCCCTTTTATGATCAATGGGAAAATGAGGGGGGGATACCTTGCTCGTTTTGGAAAAAGATTGGAGATAATGGATTTTTATGTCCATGGCTTGATGTGGAATTCGGTGGGTTAGGAGCAGATTTTGGATATTCAGTTGTGCTGGCAGAAGAATTGGAAATGGTTGGATCAGTTTTAGGGGGAATATCCATTCATTCGGATGTTGTAGCCCCTTATATAGCTACATTCGGAACAATAGATCAAAAACAAAGGTATTTACCAAAGTTCATTACAGGAGAAATGATTTCCGCCTTTGCATTCACAGAGCCGGGAATGGGTTCGGAAATAGCGGATATTCAAACCACTGCCATTAAGAAAGATGGATATTATATTGTCAACGGAGCTAAAACGTTTGTCATAAATGGCTTTACAGCTGACTTCATGATAGTAGCATGCAAAACTGATCTTAATGCTGTTTCTTCCCAGGATGGTATCAGTTTGCTGCTCATTGATAAAGATACACCAGGGTTTTCACGAGGAAGAAAGCTTGGTAATGCAGGACTGGGAAATTCAGACTCAGCCGAGCTATTTTTCGATGATGCTTTAGTACCTGTTGGCAACCTCCTTGGTGAGGAGGGGAAGGGTCTTTCATATATCATGCAAAAACTGCAACAGGAAAAACTAATGTGTGCGATTGGGTCCTTAATCGCAGCGAAAGACATGCTTCACTTAACGATGAATTTTATAAAAGGACAAAAAGCATTTAATAAGAAAATAAGTAAATTTAAAAATGCACAGTTTACCATTGCTGAAATAGCGACCGATATTCAACTGGGAAGGACGTTTGTTGATGGGTTGATCTGTAAACATATGACTGGGGAGAATATCATAACTGAAGTATCGATGGCTAAATATTGGATAACAGAGATGTCCAAGCGAATATCTGAAAAGTGCATGCAGTTACATGATGGATACGGATATATGGAAGACGATAAAATTACCCGGCGTCACCGGGACATTCCTTTGTCAAAATTCTTTACAGGGACAGATGAAACGGTAAAAATTTTGATTGCTAAAAATATCGGGTTTTAATTCAATATTAATACTTTAAATCAATCAACTGCCTCAATTAAAATGAGGTAGTTTTTTTTTGACATTTTTTCAATATAATTACATATGACTAGTTTTTTAAATAAAAAGGTTTAAACAGCTTATCTAATGGGTACAAGAGACTGTGCATGTGGAAAAAATAATATATTTGTAAAATTTGTAATTGTATGCGAATGATGGAGGTGCTTGTTATGTTAAAAATCGAAAATGTATCGAAAATCTATAAGGGAGGAAAGAAAGCTGTAAAGAATATATCTTTGGATATTAAAAAAGGGGAGTTCATTTGCTTCATTGGTCCGAGTGGATGTGGTAAGACAACGACAATGAAAATGATTAACCGCCTTATCGAACCATCTGAAGGCAAAATACTTATTAATGGTGAAAATATTATGGATAAAGATCCAGTCGAACTAAGAAGACAGATTGGGTACGTTATCCAGCAAATCGGACTTTTCCCTCACATGACGATTCTAGAAAATATCACCCTCGTGCCAAAACTTCTTAAATGGAATGAACAGAAGAAAAAGGAACGCGCACTGGAATTGCTAAAGCTTGTCGATATGGGACCCGAATACCTGGAAAGGTATCCTTACGAATTAAGCGGCGGGCAGCAGCAAAGGATAGGCGTTCTCAGAGCACTTGCTTCCAACCCTCCACTCATTTTAATGGATGAACCTTTTGGTGCACTAGATCCAATCACCCGCGATGCCCTGCAGGAGGAATTTAAAAATCTGCAGCGCACACTTGATAAAACAATCGTTTTTGTTACCCATGATATGGATGAGGCCATTAAGCTAGCCGACCGGATCGTCATCTTAAAGGCTGGTGAAATCGTCCAAGTGGGAACACCGGATGAAATCCTCAGAAACCCAGCCAATGAGTTCGTGGAAGAATTCATCGGCAAAGATCGATTGCTCCAAACAAGACCAAATGTTGAGTTGGTCGAACAAATCATGAGTCGAAATCCAATATCCATTACAGAAGAAAAATCCCTTACCGATGCTATTACGATAATGCGGGAGAAAAGGGTCGATTCTTTACTTGTGGTTGATGAGCAAAATGTTTTGAAAGGGTTTGTAGATGTTGAAACAATCAGTGAATATCGTAAAAAAGCTAAATTTATCAGTGAAGTCATCAATACTGAAGTCTATTCTGTGAAACAGGATACTTTAATCCGTGATTCCGTTCAAAAGATTTTGAAGCGAGGGTTCAAATATGTGCCGGTGGTTGACCAGAATAAACATTTGGTCGGAATTGTCACTAGGGCAACATTGGTCGACATCGTATATGACAGCATCTGGGGAGAGGAAGAAAATCAAATGGCAGAAATGGCAGAAATGTTTTAGGAGGTGTATCAGATGGAAGCTTTGCTCAATTTTTTACAAACGAACTGGCAAGAATTGATTTATAAGGCTTGGGAGCACTTATATATATCCATGATCGCTGTTTTCCTTGGAATAATAGTTGCCGTGCCACTAGGAATTATGTTGACCCGAATGAAAAGGAGCGCTTCGATTATAATCGGAATTGCAAACATAATGCAGACACTGCCGAGCCTTGCAGTCCTGGCCTTTTTCATTCCTTTCCTCGGCGTTGGGAAAACACCTGCAATCATTGCGTTATTTTTCTACTCTGTTTTACCCATACTCAGGAATACATACACAGGCATTAAAGGCGTCAATGAAAACCTGCTGGAATCCGGCCGCGGCATCGGGATGACAAGCTGGGAGAGGATTCGTCTGGTAGAATTCCCACTGGCACTTTCAGTCATTATGGCTGGTATCCGTACGGCTTCCGTCTATTTAATCGGGTGGGCCACCTTGGCTTCCTTTATTGGAGGCGGAGGACTTGGAGATTACATTTTTATCGGCTTGAATTTATACCAAACAGAATATATCATCGCAGGTGCAGTTCCGGTAATCATCATGGCGATCCTTGTGGATTATGTATTCTCGATCATTGAACGAAAAGTCGTTCCAAAAGGATTGAAAGGTATGAAGGAAGTTGCTTGAGGAGGATTACCATGTATAAAAAAATGAGACGTACAATTTTAATGGCCCTTTTAGTTTGTTCATTAATGATCACCGGCTGTTCTTTGCCTGGTTTAGGGTCATCTTCTGAATCTACTGTAAAGATCGGTGCCCAAAGCATGACCGAATCCGAAATCCTTGCGAACATGATTGCTCAACTCCTTGAAAGGAATACGGAACTTGATACGAAAATCATCAAAAATCTAGGTTCCAATTTCGTTCAGCAAAAAGCGATGGAGACCGGTGATATAGACATAGCCGCAACTCGATATACAGGGACGGATTTAACGAGTGTCCTAGGACAGGAAATCGAAAAGGATCCGGTAAAGGCGATGGAAATTGTTCAAAGGGAATTCAAAGAACAATACGGGTTCAAATTTTTTGATTCTTATGGGTTCGATAACACTTATGCCTTTACGATTTCAAATGAATTGGCTAAGGAAAAAGGGTATCAGAAAATATCTGACCTGGAAAAGGATGCAGATAATTTAAGGTTAGGTGTAGATAGTGCTTGGCTGAAAAGAAAAGGGGATGGTTATAGAGGGTTCGTCGATACATATGGATTGGAATTTGGAGAAACTTATCCGATGCAGATTGGCCTGGTATACGATGCAGTCAAAAATGGACAGATGGATATTGTTCTTGCATACTCATCAGATGGACGGATTAAGGTTAATGATTTGAAGCTTTTAGAAGACGATAAACAATATTTCCCACCATATGACTGTTCACCGGTCGTTACCGAAGAATTATTGGAACGATATCCTGAAATTGAAGATGAACTTAACAAGTTAATTGGCGAAATCACTACTGAAACCATGCAGGAACTGAACTATGAAGTTGATGGGAACTTAAAGGAGCCATCGGTGGTAGCTTCAGAATTCCTTAAAGCACATGAATATTTTGAATAAATGGGAGGTGCAAACTAATGGAAATCTTGCAACAGCTGGGAACTTATTATTCACAGAATTGGATGTATGTACTTACTGAATTTTATCGCCATTTTTTAATGTCAGCTTATGGGGTTTTATTTGCAGCAATTGTAGCCATCCCGATAGGCATTTTCATCGCAAAACATAAGAAATTGAGTAATTGGGTATTTTCGATAACGAATGTCATACAAACCACACCAGCATTGGCTATGCTCGCACTCTTGATGCTAGTAATGGGGTTAGGAACAAATACAGTAATCTTATCATTGTTTTTATATTCCTTACTGCCGATCCTGAGGAACACTTATGTCGGTATTACAAGTATAGATCATGCTTATTTAGAATCTGGAAAGGCAATGGGGATGACGAAGCTGCAGTTACTAAGAATGGTCGAACTGCCATTATCTTTGTCTGTCATCATGGCTGGCTTACGTACAGCGCTTGTCGTTGCAATTGGAGTAACTGCAGTCGGTACATTCGTAGGGGCAGGCGGACTGGGGGATATCATTGTCAGGGGAACGAATGCTTCAAATGGAACGGCAATCATACTTGCAGGAGCAATTCCGACGGCATTGATGGCCATTCTCTCAGATCTTGTACTCGGATGGCTGGAACGAATTCTTACACCGATAAAAAAGAAAAAAATTCATACTGCATAGAACAATTCGGATAATAAAAAAGCCGTTGCATGTTAATGCAATGGCTTTTTCTTGGCTTACCGATTAGGAGGCAGAAGCTTAGGCTCGCAGACTTAGTTTTTTATTTCAGAAAAAGGGTAACTATAAGGATAGTCCTAAAAAAATATAAGGGGAATCAATCATGAAACTTACACCAGAGCAGCGTATTGAACTTCATGGCTTTAATAATCTTACGAAATCTTTAAGTTTTAATATGTATGATATTTGTTACACAAAAACCAGGGAAGAGAGGGAGGCCTACCTGGATTATATCGATGAACAATATAATGCAGAGCGGCTTTCGAAGATCTTGCACAACGTTTCTGATTTAATAGGGGCACATGTTTTAAATACGGCCAAACAGGATTATGTCCCTCAAGGCGCCAGTGTAACCATTCTTGTTTCAGAAGGTCCTGTCGTCGAAGTACCTATGGGGACTTATGAGGAGTCACCAGGGCCTTTACCTGATAATGTGGTCATGCAACTGGATAAAAGCCATATTACCGTACATACATACCCTGAATACCATCCAAATGAAGGCATTAGCACATTCAGGGCCGATATCGATGTCTCTACTTGTGGAGAAATATCACCACTTAAAGCCCTTAATTATCTCATTCATTCCTTCGATACCGACATTATCACGATCGATTACCGAGTGAGAGGCTTTACGAGAGATAAAGATGGGCGAAAGTTGTTCATTGACCATGATATTAATTCCATTCAAAACTATATTCCTGATGAAATAAAGGGTTTATATGACATGATTGATGTGAATGTATATCAGGAAAATATATTCCATACAAAATGTAAGCTGAAAAGGTTCGATATTAATAATTACTTATTCGGTTATACAGAGGAAAAGCTGAATGAAGAGGAAAGGCAAGAAATTATAGAAAGGCTTCAAACGGAGATGGATGAAATTTTTTATGGTGCCAATGTTCCGCATCCTATAGAAAAAAACAAGCATGCCGATTAAGGGATGCTTGTTTTTTTGAAAAGTTAATTTAAATGGAAAGCCTGCACCAATACATACCCGAGACATGTCAATAAGATAGAGCCGATCAGTCCAGCTACAAAAGGTTTACCGCCATATTTTCTAAAAGTTACAAGGTCAATATTCAATCCTAGTCCTGCCATGGCCATAGCCATGAGGATATAGGAAAGCATAACAAGTTTATCAGCTAAAGGTTCAGGAACTGCACCGGTAGAGTAAATGGCACTCATTAATAAAAATCCAAAAATGAACCACGGTATCTGAATGGACTTCCAGGAAAATTTCTTTCCGGTAACTGTTGATCGGTCTTTCCAATTCATGATGAACCCAATTAAAATGGCAACGGGAATGAGCAGGGCCACCCTTGTCAATTTGACCACCACTGCCAAGTCGACTGCCTCATTTCCCCCTGGTGCTGCTGCTGCGATGACATGAGCAATTTCATGGAGTGTCGCACCCGAAAAAACACCATATCCTTGATCGGATAACTCCAATAATGGATATAGGACCGTATATCCGAAAGTGAAGGTTGTGCCTAAAACAGCAACCGTCGCTACAGCTATTGCTGTATCTTTTTCCTTTGCTTTTATTTGGGAGGAAATTGCCAGGATGGCAGCAGCTCCGCAAATACCCGTTCCGCAAGCTGTCAATATGCCTAGCTTTTTCTCGACTTTAAATATGCGGGTCATTCCATAAACTACTAATATAGCAAATGCAAGACTAATGGCACCAACTGCAAATGTTTTCGGACCGGCATTAAAAATATCCTTTAGGTTCAAGCGCATGCCCAATAAGATAATGCCCACTCTCAAAAGGACTTTACTTGAATAATTTGTCCCTGCAACGGCGTAGGCTGGGACGCCAATTAGCGATTTCCAAACAACACCAATCAGTATCGCAATGACTAACTGTCCCATTATATGAAGGAATGGAAGCTCTGCTAAGTATTTTGCTGCAATGGCAATTAGCAAAGTCAATGCTATTCCTTTTGTAAATCCAAGTTTTTTAGTTTCAACGTTTGTTTGTTCCAGTGTGATCACTCCATCTATGTTGATGCCTTAACTTTAAAGCTTAATTAAAAATAAGTGAAATATATTTTTGCTATTTCAATGATTACTTCTACTTATGATAAAATGAAACGCATAGGTAAATAGGGAGGTAACCATGGATCCATTAAAAGTATTCGTAACCGTAATCGAACAGAAGAACTTTTCAAGGGCAGGGGACATTCTGAACCTGTCGCAGCCAGGAGTCAGTCTTCACATAAGGAATCTGGAAAATGAGTTAGGAACGAAATTAATTTATCGTTCTCCCAAACAAGTTCAAATAACAGAGCCGGGAAAAATTTTGTATAGACATGCAAAGCAAATGCTTAATCATTATGAGACAGCAAAAAGAGAAATAAATGAATTTAATAACGTGGTTAGCGGAACGATGAAAATAGGTGCAAGCTTCACGATAGGGGAATATTACCTTCCAAAAGTATTAGCAGAATTTGCGGCTCAATATCCGATGGTGGACATACAAATCATCATCTCGAATTCAAATGATGTCATTCAAGGAATACGTTCGAATAAGCTTGATATCGGCTTGATTGAAGGTGTAACGGAATATAAAGATATAGATGTCAGACCATTCATGAATGACGAGATGATAGTTGTCGTCCCCCCGGATCATCCACTTTCACAGATGGATCTCATCGAGGGCGCCTTGCTCCAAAACCAAACATGGGTACTAAGGGAGCAAGGATCGGGAACCCGTACATATTCCGATAAACTTCTCAGCAATCTGGAGTTAAACATAAAGAAAACCTTTATTTTCACCAGTATCCAAGGAGTGAAAGAAGCGGTGATGGCTGGGCTTGGCATTGCCCTTTTATCCCGATTGACTGTACAAAAAGAATTGAAGTCCAATGAATTGAAAACCTTTCATTTGAAAAATGAGCCCATTATAAGACCTTTTTCGATCGTGAAAAAGTTGGACTTCGAAGCATCAAAAGCCATGGAGTTGTTTTTAAGGAAGGTCGAAGAATTTGCGATAAAGGGCCGTCCTAAATAAAACCCTAAACATTTGCTCATCCTTTCATTTTCAATGAAGAGGTTGGGCATTTTTAACGACGAAATATTATTAATTTTATTGAAAACGTCGAAAGTAATTTGGAATATGTCAATGATTAAACGAATTTTACGTATTTTAACATAATGGCAAACATATAAATTTAATAGGCAGTCTCCAGGAAGTTCTAAGTCCCTGTAGACTTTTCCTGATATTAATAATCTTAAAAGGAGCAACCACATTGGCTATAGAGGAGCAGAAAGATAAACGGATTTCTGTTTTCGACAGGATTATTGGATTCATGCCAAAATTTTATGTGATTGGAACAATTTTAATTTTTGTTTATACGCTAGTTGCGATGGCTCATTTAGGTATCCAAACTTTGAAAAAGCCAGAGGAAACCGTTGTACCTGCACCCCCTGTTTCTCAGGGCTTTGAACATACATTGATATCGTTAATCATCGAACCGATCGTAACGTCTGAATTTTATCAAATCATCTTTAACACGTTATTTCTTTACCTAGTTTGGATATTGCTTTTCCTATTAGCACCGATTGCTTTTTACCGTTTAAAACACTTTAAATTTTTTAATATCGAAATTGAAATTGAAAAACAAGATGCAGCCGTTTATGAAGTATTCAGCATGAGCAGTTCAAAAATGAAATTTGCTGCGTATTTAACATCCGAGGAATTTCAATTGGAGATATCAGAGGAAATTGCCAACAGCAAGGACTTTAAAACACCATTAATCTATACATTGGACTGTGCCGTGGATTTTTATTCCGATCAATTAGGACTTTCCTTTACCTATGATATCTATACCCTGAACCAGTTCAAAAAAGCAAAGCTTCCTAAATCCATCAAAGCGATGCTTGATAAGTCCATTCAAACCGGTGATCCGTGCATTACGAATAAAAGTAACAGCGATAGTGAATATTACAAGAATTTCCTTCTCTTTTATTTCGAAAACATGGACGGGAAATTCGTCACTGTCTTAAATAGTTATCAAACTGAATTCGATACATTCGATAAATCGTTGCTTAAAATCCTGCAAAACGTCCTTTACGATTACTATTTACAATATAACTATATTTACGAAGCGAGCGAGAAGTTGGAAAAGAATGAAACCATTTCCCATAATAATTAAAAAAACCACCCCTACAAGTGGTTATTTTTTTTGGAAAGGTGATTGTTAATTATATTTTGGACAATTTCATTGTTCCCAATGAGCTCAGACGATTTATTTACATGCTGTTCCCGAAAATCCATGTTCTTTATTTTCTTAGACTTTTTCCCTTTTTTAAAATTATTGAAGGCATTTAAAAAAGCTATCTGAATCACTCCCCTTATAGATTAGTATATTCATATGATGGATAAAATTTCATGAAAAACCTCAATTTAGAGAAAAATATTTTGCGGATTTAGAGTGATGGAAATTACCTAAACAAAGCAATTATAGACATTTAGAAGAATTGTTTTTAATGTATAACCAAGGGTATTTTTTTGCTCTAATTATTGGTTATCCTGGCTTTTTTACAAGAATTAAAGAAATTTCCCCCAAAATATTGTATAGTTAGAATGTAGAGATTCGAACAAACATTCGTTTCTTGGGAACAAATTACTTCTTAGAGGGACAGGAGAGAGACAGTGAACGGTACAGCACACATGGCTTTAGGGGCTACAGTTGGATTCTTGACGGCAAACACACTTCAAACAGATCCGACCACCACTTTATTCTTGGTTGGCATTGGGGGCGTTTCAGGCCTTATGCCCGATATGGATATTGATGGAAAGTTAAGTAATAGAATTACCTTTTCCCATAAGTTTATCCGAACGATAGCACAAACGATTGGGATATTAATGATCATTTATAGTCTTTTGGAAGGCTCAGATACGGAAAAGTGGATCGGTGTAGGGGCAGGAATCGGCATCATCATTATTTCATCATTCATTAGACAAAGGCATATGCTGACCCTGTCTGGATTAGCGGTTTTAGGCGGCGGTTTATCTTTGCAGGAAAGCTGGTTGTGGCTGTTAGGCGTCTATATTATCCTAGCATCCTTTACACCACATAGAAGTTATACCCATTCGATTGCCGGTATCGCTTTCTTTGGTATCATTGCCTTTCAATTCGAAGCCTTTATGGGGATTGACGGAATTTTCGCCACTTGTTCATTAGGATACATAAGTCATTTAATTGCAGATTTGAAATGTTTACCTTTTAATAAACGCGGGGTGAAATTATTTCTTCCATTTTTCTCAAAAGAATTTTAACAGTGTTTTTTTATCGCTGTTCAGACTGTAGACAAATTGGAGAAGAGCCAGTTTGCCTGCAGTTAGTTGATTCCAGAAATTCGCTCCCTTTAGCCGACCGTCTGCCAAGCCTCATCAAAGCAAGCGGCCGTGGGGTCTCGGCTAGCCAGATTTCGTCGCAAATTTCTTCATTTTAGAGCGGGATCCAATCGTATAATCAGTTAAAAAAACATGAAGGATATTAAATTTTCTTTTAAATCATGGTTCGGGATGAGAGCATTCTAATCTTCTTTTATCGATAAATTGGACAGTGGTTTTCATACTATTGTTTTTTCTATGAGGAAAAGTAAGTTTTAAGCTAAACACATCATTCGACTTGTTTTTATGCTTTATATGGTCATTTTTCCTAAATCTACTAATAGAAGAAAATCAATCTTAATATAAAAAAGCTAAGAGACTTAATGAAGTCTCTTTCAATTTGTAGACAAAAAGGTTTCGGAAGGTTTCATTCCGAAACCTTTTTGATTTTTTATTGGAATTGAAGCAGCTATAGCGGAAAGGAAAGCATGGCATGGGTTGGACAACGAGGGGACTTTTAAGAAAGTATCGATATCACCACAAGTATCAATACTACTTAAAACAAAAAAGACTGTTGGCAAAAGTGTTCTATCTTAGTTAAAACAAAGTTGATTGGAGCGGGTGTAAGAGACTCCTGCGCGAAAGGGGCCGAGGGCGGTCCGCCCGCGGAAAGTGGGTGCCTGGAGTGGAAATAATCAACTTATATAAATCCTAAAAAGAATGTAGACAATTTTTCCTCGAGTTTGTCTACAGTCAAATAGGACTGACATCCGTCAGCCCCATCAGTTATTAGACAAATGAGGTTTTAACTAAATTTTAATAAAGTTGGTTGGAAACGGAAGGTGCGAGACTCCTGCGGGAAAAGCGCGTCAAGGGGAGACCCCACAGGCGCGAAGACGCCGAGGAGGCTCCCCGACCGCCCGCGGAAAGCGAGTACCTGGAGTCGAAATCCAACTTTAAAAATTGTACAAACCTTAAAGAGACTTAATAAAGTCTTTTTTCGTTAAAAAAATAAGAGTGGATGAGGCATATGGGCAAGAGTATTGGCGTTTTGTAATAGTTTAAGGTTATGGTGAGTCCTGAAGTGGGTAATTCATACTAACTGGATATACTAAGAGGCATACATAGAATCTTTTTATTTGACTGGAAATGGATAGTTTAATATGCTTAGCAAACCAATTCAAGGTAATTTTTTTTATGCAAAAAAATTCCCAGACAAAATTATTGAAAGTCAAAGAAGGTCAATGTATAATAAAGTCAGAAAGTCAAAGAAGGTCAAAGTTTTATAAATTCATTTTTTAAAGGAGGAGTACTACATGCTTTGTGAAAAATGCCATGTAAACCAAGCGAATATTCAAGTTCACCTAAATATGAATGGTCAGGAGCATGATGTGAAACTGTGCTCCACTTGTTATAAAGAAGAGCGGAACAAACTTGGAGCAGCTATGGGCGGAATGGATATAGGGAAATTCCAATTTAACGGATCTCCAAATTCATTCAATCCATTTAATTATAATGGTGTACCAAAACCGGATTCAGCTGAACATGGCGAGGACGGAGGATTGCTTGAGGAGTATGGCCGCAATTTGACCGATGCTGCTAAAGCAGGACTTATTGATCCGGTTATCGGACGAAATGAAGAAATTAAACGCGTCATTGAAGTTTTAAATAGGCGCAATAAAAATAATCCAGTTTTAATCGGTGAACCTGGTGTCGGTAAAACAGCCATTGCTGAAGGTCTTGCTTTAGCGATTGTTGAAGGTTCAGTGCCAGTTAAATTACGTAATAAGCTTGTATATATGCTTGATGTAGCGTCCCTTGTGTCGAATACTGGAATTAGAGGGCAATTCGAAGAACGAATGAAGCAATTGATCAGCGAATTACAGGAAAGAAAAAATGTCATATTATTCATCGATGAAATTCATCAACTTGTGGGAGCGGGTTCGGCCGAAGGATCAATGGATGCAGGAAATATCTTGAAGCCTGCACTTGCACGCGGCGAACTTCAGCTTGTCGGAGCAACCACTTTATCAGAATATAGGAAAATTGAAAAAGATGGTGCCCTTGAAAGGCGCTTCCAGCCTGTACACGTTAATGAGCCGACAACGGCTGAGGCACTTGTCATCTTACGTGGATTAAAGGATAGTTACGAATCTTATCATGGTGTGACATATAGTGAGGAAGCACTTAAAGCGGCTGTTGATCTTTCGAACCGCTACATTCAAGACCGATTCCTTCCTGATAAGGCAATAGACTTAATGGATGAAGCTGGTTCCAAATTGAACTTGACCATCGAAGACGGCCAAGTAGAAAACATGAAAGAGCGTCTGGCTCAAATCTATAAAGAAAAAGAAATGGCTTTAAAAGAAGAAGCATATGAAAAAGCTGCCGTTCTTCGTGATGAAGAAGAAAAACTGGAGAAGTCATTGCAGGCTGGGGAAGATGCAATTAAGCCCACCGTTACCGTTGAAGACATTCAAAATATCATCGAACAAAAGACTGGTATACCTGTAGGTAAGCTCCAAGAAGATGAGCAAGAAAGAATGGTTCATCTCCAAGCGGAGCTGATGAAAAAAGTAATCGGGCAGGAAGAGGCTGTCAAAAAGGTTTCCAAGGCTGTTCGAAGAAGTCGTGCCGGGTTAAAATCAAAAAACCGTCCTACCGGTTCTTTCCTTTTCATTGGTCCGACAGGAGTCGGTAAAACCGAATTGGCAAAAACTCTTGCTGAGGAATTATTCGGGGACAAGGAAGCGATGATTCGTCTTGACATGAGTGAATTCATGGAGAAACACAGTGTTTCTAAATTAATCGGTTCTCCTCCTGGTTATGTAGGACATGAGGAAGCTGGACAATTGACGGAAAAAGTTCGCCGCAAGCCATACAGTATCATTTTATTGGATGAAATCGAAAAGGCACATCCGGATGTAATGCATATGTTCCTGCAAATCATGGAAGATGGCCGCTTAACTGACAGTCAAGGCCGGACCGTTACTTTTAAAGATACCGTGATCATCATGACGAGTAATGCTGGAGTCGGTGAGAAACAAAAAGTAATGGGATTCGGTACAAGTTCAGCTGTGGAAGAAGCATCAATCCTACAATCTTTAGGCAGCTTCTTCAAACCGGAATTCCTGAACCGATTCGATAGCATCATTGAATTCTCGGCATTGAAGAAAGAAGATCTTCTACAAATCGTTGATATCATGATTCACGAGCTTGACGAAACACTTGCTGCAAATGGTTTATCTTTAGATGTAACTAATGAAGCGAAACAAAGGCTAATTGAACTCGGATATCACCCAACTTTCGGGGCGAGACCGCTCCGCCGTGTTCTACAAGAACAGCTCGAAGACGGCATCACTGACTTTATCTTTGAGCAGCCTGAAGTTAAGAACTTCACTGCAATTGTTGAAGATGACTCCGTGAAAATTATTAAAACACCATAAAGAGTACTAGAAATGCCTCCAAGACCGTAAAACTGTTATGGAGGCATTTTTTTATCTTATTAGGCTTCGCTTTCATAAAAGGATAGGTAAGTTCCAGCTAAATGACCTGCAGCTTTCAATCAAAATATAGATTTCTGAATTTTCGACATAATTTACCGATCGAATGTTTTGATGGGTAATGCATGTGGAATCATAACATATGGGAAGATTCGCTCATGATTATAAAAATTAATAATTCCTGTTCTAAAATGGGGATTTCAATGGAGGAATGACCTATTAAAGATTCACTTTCTTATTTTGAAGAGGAAAATAAAAATAATCGAAAACCTACGGGTAATGAAACGGAAAACCAGTTGGAATCCCTGCCGATTGCGAATATTAATCCAGTAAACCCGTCGGAATTGGATGAACTATATTTCTATGAAGGCAAAGATTTAGGAAATTCCTATCTTAAAGATAAAACGGCATTCCGGTTATGGGCACCACTTGCATCTGAAGCTAAGCTAGTTACTTATAAACATTGGGATGATTCAGATGGAATAGAGAGTTCGATGGTTCGTTCGGAAAAAGGTACCTGGACGATTGAGTTGAACGGTGATCAGGATGGATTGATTTATACATATAAAGTGAGAGTGGGAGAAATCTGGAGTGAAGCCGTCGATCCATATGTTCGTGCAGTTACTGTTAATGGTATTAAAGGAGTCGTGATAGATTTAACAGATACGAACCCAAAAAGGTGGACACGGGATAAACCACCTCTCGAAAAAGCTGAGGACATAGTCATTTATGAATTGCATACTCGGGATTTGTCGATTCATCCTGAAAGCGGAATCCATCATAAAGGTAAATTCTTAGGAGTAATTCAAGCCGGAACCAAAGGTCCAGAAGGAGCGAAAACGGGTCTTGATCATATTAAAGATCTAGGTGTTACGCATGTTCAGTTTATCCCGATATTCGATTTTGCTACAGTCAATGAAATGAAATTGAATGAACCACAATATAACTGGGGATATGATCCACAGAATTATAACGCTCCCGAGGGCTCTTATTCGACTGATCCGTATCAACCAAAAGTCAGGATCCGGGAGTTAAAGGAAATGATTCAAGCTTTACATGACCACGGTTTACGAGTAATCATGGATGTTGTCTATAATCACGTTTATTCTGTGGAGGACTCAAACTTCCATAAACTCGTTCCCACTTACTTTTTTCGCTATAACGCTGACGGCACCTTATCTAATGGAACTGGTGTAGGAAATGACACCGCGTCTGAACGTAAAATGATGCGCAAATTCATCGTTGAATCCGTAACCTATTGGGCGAATGAATTTAAACTTGATGGTTTCCGTTTCGATTTAATGGGGATTCATGATGTGGAGACGATGAATGAAGTGAAAAAGGCACTGGCAGAAATTGATCCGACCCTCATTGTTTTGGGCGAAGGCTGGGATATGGATACCCCCTTGGCCCAAGAGCTGAAAGCAAATCAAAAGAATGCTTTTAAAATGCCTGGAATCGCTCACTTTAATGATGCGATCCGTGATGGTTTAAAAGGGTTTGTAATGAATGAACATGATAAAGGATTCGTGAATGGAAAACCTGGAATGGAAGATATTATAAAAAAAGGCATTGCTGGTGGTTTGAAATATGATGATGATATCGCAACATATCAAAGACCAGATCAAGTGATCAATTATGTTGAAGCACATGATAATTATACTTTATGGGATAAGTTGCTCATCACTAATCCAGATGCGACAGAAGAAAAACGGAAACAGATGCATAAATTAGCATCGGCAATTGTCTTACTGTCACAGGGAATTCCCATGATACATGCTGGACAAGAGTTCATGCGCACGAAGGATGGAGATGAAAATAGCTATCAATCTTCTGATTGGATTAACCGATTGGATTGGAAAAGGAGAGCTGATTTCGATCGGGAAGTGGAGTATATGAAAGGGCTGATTTCGCTCAGGAAAAATCATTCTGTTTTTAGGTTAAGTACACCCGAAGAAATTGAAGAGCATTTACAATTCATTGATGCTCCGCCAAATGTAGTTGCATTCTCTTTAAAAACAGAAGATTCAACAATTGCAGTGATTCATAATGCAAATTGGGACGCGATAACGATTAATCTTCCCCACGAAGATTATTGGTCCGTTTTAGTGGATGGTCAGCGGGCTGGCCTGGAAGAAATAGAAAGGATTAAAGGGAGTCAGATAACCGTTGCCCCTTTAAGTTCGTTTGTGTTGAAAGCAAACTCTTAATCAATGACAATAAGGTCGAAGTGAGCGAATACTATGTCTCACTTCGACTTTGTTCATTTGATGATATGAACTTGGTCAAATGAAGTCTTCCTTAATTTACTTTCACAAGTTTGAGAAAAAATGTGCGGGGGTAGAAAATACCAAATGATGAATTTTATCGTTTTTTAAGAGGGGAGCGATTAGTTTGCCAGAGAAAGTGCATATAAAAATCAATGGTGCTGAGACCAGTCTTGAAGGTAATCAAACAATATTACAAATGCTGACGGATAGCTCCATTGAAATCCCGAATGTTTGTTACCATCCTAGCCTAGGTCCTATCGAAACATGTGATACATGTTTAGTGAGCGTTAATGGAGAACTTGTAAGGTCTTGCTCCACCAAGATCAAGGATGGTGATGTAATTGATACAGTTGCATCTGATGTAAAAGAAGCACAGGTCATGGCGATGGACGGGATATTGTATAACCATGAGCTTTATTGTACGGTTTGCGATTATAATAATGGCAGTTGTGAAATACACAATACCGTTAAGGAAATGAAGGTAAATCATCAAAGTGTTCCTTTTGATCAAAAACCATATGAAGTGGATCGGTCGAATCCATTCTATCGATATGATCCGGACCAATGCATCCTTTGCGGCCGTTGTGTTGAAGCTTGTCAAGATGTACAGGTGACTGAAACATTGACCATTGATTGGGAAGCAAAACGCCCGCGTGTCATTTGGGATGATAATGTTCCGATCAATGAATCTTCATGTGTGTCATGTGGACACTGTTCAACTGTATGTCCGTGTAATGCAATGATGGAAAAAGGAATGGAAGGGGAAGCCGGATTTTTAACCGGAATTGCCAAACAAACACTTCGACCAATGATAGAAATTACGAAAAATGTTGAAACGGGTTATGGTTCGATTTTAGCGATTTCAGATATGGAATCCGCCATGAGGGATGCAAGGATCAAGAAGACAAAAACGGTTTGTACATACTGTGGGGTAGGATGCAGCTTTGATGTTTGGACCAAAGATCGTAAAATCCTTAAGATCGAACCGCAAGTGGAGGCACCTGCAAATGGAATTTCGACTTGTGTAAAAGGGAAATTCGGATGGGATTTCGTGAATAGTGAAGAAAGACTCACAAAACCTTTAATTAGGGAAGGGGATGTGTTCAGGGAAGCTGAATGGGAAGAAGCCCTTGAATTGATTTCCCGTAAATTCACTGAAATCAAAGATTCTCACGGTCCTGATTCGATGGCCTTCATAACGTCTTCCAAATGCACCAATGAAGAGTCCTATTTAATGCAAAAGCTGGCTAGGGGAATCATCGGTACCAATAATGTGGATAACTGTTCCCGGTATTGTCAGACACCGGCTACTTTAGGACTATTCAGAACGGTTGGATATGGCGGAGATACAGGGGGCATAAAGGATATCGAAAAGTCCGAACTTGTATTGATCATAGGCTCCAATACATCCGAATCACACCCCGTGTTGGCTACAAGAATCAAACGTTCCCATAAACTAGGTAAACAGAAGCTGATAGTGGCGGACATCAGAAAGCATGAAATGGCTGAACGTTCCGACCTCTTCATCCAGCCTGCACCGGGATCGGATATCATATGGCTGTCGGCCGTGACAAAATATATCGTCGACAAAGGGTGGACAGATACAGACTTTATCAAAAATCGTGTAAATGGGATGGAAGAATATATCAAGAGTTTGGAACCTTACACAATGGAATATGCAGAAAAAGTAACAGGTGTAGCCAAAGAAGATTTAATTACGTTGGCAGAAGCCATTCATGAAGCGGGAAGTGTTGCATCACTTTGGGCCATGGGCATTACCCAGCATGGCGGAGGAAGCGATACGAGTACTGCAATATCCAATTTATTGCTCATAACAGGCAACTACGGTAAACCTGGAACAGGTACTTACCCTTTACGCGGACATAATAATGTACAAGGTGCCAGTGACTTTGGCAGTATGCCGGATCGCCTGCCAGGTTATGAAAAAGTAACGGACGAAAAGGTCCGTTTGAAATATGAAAACATCTGGGGTGCAAAAATACCAGAAAACCCTGGCCTTAATAATCATGAAATGGTCGAAGGGATTCATGCTGGTACCATCAAAGCAATGTACTTAAAAGGTGAAGATATGGGTCTGGTCGATTCGAATATCAATCATGTCCATAAAGCATTTGAAAAACTGGACTTCTTTGTGGTACAAGATATCTTCTTATCAAGAACGGCTGAATTCGCGGATGTCGTCCTTCCCGCAAGCCCAAGCTTTGAAAAAGAAGGTACTTTCACGAATACGGAACGCCGTATTCAACGTCTTTATCAAGTCTTTGAACCGCTTGGCGACTCAAAGCCTGATTGGCAAATCATAATGAATGTCGCTAATTCGTTAGGAGCCGGCTGGAATTATGAGCATCCAAGTGAAATTATGGAAGAAGCCGCTAAACTATCACCATTATATGCAGGAGTAAGTTATGAACGCTTGGAGGGTTATAACAGTCTTCAATGGCCAGTGACGCCAGATGGTAAAGATACGCCACTGTTATTCACGGAAGCTTTTCCTTTCCCTGATGGAAAAGCAAGGTTATTTCCAGTCGAATGGACCAAACCGATTGACTTTGGGGATGAGTTCGATATCCATGTGAATAATGGCCGTTTATTGGAACATTTCCATGAAGGAAACATGACTTATAAATCAAAAGGCATCACTTCCAAAACGCCAAAAGTCTTCCTTGAGGTATCCCGGGAATTGGCAAAAGATAGAGGGCTTGAAGATGGCACTCTTGTTCGGCTTACTTCACCATATGGAAATGCAAAAGTGCAATGCCTGATTACGGATCGTGTAAAAGGTAAAGAAGTTTATCTGCCAATGAACGATTCTGGTGACGGGGCAATCAACCAATTGACAAGCAGCCATTCAGATAAAGATACTGATACTCCTGCCTATAAGGAAGTTCAAGCAAAAATGGAAGTGCTCAGGGTTAAAGGAGACAATCCATTGCCGAGTATCAACCATCGTAATGGTAATCCACAACCGCAGATAGGTGTACAAGTACAAAAAAAATGGGCCCGCGAAGATTATATATTCCCTGGTGACCTCTTGAAGATCAAAAAGGAGGAGAGGAACCGTGGCTAAAGCGACAAAAGTGATCAATCGAATCACCATTAGCGATGAAGAAAGAAGAAGAATTGAACTCGAGGATATCGAGCGTACCCTTTTGGAAAATAAAGAAGTGATTAAAGAAACGTTTGAAGTCATGAAGGGCATGCAGGATCGTGGGATTTTATCAATGGTTAACAGCTTGTTGAAAGAAGGGGACAAAGTGCTGAACATTCTTGTCAAGACAGCAGACACCCCAGAAACGGCAAATACGCTAAAAAATCTGCTTCTCATACTTGGCACGTTAGGAACACTTAATGTTCAGCAGCTTGAACCGCTTATCCTCAAGGTCAATTCAGGGATTGCCCGTGTGGCAGAGTCTGATAAAATGCCGGAAAAGCCAAGCTACCTAGCATTGCTGCGTTCCTTGAATGACCAAGAAGTCAAACAAGCTATGACTTTTCTGATGACCTTTCTTAAAGGAATGGGAGAAGATACAAGCGATTTAGAAAGAACAACTCAATTACCAGAGAATCAGCATTTGCATAAAGCGAATGAAACAGCGGACATAGAACGGCCGACCTCCAGAAAATCATACGGATCGAGTATACCCAGTAAAAGCGGAAGCGAAAAAAAACGAAACACCAGCTTGTTTTGGATCGCAGCAGGAGTTTCGCTCGTAACCATTCCGCTAGCCTTATCGAAAAGTAAGAAATAAAGTAACTTGCACGTTCATATTCGGAAATTTGTCTTGGAATAATGGTGACGATATCAACCTAAAAATTAAAGCCGATGATTCCCTTATAAGGAAACATCGGCTATTTTCGATGGAAAGTGATATCAGAAAGATTGCAATATATTCAAGCCCTGCAGGTAATCAAGCAGTATAATTAGTAAAAATGTACCTAACAAAATTAACAATGATGGTAGCATCCTCACGAATATATCACCTCTTAAGGAGAGCTTATGCTTGTAGAAATACCTTGCGTGCCATAAAATGGGAGTATAAAAAAGATCAAGGAGTGTATAAATGAAGCTAAAATTAATGACCATCACTTTGGGAATCTGTATTTCTTTAATACTTTCAGGTTGTTCAGGCGAGGAGGAAAGTGTTGTAGAAAAAGAAAGCAGTCATGAAGGACATACAGAGCATACGGTATCCGGAGACCTTCAGGAGGAGACCAGCAGTAAGGAAATAGCACCGGATTTCTTAGCTGATAAACCTGAGGATATGAAGACAATCTATTTAGCTGTTGCACAAAATAAAGATTTACTGGAAAAAATACCTTGTTACTGCGGTTGCGGGGAATCAGCTAACCATAAAAATAATTATGATTGTTTTATCCATGAGAATAAAAAAAATGGTGAAGTGGTTTGGGATGATCACGGGACAAGATGCGGAGTTTGCTTGGAAATTGCTGCGCAATCCATATTGGACTTGAATGACGGTATGAGCGTCAAAGAGATCCGGGACAAAGTCGATGAAAAATATAAAAGCGGATATGCTAAACCAACTCCTACTCCTGAAGTGTAAGTACAAAAAAAGTATGAAAAATTCAAGTGAAAATGATAGTTTGGAAAATACGGCTTTTGCCCGATATTCATTCGGAAAAGGCCGTTTTTTTATTTCTCGGAGTCATGGATTCTTTCACATATATAATATTGGTCTCATAGGGGAATACTTCCTTTAAACATTCAACGTGAAAGGAGCTATCACTTTGACATTAATCCGCCTTGGTTATGTAGCCATGAGTAATCATGTACCAAACTGTTCACCATCCCAAACGATGACTTTTGCTCAGTTTTCTAAAATTAAGGACAGAGATGCAGCGATAAGGAAGCTTGAACGCATTTCAATATCCAATCTTCACAATTGCTGGCGTTTACTGATTCATAACGAAGCTAATAATATTCAGTTCTTCAGGCTTTCTTCAAAACTTATCCCTTTAGCCAACCATCCAGAAATTCCAGAATGGGATTACATAGATCCTATTTCAGAAGAACTGGCTAAATTAAAAACATTCATAAAGAATCACCCAAAAATAAGGATAGATTTTCACCCAGATCATTTTGTCATCTTGAATAGCTCAAATATCGACATACTGAAGACATCCTTAAAAACATTAAGGATGCACTTTACTTTATTGAAAAAAATGGGAGTGGATCCCGAGCACCGCTGTGTTTTGCATGTTGGCGGCGGTTATGGCGAGCATGTACAGGCATTAGAGCAGTTTATCCATAATTGGGGTTTGATTCCGGAATCGATTCAAAGAATGGTCATTCTTGAAAATGATGATACTACCTATACTTTGTCGGAAACCCTATATTTATGTGAGAAATTGGGAATTCCAATGGTTTTTGATTATCACCATTACCTTGCACACCAGTTACCAAGTGAAAATTGGAAAGATCATTGGGACCGAATATTGAATACCTGGAGTAATTCCAAACTACCTCCTAAAATGCATATTTCAAGTCCAAGGTCCGATAAAGAATTTCGGGCACATGCTGACTTTGTGGATACTGGAATGTTCATGGAATTTTTGCAACAAATAAAGGGAAGCTTACCACATCTCGATTGCATGATTGAAGCAAAACAAAAGGATGGAGCACTTTTCCAGTTGATGGATGAGCTGAAAAGTCATAAAGACATAGAGATCATTGATGATGCCAGTTTTTATATTCATTAATCGACTAGGATGATTTGATAAAGAGGATATGCAGAAGATTCTCTTTATCAAATGTAATATGAAATAGAATTGGAATATAGGTTTACATAATGATATTATTGTAAAATAAATTTGAAAACCAAATAAATGGAAAAGGATTCATTATTAATATTGAATGGATGATAGATTTTGTAGTTTACATTATTTTGCAAAACTATGAAGTAAGACAAAAAAACGAGCTCCATATTTAGCTTTTAAAGCTGTTGTTTTATTTTATTGGAGTCATAAATCAAGAATGAGTTAAAAAGGCTCTATGAATCTATATAGCCGGTTAATGGCGGTTGGTAGATTTTGGGGGCTTTACGGTTTATTTTTATAAGAATATTCTGAATGTAACAAAGGACCTCTATTGATACATTCGAAAACGCATTAAATCAAGGTTTATAAGGAGATCAAAATTTATAAAACTTGCCTTTTTTTCACCTGTTCACGTACAATGAAAGAAGGGGAAAGGGGAATGAGCCATTCATGCAAGCAGCCTCTCAAAGAATTAAAAATGTCCAGCCGATACGCCGGTTGGATCACATAGAAAAGATGAAAAAGTCACTATTAAAATATTGCAGCTATAGGGATTATATGATGTTTTCAATCGGGATAAACATCGGGTTACGTATAGGGGATCTTTTACAATTGCGAGTGAAAGACATTCTTGAGGGTACGCATATTGTCATTGTGGAGCAAAAAACAGATAAAATTAAACGGTTCCTTGTCAATCCACAACTTCGTAAGGAAGTTAGGAAGTATGTCCGGAAATCGAACCTAAAAAATGAACAGTATTTATTTCCAAGTCGAAAAGGTAATGGTCCAATCACTAGGGTACAGGCCTATCGGGTTCTGAACAAAGCGGCTGAAATGGCAGACATTCCGGATGTCGGTACACATACCCTTCGAAAAACTTTCGGCTATTTACATTATCAAAAATTCAAGGATATCGCTTTACTGCAGCAAATCCTTAATCATTCCAATCCAAAAGATACGATGATTTACATAGGACTTACACAGGATTTAATGGACGAAACATTAATGGATTTCTATTATTAACTGAAAAGGACGAAGTACAACTCCTGTATTACTCAGTATTTTTATATGGATATCATAATCCTTCAATTGGGAGTTATTTCAGAGTAAACATTATTTTAATATATCTGAATGGGTAGATAAAACTTGTATCATTGGTGTGAGAGGTGGAATGGGATACGCGCCTTTTGATAGGAATATTAACTTCATTGAGGATTTTGAAAATTATAAGAGTTTTGGCCGGGTAATGGATAGAGTTTTAAATCAACCGAATGAATTCTCAAAAAAGACTAAAATATATAGTCTTTTTTTCTTGATATCACCGTACTGATTTTTATAAAGAATCATTGGATTTAGTATATTAGAAACATTTATTTTTCTGATATTCTGTTGTTTTCCTGTTTAACAAATAATGAAACAGAAAGTTATCAGTCATGAATTGTTGCTGCAAAATACAGTTACTATAATAATGTTATGTTAACTATAATTCGATATTATCCTACTGTCATAGGACTCGAACTGCACCTCAATCGTTAGAGAAAATCTCATAATTGGGGTGCAGTATAGAGTGGTTGCCAGGAATATTGGTAATTAGTTCGGTTATAAGGTACTCATATTCGTCATCTTATCTAGCTCCAAAGGCAAAAAAGCATATTCTCCGTCCTTAATGATCTCGCATTTACGAACGTGAATTGGCTGTTTAAAAATGGGCCCATCTATTACTGTCGTATGAAACTCTCCGCCTTCTCCGCAGGGGTCAATGCCTCGAGCTTCAAGTTCCTTCACGTATTCATGGGTTAACGTTCGCCCTAAATCATCCTCTCGCATTCCCAATGATAAATTAACGGTTACAATGATCGTTACAAATCCTAGATTCAAGAACTCTTCGACAGCTTCACGATGGTTCATTTCCCATAAAGGCATTCCAAGCTTCAATCCAGCGTTCTTCGTAACCTTATCATGCCAACAGCCATGCGCAGGGATATCCAAGTCTCCTGTTACTAAAACTTCTGCTCCTTGATGTTTAGCATCTTCTAAAAGTCGCATGAATACTCTTTCATAATCAGTCCAACTGGCAGCTGCAGTATATACAGGCAATCCTATTGATTCAGCTTGGGCATGTATGAGTTCCGGAGGCATTCCATGGGATCTGGAACGTTTTCCTTCTTCCTCCAGCATGACGATCAGTCCTACAGCTTCTCCAATCTTCATTGCTTTATATAGAGCTAAGACACTATCCTTTCCTCCGCTAAAAGAAGCTATGAATTTATGACCGCGAGCACTATTTTTCCAATCGATTAATTCTGCCTTTCATATTTTCCCCTTTATTCTAATGACTTTTTGCCAATTTCCTATTTTATAGATGAATCTTCTTAACTATATTTGTTTGATTTTATCACGGTTGAAGCTTTCAGATAAGATATTAATTCATTCCTATACAAAAAAACTTGTATTTAAAGAGAAGTTCTTCCCAAAAAACTACTCTATAATGAAATGAACAATATAAGATGATTATTTTAAATCCCTAGTGTACAAAGGTGAAATAATAAGGCATGAGTCACTGTGGGGGACCAGTTCATGCCCTTAAGGCTAGTTAAATAAAGTTTCTACCTTTATAGGGTTCTTTCACATAGTAGATTCTTTTTATAAAATCGCAATATGTATTTCCACTTTTCCATCAGGATAATACTTTTCAAAATCCAGACTATATTTCCTGTTCAATTTTTTCTCTTCCTCCAGTTGCCATATCTTTTTCCAGGTTTCACCTATGGAATGTTCATCTTGTAAACATTCAAACACCGCGTATTCTTGATCTGGAATGACAAACTTCTCATTCGATACGGGAGTTTCGGTGGCTATAGCTAATGTATAATCTCCACGATAGTTACTTTCGTACTGATGGTATATCCCATATTTCATATCATTTTCAATATTATGTTCATGATCATTTGTTTTGCTCCAAAGAGATCCGATTTTCTCGAAAAGATTTTTATCGGTGAAATTATTAGTCCTTATTTCGCCAATCAAGTAGACTTCTTTACTCATTAACTAGCAACCCCTTATTTAAATAAATTTCGATACCACAATAATGATGAAATTTTTGGGGAATTTTTGGCGTTAGTTCCTGGTTTGGAATTTGTGAATTGAACAATACAAAGGTGTTTAAACAGTTAAATATATATGGGGGCCAATTTATCTTCAGATGTGAATTAGTTGTTTATCCTATGTATTGTATCCAGTGTTTTTTAAATTGGATACAGTATATTTAATTTTCAGTATTGTAATCGCTTTATATAGTTGATATAGTTTAAATTGTATCCAATATCGAAAGGTGGACGCTGAATTGGATAATGCTAATTCTAAAAGAGATAAATCAACTATCGTTAAGAATGTAACGAAAAGTCTTAGGAAGGCGATTTTGAATGGGACGTTGAAAAAGGGGGAGCGACTCATCCAAGAGGAGTGGGCCGATCGCCTGGAAGTAAGCAGGATGCCGATTCGTGAAGCCCTTACACAGCTTCAAATGGAAGGGTTGGTGGAGATGGTTCCTCATAAAGGAGCAATCGTCACACCGATTACCCGGGATGATATTGAAGAAATTTATCATACCAGGTCTTTGCTTGAAGGCCTTGCAGTAGAAAAGTCGCTTCCTTATTTAACAAAGGAGGATAAAGAAAAATTAAAGGGAATTTTGATTGAAATGGAAGGGATTCAGTTATCTGATGAAACCAACGAGCATTATATCCTTTTAAATGCGGCTTTTCATGAAACCCTCCGAAAAGGGTGCCCATGGCCAAGGGTTCAAAAAATGGTAGAAACGTTGGGTATCTCACCCATTGCGCCGAATTTGCTGATTGATTATTACCCAGAAACGCAACGGGAACACCGGATGATATATGAAGCGGCACTAAGAGGAGATCCTGCAGAACTAAGGGCAGCAGTAGAATTTCACATCTTACGGACAAAGAACAATTTAATTACGTATATGGAGTTGCTGAATACTAAAAATCATCAATAAAAGGAGTGTTAATTGTGTATGATTTCGCAATTGTTGGCGGGGGAATTGTAGGTTTATCGACGGGAATGGCACTTTATCAGCGTTTTCCTAATGCTAAAGTGGTAGTCATTGAAAAAGAGGCTGTTGTTGCAGATCATCAAACGGGGCATAACAGCGGCGTCATCCATTCAGGAATTTATTATAAACCAGGCAGCTTCAAAGCGCGGTTTGCCCGTCAAGGAAGCAAATCAATGACGGAATTCTGCCAGATGCATGGAATTGAACATGATATTTGCGGAAAGGTCATTGTTGCAACAAAACCTGAAGAGTTGCCCCTTCTAGATGATTTATATTCCCGCGGTTTGCAAAATGAACTAGCTATACAAAGAATTGGTGTGGATGAATTAAAGGAAATTGAACCACATGTTAATGGACTTGGTGCGATTCGTGTCCCGCAAGCCGGCATCGTCAATTATCGTCAGGTAAGTGAAAAGATGGCGGATATCATCCGAGGCAACGGCGGTGAAATCAAGCTGAATACAAAGGTGGAGAAGATTGACGAGGATTTAGATGAAGTCATCATCGACACGAACAACGGTACAATAAAGGCAAGGGTGGTCATTAATTGCGCTGGATTGCACAGTGACCGTATCGCAGCAGCTGCGGGGTATAAAACTGATATGAAAATTGTCCCGTTTCGCGGTGAGTATTTTAAATTGAAGCCCGAAAAGCGCTTTCTTGTCAATCATTTGATTTATCCGGTACCTAACCCGAAATTTCCATTTCTAGGGGTTCATTTTACGCGGATGATTAGCGGGGAAGTAGATGCCGGTCCAAATGCTGTACTAAGTTTCAAACGGGAAGGTTATAAAAAAACTGACTTCAATGCGAAGGATTTAACTGAAGTTTTAAGCTATAAAGGTTTTTGGAAACTGGCCAGTAAATTCATGAAGGAAGGGATGGATGAATATGTCCGTTCTTTTAGTAAAAAGCAATTTACGAAAAGCCTGCAGGAATTGATTCCGGAAATTCAAGAAGATGATTTAATCCCTGCACCTGCCGGAGTTCGGGCTCAGGCCTTACAGGATGATGGTAATATGGTGGATGATTTTCATATTATAATGGGGAAACGGACCATTCATGTTTGTAATGCACCGTCACCTGCAGCAACAGCCTCCATTGAAATTGGAAAAGAGGTTGTTAACCGCATACCGGAACAATCGCACTTATTGGAAGCTGTATTGACAAAATAATATTCGTTAAAGAGAGAGGAAGAAGCCTAATGTTCAATGGTAAAACAATTTTCATTGCAGGTCATGCACGTTTACCTCAAGGGATGGCAGCGAAAAGTGTCTTTGAAACATTGACCATCACTGCAGAAGTCGATGTTAAATATGGGGTTGTCCTGGAGGCTTCTTGTACACTGGCAACAGAGCATGGACGGGAATTCATTGGGCGTTTATTAAAAGGAATCAGTTTAAATGATAGTGTTGATGACGCGATAGAATCTATTCAATCTTATTATCGGGGGAAAGCTGCTAATGCATTGATTGCTGCCTTGAAGGACCTGGATCTCCATTTTCAGCAAATTAAAGCAGGAGAAAAAACGAAACTACCAAGTTAGCAATGTGATTTATCAGAATAATATGTTAAAAGGGTTGACAATTTTACGAAAAAACGTTTTAATGGAATTAAGCCAATATTATGACATTAACACCTTTTGGAAAATACCTTTTCAGAATCGTGTAAAGATCTTAATGATTGGAAACAGGAAAAATAAATCATACATAAACTGCATATTCGCTGTGACTCTATTTGCATAGAGCAGTGAAGTGAATATAAGCCAGTTGTACAGTTGGATTCCTATTTTATTTAGGGATCATGTGCGACTGGCTTTTTATATTTCCCGTTAACTTTGTCACCTATATTACAAATAACAGGAGGAATTATTCATGAGCATTGCAGAAAAAAAGAGAGCGAAGTTTGAAAGGAAAACAGAAAAATACGAGGTGAAGGTTCACCCTCAATCCAGCCGTTTATATCATATTGAAATTTCAAAAGAGGCAATTGCCGCTTTTTTAGAAACGGTATCGAAGGATAATCAGTCTGTTCAACATCTGGAATATACACCATATGCCCGACTCATCATTGCTTCATATTTATTGGATCAAGTGGGGGAAGACTTTGGTGAAGTGCTTCGGAACATTGTTCATGATCGGGAATCCGGAGGCTTCACCCTTGGCTTGGAGGGTGTCACGGAGAATACAGATGAATATGTCATTTTTGCAACGGCTATTTCATACTTGCTCGGAACTCCAAACCATGATGCCATGTCAGGAAAATATTATGCCCGATTTAGTGTTCAAGACACGGATAGCAGTGATTCATATTTACGTCAGGCTTATCGTTTATTTACACTTCATACGGACGGCACCTTTGTTGATGAACCAACGGACTGGTTACTGATGATGAAGATGATCGAACAAAATGCACGCGGTGGCGAATCACGTTTATTGCACTTAGACGATTGGAAAGAGCTTGATATGTATGTAAATCATCCATTATCCAGCCACAAATTCACGTATAAGGCTCCAAAAAGCAAGAACATTGAACAGGAAATTGAAAGATTGACTTTCTTCAATCATAATAACCAACCTGGTATATGTTTTATCGATCAATTTGTATACCCTGAATCAATCGAACAAGCCCAATACTTACGCGATTTATCCAATTCATTAGAAAGCGATGAAAGTGTACTAGAACTGGAACTGCCTGTTGGAGATTTAGTTGTCGTCAACAACATATTCTGGCTTCACGGCCGCGCTGCATTTGAAAAAGATCCGAATCTGAACCGTGAATTACTTCGCCAGCGCGGAAGGTTCAATCAATAGTTTCATTTTGTAAACCCGAATATTTTTTTCATCCCCAAATACCATTTTTAAGATAAATTCTTTTCAACCCAAGGGTTGGAAAGCAATTTATCTTTTTTTTTGAAAGGGTTCATTCTTTTAACTTTATCTCGTCTGAGTAAACTATTTAAGACGGGTACCATTAGACATACTTCATTACGTTTTTATCATGATGGAGAGATCATACAACACTTTATAAACAACTAATATTTTCAATTTCCGTTAAGGAATATACGGATTCAAAAGATTCATAATGCCCCAAAGTTCGGTGGCGAATCTGAATTTCTGATATACTGATATGGCCAAAATGAATAGAAAGTGGGGATAGTATTTTATGGGGATCGCTAATTTTTCTAATTTTACGCAATTTAAGAACTTAATTAATGCTTTACCTGCTGCCTATACAGATGAAATGATACTGAGCGAGCAATTTTTGCTTGAAAGAGATGAAAAGAAGAAGCTCGAAATCTATTACGCACCTTTTGAATATGTAAATGAACGGGCCAAAGTGGTGATTGTCGGAATCACTCCTGGATTACATCAAATGAAAAAATCTTATACTACAGTAATTAATGCAAAAGGGCACATACATAGTGATGAAGAGATCCTGAACGAAGTAAAAAAGAATTCCAGTTTTGAAGGAACGATGAGAAAAAATTTGATTCAAATGTTAGATGAGCTTGGATTACACACATACTTAAACATATCATCCGCACGGGATCTTTTTAACGAAGCAAGTCACCTCGTTCATACTGCCTCTGTTTTAACCTATCCAGTTTTTTATAACGGGAAAAACTACAGTGGATCAACTCCGAACATATTAAAGACCGAGTTGCTTAAAAAAAATATAATGGAAGGCTTTGCTGCCGAAATAGGTACGATTGAAAGCCCGCTTATTATTCCTTTAGGAGTTAATGTTTCCAAGGTCTTAAATTATTTAGCAGGTCAGAATTATTTGGATGCTAACAACATGCTTCTAGGATTTCCTCATCCATCTGGAGGAAATGGTCATCGTCATAAGCAATTTGCAGCAAATAAAGAGCAAATGAAAATGATGTTACAGCACTATTTTTCAAAGGAAATGACCGTTGGTTAAATAGGGGGCTGTATGCTCAATAGTAAAATTAACTATTTACTAGTGATATTTTGGAGATTATAATAAGAACAAATGTTCTTTATTATAGGAGGCATTAACATGGATGAACTAGAGGAATTTTTAAAATCACTTACTATTGAAGAGTTAAAAGTTATTTATGAAGAAGTAAGTGAATCAGATATTAATAAAATAAATGAAAATAATTTGAAATAGAAGAATCTTATGGTTTTCATTTCAAGAACAGATTAGTGGGTCATAAAAGGTAAGTATTGTTGATGATGGTTATTTGTGGATTCAACAATTTCCTTTTGAAAAAAACTGATGCGTATGTAAATATTGTTCAATTATACATAGATTTAAATTTGTCATATTTCAACAAAAATGTCCTGTTCGAAAAATTAAAGAATTAAAAAATCAAGGACCCATTAAAGGTCCTTGATTTTTTATGAAAAGGAGTATTTGAAAAAAACTGGTGGCGATTTTCAGATCAGACGAGGAAGTTATGTGAAAAGTGCACCTCTGACATCATAATTTTCTATATCGATTTCGATTTTTCTATCAAGTGCGAGATTTGCCAATAGTGAGCCTATATAGGGGCCCATTGTTAAACCGGATGCTCCAAGACCATTGGCTACGATTATTCCTTCCCAGTCAGGCAAAGGACCCATGACCGGAAGGAATCCCGGCGTGAATGGACGAAATCCGACCCTTGCTTCAACAAATGTACTATCTGTCAAACCGGGAGCGGTTTGCAAGGCTTTGTTGAAAACTTCCTGCAGCCCTCCTGCGGTCATTCGGTTATCGAAAACTTCCGTATTTTCGTGAGTCGCCCCCGCAACGATTTTATTATTATCGAAAGCCAAAAGATATTGATCACTCGGAGGCATGACTACAGGCCAGTCATTCGTATTTTCATTTGGCGTTTCCAGATGAATGATTTGAGCCTTTTGGAAGGAGACTTGAAAATTCACGCCGAGTGGTTTCAGTAATTCCGGTGCCCAAGCGCCAGCACAAACAATCACTTTATCAGCAGGAATGAATTCATCTCTAAGTGTTACACCCGTTACTTGAGTACCGTTATATGTAAGTATAGCCTCACCATACATAAGTTTTGCACCGTTTTTTTGTGATGCCCGCAATAAGGAATCACGTAGTGCGCGTCCATCCACCCGGGCGGCACCACTCACGTGAACGGCTGCATATTCACAGGAAAGAGGCGGGAATAAGGTACATGTTTCCTCTGCGGAAAGTATTGTGATCGTCCCGATCTCCGGTGCATCTTCTTTCCGTTTTGCAGCCCGGTTCTTCATGGCATTCAGTTTATCTTCATCGGTATGTATACTTATAGCCCCGACCTGTGCATACCCGGTCTCGGTTTCCCCGTCCCGTTCAAGTTCTTCAATTAAACCCGGATAAAAAGCCGCACCATTTTTGGCAAGGAGATACCAAGCTTGGTTGCGTCTTTGCGATATCCAAGGGCAAACGATTCCTGCAGCTGCAGATGTTGCCTGACCGATATCTTGTCGGTCAATAATGATCACTTCAACCCCATTTTTAGCTAACTGATAGGCAGTGGAAGCTCCCAAAATCCCTGCACCAACTACAATGATTTTTTGCATGATTCAACATCTCATTTCTCTCATATGTATAAACGCTTACCACTACTATATCGAAGACACATAATGATTGCCACAACTGATATTGTAATTTGTTTCACAAAGTTATTTTATCTATAGTGAATATGCTATGATTGATATTGCGAAAGCTTGAAAAGATACTAGGAGGACATATCATGCTAAAAAAACAAATGGAATCATACATATCAAAATCCGTAATCGAAAACAAGGTTGAGTTATTTAAAGAAGAAAAGGATTATGTCGAAAAGCATAAATTAATCGCCGATGATATCATTTTAGTGGAAAAAGAAAATGCATTCCGTTTTACAGATGCTTATATGGAGCGCAGTAATAAAGAGAGCGAAGAGTTAATCTCTGAAGAGAACTCTGCATTTTTATCACAACCGATCGAGTATTTGAAAAATAACAAAGATGAGTTCCTTTACTTTGAATCACAATGGTTCGAATTAATCGGTGTTGAGGCACTTTCCTTAGAAGTCGATGATGTTTTTGGTACGTATAACGCGATGTTCGGATTGAAATTCCAGAAAAAAATGGGAGAAGTTTTAAAAACGTATTTAACTAAGGAACTTCAAGCAGAAATTGGTTCGTTCAGTTTAATGTTTAACCAGGGCGACGGGCTATGGGATGTGAATTTAGCCTTGGATTACGTAAAAGGATTCCGAGAAGACATGACATTAGAGGAAGCTTTTAATTTAATCTATCATTTTCTTTTTATCCTTGTTCAAACAATCGAGGAAGATATGTAAAACGAGGTGCCGCCATAAATTTTAATGGCGGTCTTTTTTATTTCTTGATTTAACCAATTCCCCTAGGCTTTGCTTCTGGATTTTAATCGCTGGCTCTGGATATTGATAACAGGAACTTGAAAGAATTCGTCGAATTGATAAATGATATACATTTATTTAATAAACTTAAATGATTTGTTTTTAGCAATTTCGATTTTTTGTTTTATGTAAATGAAGTTACATCGGAAGGGGAAGTTATACTTGCTGAATGAACTGAAAGTTACTCAAGTTACCGTTCCATTGCCTTTTAGGTTGGACCATGTCCATTGTTTCCTGGCGGAAGGTGAAAAAGGGTGGACAATCATTGATGCGGGATTAAATAACAAAACGACAAGGGATTTATGGAACCCGATTATTGAAAAACACGATATTACCGATATTATCATCACACATTATCACCCAGATCATTTCGGGTATGCAGGGACATTACAACAATTGACCGGTGCGGATGTTTGGATGACAGAAGTGGATGAACATGCAGGAACTACGTATTGGGAAGCGGATTCGCTGAATCTACTTAAAGAAAATTATAATGCATGTGGTATGGAAGAAGATTTATCCGTGGCCTTATCCAGTGACGAAAGCGGATTCATGCCACAAGTAAAACCCTATCCTACCGTAAATCATCATCTTGAAGAAGGAATGAAACTGCAATTTGGCAAATATGAGTATGAAGTGATTTTCACGCCGGGACATTCTGATGGCCTGATTTCCTTATACAATAAGGATAAAAGTGTCCTTTTTTCGACAGATCATATATTGCCCAGGATATCTCCAAATATTTCTTATTGGTTTAAAGGTTTCAGCAACCCATTGGAAGAGTTTTTTAATTCTTTGAAAAAAATACAAAAGCTGGACGTTGAATATGTCATCCCTTCACATGGGAAACCGTTTCAAAATGCCAATAAAAGAATTTTTGAATTGTTGGAACACCATCAGGACCGGTTGCATGTTATTCATGAAAACATGAAAGAGCCGATTTCAGTAAATAGTGCTTGCCAGATCTTATTTAGAAATCTGTCCATTCACGAGACCAGGTTTGCTGTTGGTGAAACATTGGCACACTTAGAATACCTTTTTTTAAATGACCAATGCAGAAAGTTTAAACGTGATGGCAAATGGTATTATCAATCCATTTGATATTTTGAATGATAACGTATCGTAACTGAATTTAGCTCATGTCATCTAAAACGGCTTATATTGTTGCAGCTTATGTTTATTATCGCTATGGGAGCTAATGGGAAGGGAAAAGTGGAGGCAGGGTGATATTCGATTACATGCCTGATACATTTTTGCATCCTATAATGGCTTCATTGAATTGTTTTCAAGAAAAATCCACCGCCCATTAAACTTGGGCGGTGGTCTTTTTATTGCCTGACTCCTATTTGTCCCTTAACTTCGTTCATAATATCTTCAAGGGATGTGACAATTCCTTTATCGTCCTTATAGCTAATGTGCTTAGGTTGAAAATGGATCGGCGAATCCAAACCAGCAGCGGCTGAGATTCGATATAAACCTTTTCTAAGCGTAACAAGAAAGTTGACCACACGATATTTCTTTTCATCAATGACAAGTGCCTTTTGCAATTCCGGATCAGTCGTTGCTACCCCGACAGGACAAGCATTGGATTGACATTTCATCGTCTGGATACATCCTATCGCAATCATGAAACCACGTGCTATGTTAACAAGGTCGGCTCCCATGGATAGGGCAATGGCGATTCTATCAGGCGTGAACAATTTACCGGAGGCGATGATTTTAACCCGATCTCGGACGCCGTATTTTTCCAGTGTCGATACTAAAATCGGCAACGCGGATTTTAGCGGCAATCCTACGCTATCGATCAATTCCTGATAAGAAGCACCCGTGCCGCCTTCACCGCCATCCAATGAAATGAAATCCGGACCTTTCCCGGTTTCTTTCATATAACTAGCAAGCTCTTCAACACTGTCATTGCCGCCGATGACCATTTTGATACCAACCGGGATGCCTGTATGTTCCCTGATTCTTTCAATAAAATCGCACATGGATTCTACGTCATTGAATTGATGAAACCGATTCGGACTATCGATCGCTTTGTACGGTACGACCTTGCGGATATCAGCGATTTCCGGATTCACTTTTTCAGCATCGATATGCCCTCCGCGAGTTTTCGCACCTTGAGCCAATTTGATTTCAAATGCTTTGATTTCGGGTATTTCACTTTTTCTTTTTAACTCATCCCAATCCATTTCGCCGGTACTATCACGAACCCCAAACATGGCTGGACCGATTTGCATGATTATATCCACACCGCCGATTAAATGATAAGGAGAAAGTCCGCCTTCCCCAGTATTCATCCATGTGCCTTTTGCTGCAGCCAATCCCTCAGAAAGGGCAGTGATTGCGTTCTTCCCTAAAGAACCATAACTCATGGCTGACATGCCGATAAGCCCTTTTAATCGAAATGGATTCTTGGTGTTCGGGCCGATGATCACGGCATCCTCATCATCCAATAAGAACGCAGAGGATACTTCATCTCCCCATTTTTCCTCTCGCTGTGAGAAAAGCGGGTCTTTTAATAGAATGTATCTTTTAGTCGTCACTTTTGTTTCTCGATCGTATTTTTCTTCTTCGGCCAACTTTGGAAACATGCTATTTTTAACAAAGAAGCCTTCTTCATCAAAATCCCGTTTAGAACCAAAACCTATGACATCCCGTAAATATTTTGAACTCTTCACCATATGTTCATAGTCATCGCGGGAAAAGGGTTTTCCTTCGTTATCACTGTTAAACCAATATTGCCGCATCTCAGGTCCGATTTTTTCCAGAAAGTATCGTATTCTCCCAAGCACGGGGTAATTCCTTAAAATTGCATGATGCTTCTGCGTGCGATCAAAGAAAATCATATAAAGTAATAGTAAAACCAAAACGATAATAATGATGAAAATAACGGTAAATCCAAGGATAATTAAAAGATTTGCGATGCCACTCATTCAATCCCTCCTGATATGCAAAAAAATCATGTATTTTTAATCTACTCGGTAATTCGATCAATTATACAGAATTCCAATGCAATGCTTAACTTAATAGGGATGGAATGAAATAATTTAAATAGGCAGTATTGTTCTCACGATATCTTTCAACTTCTCCTTTTCGATCGGCTTACCCAAATGGCTAACTGCAAAGTTATGGCATCATGCAGCACCTGTGGATTATATCCGGTAATTTCCTTGATTTTTTTTAATCGGTATATAAGGGAATTACGATGGATATACATTCTTTTTGCACATTCCCCGATATTTAAGTTACTAAGGAAAAATTGTTGCAGTGTCTCAATCAACTTTTCGGATAAGCTGCCTAGAATTCTTTCCTGAAATTGTTGTTTCGTCCGCTCATCTATCCTTTCCAACAGAGCTTTTGTTTCCACATCAGTATATCTGGTTAAAGCTTGATTTGCTTCACCTAGTAAAAGTGCCGTTTCAGCTTCGTGGAAAGAGTGGACTATGTATGATTCCTTATCCACTATAGAGCCCAAACCGATTCGTATAACGAAGCCTTTTGCTCTTAATCGCTTGATGGCTGTATCCAGTCTTTTGTCAATGTTATTTCCGCTAAGCGCCGTAGTGAGAATGAAAACCCGATTCACATTCAGGAACCCAACAAGGGCTTTTTGGGTTCCAAAAATAGTTTCAGTCATTTGAATCAGCTCATTCTTATTTAATGGATTTAATTTCATTTCCATCACCCCCACTTGATAGGGAGGTTCTAATTTCATTCCAATCAGTTCAAGTCTCTGATCAATCGAATGCTGATTGATATCTTCCTTTAATAAGTCTTCAAATACCAATTCTTTCAAGTGTTGTTTCCATTCGAGTTGTTCCGCCATAAAAGCTTGATGAAGCATCATTTCCGTTATCATTTTCACCAATTCGCCGAATTCCAAAAGTTCAGTCGGATCTCCGGTGATCCCGATGACGCCTATAATTACATTTTGAAAATTAATAGGCAAATTAATTCCAGGAAGGACACCCACCCATTGATCACGATCATTTTCGTGAATGATTAAAGACTTTCCCGTTTTCAGTACTTCGATTGCTCCTAAATGCAATTGGTCGATGCGTTCATGATTTCCGGAAGCGATGATGGTTCCTTTATCATCCATAATATTAATATTTCTGTTAAGTCTATTGGTAGTTTGTTTTACAATTTCCATTGCAATTTCTTGGGTCAGCATTCAAGTCATCCTTCTAGAGTTTTTTATTTGCTAACAGAATGGTAATCATATTTCATGCAACCAGCTATGGTTTTTCATATAAAGGGGGATTGTCGATAGTTTAAGCCTTTAGCTATCTTATACTTTAGGAAAATGGAAAAATAACAGAAAACTTTCCAGAAGATCATTTTTTCTATATAGTATAGCCAAAAAAATCAAATATGTCATACTAATTTTCGTTTAGAATGAACGATGATTAAAATATTTCCGAAGATTATAATTAAATTAATATAAAAATATATTCAAGGGGGGGCCCTGGGCATGAAAATCGTTATTGCACCAGATTCCTATAAAGGAAGTTTGTCAGCATCAGAAGCTTCCAAAGCAATCGAGCGAGGAGTCAGGAAGGCGCTGCCGGATGCGAAGACAGTATTGGTTCCTGCAGCGGATGGCGGGGAAGGTACGATGGATAGCCTAGTTGCAGCTACAAATGGGCGAAAAGTTGAAGTGACTGTTAAAGGGCCTTTACTTCAAGACGTTCAGGCAGCATATGCAATCCTGGGCGATCAGGAAACATGTGTGATTGAAATGGCCAGTGCATCCGGTCTATGCCTAGTCGATCCAGCTGAGTTGAACCCATTGATCACTACTACATACGGGACAGGGGAGCTTATTCAAAAAGCATTGAATGAGGGCTGTCGAAAGTTCATTTTAGCGATTGGTGGAAGCGCTACCAATGATGGCGGTGTTGGAATGCTCCAGGCTTTGGGAATGAGGGTGTTTGATGAAGAGGGTAAACCGCTGGGATTCGGAGGTGCCGAATTAATGCGGATATCAGAAATTAATACGGATGATTTTGATCCCAGAATAGCAGATTCCGAGTTTTTGATTGCCTCGGATGTCCAAAATCCGTTAGTCGGTACCGATGGGGCATCAAGTGTATTTGGACCTCAAAAAGGGGCGACTCCTGCCATGATTGAAATGCTTGATAAAGCTTTATCATCATGGGCTGATTTGGTGGAAATCAAAACAGGCATACACTTGCATGATAAAGCAGGTGCCGGTGCTGCAGGTGGAATTGGAGGTGCATTTCAAGCCTTTTTCCGTGCAGAATCAAAAAGGGGCATCGATATTGTTATGGAGTATACGAAACTGGGTGAAAAATTGTCCGATGCCGATTGTGTCTTTACCGGTGAGGGCCAAATCGATTTCCAGACTGCTTCAGGCAAAACACCAATGGGAGTTGCACAAGAAGCTAAAAAGCATGGTATTCCCGTATTTGTTTTGGCTGGGTCGATCGGAACAGGTATTGAAGTTTTATATGATCATGGAATAACTAGTGTTCATAGTTTGGTGAACGCTCCTATGCCTTTAAAGGAAGCTATGGAAAGAGGAGCTGAATTGTTGGAAGCTTCAGCCGAACAAGTAATGCGGACTTTTTTGACAGCGTTTAAAAAGAGGGGGTAATCATATGTTATTTCTTGTTTTGGCCATTGGTGTGTTCTTAATTGTTTTCGCGACAACTAAATTCAAGCTGCATCCGTTCTTATCGCTTCTATTAGGCACTTTATTTGTGGGTTTTGCTTCTGGAATGCCTCTGGATCAGATCGTTGAGAATATTAACGGCGGTTTTGGCGGACTGATGACGAGCATTGGACTTGTAATCGTTTTCGGTACAATAATCGGAACCATTTTGGAAAAGGCCGGGGCCGCATTGCGAATGGCCGAAGTCGTATTGAGGATTGTCGGTCCTAAAAGGCCGCAGCTTGCCATGAGCATGATTGGCTTTATCGTATCCATACCCGTTTTTTGCGATTCAGGTTTCGTTATTTTATCAAGCTTAAGAAAAGCATTGGCAAGACGCGCAAAAGTAGCGGTTGCTTCCATGTCAGTTGCGCTTGCAACTGGTTTGTATGCGACACATACACTTGTGCCTCCAACTCCAGGGCCAATAGCAGCAGCCGGGAATATCGGAGCGGATGGATACTTAGGGACGGTCATTTTGATTGGTCTTATTACGGCCATTCCAGCTGCACTTGCTGGCTATATATGGTCAATGAAAGTAGCTGCCAAGATAGAGGTTGAAGATGACCGAAGTGACCTGGATTACGATTATGATGAAATTGTCCGTTCATTCGGCAAGATGCCTTCTGCCTTTCAATCATTTTTACCGATCGTTTTACCGATTGTCCTGATTGGAGCCAGTTCTGTATTAACTCTCTTTGGTACAGAGGGCAGTATCGCCGCATTTTTCGTATTCTTGGGCCAGCCGGTCATCGCATTGCTCGTCGGAGTAATTTCAGCTCTGACATTGCTCCCTAAGTACGATGAAGAAACATTGACAAACTGGATAGGAGCAGCCCTATTGGATGCCGCGCCAATTTTATTGATCACCGGGGCGGGCGGAGCATTTGGTACAGTCATTAAAAATACGGGGATTGCAGATATCATCCAAAGTTGGGATATGGGCAGCATCTTTAGCGGTTCCTTGTTCCTGTTGGTCCCGTTCCTAATTGCTGCTGGGTTAAAAACAGCCCAGGGTTCTTCCACAGCATCCCTGGTCATCACTTCATCTTTGATTGCCCCCATGCTTCCGACATTGGGTATTGAAGGAGCCGTTCCACTTGCATTGGTAGTCATGGCTGTTGGTGCAGGTGCGATGACTGTAAGCCATGTAAATGATAGCTTCTTCTGGGTTGTCACCCAATTTAGCGGGATGAAAGTGACGGATGCCTATAAAGCTCAAACGATGGCAACTTTAATACAAGGGGTAGTCACGATTATCACGACGATGATTTTATGGGTCATTCTTGTATGATATTAATAATGAAAAAAAAACGGAGAGGCGTGTAACGCTTCTCTTTTTTATGTTCAAAATATAATATATTTTCATTTTTATGGTGTTGTAAGAACTAAAATAGTGTATGATGCATAGTATAAGGTATGGTGTACGTCACATAGTATAGGGAAGAGGTGATTGGATGAGCACTTTACTGAATTCATTAACCACTGAGCTGCGCAGAGGCACTTTGACGTTAGCTGTTCTGAGTCAGCTCAAAACCCCTCAGTATGGGTACTCGCTTGTCCAGCGTTTAGAGAAGTCGGGAATTACCATTGAGCAAAGTACTTTATATCCTTTACTTCGCCGCCTGGAAAAACAAGAATTGGTGACCAGCAGCTGGGATACTTCTGAAAGTAGACCGCGCAAGTACTATTCTTTAAGTGATTATGGGGGAGAGATCTTCACTCAGTTAAAGGAAGAATGGGAAAAAACTTCTCAAGAGCTTTATATATTATTAAAAGGAGAGGGAGAAGATGGAGCTGATTGAACTTTATATTCAGGAAGTGACCCGCAGGCTTCCTGAAAAAAACCGTGAGGACATTGGGCTTGAGCTTCAATCTACAATCGCAGATATGCTTCCGGAGGATCATACGGAGCAAGACGTGAAAGCGGTTCTTTTAAAATTAGGTGATCCGGTTACACTGGCAAGTGGTTATCGCGATCGGCCGATGCATCTGATTGGACCGCGTTATTATGATGTTTATATCAGTCTGTTGAAAATGATTTTACCAATCGCTGCAGTCTTTTCGCTGATCGCATTAGTAGGGGATAATCCGTTTCGGGATACGGAAAATACGATTGTGGACGCAATTTTAAAAATAATCGGGAAAGGGATTGCAGGCATCATCAGTACAAGTATCCAAGTGTTTTTCTGGCTAACGCTTTCATTTGCCATTGCAGAACGATTGGATACTTCAAAAGACCAGTCACCTTTAACAAAAAACTTGAAGCCATGGACACCGGAAAACCTAAAAGATATTCCGAACATTTCAAAGATAAAAGCGGTTCCTATGATCGAGGTTTTTGCTAGTTTGTTAGGCCTTTCTGTATTCACAGCCCTGTATTTCAACGCAGCAAACCTCCTAGGGGTCTATGAAAAAAGAAATGGCAGTCTCATTTTCGTGACACCTTCTTTTAATCAAGATGTATTGAATTCCTATTGGTTGCTGGTATCTTGCGTCGTTATCATCGGGGTGCTCTTGGCGATTTATAAATTATTTTTAAGACAATGGACCCTGAAATTAGCTATATTCCATGCTATATACCAGCTGTTGTCCACTCTGACCTTCATCATCATAATCAGTAATCCTAATTTATTGAATCCCGAATTCATTGCCTACCAAAAAACACTATTTTCAATCGATGATTGGAAAACCTCGATTTACTGGGGGCTCATACTCATCTCCATCTTTTTTGCCGCCTACGATTCCTATCAAGGCTTCCGTAAGGCAAAAATCCGTTAAGGCACAGCAACCTAGCTGTGTTTTTTTATTTTAAAGTTCCGTGATGTGAAAAGATTTCTTAAGATAAAAGGTAAAACAGAAAAACACCTCATATGTCATATAGTTTTTAACAAACTATACAACATATGAGGCGTTATATTTTAAATCAGTATTTATTGAACTGCATCGAACTGATTGACTTTCCAAGTGGATCCGGCTTTATAAAAGGTAACCGTTCTTTTTACTGACTCACCGTCGACTGTAGGTACAGTTAAATTGTATGACCTAACGTTTTGTTTTTGATAGACCAATTTAATTTTTGCTTTTTTCCACTCTAACATGCTAAAGCCGTCTCCGATTGGACGGGCTAATTTCCCTTTATGAGTAATGTAATTATATTTGGTCAGCCCTTTTTCAACTGCATTATTAGTAAATGTCTCTGCTAAGTAGGTAGTCAATTTATCTTTTGTATTAAACTCTTGGCAAAGGTATGAATACTCTGTCCCTTTATAATTGAAAGTTTTTTGTGAACATGAACGGGTTTTATATCCATGTAAAGCATTCCAAAAATGTTTGCTGGCATTATCCGCTATCTTTAATGCATTTGCATCAGACAAATTCTGTGATGTCGTTTTTGCGGTAACCTGACCACTTAGAGTGAAAAATAAAATAATGGATAATAGCATACCTAAAAATTTTTTCATAATTAATCTCCCCAATCCCTAATAGGATAATTATGTAACGAAAGTTTAATAAATATTACAATTGTTACATTTATATTACAACATGATTGGCGTAAGTAAAAGAGAAATCTTGTTAATTTTTAAATATAATTTTAGTTTTCCATTACATATACATAGTTTGTTCATTTTATTCTTTTTGAAAGCGGCGTTGTAAATAGCAGGTCACAACTGTTACATACTTCATATTCCACGAACTGGCCTATTTAAAACCCAGCAATTCATTCTTTTTCAATAACGGGACAGGTTAATTCATTATATTTTCATTAATATCAAGATATGTGCAAAGTACTCGAATTTCCCGGGCAGCGCCTAAAAATAATAAATTATAAAGGTTTGACAAACTTTCTAATCATACCGTATTATAAATTATATACTTGAATACATTCTCCAAAGGGGAGTAGCTTTTACAACAATATCGTCATTACGGAGCTTTTTGCTCTCGGTGTTGTTGGCAGCATATTGTTGTTAGCCAGACCTTACCTATTGGTAAAGGTCTATTTTCTTTTAGTGAACCTTTACCAAAATGGTAAAGGTTTTTTTGTAGTCCAGATCATGCAGCCTTACGGAAATGTATAAACATGAGGGTTTAGTAGAAAAACAAATAAATATAAATGGAGTGTATTAGTTGATACTGAGAAAATCTTTGTTACGTTTAGGGATAGGTTCTGCACAAATAGATTTAATCCTTCCAAAAAATACGTATAAATCTGGTGAATGCATAAATGGGTATTTCTTGATTAAGGGTGGTACCCTTGCGCAAAGAATAAGGAGGATTGAATGTGATTTGATCATGGATACTCATTCTACCGGAATGGAAGAGATCCTTAAAACGAGCACCATTTTGTCTTCCAGGGAGATAAATTCAGGGGAAAGCAATGAAATTCCTTTTAACTTTTGTCTGCCTATATTGAAGGAGCCTTATAAACGAGGGGTTTCCTACCGACTTAAAACAAGACTTATCCTTGATAAAGGGATAATAGGTAAGGATGATGACTGGATTTTAATTGATTCTGAATAAAAGTGAAATTGGGGTTGGGAACATGAATGTCTTGAAATTTTCAGAGCGGGCTATGGATTATTTGCAGGAATTTTTAATATTGAGGCTTTTTATATTGGCGTTACTGTTATTGGCGGTTTATTATATTTTGAATAAAATGGTTGAATGGTTCTTTAAAAGATCTAATTTTTTTGTGGAAGAAGTTGAAAGAACGATACAGGGAGTTACCCGGTCTGCTCTTAGATACGGCATAGCAGGACTTTTCCTCATTTATCTGATTGGACAGTTTATAGACATAAAGGGAATCATGGCTGGAGCTGGAATTGTAGGGGTCGTTATCGGATTTGCGGCTCAGCAAATGCTTAAGGATATCTTATTGGGATTTGTAAGGCTTTCAGATAATGAATTCCGGGTGGGGAATTTCGTTACATTCAATGGGACAAGTTCTGGGACAATTGAAGAAATAGGTATCCGGTTCATGCAGATCAGGGAATGGTCAGGAAAACTGCTGACAATCCCTCACAGTGAAATCAGGACAATTCAAAATTTTAATAAAGGGAGAATGCGAATCATTGAGCGTATCACTGTAAGTTACCAAGAAAATCCAGAAAAGGTAAAACGGCTGTTGGAGGATATATGCCTTATCTGTAATGAAAAGTATGGTGAAACCCTTCTAAGGCTAGAGGATGGTACACCTGAAGAGGATTTTAGATACATCGGAATTACGGATTTAAATCCGAATCTTAAATATGTTGGATATGAACTATGCATAGTGGGACTTGTGAAACCTGATGATTACTTTGAAACATCAAGGAGTGTGAGGTTTGAAATGATGACTGCTCTACATGAGCATCAAATTCTAATGCCATCTTCCCATTTACTTGTACAGGGCAATCCTAATCAAGAACGTATATTGGAGAACTGAAAATCTGGAGGCAAACTCGCTTTTTTTGAGTTTGTCTCCAGTCTGTGGCTTTCTTTTAAAGGAAGCCTATTTTTTATGCAGGAAATTGAACAAACTTTTCTGGAAAATGGTTTTATTTTTAAATTTTACCTTGATTAATCAGATTGAATAGATTATTATCAAATTAGCATAAAATGGAAGGGTGACCTTTAAACAATGATCATTTAATCCTATTCTTTAAGAGAAAAAATGCGTGCTAAATACGAACTTTTTTTCTGGATAGGATTAGTCTGTACTAAAATACAAACAAAGATCATTGTGTTCCGTCCATTAGGGATCTTTTGGTTTGTTAATTTTGTATTGTACTGCCTCCTGTCCAGAAATCTCACAGGAGGTTTTTATATGGAAAAAAACATGTCCGTAACATCAAGTAATAAGGAACCTAACATTTTTAAAAATCGTGTATTCCGGGCCATTATCTTTTCAGGCCTGTTTTTACAAATAGGGATATGGGTACGGAATTTTGCAGTTTTGTTATTCGTCATGGAAAAGACAAACGGGGATGCCTTTGCCATTTCCATGATATCAGTAGCGGAATTCGCTCCCATCTTTATTTTTTCATTCATTGGAGGGACGTTTGCGGACCGCTGGAGTCCGAAAAAAACGATGGTTTGGTGTGATATATTAAGTGCAATATCTGTATTTGCTGTGCTAATCTCGCTTATCTTTGGCAGTTGGAAAATGGTATTCTTCGCAACTTTGATTTCGGCGATACTTTCTCAATTTTCTCAGCCATCAGGCATGAAGCTATTTAAGATGCATTTGCCTGAAAGTCAAATTCAGACAGGGATGTCCGTTTATCAGACCGTCTTCGCAGTATTTATGGTTTTAGGTCCGATTCTCGGTACATTTGCCTTCCAATCATTCGGGATAAACATCTCGATTGCGATTACTGGCCTGGCGTTTTTACTTTCAGCTGGAGCACTCGCCTTTCTTCCAAAAGATCGTAAACTGAATGGAGAGACAGCAAAAACAACGTTATGGCAGGAAATGAAAAGCGGAGTGAGCTATGTGTTGCGAAAAAAAGAACTAAGTTTGCTTGGTTTATGTTTTCTGGCAGCCGGGCTTGGACTGGGCTTCATTCAGCCGCTTTCTATATTCCTTGTTACCGAACAACTGGAACTTCCTAAGGAAAATCTGCAATGGTTATTTATGGTGAATGGGTTTGGTATGATTTTAGGCGGAGCTGGGGTGATGATTTTTGCCAAAAAAGTGGCACCTCAGAGATTATTAGCTTTCGGAATGCTTGTGAATGCCATTGGATTAGCGGTAATGGGGCTTTCAACAAATCTTTGGATTACACTTACTGCCGAGTTCTTTAATGGACTAATGCTGCCTTGTATCCAAATCGGGATCAATACATTGATATTACAGAGGACCGAAGGCGAGTTCATTGGAAGGGTCAATGGAATCTTAAGCCCATTATTCACTGGATCGATGGTTTTGACCATGAGTGCGGCAGGTGTGCTGAAAGAACAATTTTCACTCGTCGCCATATTTGAAACCGCCGCTTTCTTTTTTATTCTAGGGATGTTTTTCATTTTGCCATTGTACAATCAAAAGGCCGAAGCAAAACCACTGGAAATACAATCGTAAGTATACTGCGGTGTGCCCACACCTCTATACAGCACTAGCCAAGAAAAGCAGCCTTATTGGCTGCTTTTCTTTTTACTGTTCAACTAACAAATTCTGGATTAACAATTATTTTTAGAGTACTGGTAAATACTAAAAATGGCTTGTTGAAACTTATGCATTTCATTTTCAAAAAAGTTAGGTGAATAGCTTAAATGAAAAAGGAGAAAAGTTAATGATCCTTAAAGACATATTGAAAGAAGCGATAAATTGGGATTTGCCGAAGGACGTTGAACATATATCCATCGCAGGTGTAACCGATAACTCTAAAGAAATAAAAAAGGGATACCTTTTTGTTGCCGTAACCGGATATAAGTCAGATGGCCATAATTACATTAAAGATGCAATTCGTTTAGGGGCATCGGCTGTGATTGGCGATCGCGATATTAAGGGATTGGAAGTTCCTTATTTACGAGTGGGAAACAGCCGTAAAGCATTAGGACTAATCGCCAAAAGGTTTTATGGAGATCCAAGCAAGCGAAAAATAATGATAGGAATTACGGGTACAAATGGAAAAACCACAACGAGTTATATGCTTCAGCAAATATTGAAAGAAAATGGGGTAACCTGTTCCGTCATTGGTACGATACAGCATATTATCAATGGAAACAAAGTCGATTCCCATAATACGACTCCAGGTAGCATGGAGTTGAATTCCTTACTGGCTGCAAGTAGGGACATGGTTGTCATAATGGAAGTGTCTTCACATGGATTAGCTCAATACCGTTTAGAAGGAATTGAATTTGATTTCTGTGTCTTCACGAATTTGTATCATGACCATCTCGACTTCCACGGTACGATGGAGGATTATTTCCTGGCAAAATTACTTCTTTTTGAAAAATTGAAACCTAATGGTCTTGCGATTATCAATGGGGATGATTTCTGGGGAGAAAAACTGCAAGAATACTTACAAGAAAAAAATGTCAGTGCCTTTGTATTTGGAAAATCCAATCGCTGCGATTTAACCATCACCAATTATAATACTGCAACAAACCCCTTTATTTTATTGAATGAGAATCATGACTTTGTGAAAATTGAGTTACCTTTACCTGGACTTCATAATTTATATAACGCAACTGCTGCCTATTCCGTAGCGAAGATGTTTCCAATTTCAAAAGAGGAAATTCTCACTTCATTGAAACAATTTTCCGGTGTGCCTGGAAGGTTTGAAATGTATAAGAAAGAATACGGACCGACAATCGTCATCGATTATGCACATACTGCAGATGCCATACATCACATGCTTCAAACTGCCAAAGAATGCGGGGCCAAAAAGATTTATCATATCTTTGGTTTCCGGGGTGGACGAGATACAACCAAAAGGGCTGAAATGGTTAAAGTATCATCAGAACATAGTGATGTTTCGATTTTGACGATGGATGATCTGAATTCGGAGGGAATGGAGGGGATGGAATCGTCACTAAATAAACTGCAAAGTGATTACTCTGCTGGAAATGTGAAGGTTATTCTAGATAGGACACTTGCTATACAGGAGGCGATACAAGCTGGAAAGGAAGGGGATTGGATTATCATTACAGGCAAAGGAATTGAGAGGTATGAACAAAATTTCGGACTGCCTACTATTTCTGACAAAGAAACGGTATTATATCTGCAAAATAAAGACGAAGGCGATTTTATCGGTTATTTTGACCAATAATTTGGTTTTACCGAATGCTATTATATAAGGGCTAATACGACGTCCATTCCCTAAGTCAGCAATAGGTTATTAATATGGTGAATATTAACATTGTAACATATGAGGAATTCAGGTATTATAACAATACAAGCTGCACTGTTCGTAATGATAATAAAGTTTTAACCTTTAAGCTGTAATAGGGAGTTTTATATCGAAACAGGAATGTTATGCCTCGTCACTGACTTGGACAACAGGATTATTTCTGCAAACACCCACTTTGAGGAGTGGTGGTTTAAAACTTTCTTACTGAATACGGCAATGGCGGCTTATATCTTTAAATGTTGAAGCCGGTCTCGGTCTGAGGCCGGTTTTTTGCTGTTTTCAAATACCGTACAATAAGAATTGCTTTGATTTATTTTCACAGCCCTTTACAAATACAGTTTAGGCTGATTTGACTTATTACATTATCTAAAGACATTTACTCTTGTTTTGTATACCGGTTGGCATAACTTGAAGCGACGAAAGCATTGGGTTTGATTTTCGGTTCCACGCCCATTGATTCCATCCTGGCTACCATTTCTTTTACAAATTCACTGGTTTTGTTCCGCTTTCCAATCCCAATATCAATATGCCCTTCCATTGTGAACGTTGCCCCTTGGTATACAGCAGGCAGGACAATATCAATTAATTGATTTTTTCTTTCTTCCGTAAACAGTGACACGATCTCCTCTGTTAACGACAATTCTTGGGAAATACGTTCATGTAAATGCAGCATCCTTCTAGGAATCATCACTTTTCTTATACAACCCCATACACCTTTTCCGACCTGCCGTATCACGATGCCTGTAATGAAAACAGTATGTTTTTTATGTACTTGAGAATCTGTACCGACCATTAATCGATAGTTACCGGAAGGGTTTAATTTCATGAACTCAACAATATGAACGAATACCTCTTCAAATGACATGTCTTTTTTCTGAAGATTTTGAAATGGGATGTTATGAAATGGATATTGCTTCATATTATTGCACCCAACCTTTCCCCGGATATAATCAGATTATTAAATCTCATGCCGCTCATAACACATCATATGAAAAAGGTCCTTGTTTCGTGCTGTGGGAAGAACCCGCCCTCTAATGAAGATGCAATCTTCATTTAAAGTTAATCCGGCTGAATAAAAATCACCTCAAGTTTTATTTCTTCTATTTTAAACAAAAAAGACTGTAGGCAAAAGGAGTTCTATCTTAATGTTATACAAAGTTGATTGGAGCAGGTGTTCGAGACTCCTGCGGGAAAAGTTCGTGCCTGTAGTGGAAATTAACGGACAATTATTAAAATTGTAAACAAACTCAATTATTATAGTCGTGTTTATCTACAATTTGGAAGAGAAGCTTAAGTTTTGGGCTTCTCTTTTTTTGTATGGAGATATTTCGAAAAGTTATTGGAGGTATCTTTGGTATATCTCCTGCCATAACTGAAAAGTTAAACAAGCTTGGGACTATACCTCACCTAAGTAAACCACATTATCATTCGATTTATATAAGAAAAACGAAATGAAATTATTAAATTTTAACCAATAACGACTTCAAAGTATTCACATTTTATAACTTACAAAAAAAGTGTGTAATGTTTTCTGACATAAACAGAGAAATCTTGCTTTTATAAGAGTAAAATAAACAAATATTCAATTAATAAAGTATTGGAGAGATGAAAAGTGAAAATATCTGAATTGAAAAAAAGCGGTCATGCTCCGTCATTATTAGCTTCATTCCTTTATTTTGATATCAGTTTTATGATTTGGGTGTTATTGGGTGCACTTGGTGTCTATATTACAAGGGATTTCGGGCTTTCCCCAGCTGAAAAAGGCTTGATTGTAGCTATTCCGATTTTGGGAGGCTCGTTTTTTCGAATCGTCCTTGGGTTTTTGACTGATCGCATCGGTCCGCGGAAAACAGCGATCGGCGGGATGCTTGTTACGATGATTCCGCTTTTTTGGGGTTGGTTATTCGGAGAAAGTTTAGCCGAGCTTTATTTAATTGGGATTTTGCTCGGAGTGGCAGGTGCAAGTTTTGCTGCAGCACTTCCTATGGCTAGCCGCTGGTACCCCCCGCATTTGCAGGGTCTAGCGATGGGCATTGCGGGAGCCGGTAACAGCGGAACTCTTTTTGCGACATTGTTTGGACCGCGTATTGCAGAGTCTCTTGGCTGGCATAATGTTATGGGATTAGCTTTGATCCCTTTAACCATCGTGTTTGTCATTTATATCTTAATCGCAAAAGACGCACCATCTCAACCGCCTGCAAAACCACTCAAGGAATATTTCAATGTATTTAAAATAAGGGATACGTGGTATTTCTGTATTCTTTACAGTGTGACTTTTGGGGGCTTTGTCGGATTTACCAGCTTTTTAAGCATCTTTTTTGTTGATGAGTATGGGTTAACACGAATAAGGGCTGGGGAATTTGTTACATTATGTGTCATCGCCGGAAGCTTCTTTCGTCCCGTCGGAGGATATATTGCCGATAAAATAGGTGGAGTTAAGCTGCTTATGTTTTTATTTATTGGACTCACATTATGTATGTTTGGGATTAGTTTTCTTTATTCCCTTACTGTCGTTACAATCCTGTTGTTCATCGGAATGCTATTTCTCGGTATGGGCAACGGGGCTGTCTTTCAGTTAGTTCCACAGCGATTTTCTAAAGAAATTGGTTTTATCACAGGAATTGTAGGAGCTGCCGGAGGTGTTGGCGGTTTCTTGGTTCCAAACATACTAGGAACGTTAAAACAGATTACTGGCACATATTCTACAGGATTTTTAGTATTTTCCGCAGTTGGAATCGTGGCGTTGCTTATCTTGGGTCTAGCTCAGCTTTCATGGAGAAAAACGTGGGTAATCGGAAAGAATTCAGTTAAGATCTAGAACTTTGTTTACCAATTATATCGGCTTGTTTCAGTACTTGTTTGGGGGGATAAAATGTTTAAACAAAAACTGGTCCTAGTAGGGAACGGAATGGCGGGATTACGCTGTGTTGAGTCAATTATCAGGAATGATCCGGCTGCTTTTGAGATTACCGTTTTCGGCAGTGAACCACACGTCAACTATAACAGAATCCTATTGTCGACTGTGCTCCAAGGCAACACCTCTTTTGAAGATATTACGATAAATGATCGAAACTGGTATACGAAGAATAATATCCAATTGTTCACAGGGGAAACGGTTGTAAAAATTGATATAGAGACTCGGAAGATAAAAACGGACAAAGAACGGGAAGTTTACTACGATAAGCTGATAATTGCTACAGGTTCCGTCCCGTTTATTCTTCCTGTTGCCGGTGTTGATAAAGAAGGCGTCATTGCATTTCGGACGATTGAAGATTGCCAAAAGATGATTGAAACTTCACGCAAACATAAAAAAGCAGTCGTCATCGGAGGCGGTTTATTAGGTTTAGAAGCAGCGAGAGGGCTGTTAAACCTTGGTATGGAAGTGCATGTCGTTCATATTGCTGACCATTTAATGGAGAGGCAGCTTGATTCAAAGGCATCACTTTTGCTGCAAAAAGAGTTGGAAAACCAGGGAATGAACTTTCTTTTAAAAAAGGAAACGCAGGAGTTAATCGGCAACGAACGTGTAGAGCGAGTCCGTTTTAAAGATGGAACGGAGCTGGAAGCAGATTTGGTCGTTATGGCTGTGGGAGTCAGACCGAATATTCAGTTGGCCAAAGAAAGTGGAATTGATACAAATCGTGCCATTATTGTAAACGACTATTTAGAAACCAGCATCCCAAATATTTATGCGGTTGGTGAATGTGCCGAACATCAAGGCATTGTTTATGGACTGGTGAAACCCCTATATGAACAAGGTGAAGTGCTGGCAAAGCATATTTGTGAGATGAAATGCAACGGATACCAAGGCTCGGTCCTTTCGACCCAGTTGAAAATATCAGGAGTTGAATTATTCTCTGTTGGAGATTTCATTGGTGATGAAACAACGAAATCAATCACGACTATTGATGAATTGGATGGTGTTTATAAAAAGGTGGTTTTTCAAGGAAGAAAAATAATAGGTGCTTTGCTGTATGGAGATACAAACATCAGCACACGATTACTCGATATGATTTTAAAGCGGCAAGAAGTATCATCAGAGGAAAAGCGTGCACTGTTCCAATCACCAAGTACGGGTGAGGGAATAATCGCTTCGATGGCAAACCATGAAATCATGTGCAATTGTAATGCTGTTTCAAAAGGGGCAATCATTGAAGCGGTTCGAAAAAAGGGATTAACAACAGTACAACAAGTTAAACAATGCACAAAGGCTACCGGTTCTTGCGGTGGATGTAAGCCGGCAGTGACCGAGCTTTTGACCTATATTCAAAGTAATCTTTCTACTCAGGATGAGAAACAAACTGCGTTTTGCTCATGTACGACATTAACGGAAGATGAAGTCGTGTATAAAATGCAGCTCCAAGACTTAACAACTGTCCAAGAAGCGATGGATGTTCTTGAATGGGGAAATAACGGAGGTTGTTCAACTTGCCGGCCGGCCCTTAGCTATTATTTAGGGATGATTCATCCAGAATACGAGATCAGACAGCAAACCCTTTTCATAAATGAAAAAAAGAATGCAACAGTTCAAAGTGATAATCGATACTCTGTTATCCCGCAAATGTACGGCGGGATGACGAATGCGAAGGACTTGCGAAAAATTGCAAATGTTGCAGATAAATATGATATATCTCAGGTGGCGGTAACAAGTGAACAAAGGATTCATTTAATGGGTGTGAAAAAAGAAGACCTTCCAGGTGTGTGGGCTGATTTAGACATGCCGTTAAGTTCGAAATATGGTAACACCGTTCAAAACGTCAAAACATGTATCGGTGAGAATGTTTGCTCTTGTGAAAAACAGCAATCCCTTATACTTGCTGTTGATTTGGAAAAAAGATTGGAGCATGTATCAACACCTTATCGTATTAAGATGGGCATATCTGCTTGTATGCATAATGGTGCAGGATCAACAACGAAAGATATAGGTGTTATGGGCGTTGACAGGGGCTGGGAAATATATGTGGGCGGAAGCAGCGGGCGTAATGTTCGTGCCGGTGAACTTTTATGTGTGGCCGGGACAAATGATGAAGCAATTGAAATCATCATCGGCTTTATTCAATATTATCGTGAAACAGCCAATTACTTAGAACGGACTTGGCAATGGATTGAACGAGTGGGTTTAATTCATGTTAGAGAAGTTTTGTTTGATATTGAACTTAGTCAGCAACTGTCTCAACGATTGGAAATGGCGTAGATCAGAGAATGAACTGAGTGGAAATACCTTTAGATAAGCGAATAAATGTTTGTAACAGAAGAAATCAATGAGTAAAGGGTGGGGAGCCTTGACCGAATTATTATTAAAGTATTTCCGCACGAAGCAACAAGAGGTCCAATCAGAAAAACGATATGAAACACAATGTCCATTTTGCAGTATGCAATGTAAGATGCAGCTGTTGGAACAAACAATAGTGACAAGAAAAAAGTATATGACGATTGGTAAAGATAATCCAACCTCAGAGGGGCGCTTATGCATTAAAGGAATGAATGCACACCAACATGCATTGCATAACGACCGAATTAAATACCCATTACTTAAAAAAAATGGTGAATTTATTCGAATATCTTGGGAGGAGGCATTAAATCACATTAAGGAGAATTTCACAAGAATTCAAGCGGAAGATGGTGTAAATGCATTATCTGTATATGGGAGTGCATCCATTTCAAATGAAGAAGCATATTTGCTTGGGAAATTTGCAAGAGTAGCTTTAAAAACAAAGTATATAGATTATAATGGCCGTTTGTGCATGTCCGCAGCTGCTTCGGCAGCAAGCCAAACGTTTGGTATGGACAGGGGCCTTACCAACAGCTTATCAGAGGTTCCGTTCACAAAGTGCATTATCTTGGCGGGCACGAATATTGCGGAATGCCAGCCGACAATCATGCCTTACTTTGAGAAAGCGAAACAAAATGGGGCATATATCATTGCTGTAGATCCAAGAGAAACAGCAACAACGAAAATGGCCGACTTACATCTAAAGGTAAAACCAGGGATGGATGCCGCCTTGGCAAACGGATTATTGAAAGTGATCATTGAAGAGGATTTTACTGATGAAGCATTTATCCGGGACCGTGCAAATGGCTACAACGAAGTTAAAGAGTATGTTACATCTTTAAAGTTGGAGGAAATTGCAGAAATGACAGGGGTGCCTAGCGACCAAATTCAAAAAGCGGCTGCAATGTTCGGGAGAGAAGAATCAGGAATGATTTTTACAGCAAGGGGAGTTGAGCAGCAAACAGATGGTTCAGCCGCCGTTCGTAATTTTCTTAATATTCTTATTGTTACAGGAAAAATTGGAAAAGTGAATTCGGGTTATGGAGCTATCACTGGACAGGGAAATGGGCAGGGAGCAAGAGAACATGGCCAAAAGGCAGACCAGCTGCCGGGGTATCGTATGATTGAAAATGAGGAACATAGATTACATATTGCAAGAATATGGGGGATTGAAGAGGCTGATTTGCCGCGTAAAGGTGTATCGGCATACGAAATGATAGAGAAGATAAATGAAGGTGAAATTACCGGCATGTTTTTAATGTGTTCCAATCCAATTGTTTCAAATCCCAATGCTAACTTTGTCAAAAAGGCTTTGAAAAAATTAAAGTTTCTTGTCGCAGTAGATATGTTCATTTCTGAAACTGCTAGATTGGCTGATTTAATTTTACCTACTTCGTCTTATTTAGAGGATGAAGGAACGATGACAAATTTAGAAGGACGGGTAACGCTTCGGGAAGCCAGTTTTTCATCTCCTGGGGAAGTGAAGCATGATTGGCAAATCATTTGTGATATAGCAAAAGCTCTTGGAAAAGAGGAGCATTTCCCCTTTCAATCTGCGAAAGAGATTTTCGAAGAATTGAGAGTGGCAAGCCGCGGGGGGACCGCTGATTATTATGGTATAACGTATGATCGATTAAGAAAAGAAGGAGGCATATTGTGGCCATGCCCAACCATTGACCATAAAGGGACAAAAAGGTTATTCGAAACGTCTTTTGCCCACCCGGATGGAAAGGCGGCCATGGTTGTGGTTAATAATGTGCCTCTTGTTCCAAAAGAACAGCCATGTACGGATTTTCCCCTTTATTTAACAACAGGAAGAATCATGTCACATTATTTAACAGGAGTTCAAACGAGAAAAAGCTCATCATTAGCCGCAAGAAATTTTGAATCATATATGGAAATCCATCCGGAAACAGCAAAGAAATATCATATTCCAGACAATACATTGGTGAAAATCGAATCAAGGCGGGGAAGTATTGTTGTAAGGAGCAAATGGTCAGCAACCATTCGCCATGATACTATATTCGTTCCTTTTCATTGGGCAGACTCACAAAATGTCAATCGCCTCGTTTCACAGGATTTAGACCCGACATGCAAAATGCCTGGCTTTAAAGTCAGTGCTGTAAAAGTACATCCTATAGTTGAGTTAACGTCTCATTAAGGGAGGTTTTCTTCCCGTTCATCATAATTTTTATTAGGTTCAATCATAATTGAACAGCAGAGCCTAATTACACAGAGCTTTCATGACTAAACAACAAAAGGGGAAAAAGGATGGAAAAAGGTAAGGTCTATATTGTTGGTGCCGGACCTGGTGCTCCGGACTTAATAACTGTCAAGGCAACCAAATGCATCGCGGAAGCGGATGTCATCTTGTATGATCGATTGGTAAATCGTGAATTGCTTTTATACGGTAAACCTGAAGCTGAATATATTTATTGCGGTAAAGCGCCTGGTAAACATTGTGTCCCTCAAGAGGACATTCACCAATTGTTAATTAGTAAATCAATGGAGCGAAAAACGATTGTTCGTCTAAAAGGGGGAGATCCTTTCATCTTTGGACGAGGCGGTGAGGAAGCAGAAGTGCTAGTAAAGCACGGAATTCAATTTGAAATAGTTCCTGGAATCACGTCTGGAATCGCTGCGCCAGCTTATGCTGGAATTCCCGTGACTCACAGGGAATGGGGGAGTTCCTTCGCAATTGTCACAGGCCACTGCGTGACCGGTAAACCTGATAACATCAACTGGCATCATTTGGCACATGGTGTTGACACCATTGCTATTTATATGGGTATTAAAAACCTTCCATATATCTGTAAACAATTACGATCCTGCGGAAAGAAGCCTGAAACTGCCATTGCTGTCATTGAACAAGGAACGACAGGTTTTCAACGAACTTTTACAGGAACAATCGATTCAATAGTGGGGATTGTTACAAGAGAGCAGGTTGCCAATCCCGCCATTATTGTAATAGGTGAAGTGGTGAATTTATCCGAGAAGTTATCATGGTTTTCAGAGAAGACAAAAGATAAGGAGTTCGCTTAGAAGAGGAATGATTAGTTAGAAAACTTTTACTGTAATGAAAATGTTAAACTGGACATGAAAGTCATCATGTCCAGTTTAACAATGTTAACAGCTACTTTATAGATGTAAGGTGAATTTGTTACCTGGCTAATCGAAGTTTGGAATATGGACAGTTATGGTATGTAGTTAATAATTGCGGTTGCTTAGCGAAAATTAATTGCGTAGGCCAAAGTGTGCATTTAATTGGCCCTGCAGCATTTTTTTTCGCATTTTTTCCTGTTCAATTCTTCTGTTCTCTTTTAATTTTTCCTGCCTAATTTCATTGGTTTGCACTCCATCCTCTATTTTATCGGCAATTTCCACTAATGCCTTGACGTCGGAAAAAGAGTATTTACGGTTCCCCCCCTTAGATCTTTCGGGGAAAACGAGTTTTCTTTCTTCATAGTAACGGATTTGTCTATCGGATAGTCCGGTTAATTCTCTGACCACCCCTATGGAAATTACTTTTCTGTCTAAATAAGATTCTTTTTGCTGGACGATGAAAATCACCTCATTTTGGATTTATGCTAGATCAATAAGGATATTATATCCTAATTTTCTGAATATTTGTAATAAAAACTAACATTAATTATTAATTTTAAAAAACTATGTAAGATTTTATAACACATTTGTGGCGATAAAAAGTGACGTCGCCTATAATCAATCATATCATCCTTTCAAAAAAATCTTATTGGAGGACAAAACATGGCTAAGCAGAAATTGGCACTCATTGGGAATGGTATGGCTGGAGTAAGATGTATAGAAGAAATTTTGAAAATTCAACCGGATAGGTTTGAGGTGACTGTCTTCGGAAGTGAGCCGCATCCGAATTATGATCGGATCCAACTATCGAATGTATTGCAAGGGGCTACGACGATAGATGATATTACAATAAATGATTGGAACTGGTACAAAGAGAACAATATTACACTTTTTTCAGGTGAAACAGTCACCAACATCGACACCACTAAGCAAATCATATATTCAGATGCAAATCGTGAAGTCGCATATGATCGATTAATTTTAGCTACCGGATCAATCCCATTCATTCTACCGATAAAGGGGGCTGATAAAAAAGGAGTGACAGCCTTTCGAAATATTGAAGACTGTGAAAAAATGATCGAATATTCCAAAAACAACAATAAGGCTGCTGTCATTGGTGGAGGATTACTCGGTCTTGAAGCAGCCAGGGGTCTACTGAATCTAGGTATGCAGGTAGATGTTATTCACCTTTCAGAATATTTGATGGATAGGCAGTTAGATCCAGCAGCAGGAAAAATGCTGCAAAAGGAACTTGAAAGCCAGGGAATGAATTTTTATCTTGGGAAACAGACTCAGGAGGTTTTAGGTGAAATTGATGTCAAAGGATTGCGCTTTAGTGATGGCGAGGAAATCAGCGCCGATTTAGTGGTTATGGCAGTTGGGATTAAGCCAAATGTTGCTATGGCTCAAAATTGCGGCATCCCTGTCAATCGAGGAATTATCGTGAATGATTATTTGGAGACAAGAATCCCGAATATTTTTGCGGTTGGTGAATGTGCGGAACACCGTGAAATGGTATATGGTTTGGTCGCTCCCCTATATGAACAGGGCAAAGTATTAGCCAAAAGGATTTGCGGGCTGGAAGACAAAGCTTACGAGGGTTCAGTGCTGTCTACTAAGTTAAAAATATCTGGTGTTGATGTATTTTCGGCTGGAGAAATTTTCGAGGATGAACAAGCTAAATCAATCAAGGAATTTAATGAATGGAATGGCACTTACAAAAAAGTAATGATTCGGAATGGGAAAATTTCTGGTGCGGTATTATTCGGGGATACAAAGGAAAGCAATTACCTATTGAGCATGATCAATAAAAATGCCGAGGTTTCCGAATATTTAAACGCTGGAACGAGTGAACCTAGTGTTAGTCTTGTCACTGCGATGTCAAATGAGGAAATCATCTGTGGTTGTAATGGAGTAACCAAGGGCGATATTGTATCGGCTATCGAATCTAATGGGTTAACAAGTATTGAGGAAGTAAAAGGCTGCACAAGTGCTTCGAGATCATGCGGAGGGTGTAAGCCATTAGTCGGTGATATTCTCGAGCTGACATTAGGCGCTGAATTCAGTAAGTCAAACCAAAAGGAATCCATATGCACGTGCACCACATTATCCAGAGATGAGGTTGTTGCTGAAATACGCGAAAAAAATCTGACCCATACTCGAGAAGTCATGAATGTTCTCGGCTGGAATACAAGTGATGGCTGCTCGAAGTGTAAACCGGCACTGAATTATTACTTAGGCATGATCCATCCTGTTGAATATGAAGATGAAAAAGAATCCCGCTATGTCAATGAAAGGCTACATGCAAATATTCAAAAGGATGGTACATTTTCCGTTGTGCCAAGAATGTATGGCGGCGTCACTAATCCCGATCAATTACGGAAAATAGCAAATGTTGCCGATAAGTATAAAGTTAAGTTACTTAAGGTTACAGGCGGGCAAAGAATAGATTTGTTCGGCGTTGAAAAAGAAGACCTTCCAAAAGTATGGGCTGACCTGGATATGCCTTCTGGATATGCTTATGGAAAAACCCTTCGAACTGTGAAAACATGCGTCGGTGAAAACTTTTGCCGCTTTGGCACCCAAGATTCAATTGGGCTGGGCATTGCCCTGGAGAAGAAATTTGAACGTGTAGGCACACCGCATAAGGTTAAGATGGCTGTGTCGGCATGTCCTCGTAATTGTGCTGAATCCGGTATCAAAGATCTTGGTGTTGTCGGAGTGGACGGTGCATGGGAAATTTATATTGGCGGCAACGGCGGAACCCATTTAAGAGCTGCTGAATTATTATGCAAAGTGAAAACAAGTGATGAGGTAATTGAAATTACGGGTGCATACATCCAACATTATCGAGAGACTGCCAATTATTTAGAAAGAACGTCTGTCTGGGTTGAACGTGTAGGGTTCGATAACATTAAGGCGATTATTGGTGAAAAGCAAAAAAGGATTGAGCTTAATCAACGCTTGGATGAGGCCTTATCCGTATTGCAAGAACCGTGGAAAGAAATCATTGAGAGCAATGCGATCCAAACAGGTTTATTTCAAAAAGTGAAAATTCCAGCTATATCAAATAAATGAATATGGGGGAAGCCTAAATGGGGAAAACGCTTCAAAAGATAAAGGTTTCAACAGTAAATGAGATGCCAAAAAACCTTGGGAAAACAGTAACCATAGGCTCTCAGGAAATTGCACTTTTTCATTTGGCAAGTGGTGAATTCCGGGCCATTGAAAATCGTTGCCCACATAAAGGTGGGGTTCTGGTGGAAGGCATTGTGAGTGGTGATCACGTATTTTGCCCGATGCATGACTGGAAAATCAGTGTCAAGAATGGAGAAGTTCAAAAACCTGATAATGGTTGCGTTAAGACATTCACTGTTGAAATAGAAGATGGTAATGTTTTTATAGTTTTATAACCAAATGTTCTGGATAGTCTCTTAGACTATCCATTTTTTCTTTGCGGTGCTTTGAACTAAATTTCCCTGGCAGAATAATTGATAAATATTTCCAAAACAAATATAATTTCTAGTAAAGGAATGACTTTATTAAACGAAGTGAATGTAAACGATTTCAATGATGAACAATGAATAAAGTTATAGGGGAAAGGTTGGCGTTTTTATGAACAAATTATCTGTTGGTGTTTTTACCTTTATGCTGTATTTTGTTCCTTTATCAAGTACTTCACCTGGAATCGCAGAAGTAAAACCAGATTACAAGCTTTATGTAATGGCCCCATTGGGTGAAATAACAGATTGGGAGGCATTTGAAGCCCAGTTAACCCAGTTGAAGGAAAATGGAGTATATGCAATAACGACAGATATTTGGTGGGGATTAGTCGAGAGTAAAAAAGATAATCAGTTTGATTGGTCCTATTATAAAAAATATGCGGAAACAGTGAAAGCTTCCGGTTTAAAATGGGTGCCCATTTTGTCTACACATCAATGCGGCGGTAATGTGGGGGATGATTGCAACTATCCCATCCCGAGTTGGCTCTGGAATAAAGACACTGCCGAAAACATGGCATTCAAGAGTGAAAGTGGTTTCTGGAATAAGGAAGTACTTGCTCCTTGGTGGGAAGGTACAGCCGATCAATACAACGAATTGTATAAATCCTTTGCAAAGAACTTTGCTGATAACAAGGATTTAATAGCTAAAATATATTTAAGTGCTGGACCAGCTGGGGAACTAAGATATCCCTCCTATCAAAATGCTGATGGCTGGGATTATCCTGAAAGGGGACAGCTCCAAGCTTATACAGAAGGAGCGAAACGTGATTTCAGGCTTACCATGAGAGAAAAATATTCAACGATAAAAAAATTAAATGCTGCTTGGGGCAAAACGTTTAAAAACTGGAATGAGATTCATCCGCCAGGAAATGGGGATGAATTTTTCACCAGGGGCGGAGCGATCGACACTCAATTTGGATACGACTTCATGCAGTGGTATCAAGGTGCACTCGAAAAGCATCTTGCAAAAATCTCTAAATTTGCCCATAAACATTTTGATGAAGTCTTTGGCGTTCCAATTGGAGCTAAAATCTCAGGAGTCCACTGGAAAATGAATGATCCAGAACTGCCTCATTCAGCAGAGTATAGTGCAGGGTATTATAACTACTCCCAATTATTGAATCAATTTAAGAAATCGAAGATGGCCCTCACGTTCACCTGTTTGGAAATGGGAGATCAAGACGCATATACTGCCCCATCCTATAGCGCTCCTAAAACGTTGGTGACCCATATTGCCTCTTTGGCTAATGAAAAAGGAATTTCATTAAACGGGGAAAATGCACTCCCGCTGATCAACAATGAAGCGGGCTTTGACAATATAGCAGAAATGGTTTTTAACCATGGTTTTGAGGGATTTACCTTGCTAAGGATGTCCTATTTATTTGACGATGAAGGAAATCCAACAAATGAATTCTGGATGATGGCTGATAAATTGAAAGGCAAGTCGATACCAGTTACATTCACAGTTGAAAATGTGCCTGCCACACAGGGAGTTTACTTAATTGGGGATAGAGGGGAAATCGGCAGGTGGAATCCTGAGGATTATGAATATAAACTTACTCAAAGCACAGAAGGCAGCTGGAGTGGAACATTTCGTTTAGCTGCAGATCGATTCTATGAATTCAAGTTCGTCCTGAAAGATGAAAATGGCAATATCACTTGGCAAGATGGGGAAAATAATAGTTATAAAACTCCTTTGAATGGAGAAGGAAACTATAAAACTTCATGGTAGATGAGGAAATGGTGTCTTTCATTTTGCAAGCCTAACGGTTTCTATCTAAATATTTAAAACCCTCAAAAAAACATTTCAGATGATTTCAGAAATCCGCTCCCTTTCCGCCGACTGTCTGCCAAGCCTCCTCGCCGCAAAGCGTCTGTGGGGTCTCGGCTAGCCAGTTATTCGGCAAGGGTGTCGCAATTTTCTTCAATCTATTCAGGGTTTCATCCATTTAAATAAGTAAAAAAAACAGAAGGATAACTAAGTTTACCTTTAGAACATGGTTGTGAGAGCTTTCCGAACCTTCTTTAGTCAACAAAATGGTTTCTATCTGAATTTTTAATACAAAGTTGATTGGAGAGGGTGTTCGAGACTCCTGCGGGAATAGCGTTTCCAAGGAAGTCTCCACAGGCGAAAGACCGCCCTCGGAAAGCGAGTAACTGAAGGCAACGTTCAAATTTTACAATATGACTAACTAAGTAGGACTTGTGGGAAGAATATAAGGAATGGAAAGTCATCACAAGTTAGGGTCATATTACAAATCCTGAAGTCAAGTATTCTGTAAATTTGCGTAATGACCACAATATTAGGGGAAATATTATTTTAAGACTTAAGTGAACTGTACTTACATTAAATAGACATGTGGACTATTTTTGGAACAAAACAAAAAGAAAGGGAGGAATTGATTCAAATGAAAACAATGATTACATGGACAGGGGAAATGGCCTTTTCCGGCACAACTCCGTCGGGACATGAAATAAAGATGGATGCTGCCGAAGAAGTAGGAGGAAAAAATAGCGGAGCCAGACCCACGGAGTTACTTTTACATTCCCTTGCTGGGTGCACAGGTATTGATATTGTAATGATATTAAAAAAAATGCGATTTGAAACAAAGGCTTTTCAAATAGAAATAGAAGGGGAACGATCAGAAAATCACCCTAAACGGTTTACCGATTTTCATATTCACTATTTATTGGAGGGTGATCTGCCTGAAGATAAAGTGGTCCGTGCGATTCAATTATCCAAAAATACGTACTGTTCAGTATATCACTCATTAAATGCCAACATTAAAATCAGTTATTCGATAAATGGTGTTAAAGGAAAACAAGAATTATAATGTAATCGCTGTAACTGAAAGTTGTTTATACATTTTTCTATAAGAAAAACAGCCTTCATTTCATAAGCAAATGGAGGCTGTTTTCGACTGAAATGAAAATCCTTGTTTCACGGATAATCATCTATACCAAAAAATGCAAATCTCAGAAAATAATCCCTCTACATGTTAATCCTAGTCGTATTCTAAAAAAATCATTCTCCAATTTATTTTCAAGGTAACATAACTCCATTTTTCGGAAGGAAAGGCTTTATTTAGTCAGCAAGTAATCAAAATGTAATGGTTTGTCATTGGAATGCCCTTGATGTTAGGAGTTTATCCGTATAAACTTTAGATACTATTGAGGAGTGGTTAAGTTGAAAGAGATAACAATTGACAAATTAATTTTTAAAGATCATTTATCGATGATTGAACAATATTCATTGAAAGATTTCATGTTTAAGTGGCTCGGCAGCCCCGAAGAAGGTTTAGATGATCTTCTTCCGCTTACATACACAAATCAAGTTTTTGCAAAAATGGAAACGACATTAGAGACAAAAATAAAGATCCACGGAGAAGAAATTTTCAGATATGTCACCATTACGGAAGATAATCAAATTGTAATAGGGGGCTTAGACACGAATCAAGAGTTAAAGTTTAGAATTGTGTCCCTGGAGGAGCGATTGAAAAGCTACTAAATCTTAGTATTAGCATTCTATACTTACCAAACCGGATCATATTTTTTAGATAAATAATTAAGGCCGTTCCTGTTTTTTTAAGGAAGGGTCTTTTTAAGGTATTTTTATTTTATTCACCATGTTAAGAGCAGCGTCAATAACATATAAGAGGTTGTTAACTGTTAAAGGAAGCCTTTACCTTATGCCAGTTCAGCGAGTAATTCTATAAACTCGCGATTTTTCTGGATTAATTTAACAAAATAAAACGATTAATGGTTTCTCTTAGTGTATTATAAAGTAATGAAGTCGATTAAATTAATTGGGGGGATTTGAGATGAGCGAGACGTTGGAAAGTTCGATAAAAACGCTTTTGAAAGAGACGTTTGAAGGACCGGGAAATGATGGGAGCTATTATACTGATTCAAGACCGAATACAGGGATTTTTGGGACACTTGATGGTTTAACCGCAGAGGACGCTTCACGTTCCATAAATGGATCAACCATTGCTGCTCACTCAGACCACATACGGTATTATTTATGGGTAATCCGAACAATGATCAGTGGCACAGACTTTGAAAAAGACTGGGACGCAAGCTGGACCATTGCTACTGTTGATGAGGTGAAATGGGCGGAAATAAGGGAGGGATTACATAAGGAATATGTAACTCTTCTCGAAGAAATCGATACAATCGATTTAGGAAAATGGCTGACAAATGTAAATGCGACCATTGCCCACTCGGCTTATCATCTTGGAGCGTTACGTCAAATGTTAAAAAGCCTTGAAATAGACAAATAATTTATCATATCGAGGGTTTGTAATTGTTTTACTCTTCAGGCACTCGCTTTCCCGCAGGAGTCTCGAACAACCGATCCAATCAATATGAAAGCAGAATTTAAAATTTGTCCACCATTAATTCCCCCGTATAACCCCCACCCTCTGGATTTCCTCCTATCAAATGTGTCTCATTTTCTAGTACCACAATATCTGCGTTCGGATCTCGGGGGGTATACACCCTTTCTCGAATGATACCATCAACGGGTGCGGTAGCTGAAGATCAGAGCTGTGTTCTTTAAGGCAGCTTTTTCTTATGCAACTATTGGGGCAGTTTAGGAGAATAAAACAAATACCGTGTGTCCATAATAAAATTGACAGGACACCAATTAGTGTCATATAATAAAAGACACCAAATGGTGTCCAATTAAAGGGGGGGTGATTTTGAACGAGAAAAATCAAGAGCGTGATATTTATGTAGCCATCGCTGACCCAACAAGACGTAAATTGCTACGTTTGTTGGCGGACGTGGAAGAATTGCCACTGAATGAGTTGACCGTACATTTTGAAATGGGCCGTACTGCGGTTTCAAAGCATTTGTCAATCCTTAAAGAGGCTGGTGTCGTAATCAGCAGAAAGGTAGGCAGGGAAACGCGTTATCGGCTGAATGCTGCCCCGTTGAGGGAAATTGAGGATTGGGTATCGTTTTACAGGAAATTCTGGAGTGAAAGAATGCTACTTTTAAACCAAATATTAGAGGAGGAACAAAAGGTGAATTTAACAGTATCACAAGATTTTAATTTTCAGAGCCCAATCGAGAAGGTATGGCTCGCCTTAACGGATGCAAATACTCTTGCGAAGTGGGTAATGGCTAACGATATTAAACCTGTCGTCGGACATAAATTTCAGTTCCGGAATGAACAGTGGAATTTAGTTATCGATTCCGAAGTTCTTGAAGTTGAGGAGCCTTATAAGTTATCTTACACTTGGGTAGGTGGCGGGATAAACACTACAGTCACATGGACATTAAAGCACGAGGATGGAACAACCTATTTACATCTTGAACAATCAGGATTCGAAAAAGAAGATCAAGCGTTCAATGGTGCGAAATATGGTTGGGCGAAAATGGGCGAAGATCTTAAAAAATTGTTAGTGGAAATGTAAGACCAAACTTCTGAAGCTTTTTTTAGTATTTAGCTAACGTATAGGTAAAGCAAACTGCTCGGAAAGAGGAGTGTTTCGTTATGACAAATAGTAGAATGAATCCTAAGGTTGATGAATTTTTAAGTAAAGCTAAAAAGTGGAAGGACGAATATGAGACGTTGAGAAATATCGTTCTTAACTGTGACCTGACCGAAGAATTTAAGTGGATGCATCCTTGTTACACGTTTGAGAAAAAAAACATCGTTTTAATACATGGATTTAAAGAATATTGTGCACTTCTGTTTCACAAAGGTGCCTTGTTACAGGATCCCCATGGGATTCTAATCCAACAAACGGAGAATGTACAGGGGGCGCGCCAGATTCGGTTCACCAATGTTCAAGAAATAGTAGCAACGGAAACCATTCTGAAAGCCTATATTCATGAAGCCATTGAAGTTGAAAAAGCCGGTTTGGAAGTAAATTTTAAAAAGAGCGAAGAATTCATAATTCCTGAAGAACTTCAAAATAAATTCGATGAAATCCCTGCCTTGAAAACTGCTTTTGAAGGATTGACCCCGGGACGGCAAAGAGCATACATTCTTCATTTTTCTCAACCCAAACAATCCAAAACTCGAGAGTCAAGAGTTGAAAAATGCATGCAGAAAATTCTCAATGGAAAGGGATTAAAAGATTAGTACATCGACGAGAAAATAAATGTATCAAGTTTAAGATATTACCTCACTTTGCGTAAATTCGACCTCCTTTTTGGATCGAAGTAACCACTCAATCAAATCATCTAAAATGGAAAACACCAAAAGTGTACCCTTTGGCTTTTTATGAAAGTACGCTTCTCTTGAATTAAAAGTTGCTTTACTTGAATTTAGGTTTAAGTAATAAACTTCATCAAAACCACCTTATAAAAATAAAGTGTTATTTCATTATAGGTCGCTTTTATGGAGTAACAAAAAAGCCCGATTCCCCAATTTTAATACAGAGAAATTGGGCTTTTTATTCTGTAATTTCGATTTAGGAAGCCCACTCGGCTTATCATGTTGGAGCGTTGCGGCTAATGATAAAAGCCTTGAAACGGAAAAATCATTTAACATATAGATAGTTTGTAAAATGATTGGAACATAGGGAACTTGCTTTCCGCGGGCGGTCCGCTCTCTGCGCTTTGGGACTGTGGGTTCTCCCTTCGACACCCTTTTCCCACAGGAGTATCGAACACCTGCTCCAATCAACTTTATCTGCTTTAGGTAAACTGGCACTTCTTCTAAATTAAAATAAGAAGTCTATTCCTAACCTAAACCCCAGCAAAGGTTGCTGGGGTTATATGTATTTGGTAAGACAGAATTACACACCTTTTTGTAGGAAATTGTTAGATTGTGTCAAGAATTCTTTGCATTTTAAAGGGTTCAAGCCCTTATTGGAGAAGTATATTATCATGGTGTTTTAGCCGAGAAACACTGACTGCAAGGATTTTGACACAGAAGGAGGGCTCTTAATTAAAAAGCAGCTTTTTAAACTAAGTATATTTTGCTTGATAGTCTTTGTTCAAACACTTTGGTCTCCCACTGTTTTTGCTGAACAAAAGACTTTTATAATTGCCGGAGAAAGTGCTCTTCCTCCATTTTCATTTGAAAATGAAGCTGGTGAGCTGACAGGCATCAATATTGATTTAATGGAGGAAATAGCAAAATATAATGGCGTAGATTTCAAATATATTCCGATGAGGATGGAAGAAGCCGAAAAAGCCTTAAGTAACGGAACAATTGATGCAATTGTTGGAAGTACCTATAATACCGAAAAAGATAACCAACTTGATTTCACTCAATCCTATTTTACAATGTCCCAATCAATAATCATTCCTAGTAAAAGGAAACAGGAAATTCATACGTTAACGGATCTACGTGATTCACATGTTGTCCTTGACCTTAACACTCCAGTAATCAGTACTTTTCTCAATATGAGGAATACAAATTTAACGACCGTTTCGAATCAATACTCGGGTATTTTAACATTATTGAACAACCGTGCAGATGTATTCATCGGAAACAAATGGACTGCTGATTTCTATTTGAAAAAGTTCCGCCAAGAAAAGAATTACATCATTCTCGATGAAGTCATTGAACCGGCGGATTATACGATTGCAGTAAAAAAAGGGAATCAATCGCTTCTTTTCATGATGGATAATACACTCACAGAACTTAAAGCAAACCGAAATATCAATGGGATAATTGATAAATGGGTCATGCCACAATCCAATCAAAAAATTGCCAGGCTGGAGCAATTCATATTCTGGTTGATTATCAGCTTAACTGCAGTAGCCCTTATCCTTCTATTCATTTACATATGGAATCAAAAGCTAAAAAAATCCGTTCATAACCAGACGTTAAAATTACATTTATTAAATAAGGATTTAGAGAAACAAAAGCAAAACATCGCTAACGCTGAAGCATTCAAAGATCAAATCTTAAACAATATCAATAATGGAATCATTACATTCGATCTCGATTTCATGATTACCAGCTGCAATGCAAAGGCATCGGACATTCTCAACATTTCCAAGGAAATGATTCTGAATCTTATGAATCATTCGCGATTAATGAAGAATTTCGAAGTTTTACATCAAGAACAAAGTGAGAATAATCGTACGGGTTCTTTTCGGATCTTGGTACTTAATGAGGAAAATGAACAGAAGGTGATATCATATTCGATGCATAAGATGTTCAATTCTGAAGATATACAAACCGGATACTTGCTTTCCATGAGTGATGAGACGGAAAAGAAAACATTGGAGAAAAAATTGGTCACACAAGAAAAGCTGCACGCTCTTGGTCAACTAGTTGCAGGTGTCGCACATGAAATAAGGAATCCTTTGACATCGATAAAAACATTCATTGATTTACTTCCGGGTAAATATGATAATCCTCAATTCCGACAAGTTCTAATGGAACACTTGCCTACTGAAGTTAACCGTTTGAATGCGATTGTTACCGATTTAATTGAATATGCACGTCCGCGTACACCAAATATTACCAATTGCCACGCTCATGAACTTATATCATTACTTGCTTTTCATAAGGTGACAATGGAAAAAAACCAAATAAATTTCGAGCAGACGATTGAGGAGGACCTTATTTTTTATATAGATTTACAACAAATTCAACAAGTACTTCTTAACTTGGTGTTGAATTCGATTCATGCCGTTGAAGAAACAAAGGAAAAGACCATTAATATCACCATTGATAAAGAGAACGAAAAGACAGGGCGGATTACCATAACTGATACAGGAAAAGGGATGAAACAGGAGGAACTGAACCATATTTTCGAACCTTTTTTCACAAATAAAGAAAAGGGAGTCGGTTTGGGACTTACGTTATCGTATAGGCTAATTAAAGAGAATAACGGAGATATCCATGTGAAAAGTTATCCTAATTCAGGAACGAAATTCACCATTTTACTACCTTTATATATCGATTAGAAGCCTGGAAAGAGGAGGAGTAATATGAAAATGCATGTATTGGTGATTGATGATGAACCTGCTATTTGCACCGCTCTTAGCTTTGCATTGGAAGATTCCTATCAAGTCGTGACAACTACTGACCCCGATGAGGGTCTTCGAAAGATCGAGAATCAGCACTTTGATATTGTGTTACTTGATTTGAGAATAGGGAATAAAAGTGGACTTGATGTCCTACAGAAAATCAAACAAATAGCACCTAGCGTGACAGTCATCATGATGACTGCCTATTCATCCATTGAAACTTCCATAGAGGCTATAAAAAAAGGCGCCTACTACTATATTGAAAAGCCAATTAATATAGAAGAGCTTTCTTTGCTCTTGATGAGGGCAGCCGAATTCAAACAGATGTCCAATCAATTGGAGACATTACATGAAGAATTAGAGATTCAAAAGGGATTTGGTAACTTCCTTGGTAACAGCAAGGCGATGCAGCGTATTTTCTCAATGATAGAAAGAGTGAAAGATATTGATTCCAGTGTTCTTATCACGGGTGAAAGTGGTACTGGAAAGGAGCTTGTAGCCCGAAACATCCATACGCTGGGAAGAAGGAAAAACAATCCCATGCAGATTGTCAATTGTGCAGCAATTCCTGAGATGCTGCTGGAATCTGAATTGTTTGGTTATGAGAAGGGAGCATTTTCCGGTGCAACTCAGAGGAAGGAAGGGAAATTCGTTGCTGCTAATGGAGGCATCCTTTTTCTGGATGAGATTAGTGAAATGCCCCTTCCACTTCAAGCTAAATTATTAAGGGTATTGCAGGAACGGGAAGTGACGCCTCTGGGATCCAATACAAAAATCTCATTGGATGTACGTATTATAAGTGCAGCCAATAAAAACCTGGAGCAAATGGTGATGGAAGGGGAATTTAGGGAGGATTTGTATTTCAGGCTAAATGTCATACCCATCTCGATGCCGCCTTTAAGAGATAGAAAAGAAGATTTACCGATCCTTATGGATTATTATTTAAAAAAGCACGCTAAGGATATGAATCGTGAAGAAAAGACATTCTCGGCAACCGCACGTCGGATTTTACTGGATTATCATTACCCTGGGAATGTCCGTGAGCTTGGTAACATTATAGAATATGCTGTTGCCCTATCAAACTCGAAAAGAATGGAAGAAACCGACTTGCCGCAATATGTACAAGAACAGAAGTTCATTCTCCAGCCGGATGGCAATGACGACGATTTTAACAGTTTCAGGATTCCCATCGGCATTTCCATGAAAGAGATAGAAGAAAAGGTCATAACGGCCACTCTTCAATACTGTAAAAACCATCGGCAAAAAACAGCTCAAATCTTAAAAATTTCTGAAAGAAGCCTTCGTGATAAAATCAAGCTCATTTCAAAAGGAGAATAACAGGATCATCGTGTTATTCGGCAATTTTTTCTGGGTAACCGGAAAAAATTGCCGGTTTATACTTGGATAACATCCAAGCAATCGGCAGGATTTGCGTATTAAAGCAGAAAATAGACTTGGCATGATATTTGCATCTAAATTCATTAAGAAAGGAGGGCCACTATGAAGAATGGAGCACTCTTTATAAAAGTCGCCTTGTTATTTTGTTTCATGACAGGATGTTCTTTTATGAATGAGCAGCAGGAAATATCTAAACCTGCTTCTACCTTGATTCAGAGTCAACTAACTTCTGAAGGACAGGATTTAAATAATAGGATGCTAATCATTGGAACCGGAGATATGACAGGTGTTTATTTTTCATTAGGACAAAGATTATCAAATATGTATGAAAAATATAATGGAGCTGTGTCAGGAACCCAGGTAACCGATGCTTCCATTGAAAATACTGAATTGGTTAGCCGCAATCGGGCAGAAATTGGTTTTACCACAGTGGATGTACTGGATTTGCCTGAGACGGATAAATCCAAGTTAAGAGCTTTAACGGCCCTATATTCCAATTATGTTCAAATTGTTACTACTAAACAAAATGATTTGGATTCCTTAGAAGATTTAGTTGGGAAACGCATTAGTGTGGGAACGGCAGGAAGCGGTACAAGGCTTATTGCAGAGCGGATACTGTTAGAATCCGATTTACCGACTGATCAATTGAATTTATCCTATCTTTCTTTTTCTCAATCTGCAGAAGCATTACGAAATGGTACCATTGATGCAGCTTTCTTTTCTTCGGGAATTCCGAATAATGAAATCGCTTTCATATCCAAGCAGATGGAGCTATCTTTCATTCCCATACCAGGGGACATCATTGAACGTCTTCAGAAACAATATGGAGTTTATACTCATGATGAAATTCCCAGAGATACATACAGGGGAATGACAAAAAATGTCCAAACTATTTCAATTAAAAATGTCTTGGTAACCTACAAGGAAATGTCTGACCCTCATGCATACAATCTTGTGAAAACATTATATGAACATCTGCCTGAACTGCAGCGTACACATCCGGCTGCTTCTGATATTTCAATAGAGGAAGCAACCAAACAAGTTCCACTCGATTTTCATCCAGGAGCCATGAATTATTTTACCGAACAAGGAATTATTGAAAATCAATGAAAAACGGGAGGCAATGACTATGAAAAAACTGATGAGTCTATTATCGATAATAGTATTGATCGCTCTTGCGGGTTGTGGTAATCCCACTCCGCAAAAACCGGGGGAATCCGTACAAACGAGTGCAGGGGAAAAAGGAGAGAAGAAAATAACGATAGCCGGTAATGGCGGTGTCATTGAAAGTGCCATCCGAGATGTGATTGCACCAAAGTTTAAAGAAGAAACGGGAATCACTGTTAATTATATTTCCGGTTTATCAGGTGAAATCCTATCCAAAGTGGAATTACAGAAGAACGCTCCTCAAATAGATGTTGCCCTTTTTGTACCGGTTGATGTAATACGCGCTAAGGAGAAGGAACTGATCGTACCAATTGATGAGTCTAATGTTCCCAATATGAAATCGGTGGATCCACGTTTCATTCCGGTTGAAAAGGCGGCCGCGCCAGCATTCGGTTTAGTCATTGCACCAGCTTATAATACGGAAACCTTTAAAAAGAAAGGGTTAAAATCAATAGAATCATGGAATGATCTTGTCTCACCTGAGTACGAGGGTAAAACGGCATTTTCAGATATTACGAATGACTGGGGTTTCAATACCCTTAATGGTTTGGCGATTTCAAACGGCGGCAGTACGGAAGACATGGAACCAGGTCTTGAAAAGGCAAAAGATCTTGCAGCCTATTCCAATACATTTTATAAAAACTCAACGCAAATGATGCCAGCGATCCAACAAGGGGCTGCTGACGTAACGGTCATGGGAAGTTATTCCATAGGTGAACTAGCCGTTTCAGGTGTTCCCATTAAGATGGCCGTGCCTAAAGAAGGCGTGCCGCTTCAAGCTTTCAGCGCTGGTCTAGTGAAGAATACGCCTAATAGCAAAGAAGCCCTTGAATTCATCAACTATGTAATCAGTGAAGAAGCTCAAGCATTAATTTCCGAAAAAGGATTTTATCCGACGGTAGAAGGCATGAAAATCCCAGAGAAATATGAAGAGTCAATCGGCCTTAAAGCAAGTGATAAAACATTCAAACCTGATTTCGCCAAGTTTGCCGAGATCCGTGCCGAGGTGTCAGACAGATGGGCGAAAGAGATTACTCCTGAATTAGGGAAAAAACTCAAATAAAAGGAGCGTGTTGATCACATGGAAGTATTAAAAAAAGATGTGGAAATTAATAGGCAGCACCTGGAGGCAGTTCAGGGGTCTGGATCAAATAAAAATGATGTAGAGATAAAAGGCGCGTTTAAACAATTTGGAGCGAATGTTGTCCTGAATGGCATTGACCTGGAGGTGAAACAAGGAGAGTTACTCACTCTTCTTGGGCCTTCCGGGTGCGGAAAGTCAACAACCTTGAACCTCATTGCAGGTTTCCTCGATGCAGATCGGGGCGAGGTTCATATTAAGGGCAATAATGTTACGAAGGTTCCGCCTTATAAGCGAGATTTAGGAATGGTTTTTCAAACTTATTCGCTTTTTCCTCATATGACAGTCTATGAAAATCTTAGTTTTGGCTTGAAACTGCGCAAGGTCGGTAAAGCTGAGCAAAAAAAGAAAATAAGTAAAGCGCTTGAATTAGTGAAAATGTCAGGATTGGAAAATCGTTATCCAAGGGAATTATCTGGAGGTCAGCGTCAGCGTGTTGCGATTTCCAGGGCACTTGTAGTGGAACCGGAGCTCCTTTTGCTTGACGAACCTCTTTCAAACCTTGATGCAAAGCTGCGCCATGAACTCAGGGCTGAGATAAAGCGCTTACAAAAGGAAATTGGCGTAACGACCATTTTTGTGACTCATGATCAAGAAGAAGCTCTTTCCATGTCTGATCGGGTCGTGGTCATGAATGCAGGCAAAATTGAACAAATCAGTACACCGACTGAGATTTACAATCATCCTAAGACAGAATTCGTCTTTCAATTCATCGGGAAATCGAATTGTTTTGAAGGGAATGTGTCTGCTGTGGATAAGCGGAAAGTTTCAGTCAAGATAGGGCCTGATATCACTCATGTCGATGCAAATAACATCATGGGAAATGATAGTGATTTGAAAACCGGTGATGAAGTGAAGATTTATATTAGACCAGAAAAACTGCAAATTGTTTCTCTTGATGAAAAATCTACATCTCCTTTGGACTTCCATCGTGCTAAGATCAGCCAAATTAACTATCTTGGTACCTCTTGGGAAATCAATGTTCTATTACAGGGGAAAAGAATTCAAGTTTTGACTACCGCTTATGATTCATCATGGCAAAATGGAAGTGAGGTGTTGATAGGATGGAGCCCATCAGAAGTTATGCTAGTCAAGAAATAGAACAGGAAACGAATCCTATTGAGCCGCAAAAGCAACCTAAAATCAAGAAAAGGAAAGTCTGGGTGCCAGGATTACTCCTTTTAACGCCGATTCTCCTTTTCATATTTGGTTTCTTTGTCATACCGATGTTATACATTTTATATTTAAGCTTCATATCCACAGATAATCTGGGAGGAGCGGAGGCAGTTTATAGCCTAAAAAACTATACACAATTATTTTCCGATAGCTATTACTTATCTTCTTTATGGCTGACAGTGAAGATCAGTTTATATTCGGTCTTGGTTGCTTTATTTCTTGGATATCCGGTAGCCTTGACGATGGCCAAAAGTTCAGCGCGGATCAGAGGGTATATCACTCTCTTGATCGTGTCACCGCTTTTGGTGAGTATAGTTGTCCGTAATTTTGGCTGGTACCTCCTGCTATTGCCTAACGGAACGATTAATCAAACCTTGATGGCCCTTGGCATAATAGATGCACCATTGAAACTATTGTTTTCGGAAATCGGAGTTGTGATCGGGCTTTCCAATGCATATCTTCCTTTCATGATCTTATCCATCGTTGCGAGTCTTTATAATATCGATCCTTCTCTCGATAAGGCAGGAGCCATACTTGGGGCAAGCCCATTCAGAAGGTTCTTTTCCATTACATTGCCGCTAAGTATCCCGGGTATCGTCTCTGGCTGCATTCTCGTATTCAGTTTGTCAATGAGTGCCTATGTAACCCCTGCACTGATGGGGGGAGCCAATGTGCCCGTGATGCCTGTTGTCATCTATGATCAAATAAATAACCTGCTGCACTGGACTTTCGGATCTGCACTTTCTTATATTCTATTAGCAACCACTGTCATATCAGTAGCCGTCTTTACCAGAGCGTTTGAAAAAGGGAAATTCAAGGAGGTATTCCGATGATGAAAACGTTTGGCGGCCTGCGGATTGCCGTTGCCGTGTTGGCCATTATCTATATCTTGATACCGCTCATTGTCGTTATTCCCGCTTCTTTTACAAGTGCCAATTATCCAAGTTTTCCGGCTGAAGGCTTCTCACTTCAATGGTATGCCAAGATCTTGGAGCGTCCTGAATTTTTGGAAGCCTTTTTGAACAGCGCTAGGTTCGCAGCATTAGCTGCTCTTTTCTCCGTCATATTCGGAACTTTGGGTGCCCTTGGCATCGCAAAGTATGATATACCGGGAAAATCGTATATTACGGCCCTTTTAACTTCACCATTAAGTGTGCCGCAATTAGTCTTAGGGATTGCACTTTTAATGTACTTTACACCAATGATGCTTGCCGGTACGTCTACAGGATTTTTAATTGCCCATATCGTCATTTGCATACCATATGTTATGCGGCTCGTCTTAACCGGTTTAAGTGGATTTGATTATAATCTCGAACGGGCCGCTGCCATTCTAGGAGCGAATCCACTAACAGTATTCATGAAAGTGACTCTGCCGTTAATTGGATCCGCGGCCATCTCAGGGGGATTATTCGCATTCTTGACATCATTTGATAATGTAACGGTCTCTCTCTTTATGGTATCACCGGAAATGAGAACGCTGCCGATCGAGATTTTCTCGCAAATGCAGGATGCCTACAATCCAATCGTTGCATCCGTGTCAAGCGTGGTTATTTTCATATCAGTCCTTCTAATCGTAATACTTGAAAAAATCCAAGGTGTCGGGAAAGTTTTTGGAGGTTCCCATCATACAAACGGTTAAAAACGATATATAAGATGTAACAAACGATCATGCTTGCTAAGCTCTGATTTTTTTCGAAGAAAACTCAACTGTACGTTCCATTCAAATGTTCCAAACACCTTTTGGCAGCCAATAGCGGCGCCGTTAGGACAGGGACAGAAGGATTAACCTGCTTTGCAATATGTTCCATACTATATTGTGAAAGCAAAATCACTTCTGTCTTTCCATCCAATTGTTCCACCATCTTTTTAACCCGATCGTCATGTTCCTTACTTTTTCCTTGTGATAATAAATGGATGATTCCGGGATCCACCAATGACTCGATCGTACAGTCCGGATTCTTATTTAATAAGTAATTTTGAAGGGCGATCGGCGTTTCTTTTACGGTTGAAACCAGGCCGATGCTAGTGTAGCGAAGTGCTTCATCAAGCATGGCCTCATCTGAACGAAATAACTTTACAGGATATAAAGGTTGTAAAATTGCAGTGATGTCATTAAAAGCAGAGCAAGTAAGTAGGACGCATGAAACGTCAGAACCATAGGCCATATCCACTAATGAAGAAAAGCGGCGGATGATTTCCGGAGTTAACTTGCCGCTCTTTTCCATCAAGGGGAGAAGACCCGTGTCCATGAAATGAAGGAGTTTAATGTTCGGAGCAACTGTTCGAAAGGCCACTTCAATTGGTTTTAGTGCAGTTGTGGTTGCGTGAATCAATGCGATTTTCAAAAAAAAACCTCCTTTTTCTTCATCATTATATCTAGCAGAATCATAAAATTCCATTATATTACATACAAATAGTTCTTTTCCAATTTACTATTAATAAGAAAGGAAGTGAGAAGCATGGAGAAAGAAGCCTTGGACGATCTTAGTCAGGTAATTCCAGGTGACAGAATGTTCCTTGATTTGGCAGAAAGGTATTGTTATAGCTATGACGCTTCTTTTGGGGAATATTTACCTGAAATCGTTATACAGCCAAAAAATGCGGAGGAAATCAGTGAAGTGATTAAATTGGCTAATACTCACAAAATACCTGTTTACCCTAGAGGATCTGGAACTTCGCTAAGTGGCGGCCCTTTACCTGTTAAAGGGGGGATGGTTCTTGATATGACCCTTTTACGGGATAAATTGATCATTGATAGGGAAAATATGCTTGCCATTGTCTCTCCGGGTGTGATTACGGCAAATATCCATAAAAAGGCTGAAGAAGCCGGCTTGTTCTATCCGCCGGATCCAAGCAGCTCCAATGTTGCCACTATAGGCGGGAATCTTTTGGAAAACTCCAGCGGGCCAAAGGGATTGAAATACGGAACGACAAAAGAATATGTGATAGGCCTGGAGGTGGTCACCCCGACGGGAGAAATCATTCGTACAGGCGGAAAGACCGTGAAAAATGTAACAGGGTATGATTTGACCCGATTGATCGTCGGATCTGAAGGTACTCTGGGTATCGTTACAGAAGCAATCATCCGCTTAATACCAAAACCACAATCCAAACAAACATTTGTCGCCCACTTCAGTAATTTGATAGACTCTGGCCATGCCATTACCAGCATTTTATCGTCAGGAATTCTACCATCTGCCCTGGAATTGATGGATAATGCTTGCATCCGTGCTGTAGAAAGCTATCGGCCATCAGGGTTGCCTCTTCAGGCAGAAGCCATTTTGATCATAGAAATAGATGGTCACCCATTGGCAATTGAGGAAGAAATCAATAAATGCGCCGATATATGCAGGGCGAAGGGGGCTTCCTACGTCAAGATAGCGGAGACAGAAGAAGAACGACAAACGATTTGGAGTGCGCGAAAATTGGTCTCCCCGGCCATTACACAAATGGGTCCTACAAAAATTTCTGAAGACGCGACCGTTCCACGCAGTCAAATACCGGCGATGATGGAGAGATTAAACAATATCCGGGAGAAATACGGGTTGAACTTGGTTGTATTCGGTCATGCAGGAGATGGCAATTTACATCCTAACATCATTACCGATAAACGAAATATTACGGAAATGAAAAAAGTGGAGCTTGCCGTCAGTGAAATTTTTGAAGCAGCAATTGAACTAGGCGGAACGCTTTCCGGGGAACATGGAATCGGTACTTTAAAGGCACCATATATGGAAATGGAATTAGGAATAGCAGGGGTGAATATGATGAAAAAAATAAAAGAAGCATGGGATCCCAATGATATCCTGAATCAAGGTAAGATTTTTCCTGATAAAGGCCAGACAAGGGTCGTGTTGGTTACATGAATCTACCTGTCAAAGCGAACGAGACAAATGCAGCGCTCCAAAATTTATATTCTGATGCCTATGATTGGACAAACCAATGCGTAAAATGCGGTTACTGTTTACCAGCATGTCCTACATATGAATCAATGGGTGTAGAATCCGCCTCTCCACGCGGTCGAATCAATCTAGTGAAAATGGCAGCCGAAGGGAAAATAGATTTCCAAAAAGATTTAGCTGAACCGATCGACCTATGCTTAGGCTGTCGTGCTTGTGAAACAGCATGTCCTGTCGGTGTGCCATACGGACATATACTGGAAGCGGCAAAAGAAGCCGTTGAAAACTCCCCATCAGCAAACCAAAAAAATAAAGTGACCAAGATCAAAAAAATGGCATTGGTTCATCTTTTTCCATACCCAAAACGAATGAACAGGATTGGAAGTGCAGTACATCTCTATCAAAAAACAGGCTTATCCAAGCTTATCCGTTCAACAAATGTACTGCAAAAGGTTTCCCCTGCCCTTGCACATTTAGAACAAGCACTTCCAGCCATCGAGCCATCCTCCAAACGAATCCGGACAGGTACGATAATGCCGGCAAAAGGGGAAACGAAATTAAAGGTGGCATTTTTTACTGGGTGTATCATGGATTCCATGATGTCACGAATAAACCGTCTTACCATTGAGTTGCTCACCTTAGTAGGATGTGAGGTCATTCTCCCTGAAAATCAGAATTGCTGTGGTGCCCTGCATTCCCATCAAGGTGAAACAAAACAAGCGAAAGCATTGGCAAAGAGGAATATCCAGGCCTTCATGCAAACAGATGCTGATGTCATTGTAAATAACGCAGGGGGCTGCGGCGCTTCGCTTTTTGAATATGGACATCTATTGGCAGATGATCACGAATGGGCTGGGGCGGCAAGGGCTTTCTCGGAAAAATCAAAAGATATCAGTCAAATACTTCATCAATTGGGACCTCTTCCCTATACTGAAGAATGGCAAGGCATCGTATCTTATCAAGATTCATGTCATTTACGCAATGTTCAAAAGGTCCAAAAGGAGCCTCGTTTATTATTGCAATCCATACCAGGAGTTTCCTATGTGGAAATGGAAGGGTTTGACCGCTGCTGTGCATCTGGGGGAATTTACAATCTTCTCCACTTTGAAGAATCCATGAAGATTCTTGATGAGAAAATGAAGAACTTAAAAGAAACGAAAGCAACAACCGTAGTGACGGTTAACCCTGGATGCCAAATGCAAATGAGCATTGGCATCCAGAGGGAGGCAGCGGCGAAACAAATGAAAAGTATGCATCTTGTTGAAATACTTGCCAAGGCTTGCGGCTTGGATTGAAAGGATACTTAAACTTCATAGTAGGGACATTACTCGTCAGTATTTTCTTCTCTTATGGGAAAATACTGACGTTTTTATGTTAGAAACTTGATTATTCTCCATTGATGATGTAAGGCGAAAAAAATCTTTGCAGATCAATAATGCAGTGCCATATATACGGATGGAAGATTCTAAGGCAGCTTTTTCTTTAAAACTATCGGTGCAGGTTTGTTTACAGTATGTTAGCTGGACGCTACATACATATAAAAAAAACCGTTCAATTTTCTGAACGGATAAAATCAAATAAGATGCGTTGGTAAATGAAATTAAATTCCTGTTTTTATGCCAAAACCTATTAATATTAAGCCTGTTGATTTTTGGAATGCTTTCTGGAATTTGGAGTTGTTCATCCATTTTTTTGCATAATCAATTAGATAAACAAGAAATAGAAACCACAATACAGCGAGTAAGGTTAAGATGAAGGCTAATATAATCAATTGCTGGTTTACATTTCCATTCAAATTGATAAATTGCGGCATGATTGTAATATAAACTAAAACGGTCTTTGGATTAAGAATATTATTAAGTAATGCTTGCATAAAGGAATCTTTATTATGCCGATTTGAATGCTTTGCTGGTGTATTTGCTTGTGCTTGAATTTCTTTTAAAGAAAAGACGCTTTTAGCAAAAAAACTTTTTATCCCTAAATAAATTAAGTAGGCGGCTCCCAGATATTTGATTGCACTGAAAAGAATCACAGACTTTGCAATCACAACAGATAGTCCAAGAATTGCAATAAGCGTCCAAAAAGAAAGTCCCGTTGCCATTCCGAGAACCGTATACCGTCCCGCTTTTGTACCATGGCTAAGCGTGTTTTTCACTAAGAGCATAGTATCTGCTCCTGGTATAATAACCATCATTGCAACAATTGATATGTATGTAAGTAAGCTATCCATACTATTTCTCCCTTACTCTTTATTAGTTGCTACTCAAGTAACTACTTATGTAAGTATATTAGATGAAAATGGAAAACGTCAACAGATTTTGTTAAAATATTAGTTACAAAGGTAGCGACTAAGGTTGTGTTGGAGGGATTATGAAAGAAAACATTTTAGAAACATTAAAAAATCTAAATTTTACCGAATATGAAGCGAAAGCATATCTTACCTTATTGGAAGAATCGCCATTAACAGGCTATGCTGTAGCAAAAAACTCCGGTGTACCACGTTCAAGAATATATGAAATTCTGGACAGTCTTGCAATAAGAGGAGATATTCTGGTTAGTCCTGGAAACACACCACAATATACGCCTGTACCTGCTAAGGAGCTAATAAAAAACCGTCGGATAAAAGCAGAAGAGAATTTTGAACGGGCAGAAAAATCATTAGCGGAGTTTGAACGTTCTGCAAATGACCGTGAAAATATATGGAATATCATGGGACGCAATGAAATACTCGATAAGGTAAAAGCTTGTATATTATCTGCTAAAAAAAGAATACTCTTAGAGATTTGGGAAGACGAATTCGAAGAATTAGAGTATGAACTGAGAAAGGCAGCAAATAAAGGGGTCAATGTAACAATTATTGCTTATGGGGAAATCGACTGTGATTTTGCTAATGTTTACCTCCATTATATGGGTTATGCAATTACAGAAGAGTATGGCGGACGATGGCTTGTTATCAGTGGAGATGATTCAGAAGTAGTAGCAGGCATTGTCTCGCTTGGCAAAGATAGCCGTGCAGCATGGACCATGCATGTAGGTTTAGTGATGCCCATTACAGAAGTCATGATTCATGATTTGTATCTGATGGAAATCATGGAGAAGCATAGAGAACTATTAGAAGAAAGTTTTGGTGAAAACCTAGCCAATTTACGTAAAAAATTTTCTATCCATCCAGATTATAAAAAACATTACGTCGACTAGATTTGTGCTAGTATTGTCTGCATACTTCATCGTCAACTATATGGGCATGAATCCAGACAGGATTTATGCCTTTTACTGTAAAAGCGACTTATTTAGCTATAGGTACAGGTAAGTTGTAGAAGCAAAGCATCGCACCCCCGGCACCCGACTGATTGAGGATACAACAGATGATTAAGAAATTTAACTATATTAAAATATGGAAAAGGGTATAATAAGGAATGTAATAAACCATTCCTGGTAATGGGATTATTGTAGTATCGGATTAACATTTTTGATATCCGGATTACTAAGACAGAAGGAGAAATGATTCATTTGAATAACAATGAAACAAAGGGTATCGAGTTACCTGCCAACTATGAGGAATTAAAAAAATCTGCCAATCGCAAATCTAATTGGAGAGAACGTTTAGATGCGATCGAAGAATTAGGTCAGTCAAAAAATAAACAAGTAATTGACATTCTCACACATATCATGAGTAATGATTCTGTATATAAAGTTCAAGAGGCCGCCTACCGTCAATTGAAAAGTTTAGGTGAAAACGTTCAATTGCCAGCAAGGAAAAAGGGCGAGTTGGTTAAAGGATTGACCAAAATCTTAGTCAGGATCAAGAAGAGTTTACCAGAAAATCACACATATACTGAATTCAAAGAGAAACTCCAGAAGATGAGAATGGATATATATGATACCTATGAGGGTGAAAAAGGAGCAGACTTTGATAAATGGCTTGAAAATACGTGGTCAGCTTTATCGAAAAGATAAAAGTTTAGAGAATAATAAGCAATTTTTGATGCAGGAGCAATGTTTTTGCTCCTTTTTCTCATGTGTAAAACAAAGTTTTAGCTATGGTATGCTAATATATTTAAAAGAGGAAGTATTTGGCTGTTGCTTTAATTTGAAACAAACTAATATGCAACTCCAAACCACTGTGAAAACCGATAAATACATACGAATTCAGGGGAGAAAAGATGATAGATTATATTGAACTTTGGAAACAGGCAATGGCAGATCATACAGGAAACATACCTAACAGGCTAAAAGATGATGCTGCAGAAGAAGCTTTTTGGGCTTCCAAGGTTGCAGCGAAAAGACAACATAAAGCGGACCCTTATGCCAAAATTGTACAGCAAGAGTTATTGGCATTATTAAAACAGGATGATCATGTATTGGAAATCGGCCCTGGATGGGGCAATTATACATTTGATATTGCAAAAGAAGTCAAGAAACTAACTTGTATAGATAGTTCCGAAAGCATTATCAATTTTTTGGAATCCCAGGCGAACGAAAAAGGTTTCAAAAACATGGAGTTAATTCATGATAAGTGGGAAAGTGAGACCAAGAAAGTCAAATATGATGTAGTATTTGGTTTTAATTGTTATTACCGTATGAGTGAAATCGGTCAAACCTTATTAAAAATGAATGAGTCTGCAGCCCGTTTAGTGATAGTAGGTATGACAACCGGACCTGAAAAACCTCATTATATGGAATTGAAGGAACGAGGATATACAATCAATTTAAGAAAACGGGATTACATTCACATCTTGAATGTTTTGTATCAACTTGGAATACTGGCGGACTGTAAGATCGTTAAATTGAAAAGTAAAAAATTCTATTCCACCTATGAAGAAGTGATCCGAGATAATACAACAAAAATTCTTGATGAGCATTTTTCCTATGATGAAGTAAAAACGATCCTAAATAAATATGTGGTGGAAAAAGAGGGAGCTTTCGAATACGAATATCCGTTTCATGCAGCTTTGATGTATTGGAATCCAAGGTTAAATTAACAATTTGAGTACCTTTTTCTCTGAGTTCCTTACCTTCTTTTTGAGGTCCTTCAGGAAAAAGGTATTTTTTCTGTTGGATATTCGCAAAATAATATTAACAAGGCTACAAAAAATGATGATAAAACGGAGTGTGAATGATAAATGAAAGAAATATCCGAAAAGAGATTTTGTGAAACTTGTAAAAAAGAGACAGTTCATACTGTAACTGAAGATGCATTGGAAATAGAATATTCATGTAATGAGTGCGGTCAGCACCAAGACATTTTCAAGACATTTTTTTAGAAAATAACCAACATTTGAATGGAATTGGAGATAAGATCCCATTAAGATTTAGTCATTCAATCAGAAGGTTAAATTGCAGGTGAGAAGTTCCACTAACTCCGTTTTTCTTTGGTATTTGCTATGATTTTTTTATCTATTCTTGAAATAAGTTTTCACAAGTAAAAACATGCAGATATATCCATGAAACAAAATTAATCCCCCGAGCGACTCTCAGCATTTCACGAGTTGCAATAGGTAGTATTTTCTCACCGTTGTCCTTCAAATGGTTCAAGGCCCAGTCGACAACTTAGACGGGTATTTTCCTGGATTACTGAGCAATTCGGATGGCGGGGAGATGAATGAATAATTCCTTTTAATTTCGCTGCCGGAGGCTTGTTTGTCGTTATTTCGAATTACAGATTATTTCATATAGATTACTACAAGCATCCATAAAGCCAAAGCACCAACGATAGCAAGTGCTATACGCGTAGATAGTATCCGTACTTCAAAGTCGGTTTTCTTGGATGGTTCAGGATATGCAATTACGTAAATTCCCTTTAATAGTGCAAGCCATGCAATGATTGTGATGAATCCCTGCCAGTTGATTGCCCATACATTATGCAGGATAACTGTGCCTAACCCTAGGAAAATTGATAGAAAGCCATATATAATTCCAAATCCTCTGTCCTCGACCACTAATCTTTTCAGTTCACGTAGTACTGATGGACGAGTGAAAAGTATTCCCGATACGATAACCGTCATCCATCCCCAAAACAGGCCTAAAAAAGTACTTGCTTCCATTTCATCTCACTCCTTTCAAATATATTTATATTTATGGCATTACCTATTTTAGAACACTGACAGGATTTTCATGAGTAAGCTAAAGGATGAATTCAGAAGTGTGGTTATTCTTGTTGAATTAAAGGAGTAGCCTGGTTTAGAAAAATATAGAGTTATTAAACACCTTTTCCATTTAATCCTTTTTACGATAATTGGTTCTTGTCTTGCAAGTAGTGTTTCGCAGCCATTTTACAAAAGAGGTGAGATTCACCGTCATCATTTTCCACTGATTAAAATTTTACAATCTCTATTTCTACGGCATGCAATATGTGATATATTGCATATTATATATCTGTATTTTAAGGAGGTATAGCCGTTGAAGCATTCAAATTCATCTCAAAAAATAAAACGTACTTCTGTACGTGAAGAAGCATACATGATCTTGCGGGATTGGATTGTCCAGGGAATCCTAACGCCAGGCCAGCAATTACGGGATAAAGAATTAGCCGAGCAATTGGGAGTAAGCAGAACCCCAATAAGAGAAGCACTATTAAGGCTTGAGGATGAGGGATTTGTCGAGACCAAGCCGAGCCGTTCAACAATTGTTTCCCCTATTCGATTCGATGGGGTATTAGACATATACTCCATTGTTTGGACACTGGAAAAGCTGGCTATGGAACAGGCTTTTGATTTCATTGAAGAAAAACACTTAATAGAAATGGAAGCCATCAATCATGAAGTGAAAAAAGCAATCGACGAAGGAAATCAAATGGTGGCCGTCCAGAAAGATAATGACTTTCATTCCATTTACATCAATCTTTCTACAAATGATGAGTTGAAGCGGATTCTATCGGGACTCAAACAAAAACTTATACGAATGGAACTGTTTTATTTCAATCAGGTAAGTGATGTTCATCTTTCCGCAGATGAGCATGATCAGATCATACAGGCATTAAGGAATGGAAATCTCACTATGGTGCTTAAGGTGATAGAAAAGAATTGGAAAGAAAGTTATTTAAGAATTCAAGTCCATACGGAACGTGTAAAAAGCGGGGTAGAAAAAAATGAGTAATGATACTTTAGTTGCTATATCACCTTCAAGAAACAAAGGGATTGCACTTGTACTGACTGGCGCTGCGTTATGGGGAGTGTCAGGGACGGCAGCTCAATATCTGTTTCAACAGCAAGGTTTCAGTCCTGAGTGGCTCACTGTTATACGCTTGTTGCTTTCTGGAATCATCTTACTGGGTGTCGCTTATAAAAATGAAAGACTGAAAGTTTTTGAGATTTGGAAAACCAAAAAAGATGCGCTTCAAATTATCCTTTTTGCCATTCTTGGTATGCTCGCTGTTCAATACACATATTTTGCAGCAATTGAACATGGCAATGCAGCCACTGCCACTGTCCTTCAATACTTGGCACCGGCCCTGATCACTTGTTATTTAGCCATTCGCTCCAAACGTTTTCCAAGCATTACTGTGAGTGTAGCTGTGATCATAGCGATTTTAGGCACCTTTTTGCTTGTGACGGGAGGAAGCATTCGTACACTATCCATTTCCGGGTGGGCAGTATTTTGGGGAGTAACATCAGCCTTTGCATTGGCGTTCTATACATTGCAGCCTTATAAACTCCTTTCAAGATGGGGAGCGATGATTGTTGTGGGATGGGGCATGTTGATTGGAGGCATATGCTTTAGCATCATCCATCCTCCATGGGCATTTGAAGGCAATTGGACGTTACCTTCATTTTCAGCGGTTTTATTCATCATCATTTTTGGTACGATCATTGCTTTTTATTTTTATTTGGAAAGTACCAAATTCATCTCGGCTTCTGAGGTAAGTTTACTTGCTTCGGTTGAACCATTATCCGCAACCTTAATATCCGTTTTCTGGCTGAATGTAACATTCGGTTTAGCCGAGTGGCTTGGCACGCTCTGCATAATTAGCACCATTACGATTTTATCAATCGTAAAAAACAAGTAATGTCAGTTGTTAATTAATAATAGGCGAAAAAAACCAATAATCCACCATGTGAGTGGACGAAGCTCGAAAATATACACTTCTTAAAAAAACAATTACACTTCATGTGAATTGCTTTTTTTGTATTTTACGAGTATTACGCAACATTGGCTATTCAAATGACGTTATCGAAGAAAAGGAATCTTCAGCAATAAATGGGACGCAGGCTGAGGTCGTTCAACAACTGGAAAAGGACCTATTTGAATTGTATAGAGATCCTGAACTGAATGTTAAACCGGCTCAACTAGAAAAGCGCGGTGGAGCGTATTACAGCAAAGCGGCCTGCAGTCTCATCAATTCGATTTACAATGATAAGCGGGATATTCAGCCAGTCAATACACGCAATAACGGGGCGATAGCGAGTATTCCAAATGAATCAGCCATTGAAATGAACTGTGTGATCACCAAAGAAGGACCAAGACCAATCGCCATTGGCGACCTGCCTGTAGCAGTCCGGGGATTGGTCCAGCAAATTAAATCTTTTGAAAGGATGGCTGCTGAAGCGGCTGTCACCGGAGATTATCATAAAGCTTTAGTGGCGATGACCATAAATCCTTTAGTACCATCAGACACCATCGCAAAAAAAATACTGGATGAAATGCTCGAAGCGCATAAAGAAGACCTGCCGCAATTTTTTTAATGAAGTGAAATCATGATTTAAATCAATGGTTACAGAAGGTGCTTAATTTAAATAGCTTTTGGACCGAAAGAGATCACTCCCTGTTAGATTCTGATCAGGGAGTGATCTTTTTTTATTTAGGATTGCTTCTATTTGTACTACTGATATCCCAAGTGAGTCATTATATTAAGATTCATGGACAGTAACTATGTCCCAATAAAATTAATGGGACAATCGTGCAAACGTTCTAGCAAGGGCCTTCATATACTAGCCTTAACGGAGACATTACATCAAAGATAAAGAGGAGATCAAAAATGAATAGTAAGAATGGGATGCAAGACGAAAGCCGAACGTTAGACGGCGGTGATATCTGGGACCAAATTGGTCTCAGGGAAATTAAGGCACTCAAGCATAAAGTCCTTCATGAAGGGATTAGCAAATATCAGGATATCAATGTAGTGGAAGCTAAAGATATAAGAATGTATCTCAATGAACAACTGCAGTTCTCTTCATTAGATGAACGCATCTATCATGAGGCACTGGTTCATCCTGCGATGACACTGACTAAAAAACGGACACGCGTCTTAATTTTAGGGGGAGGAGATGGACTAGCCCTTCGAGAAGTCCTCAAGTACAGTGATGTAAAGCGTGTTGATCTTGTCGATATCGATTCGGAAATCATTAAAGTAGCAAAGAGTGTTCGCAAGATTGTAGAGCTTAACGAGGGATCATTCCTTGATAGACGTGTAAAAGTTCATATCCAGGACGCCCAGAAATACGTTTCTTCAAATACTCGTAAATATAATGTGATCATTGTAGATTTCCCGGACCCAGCAAATGAAATTCTATGCAAATTATATACAAAAGAGCTTTTTAGCCGTCTATACAGTTTCCTTGCAGATGATGGCGTACTCGTCTGTCAATCCAATTCACCGGATGATGCCCCGCTCGTTTATTGGAGTATAGGAAGGACAATCAGGAGTGTCGGTTTCGATGTCATGAGTTACCACACAATCGTTCCATCTTTTGGTGACTGGGGCTTTCATATAGCTGCAAAGAAATTCAGGACGAAACGCATGGATAAACTATCAATTAATGTCCCCTATGGAACTCTTCCAAAAGATTTATCTTCATTGTTTCAATTTAAGGATTATCACCTTTATGGGCGTAGATATGCAAAAGTAAATACACTCGATCAACTCACACTTCATCGCTTTTATCAGCAGGAAATGGATTATTGAAATCTATTATAGGAAATCGCCAACTTCTATTTATTATGTTGGCGATATTTTTGAATAAATTTAAAGATATCTCCAAATGTTATACATACTCCCGTAAGTAAATGAATGACTTAATTAATCATAATTTGCGGATTTTTAAAAAGGTTGTCCAACCGCAATCACTCATACATGCATAAACTGTAATTATTAAATAGTAATGGAGTGGGCCACACTTATGGATTTAAGTGATATTGGCCCATGGATTGATAGAGAAGGGGGAACAAACATTGGAAACTAAAGGATTCCATGTCATTATTGATGCGTTTAACTGTAAATCTAGTATTCTTGATGACGCAAAGGAACTAGAAAAACAATTGGATCTTACAGCAGAGCGGTTGGAAATGATTGTCTTGAATCGCAGCTTTCATAAATTTGAACCATATGGTGTTACAGGAACGCTAATACTATCCACTTCACATATGTCCATTCATACATGGCCAGAAAAGAATTATGCTGCCATTGATATTTATACTTGCGGAAAAAAGAACCCATTTCAGGAGGTCCAAAATATTCTGCAATATTTAGGTGCTGAATACGCAGTCGTATATAATGTTTCCAGAGGAGCGGAGTATATGGCAGAGCAGTCTGTCCGTATAATCCGAAATGAAAAAAACTAGTCACAAACCGTGAAAAACCTCACCAGCTCTAAAGTAATATTAGTGTTGGAACGGATTATAACGAATCCCTTGTTGTGATTATATCAAGCGAGGGGAGAGGGTAAATGCGAATGTTTTTCCCTTTCCCAAATACATAAAAAATGTTTGCGACGATGAGCGTAAACTGCAGGAAACTTGTTGTATGCATAGACTAGTAATCTATCTATTAGAGTTAACTCCATCATGATAAATAGCAACAACTTATAAAATAAAGTTGCTGCCATTAAAGGTTTTATTTTATTAGGGAGGACTTGGCATTCCTTCTAAGATATTGTTTTTTGGAAAGCTTTTCTACCCCTACTAACAGATTTAATAAAATAATTATGAAACGTTGAGATTGAGAAGAGTTTATCGTATATCTATATAATGTTGCAGAACCTTTGACGGGAAGAATTTGAGGGGCAATGGTCGTAAGGATACAATAATGGCAGGGGGCATAGTTAAATTCTGTTGTGCTTGCTTTAAACAGTTGTACATCGCTTTACCGCCAACTGAATTGGCAGAGTGAATAGTAATGCGATTGGCAAATAGTTTTTCTTTGACCATCTTTTGAACAAGCATAAAACCATTCCTGGTTTTATTTAATAAATCATGGTCCAAAGAGAGATGTTCAATATCAAAGTTTTGCAATAGCTCTATACATTCGTCTATAGTCTCGACTAACACATAGCCATCGGGTGCTTTCCGATAGTCATCCAGAAAAACGCTGATTTTCTCCATTTCTTACACTCCTTTCCTTATGACTAAGAAAAGTCAATTAAACCCAAGAAAATATGGTTTTATATATTAAGTCTAACACAACAAAGTAAGAAGGGGGCATATTCGACGTTAAAGACTAATATACGACATCCTTTTTTTAATAAATATTCTATTTACTTATCGTTGTGCTACTTCAACTAACGGATCTTTACTAAAAGGAGGAACTGTTACTGAGCAACCCCCTTATAAAAGTAAGTTGCATGGTTTATTATAAAAAACGTATTGTCCAACTCCCTCTAAATATCCCTAGTTAAATGTGGTGCAAAACATCCACTTATACGTTAATGATTGTAATAATTTGGGTAAAAGGTAATATCTTAACAAAAAAGGAGAAGTGATATGTTACATCCAGAAGAGATTTACCTTGTACTTAGGAACAAAACGCTGCTGTTGGAGTTAAAGGAACAAATTAATGACTATCATATTTCCTACTTATCAATGATTAATGATCAGCTTTCATTGATTGATCATGCTCTAAAAGAATGTAACGTTGATTCCTTCACTATGTCAAAAGGATAAACTTAAATAGGGGATCAATTTTTAAACTTTATTAAACCAGCTTAGCGCCCTCTTAGAAAGGCGCTTTTTAATGTCAAATTTAATTGGTCACCTAAAAAAATCAGGTATGCCTTCATGTTCTCGTAAGTTATATTGCGAGCGGACGCTTATTTATCACCTTCAGTATTGCGATGGGTGATGGTCTTATTCATTTTGATAAGAAGCAATTTTGGCGTCATCTCCAATGCTTTCTAGTGTAGCCGCAGCCATCTGTTCTCTAATGCGAATGATATGGGCATTCATTAGTCGCTTGGCTCTTTCCGCGTCCTTTAATGCGATAGAATAGTAGATTTCTTTATGTTCTTGAAGCGTTTCTTGGAAATGACCTGGTTCTTTGAAACGATGCCGTCTGGTGGCACGAATCGTATTTTTCATTTGATCACTAAGGGTATGGACCAATCCAGCAAATATGGAATTGTTTGTGGCTTGTGCAATACTATTGTGAAACAATAGATCTGCTCGCAAGCCTAATTCTTCATCATGTTCCGAACGTGCCATTTCTTCTAGAGCTTTAAGGATATTTTGTAAATCAAAAGAGTTTGCTCTCTGCGCAGCGAGAAAAGCACACTCCGTTTCGATTACTCGTCGGACTTCAAGCATTTCATAGACCATGTTGTCCTCAGCCTTGATGATTGAGTTGGTTAGCTGTTCGATCAGTGACTGAACTTCAGATTGTCTGATAAATGTCCCATCACCTGGTCTGACCTCAATGACTCCGTTAATCTCCAATACTCGAAGGGCCTCTCTGATTGATGTTCGACTCACTTTAAAACGATTGGACAACTCCCGTTCAGGGGGTAATTTATCTCCAGGTTTCAATTCACCGCTAATAAAAGATTCCTTAATTTGATTGAAGATAATTTCATACACTTTTGGGGATTTAACTGGTATTGAATCCATTGCTTCCTTCACATCCTTTCATAACAACCCTAAAAAAACATGTTGGTACGACTATTAGTGAAATCATTCTAACAAGCATTCATTTGTGAAGCAAGGGGATAAGCCGCAATATTAAAATCAAAATAAATAAATGTAGAAAATTTAAATTGGTTAAACCAATATTGTTAAATATAATTGTCTAGATTCAGTCAAATTATGGTTACATGGTTATTGAAGGCCATTTTGGTTTTTTAATGATGGAAAATCAACTATAAATATTGAGAAATAAACATTTATTTATGGAGAAAAGTATAAAATGGATAATTGTTGAAAAAGTCAAAAAATTTAGTATAATTAAAATTGGTTAGACCAATTATTCGATAAAATGGAAGCGATATCATTTTAAGCTATTAAGGAGGGGGAAAACATCTCTCGATAATACAGTTGAAGAATTGAAGAAGAAACTAAGTCTGGGAATAGGTGCGAGCAAAGTTTTTGATATGACAAAAACGAATGCTATAGCAGAAAGAAGGAGAATAGAACGGAAGCGGCTAGTGTAAATTTGATCAACGCTTTAAAGGAAGTTCTTTCGGAAAATCAAGTAACAGAAAACAAGACTGTGAGAGAATTACACGGAAGAGATGAGTCATATCATGCTGTAAGTCTTCCTGATATTGTTGTATTTCCAGAAACAACACAGCAAGTTAGTGAAATTGTGAAATTAGCAAATATGTTCAAAATCCCTATGGTTCCTTTTGGTTTGGGATCAAGCCTCGAGGGGCATGTCATACCGTACAACCATGGCATAACCATTGATTTTTCACTAATGAATAAAATCCTTGAAGTGCGTGAAAACGATTTTCTCGTAAAGGTTCAGCCTGGCGTAACGCGTTCGCAACTGAACAAAGAATTGAAAAAATACGGTTTATTTTTTTCAGTGGATCCGGGAGCTGATGCAACTCTTGGCGGAATGGCCGCAACAAATGCCAGTGGAACGACATCAGTTAAATATGGTGTGATGCGTGACCAAGTCCGCGATCTTGAAGTGGTTCTTGCAGATGGTTCCATTATTCATACTGGCAATTTGGCCGCTAAATCGTCATCAGGCTACCATCTAAACGGTCTTTTTGTCGGGTCTGAGGGAACGCTTGGCTGCTTTACTGAATTGACGTTGAGAGTTTACGGAATTCCTGAGCACGTTATGGCGGCAAGAGCATCATTTCCGGCATTGAACAATGCGGTAGAAGCAGTCGTATCCATTTTGCAGTCAGGTGTTCCAATAGCAAGGGTGGAGCTTGTCGATGAACCATCCATGAAGCAGGTTAACCTCTATAGTGAGACAAGCTATAACGAAGCGCCTACACTATTCTTGGAGTTTCATGGTAATGACGCAGGGTTGAAGCAAGATGTAGAGTTCACTAAAGAAATAGTAGCAGAACATAATTGTCTCGATATTGAATTTGAGACAGATAATGCTGCCAGGAACCGCCTATGGGAAGCTCGCCATAATCTTGCATATGCTTATATTCATGGCAATCCTGGAAAAAAACTGATGGTGACTGATGTCTGCCTTCCGATTTCAGAGCTATCTGGTGCAATTCATCATGCAAGGGAAGCTGTTGATTTACTGGGCCTTACCGGTGGGATCGTCGGCCATGTAGGCGATGGGAACTATCACGTGCTCTTAATGATCGATAATAAAAATCAAGAAGAAATTAAAAGAGCTGAACAGCTAAATGAACAAATTGTCCTTTATGCCCTTGAGCGTAAGGGAACATGCACTGGAGAACATGGAGTTGGGGTCGGTAAACAAAAATATCAGAAAAAAGAACATGGGAACTCTCTGTTTGTGATGGAAAAAATTAAAGATGCCCTTGATCCAGATAATTTATTAAATCCTAGTAAAATATTTATGCAAGAAAGAGTGTGATGAAATGAAAGTATTAGAAGCATTCAGTGCATTAGCCGGCAAATATTTTGCTGTCTGGGTTATCTTGATATCCGTCATTGCCTTTATTTTTCCAGAGCCATTTTTAGGATTGGGAGGATATATTACAATATTGCTTGGCGTTGTCATGTTTGGTATGGGGCTTACTTTGAAGGCCGTTGATTTTAAAATCATCATTACTAAACCACTGCCCGTGATAATTGGAGTTTGCGCCCAGTTTATCATCATGCCAACTGTGGCATTCCTTATTGCGAAACTCATGAATTTGCCTGCAGAATTAGCTGCAGGACTGGTTTTGCTCGGCTGTGTACCAGGCGGAACAGCCTCTAACGTTATGGTATATCTGGCAAAAGGCAATGTACCTTTGTCGATAGCTATGACTTCGGTTTCAACTTTACTGGCTCCAATCATGACGCCGCTGCTTCTGCTTTTGCTGGCAGGCCAATGGATGCCGGTTGATTTTTTTGATATGTTTAAGTCCATTATCCAAGTCATCCTTCTTCCGATTGTTTTAGGTTTGGCCATTAAGCGGTTTTTCCCTGTAATAGTTGAAAAAAGCTTAACCGTTTTACCGCTTATTTCGGTAGCAGCTATCATTACGATTGTAAGCGCAGTAGTCTCAGGCAATGCAGCTAGTATTGCTTCATCCGGGTTCCTTATTTTCACTGCCGTAATGCTTCACAACGGATTTGGGCTGCTGTTCGGTTACTTAGCAGCAAAAGCGCTTGGACTTGATGAAGTGAATAGAAGAGCGATTTCGATTGAAGTAGGCATGCAGAACTCAGGGTTAGGTGTTGCGCTTGCTACTGCACATTTCGGCCCTCTGGCAGCACTTCCAAGCGTACTGGCTGCTGCATGGCACAACATATCCGGACCAATTCTCGCGACTTACTGGTCAAAAAAGTCTGCTGGCGACAGTATAGAGGAAGCGCCAGTTCATCCGGTGGAGAACAAACTTTAATTATATTTAAGTTAAAAAAGGTTCCATGCATCCGGCATGGGATTTTTTTGTCGCTGCACTATTATCCAGGAAGTTCTTGCTACTTGACTTCATTAGATTTCATATAAGAGAAGGCGACCAATTGTGGAACATAAATAAAAGTGCTTTCAAGTTTTCCAGGAGGAAATTCCGCTAATTGAACTTGGATAAAATACGCGAATGAACAGTCAAATAAACGAATCTGCTATATATTGTAATAGTAATTGTGAGAAAGGGTGAACAGAATCGATGATACATCCAGATACCGAGATTCGGTTTGTCAATGAAAAGATTGGTGTGGGCGTTTTTGCCACAAAAATGATTCCCAAAGGAACGATTATCTGGGCATTGGATCATTTGGACATCATCCTCGAGGAAGATGAGATTGAATCGCTTGATCTATTGCGAAGGGAAATCGTCTATAAATATGCCTACCTCAACGATGACGACCGCTACGTGCTGTGCTGGGATCATGCTAGATACATTAATCACAGCTTCAGTCCAAATGTGGTATCGACTGTCTATGAGATTGAATTAGCGTCAAGGGATATTCTCCCCGGAGAGCAAATCACATGCGACTATGCTACGCTAGGGTTAGATGAACCATTCGAGTGTGAACCGGAGGAAGGGACGTCAAGCACCGTAGTGATGCCGGATGATTATCTGCATCGCTACAAGGAATGGGATGATTTGGCTCGGGAGGCATTCAAACGATTGAATCAAGTAGACCAGCCTCTGCGTCATCTGATTCTACCGGAATTCGTCGACAGGGTAAACGCGATCGCAGAAGGACGTGCCGTGCCGGATTCATTTCTTACGCTCTATGAAGAGGAGTAAAGGCAACAAACAACTATCAGGACAGACGAATCTGACCGCCCCTCTGAACTTTATACCGTTTACCTAGAATGGAAAGCTTTATCCAGCGAGAAGGTATAGGTTGAAAGGGCAACACACATACCACCGTTCATAAATTTCTGAACGGTGGTATGTGTGTTTACAGTTAAATGTATACGTTTAGATTGTTAATAATGTACTCGATTTTGTATATCAAAACAGTTAGAGAGAAGTAGTGAGGTTTTAAGTGGATTAATAACACTATGTACTCAAATTAATGACCCTAATGTATTGAACTTTGTGTCTGTGTACAAAAGGGGAATATGAAACTGTGAACATTGCCTATAAAACACTTCATTCTAGTTTAGATAATATATCTTCAAAGTCCTGAAACGCTGACTTATCGGGAAGTTTACATAATTATGTATTATATTAAAATCCACTATTTCTTGGCGTCTCATTCTTGAATTTTTAAGTAATTTAAACATTGATTCATCATATTTTAAGCGCAAATCGCGACGTTGTAGTCCTTGTATCAATACTTTGATAGTTGACCTAATCTTATACAAAACAGTTTACATAGGAAGATGTGCGTTCGTCTAAGTCCAATTTACCGTTCAACAGGGTAAGTAGAACCATTATCATGAATATTAAAATCCCATATATCAATAATAAAAAGGTGTTATTAAACTTTGGAAGGAGATGGTTTTATGAAAAAATTATTGTTGATGGGATTTATTTTTTTATTTCCTCTAAACATGGTGTCTGGAACAACCAGTGCATACGCTAAACCGCAGGTGCAAAGTGTTAGTCAATCTGAGGTAAAGTTCGCAAATGAATTCAGGAAACTTTGGATTGATCATGTTTTGTGGACAAGTAATTACATTACAAGTGCAACAACAGCTGGAGCGGAGGATCAAAAACAGGTATTGGCTAGGCTTCTGAAAAATCAGGAGGATATTGGAAATGCTATAAAGCCAGTATACGGTGAGAAAGCTGGGAACAAACTTACGGATTTACTTAAAGAGCATATTGTGATTGCGGGAAAGATTGTAGATGCGGCTAAAAGCGGAAATGAAGTCTTGGTGAAACAGCTAAACAAAGAATGGTATAGAAATGCTGATGAAATAGCAGCCTTCCTTAGCGGTGCCAACCCCTATTTAAAAAATGAAGATCTAAAAAAATTGCTGTATATGCATCTGAAATTAGTGACAAATGATTTATCTGCAAGCTTAGCAAAAGATTGGAACGGAAGAATCGTTTCAATTGACGAAGGGGTCACACATATAATCTTAATGGCAGATACTATCTCTGCGGGAGTTGTAAAGCAGTTTCCGGATAAGTTTTAAAAATATTCTTAAGTCAAACACTTGACCGTGAAAAATATGGCAGAATTAATTCAATAAAAAATGGGTCTAAACTGGGGGCAGAAGAAAACGCATAGATGCAAGTAGATCTAATCGGTTTGGATATTTCCATTTGTGGTATGCGGTCTACATTGCGTGACTTGGCACGATTTGGTGAAATGATGCGTAATGATTGTTACTACAATGGCCAACGCAGATTTTTCTCTTTAGTTGATATGCATTGGACAGTATCCAATGCATATCAACTAAACAATATCTATTAGATGGATCGTATACTAGGGCTTACGATAATCTGTTTTTAGTGGAGTAGAAGGAAAACAAATAATAAAATAGGGGTTGCAAAGGATAACTTTTATTTTTTTGAACAAACGGGTATGTTAATTCAGTAAAATTTTCTTCCAGGACTAAAACGGCAGTGTTGTTAGTATATTTCGAAAGAACAAGCTGTCAAAAAGGGTGCTTTTTTTTATAAGCCAACGCGGGAGTATAAACGTATTAAGAAAGCTTGGATCTATGGTTTTTCAAGCGTAAATTTTAAGAAGAAGCATCGGGACTTGAGGTCTCATGCTTTTTTATCATTGTAACTATCCACTAACTGGTTTTTATCATTTTGCTTAAACGCCTTTTGAAATATTGAAGCAGGTCATAAGAAATGTACGACATAGAAATTATAAGGAGTGTCTCAAATAGTTTTAACAATAAATTGTCGGATATATGATCCATTTTTACTGCCGATAAAATCAAATCAAAAATATCGATGAAGACTACATGAACAATGTATATACCTAGGGCTCTTCCTCCTACTTTAGTAATGAACAAATCCTTCCCCAATGTTTTATTATTTAATGCAAATAAAAAAAGAAATGCAGTTAAAAAGATAGTAGAAATAAAATATTCTCCATGACTTCCTGATAACACCTTTTCTAATAAGTATCCTTCTACCACTTGGACAGTAAAGAAGATAAAAATTAATAATAGGCAGGTTTTGGCTGTTATTGATTTTGACTTTTTAAAGAATTTTTCATCCGCAAAGAAGAAGCCCAAAGTTGTATAAAAAAGACCAATGAATAAAGCATCCCGTGTACTTAGGGGAAATTCATAGAACATCGAATACGATTGTCCGAAAAGACCTATCAAGTTTAAGATTAGGCTGATGGTTAAAAGAAGCTTCACTTTTTTTAACTTTAAAAAAACGAATAGAATGATTACACTCCAAATTAATGCGGTTAAAAACCACAATTGGTATCCGCTAGTCCCAGTTCCATAATATATAAGATCAAGAAATGAAAATTGATTAATGTATTGCGCAAATTCCTTTAGTGCATCGGTAGCAACTTTATAAAGAATAAGAACATCATACATCATATAAAAGAAGAGCCAGCATAAATACAGTTTTAAGATTTTTATAATATACCTTTTAAAATAGTCAATGGAATCCCTTGTATGTACCATCTTTTTACCGAATAAATAACCAGATGCAGTAAAGAAGAATGGCACCGCAAACCTTGAGACGTTATCGAGAATAAATAGACCAATCTGGCTATCCCTTGGGAATACATGAATGACTACAACAGAAAATATTGCAAAAAATTTAATAAAGTCAATTGCGTTATTTCTTTCCATTTGTTCACCCTTTTCATAACACTTTTACTGTCATTGGTTATTCTTTATATTATGTACACCAAAGCAATATTTATTTTCCTCTTCCTGAATCCAATTACAAGATACTGTAAGAGACTTAAAGGAGTGGGAGTGGTGCATCACCTTGCGGATAGTCCTATGTATGCCAATGTTCGATTTAAATTGGTTCATACAGAAAAAAATCCTGTAATCTTGCCTATTGAAGATAGGAAATTTGGGAACTACCTGTTTTACAAATTGCAAATTGATATCTCATAATTGCTGTTCGAAGACCAAAGATAGAAAGGTGTTAAACGCATTATTGTCAGCTTGTATACATTTTCTACCTGGGTTATTACAACCAAGACACTTATTATGAAAACTATGTTTTATTTAATAACAAATCAGTTATGGTTTTTTAACCTTTCCTTTATCTCATTGTTTCTTAATACAGATTACGGGTATAAGAAAGGATAGAAAAAGTAGATGGGGAGTAGATTTGGATGAAAGTAATTTTTATTCTAGCTATAATTGTAATTGCATATATGGTATATAAAGAGGTTGTTAAACGAAGGTAGATTAACGACTAAAAACAGCTCTTAAAAGAGGTTATATTATGCACAGTGGAATTCTTTAGATTTTTTTATTCTTGCGGGTAATTTACTTTAAGAATTGCCTGCCACTTTTAACATTTGTGAAATGTTAGACAAGAAGAATCGTTTATTCCTTTTAGTACACAGCCATATTAGTTAAATCCCAAATTTAATAAATCGGAGGTATGAATGTGTTAAACAAATTTAAAAAATTAATAAGTGATCCAAAAGTACAAAAAACAGTAAAAGAAAAGGTAATCCCTTTGGTGAAAAAAGAAATTGAAAAAAGAAAAACAAATAAAACATAGTCCTAAATACGAGTCAATGCTTCTAATAGCACATAAGGGGTGAAGCTTTATTTGTATTTGACTCTCTCAAAAATTTATTAAACTAATGGGTGCTTTACTTCAATAAGTAGTAAGGCTTTTTTTCTTTAACTACAGGGGCAAGTTAATTGGACGATAGGTAGGAATTAAGGTGATCGAATGAAAATACTTGTCCTTGTTGGAGTTAAAAACAGATAAAGAACCAACTGAAACATATGATGTTTGCAAAATTTTTTCGGGAAGATGATGGAGATCAATATAGTGCCCCAGATGAAGAGGGTGGTGCCAATATCCCATTAAGGTCATATATTTTTATCGGCTTTTCGTGCTTGAATAGCTGCTGGGAAGTCAGACATCATATAGTTTTCTTTTAAACAATATTTACTAAATGATTTTAAACACGAAATTGCGGTGTTTTAACGTTCATGGTTTAATACTAAGATTGATGACCCGAATTTGCACAAAACGACGCACACTGGACGATGTGAGTTCATCTAAGTCTTAAGATAGGTTGTTAGGCAGTTAGAAACTCACCGTAGAACTTTAAATTGAATGTGTAACTAGTTAAGTGTTCAAGAAGTAATTTTTCTCAACTACTAGTACACAGATAATCAACCGAAGCTCGAACGTAATTCATAATTAGGAATTATTCGATCCAAGCGAAAGAATTATGTTCGAAACCATTTATTATGAGAACTAACCGAGAGAATTATCGGAAGCAACAATGAATGATATAGTCAACTTGAGCCAAATTAGGGGACTATAATGAATCTTAGGTGTAGAAGATCATAAAAGCAAGAACATTTCAGGTATCTATAATTGCTTATTAATCAACCATTTCACAAATTAATGTACTCACTTTTGTGTCTAATCAGTAGGAACCAAAAGTGAGTACATTCTTTATATGGAAGGCAAAAGTGTGATCATTTTAAGCAGTGAATGAAGCAATTCTTTATCAAAATTAACAGCATGTTTCTACAAATTACCGAGATTTCGACAAAGGATTCTGTAAAGTAATGTAGAATATCTGACATAATATATTTTTAAAACAACGCTTCATTATCGCTATTTAGAAAAGTAGTAAAAATGAAGAAACTCAGCTAACTTCTCTTATGAAGGTAGATGGGTTTTAAAGTTGTATGTGCAAAACAGCTCTTAAAATAAGTGCAAATTAACGCCTAAAGTGACATCCTTTCATTCTACTTATCTAATTTATTTATTATTTAACTTAAATTTCACACACAAAATCTACTTAAAATAGCATTTTGAATTGTCTATTATGAGTGTACTCAAAATTTACATCTTAAATTTGTGTTATTGTAACATAGTGTTAACCACTGGATGAATCTAGTGTGGAATTTTACTTGTGCAACTAACGGGGTAGGTTAGTGAAAGAAGGGATTATTTATCAAAGTGGAAAATGGTACAATTTAGGTAAGAGGTGAGGTAAATGAGTCTTATTCTTTTTGCTTTTATTCACATACTAATAGGGTTAGCATTAATATACTTTTATGGTAAATTACCAAAAGCAATATCGGCATTTGCGTTTGTTTTTTTTACTATGAGTTTTCTTTATTGGGGAGTCATTTTAAATTCTTTAATCAACTAACAGGTGCGTTAGCTGAAGATCGGAGCTGTCTTTAAGGCAGCTTTTTCTTTATGCGGACAGGATAGTTCAAGAAAACACAGGAATATATGGTAAAATCTACATACAAGGGAAAATCAAAATTGGAGGAAATTAGATTGGAAGACTTAAACATTTTTTTATCTTTGGGTGCAGGGGTATTATCTTTTATATCTCCGTGTTGTTTGCCTTTATATCCTGCATTTTTATCGTATATTACAGGCTTTTCAGTTAGTGAGTTAAAAGAAGATAGTAGAAAATTAAATCGTAAGACAATACTTCATACCTTTTTCTTTTTGATTGGGTTTTCAATTATTTTTGTAGTGTTAGGGTTATCAACATCGTTTTTTTATGCCCTTTTTTATGAATACATTGATTTAATTAGACAAGTAGGGGCAATTTTGATAATTGTTTTTGGGTTAATTATTGTTGGGGTTTTTCAACCAAAATTTCTAATGATAGATAGGAAAATAACTTTTAAAAATCGTCCATCAGGTTATATAGGTTCTGTTTTAATTGGAATAGGGTATGCTGCTGGTTGGACTCCTTGCGTAGGACCAATATTAGGTGCCGTTATGGCCCTTGGTTTATCTACTGGTCAGGGATTAATATATATGATTGCTTATATACTTGGTTTTTCCATACCGTTCTTTACAATGTCCTTTTTTATCGGTAAATCAGGATGGATAAGGAAATATAATCACAATATAACTCGATTTGGCGGTTATTTCACAATTATTATGGGGGTTGTCTTGTTTTTTGATTGGATGACTAATATCACATCTTTTCTTGTAAATAATGTATTTGGAGGTTTTACGGGTTATTAATGCCTAATGAATAACAGATGCGAGCCTTTTTCTTAATGAACTTACGGGTGCGTTAGTTGCTTAAGGAAGTTGTTTAAACGACTTTATTTCTGTTGATGGTTAAAGAAAATTTTAACACCGTCTGAATAATAGGACGGTGTTAAGTGTGTTTTATAAAAGCAAAATTAAACAACTGTATTGTCACCGATCAGTAAGTTAGTTAAATGTATGCTACTTATGCAATTTTTTGAAATCAATGATCTTGAAAAAAAGTAGAAATAGTAGATAACTAAGCAAGGAAATAGTTAAAGATATAACCAATATCACGATTGAATTTGTAGTCTCATTTTGAATATATTTAAATGTAATTAATCCACCGTACCCCATAATAATACCGGATAAAATAACTTTGATAGTATCGATTAGGTTTAAATAAAGCCCAATTAATTTTTTAATTGAAAAGAAATGAAGGGATGTACCTAAGGTCAATCCTATATTTAAAGATAGGGCGACTCCATAAATCCCTAATTCAGGGTTTGAAGCCAGAAAGACTATAGAAATTAAGGATATTATTGAAGCCACTAAATTATTTATCATGACAGTATTCGCTTTTCCTAAACCAATAAGTACTGCTTGAAAGGGAGTACGGAAATAGTGTAGTAGAAAGAATGGCCCCATGATTTTAAGAAAAGTACCTGCTTCCGGTGACTTATATATCAGAGTCGTTAAGGGCTCTGCAAAAACGTACAAAATGATTGTCCATGGAACGCCTACAATCAAAGCTATGTTTACAGCTTGTTGAATTCTTTTCTTAATAAGAAGATGATTATTATTCTCTTTCGATTCACTAATGGCTGGTACTAAAGCTACTGATAAAGAATTCGTTACAAAACCCGGAAGAAGCATTAAAGGTATAGCATATCCCATCACAATACCATATTGTTTTGTAGCTAAAGCCGTTCCAATACCGGCCAGAGCCAAACTTTGTGTAATCAGAATGGGCTGAATAATTCCTATCAAAGATTGTATAAAGCCGTTTCCAGTTGTCGGCAGACCAGTTTTAAGTAAATCGAAGAAAACTTCCTTACCTTTGCTGATCTGTTTAATAAAGGAATGGTGTAATTTGAATTTTTTATGTTTTGACCATTTAAACACAGAGAATAAATATAGTAGAGAAAATCCTTCTCCAATAATGCCACAAAGAACTGCTCCAGCTGCAGCATATTCGATTCCGTAAGGAATAAGCCACTGAACTAGAAAAAATATAAGCCCAATTCTAACAACTTGCTCAATTACTTGGGATAGCGCAATTGGCGTCATGTTTTGTTTGCCACGGAAATATCCTTTTATGACTGAAGAAACTGCCACAATAGGGACTATCGGTATAACGGCAAGCAAAGAATAATAAGCTCTTTGATCTGTTAAGAAATGTGAAGATAATGCCTTAGCACCGAAAATTGCAATAATCATTAAAATTAATCCTAATAAGCTAGTAGTTACTAATGATACAACCAGGATTTTTTTTACACGTTTATAGTTTCCCTTTATTTCAGCTTCAGCAACCAGTTTAGATATAGCTATGGGGAGCCCTAACGTAGTTAATGTAATTAAAAGACCAGTAACAGGCATTGCCATCATGATAAGCCCGACGCCTTCAGGACCTATTACATTTGCTAATACTATTCCGTTAGCGAATCCCAATATCTTTGTAATGAATGCGGCAACTGTTAAAATCATAGTTCCTTTAAAAAGAGTTTGTTTAGTCATCAATTATTCACCCTTTATCTTGTCCATATTTGAATATATGCAGGATAAAGGTAAACTAGCTTTCTATATTTTTCTTTTTGTAGAACTAACGAGTATTTTTGGAGATTTGAGCATAAAAAAACACTCATCTATAAAATGAGTGTCAGGAGGTCGAGGGTTAACACCGATATTCGGTGCTTTTTCTTACGACTAAGAGATCAGTAAATTATTTTACTTTAATGACTCCACATATGAATGAACCATTTCTGGGGTAACTAATTTACGAGTAGGTATTAGCCTTTGGTTTGCAAGAACATTGATTTGCATAGTGATTTGATTAATATGGTCTGTTGTAAAATCCTTTTCAGCCTTACATAATTCTATAGCTCCTTGAATATAATCTTCACGTTGTTGGTCTAATAGGGAAAATTTAGTAAAAAGTTGATTTTGTTTTTGAGCATGTAACGTAAGGGCTTTATGTACACTCATTGTCCTTCACTCCTATAATTTTTTCTATTTTTCTAATAGCTACTTCTATATTAACATCATCATTTTTTTAGCAATAGCAAAAACTATAAAAGATAAATCCAAAAGGTAGTTGTTTCACGCATCGGATGTGATTATGAATACGGACGAGTAAGCACCATTGATCAATCATTAGATTTACAGGAAGAGAAGTTAAAAGAATATGGCTGTGAGAAGATATTCATAGAGAAACAAAGTGGTGCTAAAAGTGATCGTGAGGAACTGATTAAGGCGTTAGACTTTTTAAGGGAAGGAGACAAGCTGGTTGTTTACAAAATAGACAGACTAGCTAGGAGTACATTTGATTTACAAAAGATTGCTAAGGAACTAGAAGAACGGGGAATAGCTTTAGTATTCATCAAAGAACAGATTGATTTTAGTACACCATCTGGAAAGCTAATGTTTACTATGCTGGGGGCTATTGCTGAGTTTGAACGTGATTTAATCAAAGATAGGACCACTGAGGGACGTGAAAGGGCAAAAGCTAAAGGAACTCATATGGGACGTAAAGGAAAGGACGAGAAGGACGTTAAAAAGGCTTTGAAGCTGTTTCAGGAGAGAGAATCTAACGGATTAAGTGTAAATGAGATAGCTAAAATGACAGGCGTTCCACGTTCCACTATTTACGCTAAAGCGAAAGAGACGAGACTTTAATAGTGTTAGCCTTTTTCTTTATGCAACTAACGGGGCAGGTTAGTTCAACAAGGATAACGGTTAACACTCATGCTACTATTTAGTTAATTAGAGTAATAATAGATGGAGAGAGGAGCTTCAATAAGTGCTCAAAAATAGAAAAGTAATCGTAACAGGCGCGGCTTCTGGAATAGGAAAAGAAATTGTCAAACAATGCTTACATGAGGGGGCTTCAGTAATTGCGTGCGATATTAATGAACATTCCTTATATGATTTAAAACGGTCAATAGATGATCGCTATGTACTTCATACATATCAGTTAGATGTAAGTAACCATGAAGAGGTCGTTAAATTTTTTGTATATGTTGAAGCAGAACATGCTGATGTAGATGGTTTAGTTAATAATGCGGGGAATTATTTGGCGAAAAATATACTGGATTATCAAGTAGATGAAATTGATAAAGTCTTAGATATAAACGTTAAGGGGTTTATTTATCTCTCACAAATGTTCGGTAAAAAATTATTTCAAAGCCAACGTAAGGGAATTATCGTTAATATGTCTTCAGTGTCAGGAATGGAGGGTAGTTCAGATGCAATTTATGGGTTATCAAAAGCTGCCATATTAGGTTTAACTAAAAGCTGTGCAATGAATTTCTCACCATACATCCGAGTTAATGCTGTTGCTCCTACGATGGTTAATACTCCCATGATGGGTACGATACCTGATTGGAGAAAAGAGGAGTATTTAAGTCACCAACTCATCAATACGCCTGTCCTGCCTGAAGATGTGGCTGATACTGTTGTCTTCTTATTATCAGATAGAGCCAAGCATTATACAGGCGCAACATTCGATATTAATAATGGAGGATATCTAAGATAGTTCTGCTTCTTGTTAAACAATAGGTACGTTTGTTGAGATCGGGGTTGCTCGACAATCCTTTTTCTTATAGAACTAAACCAGCTAATAGTTAGTCAACATTTTTCAATGAAAACTTAAAATATTTCATGCTATACTAAATTTGTGCATGCCAAATAACCTTCCAATG